>QCIY01000001.1 GCA_003216415.1 Prochlorococcus sp. AG-402-O16
TCTCTTAGTTGGTTTTCATCATTAGCTTTAAAAATTCCAAACAAATATTTAGTACATTTTGTTGGTCCTAAAGTAACTAAAATACCGCGATCTTTTAAAGTTTTTAACCTATTAAGATGTTGATTACGAAATGGTTCTCTTTTAATGATTGCATCTTGGCAGTACTCACCAAACACTACAAAATTTTCCATTTTTATAGATAATTAATAGAATAAAATATAATCAATAATTGCATATATTACACACAAATTGCTATGTTATTCAGGTAGCTGTATTTATTATTTATGAAGCTCACTGGAAGTGAATTAATCGCAAAAACTAAAGAACTTAAAGGTGTTAGTGAATCAGAGAGAGTTATAGCATGTGGATATTTTTCCACTTCTAAAAATGGTAAAAAAAGGAAAAATTATAATGCATACTATAAGGCAATTGCTGAAGCTCAAGGGTATAAAAGTAGCGGTGATAACGAAACTAGCGGAATTGGTAAAGGTGGAAGAAAATTAAGTTACATAGCCACTGTCCAAGGGAATGGTAATCTATTGATTGGTAAAGCATATACAGCTCTTCTAGATTTAAAGGCAGGTGACAATTTTGAAATACAGTTTAAAAAGAAAGGTAAAGTCATAAGACTATTACCTACTGAGGAATCCTAAAGATAATAAAAAATTTTCAATAAATAATCTATATATTTTCAATAAGCCAACATTTATTAAAAAAACTAATCTATTAGTTTTTTTGATCGGCAGCCAAACGCATATCATTACAAAACTTACCAATATGATTAATAACATCTTTTTCACTTGAACTAGAAATTCGTTTTACAAATGCGCTCCCAATAATTACTCCATCAGCCCCCCATTCACGAACTTTATTAACATGTTCAGGGGTTGAAATTCCAAACCCAACAGCAATTGGATTTGTACTTATTTCTTTTAATTTTGCAATAAGATTTTCTACTCTATTTTCCATCTTGTTTCTCTCACCAGTGACACCTGTAACACTTACTAAATAAGTAAAACCTTTTGTATGATTGGATATTTTTTGCATTCTCTCAAAAGGAGTAGTTGGAGCAACCAATAAAATCAAGTCCATAGAATAGCTACTAACTGTTTTAGAAAATTTATAAGCTTCCTCTAAAGGGAGATCAGGAATTATCAGTCCGGAAACTCCAGCATTTGATACCATCTCACAAAACTGTTCAAAACCAAAAGATAATAAAGGATTTAAGTAAGTAAAAAGTATGATGGGAATATTCAATTTACCCTTTAAAGACTCTAAAAGTGTGATTACTTTTCTTGGGGTAGTGCCTGACTTTAAGGCGCGAGAGGCAGACAGTTGAATAATAGGTCCGTCTGCGAGAGGATCACTATAAGGGATTCCTAATTCAATAAGGTCAGCTCCATTTTCTTGTAACTTCAATAAGATCTCAGATGTTATTTCTAAATTTGGATCACCAGCCATTATGAAAGGCATCAAAGCTAATCTTTTATTATTTTTTAACTCATAAAACTTATCATCTACCTTTGATAAAGAATCATTTTTAGTCATTTGCGTTTTATTTTCTTTCATGAATTTTAAAATTTATTTTAATGAAAATTTATGGATTTTTTTCTAGATCTTCCATTAGTTTTTCTTGTTCTTCCCTTGACAATGCATTGAATTTATTTTCTAGTTTATCATTAACAATCTTTTCATACTCTTTTCTATAACGCTTCCTTTGTTCCATAAACGTCATTTTTCCACTTACAACTCTAGAAACATAGGATGTCACCCAAGTAATAACTATAAGAATCAAGATACAGCTTGAAATAGTACTAGCAGTAAAAGTATCAATACCAATGTGAGGTGCTAATTCATAACTAAGTAAACCTATCAGTGAGAAAAATATACCTATTTGTACAACTTTACCTTTAGTCAATTATTTACCCTTTGCCACTTCCTTTTAATCTGAGATTTAAAAATGGAGAAAATAAAATTAAACCCGGAAAAAAAAGAAATACAAGTCCATAAATTCCTAACCTCTCAAATTTACCCATAATATTCCATCTATTATTCATCCAATAAAATAATAATAATGGAATTACTAGTAAATAGACAGAAATTACGCCGACGTAGGCAACTAAAGTAGCGAATGAATTACTGAAAATATTTTCCATATTGAGTAATTGTTTCTTAGTTAAAACATAACAATTTTTAGAAGTTATCGTAAGAACTAAAAATAAATAATTAAATAATGGGAGTGGGGGGACTTGAACCCCCACGAGCTAAAGCGCTCGACGGATTTTAAGTCCGGCGCGTCTACCAATTCCGCCACACTCCCAAAAGGAATTTGCGCTTTTTTATCGTAGTTGAAAGTAACACATTTAAGCAAGAAAAATTGGAAAATTTACACTTTTGTTGAATGATCCGATTAAATCTAATTTTTTAATTTACTATCCCTTCAACTTGCCATTTTAAAGTTTCACCTGCGTGAAATGGTTTAATTTGTCCGACAATATTTTTATCTTCAATAACATCAATAAATTCTGCGACTTTGTTTAGTCTAGAAACTAATTTTAATTTTTCTCTATTTGGGGGCATATTATAAAATTTAGGGCCATTTAAACTTGCGAACTTCTCAAAATTATCTAAAGCATTTTCCTCTTCAAATACTGTTAAATAGCTTTCTAATGCTACTGGCGAATTAAAAATGCCCGCGCAACCACAAAAAGCCTTCCACTTTATGAGGTGAGGAGCAGAGTCAGTTCCTAAGAAAAAACATTCTTTGCCACTAGTTGCAGCTTTCCTTAAAGCCAGTCTATTACTTTCCCTTTTAGCCACTGGTAAGCAGTAAAAATCGCTATTTAAACCTCCAAAAAACATGGCATTTCTATTTATATGCAAATGATGAGGAGTTATAGTGGCTCCAATATTATTTTCTTGAACAAAATCCACCGCATAAGAGGTAGTTATGTGTTCTAAAACAATTTTTAATTTTGGAAATCTTCTTGCTATGGCAGAAAGTTCTCTATCTATAAAAACTTCCTCTCGATCAAATATATCTACTTCAGAATCAGTCACTTCCCCATGAATCAAAAGAGGCATTCCAGAATCTTGCATTGATTCAAAGATCTCATATAAATTTTCTATTTTCTTAACTCCATGACTGGAGTTTGTAGTAGCATTAGCAGGATATAATTTTGCTGCGAAAAAGACATTATTTTTGAATCCATTTATTAGTTCTCCTTTATCAGTCTCATCAGAAAGATACATTGTCATTAATGGCTCAAACTTAGAACTTTCTGGTAACGCTTCAGCAATAGATTTTTTATAAGTAATAGCACTATCAATTGATGTTATAGGACTTTTAGTATTAGGCATGATCACAGCTCTTCCGTAATATTCTGATGTATATTGAATTATATTTTTTAATACAAGACCCTCCCTTAAATGTAAATGCCAATCATCAGGTTTTATTATGGTTAATGTCTTCAAAATTTTTTCTATTTAATCAATTTTAACAGCAAATTAAAATTGACAATAAATTATAGATATTCGAGGATAGTTGTTAATCAATTATTAAAGATTAAATTATTTAAGCAAAAGGTTAAGTATGAGTCATTTTGTATTTCCCATAGTAGAAATAATATTAGGAGTAGTTTTACTTTTTGCAGGTGGAGAATTCTTTATTCAGGGAGCAATAAATTTATCTTTAATTTTAGGAATACCTCAAATAGTTATTGGGTTAACAGTTGTCTCACTCGGCACAAGTTCCCCTGAGTTATTGGTTAGCTTGAGTTCAATTTTTAAAGGGAGTGATTCGCTTGCAGCTAGCAATGTAATAGGAAGTAATATTTTCAATATCCTTGTAGTTTTAGGTATAAGCTCACTGATAACACCTCTTAAGGTAAAAAGCAGAATAGTAAGAAGAGACGTTCCTCTTTTAATGGCAATTTCTTGCGCGGTTTGGGCAATGTCATCAACAGGTTTATTAACGTTGCAAGCAGGGATATTTCTAATATTTTGTTTACTCTTAAATACAATATGGGAAATTAATACTATCAATGAAAAAGAAGAGGATACAAAAGATGCTGAACCAGAGATAGATGAAATCAATGATAATTATAGAGGGAAGCTTAATATTTTCCTGAAGTTGATAGCGGGAATACTTCTTTTGAGCTTTGGTTCAAATATTTTAGTAAATGGTTCTCAAACGCTTGCCACTCTTTTGGGAGTAAATGAAATTATTATTGGTTTAACAATTGTAGCTACAGGAACATCTTTGCCAGAATTAGTAACTTCAATAATTGCCGCATTTAAAGGTAAAACAGATCTTGCGATTGGGAACGTAATAGGAAGCAATTTGCTAAATCAACTTCTAATCCTCGGAAGTTGTAGTATTTTTTCAGGATTTAAAGGTTTAGCAATTGAACAGAGCCTAATAAAAGTTGATTTACCTTTTATGATTTTAACTACCTTTGCATGCTTACCAATTTTCTGGAGCAAAGGGAAAATAACCCGTGTTGAAGGTTTTATTTTGCTTAATCTTTATATTTTTTACATTCTCGATAAGATACTATTTTTGAATGGATTTAATTATCTTTCTTTACTAAGGATAGGTTTATTTATTTACTTTTCAATACTTATAGCGTTTCTCTTTGCTCAAGAAAAATTAAAATTTTCTAAATCATAATTTTAGCCATACATAGTTACAAATTCCTCTGAAATAGTTGGGTGTAAAGCCATAGTAATATCAAAGTCTTTTTTTGTTATCCCTGCATTTAATGCAATTGATACCATTTGAATAATCTCAGATGATGTTTCTCCAAACATATGACATCCCAGGACTTTGTCTGTTAGCTTATGAACTACAATCTTCAACATACATTTTGATTTATTCTCTTTAAAAGTATTAGACATAGGGGTAAATTTGCATTTGAAGATTTTTATATTTTTTTCAGAGTAAATCTCTACAGCTTTTTTTTCACTTAAGCCAACTGTTGCAATTTCTGGAATAGTGAAAACGGCCTTAGGGATATTTTCATAGTTTACTTTTCTTTTTTGGTCATTAAAAAAATTATCCGAAAAAACTCTCCCTTGCTCTATTGCTACTGGAGTTAAGTTTGGTTTATTTATAATATCGCCAACTGCAAAAATATTTATGTTGCTTGTTTGATTAAGTTCATCAACATCTAAATATTGGCCATCCATCTTTAGATTTAAAAAATCTAAATTTAAAGGCAAAAGATTTGGTTCTCTACCTGTAGCGATAAGGATGTTATTAGTTAGGAGTTTATCACCAGAGTCTAAGGTAGATTCCAGATTTTCATTTTCTCTCTTGATAGACTTTAATTGAGTATTGGATATTATATTTATTTCAGTAAAAGTAGGTGATTCCTCTAAACATAAAGAAAGATCCTCATCAAAACCATTAAGTAAATGTTGACCTCTAATTAGTTGAGTTACTTTAGTGCCTAAATTCCTGAAAATAGAAGCAAATTCACAAGCAATATATCCTCCTCCAACTATTAAAATTGATTTGGGAAATTTCTCTAATTCGAAAATATCATCACTAGTCCATGCTAAATCTATCCCAGGAATATTCAATTTCTTTGGTTTACCTCCAACTGAAATAAGAATTTTCTTTGAACTTATTTTATTTTTAATTTTCTTTGTTTTTGGACAAATAATTTCCAATTCATTTTGAGACGTAAATCTTCCTAAACCCTCAAAAACAGTTACATTCAATTTATTTAAAGAATTTCTATGTAAATTACTTAATCTTGAAACCTCCTCTCTAACATTCTCCAATAAAATATTTGATTTAAAATTAATACCTTCATTTTTTAATCCATATCCTTCAGAAGAATCCATATTTTTTTTACTTTTGGCTGCATAAACCATCAACTTTTTAGGAACACATCCCCTTATTACACAAGTTCCTCCTATTTTATTTACTTCTATGATTGCAACTTTTGCTCCATAACTAGCCGCACGTTTAGCTGCAGCGAGTCCTCCAGATCCAGCGCCAACAACAATTAAATCAAATTCAAATTCCAAGACTTTTTTTAATCAATTATTATAACGTTAGTTTATAGCTTCAATTCAAATAATGAATGAGATTTTGACATGGAATGATTTAAATAAGTTTCAAGTTGAAGATCTTGATAGAGTAAATGGTATAAATAATTCCTACGCAAATTTAAGATTATTTGGGAATACTGAAAATGATGTAATAGTTACCCTCTATAGGGATAGGCACTCTTGGTGTCCTTACTGTCAGAAAATATGGTTATGGCTTGAATATAAGAGGATTCCATACAGAGTCAAAAAAATAAATATGTTTTGCTACGGTCAAAAGGAAAGTTGGTTCCTTGATAAAGTCAGATCAGGGAAATTACCTGCAATTGAATTTAAAGGGCAAGTTATAACTGAAAGCGACGAAATCATAGCTTTTTTAGAAAATGCATTTGGATCACTTGGATCTTTTATAACATCCAGTAACCTTATTAAAATTCGTGAATTAGAAAGAGAAATTTTCAGATCTTGGTGTAATTGGCTCTGTCGAGAAAGCTTTAATTTTATAGATAACTCTTTTAGAAAAAAAAGATTTAAAGAATCCATTTCTAAACTCGATGAAATCTTGAGTAGATCAAAATCAGGGTTTGTTGATCCATCAGTATCTAATACTGGTGAGATAGGGCCTGGTGTTGGAGATATAATTTTTATTCCCTATATGGAGAGAATGAATGCTTCACTTATATATTATAAAGGGTTTAATTTAAGATCTAATTACCTTCATATAGATAACTGGCTTACCCTTTTTGAAGGGACAAGTGTATATGGAGGTACACAGGGGGATTTTCATACTCACGCTCATGATTTACCGCCACAAATGGGTGGATGTCACAAAGAAATTAATGAAAAACAAATTGCTTTCTCTGATTCAATAGACACTGGAGAGGGTCTTGGTAATTATGAATTAAATAAAAATTATGATTCAAAATATTTCGCAAAAATTGCTCTTAAAAGGGTAATAAAGCATAAAGAGAATCTAATAAAAGTTAACCCATACGATAAAGAATCCTTTGAGGAATCATTGAGATCAGCATTGACTCATATGATCACAGGTGAAGTAATAATTCCTGAGAAACTTTCTGGAAAATCTCTTAGATACTTAAAAAATAGAATCTCAGTTCCAAGAGATATGCCAATTATTTCTGCAAGGTTATTAAGACAATCATTAAATAAAATTGAATCGAAAAGTGATGATAATGAATTAGAAGCTATACCTCTCAATCATCGATATGATCAAGATCCTAGAAATTTTAATTCTAATTAATTATGAGTTTTTTCTTGAATCTATTTGAAGTAAATCTCTTATTTTTTGAACTTGACTTGCAATATTTGGATCAATAGATAATTTTTTTTCAACTTGTTCAATAGCATACATAACTGTTGTATGGTCTTTCCCCCCAAATTCATCTCCGATTCTTGGTAAGCTTAAATCGGTTCCATGTCTCATAAGATACATTCCTATCTGCCTAGCTTGACTTACTGGTTTTCTTCTACTAGAACTAATCAATTCATCAGTAGAAACTTTAAAAAACTCTGACACTTTATTAATAACTTGTTTTGGAGTTACAACTACTCCAACACTATTTGGATCAAGCATTGGTGCAATTGATTGGACTGTCATTGGCAAACCTGTTATTGAAGCGAATGCAATAGCTCTAGTAAATGCTCCTTCTAATTCTCTAATATTCGAAGTGAATCTTCCTGCAATAAATTGAATTAAATCTCTTGGGAGACTCATCCTCTCTTGTTCTGCTTTTTTTTGAAGAATAGCAGTCCTTGTCTCAAGGTCAGGGGGCTGAATATCTGCAGTCATACCCATTGAGAATCTAGAAATTAATCTTTCTTGAATTCCCGACAATTGATTTGGAGGTCTATCACTTGCAATAACTATTTGACTTCCTGATTCGTGAAGAGCATTAAAAGTATGAAAGAATTCTTCCTGTGTATACTCTTTACCTTCTAAGAACTGTATATCATCAATTAAAATCAAATCTACTTTTCTATATTTATCTCGAATAGCTGTCATTCCATCTCTCCTGATACCACTAATAACATCGTTAGTGAAAGTCTCTGTAGATACATATTTAACTTTTGCTTCTGGATCTATTTCTACTCGATAATGACCTATAGCCTGCATTAAATGAGTTTTACCAAGACCTACTCCACCACAAATAAATAATGGATTAAATTCTCTCCCAGGAGATTCGGCAACAGCTAAAGCCGCAGCATGAGCTAACCTACTATTTGGACCTACAACAAATCTTTTAAAAACATAGCGTAAATTCAAACCGTTAGGATTTTTGAATTGATTTTTTGAAGAATTTGTTTGACTATTATTAGAAAAAGATTTTGTTATTTGATTAACTTTCTGTTCATTTAGGTTATCTTTATTTGTTAAATCACTATTAAAGTTTGTTCCAGATTTAAAAACAACTTTTACATCATGGCCGCAAATTTCCTTTGCTGCTTTTTCAATAGTTTCACAATAATTCTTTCTTAACCAATCACTGGAAAATGTATTCGGAGCTATTAAGGTCAATAAACCATTCTCAAAGCAATTAAATTTAGCTGGCCTTATCCATGTCTCAAATGAAGGCTTACTTAAAGTTTTTTGGAGTAATTGTTGAACTTCCGCCCAAATAGGATTAGTTGCTTGCAAAATTTTATTCTCTAGATTATTAATCTAGTTGGAATTTAATAATTGGCCATTATCAAATCATAAGATCAGAACAAATTTAAAATTTTTTAACAAAGCATGCTCCAAATTAATAAAAATAATTTTTTAAATTTCTCTAAGCATATAATTATTATAAAAACCCGCTGAAAAATTGGATAAAGCATTACTTATTATCATGGCAAAATGGCATGGTTTTGGAAGATGCAAAACAAGATTATCGAGAGATATAGGTAAAAGTAATTCTGCAAAAATTCAAAGTATTATGACCAACCATACTATTTCCGTCGCCAAATCCCTCCAGAAAATTAAACCAATTGATATTTCTATAGCTATATCTGGTTTAGGTGAAAAGAATTGTAAAAGATGGTCTAAAAAATTAGGCATTAAAAAGTTTAATTTACAAGGGAAAGGCTGCTTGGGAGAAAAAATGAAAAAGCAAATACTAATCAACAAAAAATTTTGTACTCAAAAAAAGATAAAAAATATTATTTTCATTGGTACTGACCTACCAGATTTATGCCATCTAGATTTATTGAATACTATCAGAGAACTAAAACAAAATGATCTTATTTTAGGGCCATCAAATGATGGTGGTTATTGGCTAATTGGTTTATCAGAAAAAATAATATCTAAAAATCTATACTTACCTTTTATTAATATTAAGTGGAGTAAAGAAGATGTTCTTCAAAATACAATTGATAATTTCGCCTCTACAAAATTAAAATATAAGTTTTTAGATAAAAAAATCGATATAGACACAATAATTGATATTGAAAATAGGGAGTATCAACTTGTTTAAAATCTCAATTATCATTCCCACTATCAATGAAGCAAATAATTTGCCATTTCTACTTTCAGACTTATCGACAATTCAGAAAGAGGGCGAAATTCTTGTTGTTGACTGTGGTAGTGAAGATAAAACTATCGATATAGCTAATATTTATGGAGCGAAAGTATATAAATCCAAAGAAAAAAATCGAGGATTACAATTAGATATGGGCGCTAAAAATTCTAAAGGAGAATGGCTCGTATTTTTACATGCTGACACTAGATTAAGTCATGATTGGCATAGAAAAATAAAATCAATTTTGAATGGAGATAAAAATTTTATTTACTATTTTCAATTTAAAATTAATGACAAAAAAATAATTTACAGAGTCCTTGAGATTCTTGTAAATTTTAGAAGTAAATATTTTAAACAACCATATGGAGACCAAGGTTTAATAATTCATAAATCTATCTATCTTAAGAATCATGGGTTTAGAAAGATTCCTTTAATGGAAGACGTAGATTTTTTGAGTAGATTAAAAAATAAAAAAGGTTTAAAGCAAATAAATTCACCTATTTTTACAAGTTCAAGAAAATGGGAAAGAACTAATATTTTTCTCCAAGCACTTAAGAATTGGAACTTTAGACGAAGATGGTTAAAAGGCGAATCAACAAAATCTATATATTCTGACTACTACAAATAGTAATTAATTTGCATACCAAAAAGCGCATTTAGATCCTCTTGGTTCTAATGACCAACCTTGTCGTTTGTAGAATGAAACCACTTCCGCATCTGCAAAAAGAGTGACTTTTGAGATCCCAATATTTTTTAATTCTTTGAGGATATATTTCATTAACTCTTTGCCCAATCCTAGTCCTTGATAAACAGGATTAACAGCCACATCCCATACTGTTGCTTCAAGAATCCCATCGCCGGTGCATCTTGCAAAACCTACTAGCCTGGGGAATTTATTATCATGACGCCATAAACCAACCACCAAAATACTAAAATCCAGAGCTCTTTTAACTCTCCTTATTGGTCGTCTACTCCAACCAACAGTTTGCAAAAGTTGATCTAGCTCTATTAGATCTAATTCTTTACTTTTACTACATACAAAAATTTCTTTTTTACTTTTTTGAGTGAATTCATAAGAATTTAAACCATAGATATCAATAAGTTCATCTCTCGATATACTGTTCGATTTTTTTATATATGAAACTTGGTTTCTAAAAATCATTAAAAATTCACAAATCCTTTTTGTTGAAGTTCAGAGAGCTGGAAATATAAACCCTTTTTCATTCTCAACTCACTATGTGTCCCCTGTTCAACTAATGATCCCCCTTTTAAAACTAAAATCTTATCCGAACTTTCGATAGTTGCTAGTCTGTGGGCTATAACTAATGCTGTTCTCTTTGTAAGAATTCTTTCAAGATCTTTCTGCAAAGTTGCTTCTGTAGAGGGATCCATAAACGCAGTGGCTTCATCCATTATCAAAACAACAGGATTTCTAATAGCCACTCGAGCAACCGAAAGAAGTTGTCTCTCTCCAGAAGAGAGATTCCCCCCTCTTGCTCTCAAAGAAGTCTTCAATCCTTCTGGTAACTTTTTTAACAAATTATTTAATCCTAATTCATTACAAAGATTTTCTAATTCAAGATTGTCTATATTCGCACTAAGTTTCAAATTATCTGCAACATTTCCACTAAAGATAAAGGTATCTTGTAAAACTACTCCTAACATATTTCTAAGTGTTGCGATAGGAATATCTTTTATATTTATACCATCTATTAAAATTTGTCCTGATTGAGGTTCATACAATCTACATAACAATCTAATTATGGTAGTTTTACCTGAACCAGTAGGTCCTACAAAAGCTACATGCTCTCCGGGATTAATAAGAAAAGATAAATCGTCAAGAATTTTTTCGCCTTCATTGTAGGAGAAATTTACATTTTTGAATTCAATTTTACCCTTAAATTTATTATTTGTATTTTGGGCATCTTCTGAAAAATGCTTTGCAGAGATAGAGTCTTTAATATGAATTTCTTCATCCAATAATTCATTTATTCTCTCAACAGCTGTAAGACCTCCTTGAATCTGAGTAAATCTTTCTGCAAGCTGTCGTAATGGTTCAAAAAGTCTTTGGGAATACAAAATAAAAGTTGTTAATGTTCCTAAACCAATATTCCCAGAGGTAACAAAATATCCTCCAACTGCTAAAACCAGGGAAACTGCTGCAAGGGAAATCCACTCTATAAATGCGGAAATGCTACTGTCATAAAATATTGTTCCATTTACTGCTTTCTTATAAGCGACTCCAGTATCAGAAAATTTCTTGCTATTAAAACCCTCTCTTCTGAACATCTGAACGACTTCTAAACCTTGAAGATTCTCTTGAAAATCAGAATTAAGTTGAGATAACTCCTCTCTTACTTGATAATTGGCCCTTCGATAACGTTTCTGAAGCCAAATAATGAAATATGATACTGGGATTTGAGTTAAGAGCAATAAAATGGCAAGTCCTCGATCAATTGAAAGCATTGTCAATGAAATTACTATAAGGCTGACAAAGTCAGCAATAACTCCAACTGCACCACTACCAAAAACCTCGGCTAAAGCATCGACATCATTGGTTAATCTCGTTAATAATTTTCCAACAGGCATTTTATCGTGATACTTGAGAGATAAAGATATTGAATGATCAAAAAGTTCTCTTCTTATCCTTGCAGTTAATCTTTGCCCAACCGCTTGGATATTGTAAGTTTGGTATCCTTGCAACACCAACCTAGATAGAACAGTTATTAATAAGGTTAAAATTATTGCATTTATTGACTGCCCAAAGAAAGTTTTACTTAACCAGACATCTGTACTCTCGTTTTTAAGGATAGTAATTGCTTGTCCTACTAATAGTGGTTGGATAGCTCCAGAGAAAGACACAGGTAACAAAACTATTAGGATGAAATAGATTGTTTTTTTATCTTTAGTTAAATATTTACCTAACTTTTTAATCCTTTTAAAATCATTAAAAAACATTTAGCTAATCATCTATAAAGCATTTGTTGATTCTATTGATAAAATTGTATCTCTGAGATGATTATGATCTAACCTCATAGATAAAGGATTGCCAATTAGTCTTGCAGTCGAGTAATAAAGATCATCTATTTTAATTAAACCATTCTCTTTAAGAGTCTTTCCAGTTGCAACCAAATCAACAATTGCCTCTGCCATACCCGTAATAGGACCAAGCTCGACTGATCCTGTCAAATGGACTATTTCTACAGGTATATTTAATGCATCAAAATAAGATCTTGCTGTTTTTGTAAATTTACTTGCTACTTTACAATTAGCAGGCAGATCAGTTGGTTTTGAATAATTGCTATTTTTCTTAACCGCCAATGACATATGACACCCTCCAAATCCCAAATCGAGTAAATTTGCGACTTTTAAGTCAGATTCTTTTAAAACATCATATCCAACGATACCTAGATCAGCCTGGCCGTAACTTACATAAACAGGAACATCTCCATTTCTTACCAATAAAGCTTTAGCCCGTTTGCAGTTTGATTCAAAGGTTAATGATCTATTATTTTCCTCCAAAGCATTAGAGAAATCTAACCCAACTCTTTTAAAAATTGAAATTGAATCTTCTAACAGAGCTCCTTTTGGTAAAGCTATAGTGAACATAGATCAATTTCTTTTAACCATTTTTCATTCTAAGTTAATAATGGAATTTAATAAAGCTCGAAATATAATAGGACTTAGAGTTTTAAGTGATAATGTCATTTGGCTATGGGAAAAAGATAACTCAGTAGTAGTTGTTGATCCAGCTCTGCATGAACCAGTTATTAGATATATAGATGAAAACAATTTTTACTTAAAAGCTATTTTACAAACTCATCATCATTCAGATCATATTGGGGGAACTAAATATCTTATTGAAAGATACCCAAATGTTAAGGTGATTGCTTCTTCCAAAGAAAAAAAACGAATACCTTTTCAAAATATATCTGTAGAGGATGGAGAAACTTTTAATCTTTTAGGTGAAGAAGTAAAAATAATCGAAGTATTAGGACATACAAACTCACATATAGCCTTCTATTTGAACGGGAAAAATCCTATTCTTTTTATTGGTGACACATTATTTTCAGGAGGGTGTGGAAGAATATTTGAAGGAACTTATCAACAAATGTATTCTTCTCTAGAAAGAATAAAATCACTGCCAAAAAATACACTCATATATTGTGCGCATGAATACACTAAGGCAAATTTACTTTGGGCATTAAATATCAAGCCTAGAGATCAAGATATAAAAAATAAATTTTTGGAAGTAGAAAAAAAACTTTCTCTTAATGAATTGACAATTCCATTTTTACTAGATGAAGAAATGAAAATAAACCTTTTCTTAAGAGCAAAAAATTTAGAAGAATTTAGTTTTTTAAGAGCAAATAAAGATTTATGGGTTTAAATAGATAGATAATGGCTTAAACAAATGTCCCCAAAGCAAGTAATTAAAACATCAAATGCTCCAGATCCTGTCGGACCTTACAATCAAGCAATAAAGGCTGGGGATTTTATTTATTGTTCTGGTCAAATTGCTATAGACCCAGCTTTAAATGAAATAACATGCTTGGGTGATATAGAAAAGGAAACTATTCAAGTTTTGAAGAATCTCGAAGCAGTTCTTAAAGCTGGTGGAGCAAAAATAGATGATGTAATAAAAACAACTATTTACTTAACCGACCTAAGTAATTTTCAAATTGTCAATAAAATTTATAGCGATTTTTTCAATGTAGAGGATCCTCCAGCAAGGGCCTGCGTGGAAGTTTCATCTCTACCTAAAGGAGTTTTAGTTGAGATAGATTGCGTTGCATTTGTAGATTAATTTCTAATTATTGAGAAATTTGAAATATGTTCCAAACCTGCACCATTTTTGTATAGATTATTAATTGATTATTCCTCTTTAGTCTATGACAGCAGCAAAGCTCAATATAGATGAATTAGAAGCAGGATATCCTTTATTTTGTAAAGCTTTGAGACTATTAATTTTAAAAGGCAACTCAGTTAAAGATATAGAAAAGACAGTATGCTGGGGGCATCTTGAGACTCTAAATAGATGCCTACCTGGAAGATATAAAGCTCCCACATATTTAATGGCTTTAATCAAAAGAGATATTGCTAAGCCCAATAATTATTGAAAGTATTAATCTTCTAAATAAAATTTATCTATATCTTTTGAAAAGTCTTTTTCCTTACTAGATATTTCTTTACTATCTAAAAATACTGAAAGACTAACAAAATTTTTACCAAAACTAATATTTGGAAAGATATCTTTTTCTTTACATAATTTCTCAACTTTACCCATGAATTTACTTATTTTTGAGTATTCCTCAAATTCAAATCTTTTTTCAATTCTTAAAGGTGATTCTCTTTTATTCCACATTAAATTCTTTTTACAGATTTAGTTACACTATACAGTCAAAAAGTTTCTCAATAAATTTTTTAAAATTTTTTAGTCACTCTCCCAATAATCAATAATACCGCCAATTGTTAAATCGGTTTGAACTTCTGGATTAGGGCATGCAAATCTAGCAGCAGAGCCACTAGAAGTAAAAACCCAGTTACCCTCTCTAGCGCCAACAGGATCAACAGCAACTAATTTCTTACCTTTATTATTTTCTAAAATTCGTAAATTCATATGACCTAAGCCAGCGACTCTTTGAGTACATACCATCCTTCCTAATACCTTCATAATTTCCACAATTTCTGTCCTCCTTTTTTATGACTTGTCAGGATCCCAATGATCAATTATTCCAACAATCGTTAAATCACTTGGATAAGATTTGCTTCCCGCTGCCTCTCTAGCAGCAGAACTTCCAACACAAATAACCCAATCTCCTGGCTTACAGCCAACAGCGTCAACTGCAACTTTATTAGAAGAACCATCTAATACAACCTGTAGATGTTTATGTTCAAAACCAGGAATCCTGTTGGTTGATACAAGTGGTTTTACAACCTTACAAATTAACATAACTAGTGAGCCTCCTCTGTTTTTTTATCTAAAGACATTCCAATAATTTGGGCGGAATGAATGTTGTCCCTATCTCTAATAGTAGAACAAGTATGTAACAAACCTTGATCAACTAAATTTTTATATCTAATAGATATCGCATTATTAACTCTTTCACAATCTTTTATTGCCCTCTCTTTTGCGCCTGGTACTTTGCCAGAGTAATCAAATCTTATTACTACTGGAATAGGTAGATCTTGAGAAACATTTAGTCCAGTAAAAATCTTCACTCCTACATCTAAATCAGGCGCCCCTTCTTCGACGGTATCTAAATGAGAAAAATAAGTTAAATTTCTGAGATGTACTTCTTTGAAACCTATACCAACTCCAATAAACCTCTCTGCATGACCGATATCTTTATAAGAACCATTATAAAAATTCCTAACATAATCAATTTGAGAAACATTATTCACAATTAATTTATAGATAAATTTCTCTATTCCATGTAGTTTATTTTTTGAAGATTGCTTAGAAATTGTCTGGCAAATTTCTCTTTCTGCGTCCTCTTCTGAAAAGTTTATTGTTGAATTATAAATTTCTAAAGTAGAAATAGTTTTTTCTAAATCTATACCGCCATCACTCGTTGACAAATGTATTTTTAATGAATCAGTGTCTGTATCGAGTCCAATTAACATTAAATCCACAGAAGCTCCGCAACAAAAACTATTCTCTACTGCTTCTTTGAAAGCATATAGTTTATTTCTACCTTCTTCTGCAGCTAACTCGTCATTACTCCCATGAGCTGCGCAACCCTGATGCAAAGGATCTACAGAACTAAAATGATAAGTTACAACTTTTAAGTACCTCGTATCTTTATGAGCTTCATTCGGAATATTCTCTCTATATCTTTTATGTTCAGTTTTTACCCATCTATTTACTGTATTTTCAATATCAAAAAGTGCACCAGCGTGGGATCTTCTTCTTACTGAACTAAAAGGTATTCTCATTACATATGCGACCGAATGAGCTAATCTTCCATCTGAACAAGGAGTTATATCAAGTAAGTGTATTCCACAATCTAAGAGAAATTTTTCAAAGTCTTCTGCACCTCTACTTCCAGAAGCGCCTTCAAGTGGATCATTGTTAAAAAAATTGTCACTAAGTTTCTCATGCTGTTTAAAAGCACACCATGCATATAAAGCTCTCATATCAAGAGGTTTAACCCAAGATTTATCTAACACATGAAGGGGTAAGTCTATTCCCAAATTTTTTCTTGATATGGTCTGAGCTTTATTTATAAAATCTTCATGATGTTGTATTCGAGCAATTTCCTTGAGAGTTGGAACAATTTCGTCAAAATCACTTTTTATTTTGCTTTCATACCTAAATAGATTTTCATTTTGAATATTATTTGTTAATTTGTGAGACTTTCCAGAATTTCGAAAATTATTTGATTCTTTAGTTTGGATATGGATATTTTCCGTAAAAGTTTTCATTGGAGCTGTTGGCCCCAATGTGAAATTCTTGGCTTTAGCCAGTCCTCTTAAAGGCATTATTTACTTAACCTCTTGCACCACCTGAAAAGGTAACAAGTTGTCCTTCACGAGTATTACCACTAGATCCAGTTATCAAAAAATCTGGTTTTTCTGTTTCCTCATTTCTTTTAACTTCCATAGGGGGCATTGCGCCCATGAATCCTGCTCTTGATGGATTTCTTTTTCTAGAAGAAGCTCCCTCTGTACCTGTTACCTTATCACCGCGATCCCAATCATCACCAGTTACGTTTCCCACTGATTGTCCTTCACCAGTAATCCTTGATGCGACTCTTTTTTCTGGGGTCTTTGCTACCCGGTCTGCCTCTTCAATTTGCATTTTTTGCTTATAAGTAATATTTTTATTCGGTTCAAATCTAAATTTTTCAGTTCCAGTGACTTTATCTACAGCCATATCAAAGGGTCCAGTTATCTTTGAGCCATTTTCATATTCATTACCCGTTACACCTTGAGTATTCTTTTTGGAATATTTGTCTCTTGATGGTGACTTAACAGAGAATTCTTTCCAAGAATTACCTTCTGACTTTTCCTGATTAGCATAGGCAGTATCATGTGGAGGATTATCACAAGCTTTAGAGAACTGATCTCCACCAACATAGGGTGTTCCTGTTAGATTCTTACAAGCACCTTTCTTAGCACCTGTCATTACTCCGCCAATACCTGGTTGTTGTCCTGTAAGTCTTGCATTTGAGTTATTTCCAGAATTAACTGTTGATCGGGATTTCATATCTTCAGAAGTTTCCGTATTACAATTCTCTTTAATTTGATCTAAGCCTGCATATGGTGTTCCGGTTAATACTTTGCATGAACCTGGTTCATCTCCAGTGACTATTTTTGATCTTCCTGTCATAGTCCCACTTATTAAATTAGACTTTGAAGAAAGGCTTAAACCTACTTTCCTAGGTTCTGGTTTTGGTTTTGAACCGCAAAACTTCTCATATTGCTGAGATCCTATGTACTCATCACCAGTTATATTTTTACAACTCCCATGTTCATTGCCTGTCATATGGTCTGATCTTCCTACCCCTGTACCAGTTACATTATTCCCATTAAGAGTGTTGTAACTACCTACTTTTTCAAATACTTTACCTTGTGGATTTGGCTCAGAGCCAAGATATTGATCTCCAGTTAACTGATGTCCAGAGCCTGATTCATCTCCAGTAACTAGAGTTGATCTACCAGGAAGTGATCCAGATACTTTTAATCCATCAGTTGTAGTGCTGTGTTTAACCTTTGAAGGATTTTTTGGAACATCACCACAATACTTCTGTGATTGATTAGCAGATATATATTCAGTACCTGTAAGGTTTTTACAAGTACCAGGCTCATCGCCTGTGACCTTCTCAGATCTACCGACTTCATTTCCAGTTACTTTATTACCTGATGTTGTTGCGGTAACACTAGATCTAACTGGCTGTCTATAACTAGGTCTATCTTGACAAAATTGATCGGCAACTTCTGCTCCCATATATTGGGTACCAGTAACTGTTCTGCATGTACTTGCTTCATTACCTGTAGTTTTTACAGATCTATTAGCTTGTGTTCCAGTAACTATTTGACCTGAATCAGTTTCACTTTCCCCAACTTTCCAGCTAGCATCAGCAATATTTTGTTTAGCTCCATTTTTATTTGGACCACATGGTCTACATTTACCATTACCTTTTTTGCCTGTGGCACCAGTTTTACTTCTTAGCTCTCTTACTCTCTGAGAAATCTCTCTACTACTTAAATCTGGGTCTCCCCTTCTAGCTAAAGAAGCGGCACTGGTATTTTGTTTAGTTGCTGATTTTCCATGCTTGGATTGAGCTTCTCTTCTCGCTAAAACAATATCTCTACTTGTATTAGTAATAGGTTTTCTCTTCTGATTAATTCTTCTTTTAACGTTTGGTTTTGATGACTTAATTTCTGTACTAGTTGAATCTTGACTTTCTTGATTTTTACTTGGAGATGATTTAACTGAGTTTACAGGACTTTCTTTTGTAACATCAGTACGAGTTCTATCGGATGAAGATATAGCTGATTTCCCATGGGTAGACATTGCTTTTCTTCTTTCTATTACAAACTCTTTACTAGATAAAGTTGTTGAAGAAGACTTTCTACCTTCCTGAGTTTTTGGAATATGTTTTGTAGCTGGTTTTGAAATATTTTGATTATTAGGAGAAGACTGAGTCCCAGAAATCTGTAGATCTTGAGAAGACCGAACTCTATCTTTAGTAGTTGAAGAATAGGCAGCAGCTTTTTTACCGCTATCACTCATCGCCTTTCTTCTTTCTAGTGCAATCTCTCTACTGGTTTTTTTTGACATAATCTTCAAATTTGAAACTCTATTAAAAAACTTTCTCCAAAAAATTTTGGAGAAAGATATTTACTACATAAAGTAGATTTAACGTCCTTGGAAAACGACAAAAGCTGTTCCTTGGCTTTGAGTGTAAGCATCGTATCCGATGATTCTCACGTGGTGATCAGGGTATGCTCTATGACATGCCTCTAATTCACTTACAATCAAGTTAAGGTCTTTTTCCCCAAAGAATGGGAGCTTCCAATAAGACCAATAAGTTTGCATACTTCCACTTGGATGAACATGCTCAATAACAGGACTCCAGCCTTGAGCAATTATGTATGCAATTTGATCGTATATTTCTTCCTGGGTCATCGGTGGTAAGAAACCGAATGTTTCCAGGGTTGCAACTGTTTGATAGTCGCCTACTGTGCTCTGGAAAGGCATAATTAATTTAAATGTGAATGGAATTACTCGTAATAGAACGAGATTTGTAGAAGTTTGAGGAGAAGAATAATCTCCTCAATTTTGAAATCTGGTTTAACCTTGAACGTCAAGCTTGTCGACGGTATCAAACTCAAACTTGATTTCCTTCCAAGTTTCAAGAGCAATAGCTAATTCAGGACTGTGCTTAGCAGCTTCCATAAGAATGTCTCTACTCTCTTTTTCGATTTCGCGACCCGCATTACGTGCTTTTACACAAGCTTCTAAAGCAACTCTGTTGGCTGCAGCCCCAGCAGCTGAACCCCATGGATGACCATGTGTTCCTCCACCGAACTGAAGACAAGAATCATCTCCAAAAATCGCTAAAAGTGCAGGCATATGCCATACGTGAATACCACCTGATGCGACAGCAAATACTCCTGGCATTGAACCCCAATCTTGATCAAAGAAATTACCTCTTGATCTATCTTCAGGAACAAATGACTCTCTTAAGTTGTCAATGTAACCAAGAGTTGTTTGACGATCACCTTCTAGTTTTCCAACAACAGTTCCAGTATGTAATTGATCTCCACCGGAGAGTCTCAAACATTTTGCAAGAACTCTGAAATGAATACCATGCTTTGGATGTCTATCAATAACAGCATGCATAGCTCTGTGAATATGCAGAAGCATGCCATTTTTACGACACCAGTTTGCTAATCCAGTATTTGCAGTAAAACCGCCAGTTATGTAATCATGCATGATGATTGGCATATCTAACTCTTTTGCGAATTCAGCACGTTCGTAGAGTTCCTCAGGAGTATTGGCAGTACAGTTAAGGTAGTGACCTTTAACTTCGCCAGTTTCTTGCTGAGCAAGCTTAACTGCTTCTGCAACAAACTCAAATCTTTCTCTCCAACGTTGGAATGGTTGAGAATTAATATTCTCATCATCCTTAGTTAAATCAAGACCGCCTCTAAGACACTCATAAACAACTCGACCATAGTTTTTACCAGATAAGCCTAATTTAGGTTTAATGGTACAACCAAGAAGAGGTCTTCCGTATTTGTTTAAACGATCTCTTTCAACTACGATTCCATTTGGTGGACCACCGCAAGTTTTGATAAAAGCAATTGGAAATCTAATATCTTCTAGACGTAAATGTCTTAAAGCTTTAAATCCAAAAACATTTCCTACCAGAGATGTTAATACGTTTGTAATTGAACCTTCTTCGAAAAGATCTAAAGGATATGCAATAAAAGCATAAAAAGCTTCAGGATCTCCAGGAACGTCTTCAATTCTGTAACAACGTCCTTTGTAAAATTCTAAATCTGTAAGTAACTCGGACCAAACTGTTGACCAAGTACCTGTTGAAGATTCAGCCGCAACAGCTGCTGCAACTTCTTCTCTTGGAACACCTTCTTGACCTGTGCATTTAAAACAGGCTAGTAAATCGGTGTCTAGGGGTACATATTCAGGAGTCCAGTAGGTATCTCTGTACTCCTTTACCCCTGCATCATACTTCTTACTCATAAGGATAAATTTAGGTCTATGTAGGGAAAATAATTATTGTGCAAAATTTATAAATCTTGCATTACTTAATTAGTCCTTTTGACCAAGAAATTCACCATTACCTAAAGCAGGTTCAACTTCTCTGTGAGGACGAGCAATAATGTGAGCTGCAACTAAACCGTCACCAACTCTTTCACAAGCATCAGCACCAGCTCTTACAGCTGCGTTAACTGCTCCTGTCTCGCCTCTAACTAATACTGTGACGTAACCGCCACCAACAAATTCACGACCAATAAGGCGAACTTCTGCTGCCTTGGTCATTGCGTCTGCTGCTTCAATTGCAGGTACAAGTCCGCGTGTCTCGATCATGCCGAGAGCGATACCCATTGTTTCTGTAGCCATTGCCTACTAATTACTAAATGTGGAATGTTCAATCCGAAGAATGCTTCATTAAGCGCTTATAAGTCAAGCGTTTTCGATAAAATCTCCATTAATGTTTTTTCTATCATTCATAAGAAAAACTTATCACCCTTGGTACTATTGATATGTCAATACTTATGCAAATTAGTTAGTGCATCAAAACATACTGTTGTGTTAATAAAAAATTTACATTATGTTATTTCCGTACGAGACAGGCCCTGTCTACACAGGTGTGGAATGTTCAACCTTTCCTGTCTCCGTATCAAGCTTTGAAGTAAGATAATATTTACAGTAATTTTATTCGTTATTTTGAACCTACCAGTTCTAACAATTGCTAGTGGTAACTCAAAAAAAGTATCTGAAATTTCAGAGATGCTGAATGTTTTATCTTTAAGAGTAGAGAAGCAACCAGAATATTTAAATGTCGAAGAGACTGGAAACACGTATTTTGAAAATGCGCTTCTAAAAGCGAAAGCAGCTGCCTTAGAGACAAAAACTTTCGCATTAGCGGATGACTCGGGTCTTGAAGTGGATACTTTAGATGGTCGTCCAGGTATATATTCTGCTCGATACGCCAAAAATAATGCTGAAAAAATTAAAAAATTAATTAATGAACTTTCTGATAGTCCTTACAGGAGCGCAAGATTTATAAGTTGTATGGTTTTATGTGATCCCTCAGGAAACTTAGTGAAGGATACAACTGGAATATGCTGGGGAGAAATTCTTAAGATTCCTAAGTACCCTAATGGTGAATTCGAATCTCTTTTTTGGGTTAAAGAAGCAAACTGTGTTTACGGAGAGCTTACACAATCACAACTAAGTAAACTAGGCAGTAGGGGTAAAGCCGCCAAAATTATGTCACCTTACTTAAAAAAAGAAATTGGTTTAAATTAAAAATTCTCAATAATTTGAGATTTGATCAATTGCTCTTATAGCAGCAGCAGCAGCTTCTTCTACATCTCCTTCTTTCCCTGCCAGAGTTAATCTACCAAAA
Source organism: Prochlorococcus sp. AG-402-O16 (assembly GCA_003216415.1). Lineage (GTDB taxonomy): Bacteria > Cyanobacteriota > Cyanobacteriia > PCC-6307 > Cyanobiaceae > Prochlorococcus_A. The sequence continues at coordinate 22,691 of QCIY01000001.1, forward strand.
GCGCCAACTGCCTTTACATCAACAACAGTTATGTTTGATGCCTTTTCTGCCTCATTTGCTGCTTTCAAAACATAACCAGCAGGTTCAGTTTCTAATATAAACATACTCATTCCAGATTGAATCATTGATCCACTTCTGTTTTGTCTATTTATTAATACAGCATGATCAGGAGTAATCGCTCTAATAACTTCTGTCCAACTTGTTGAAGGTTTGGTTCTTTTCCTAACTTCACTTCCAATAGCATCTAGAACAACATCTCCAGAATGCAAAACAGTACTTTGATCTTTATGATATAGCGCAAGAGAACCAAATGCTCTTTCAACAATCATTTGACCAAGTCTTACATTACTTGCTTTTAAGGCAATATCAGTGACTCTATGAACGGCCATCCCAGGTGAGACTTCCATCCAAAGACATGAATCTCCAGGAATAGGCAAAAAACCTCTACTAACCGTTCCCATATATGCAGCTAATTGAGGTTGAAGAGAATCTAAAAAAACGTATGTTCTTAACTCAATTTGCTCAACTTGACTTGCTTGTCTGGATACCAAAGACTTTTCTGAATCAGTTGTGATAAAACAGCTTGCACCACTGGCCTGAGATTGCACCTCAGATCCTGTGACAAGAGGACTGTTTTTTTTTCGTTCCCCTCTGTTTAAACTAGAAGTTGGTTCCATTCACGCGACTATAACGGATAATGGTTCATTTTTTCTATTAAATTTACTTGCATGCTTCCCACAAAACGATAACTTCAAGTAAAAGATATGCATATTTATGGGAACTTCTCAAAAAAAAGAACCAAATATTTCAGGTACTGAAAAAGAATTAACTCCTGATCAAACTCTTGGACTAGTTAGCCTAAGCTTGATGCAAAAACTATCTCAGAAAGACCCATCTTTTAGTTGGTTAGAAGAAGATAAAATTGAGAAAGTAAATCTCAAAAACCTCAGAGATAGATTGGAGTTAACGCAATTAGCTATAAATACAGGAGCACCTTTAACTACTTCAGAAGTGACAGCTTTAATTGGAGCAAAACCCGGGAAATCTAAGTTAGAAAGAGCAGGATTATTAGCTACCAAAATAGCTAGAAATGTATGGAAGATTTCAAAAACAAGTCAAGGAAATTCCTTCTACAGAAATTAAAATACCATTCAAAAATCATTTTTATAATTCTCATTTAAGTATTTAAACATTCATATAAGTTTTTTAAATGTGTAGATTTTGTAAGAGAACTTATTAATTACTTTCTTAAATTTAAAAGTTTATGCAAGCTGGAAATATAAGCTCTTGAAAATTATTAATGAGTAAAGTTGAATTTAATAAGGAAACTGGGCCCAGGGAAGTTTTTTGTGGTTTAACTTCAATAGTTTGGCTCCACAGAAGAATGCCTGATGCGTTTTTTCTGGTAGTAGGCTCGAGGACATGTGCTCATTTAATTCAAAGTGCTGCTGGAGTTATGATTTTTGCTGAACCAAGATTTGGGACGGCTATTCTTGAAGAGAAAGATCTTGCTGGTCTTGCTGACGCTCATGAAGAATTAGATCGAGTGGTTAATGATCTTATTGCGAGAAGACCAGAAATAAAAACTCTTTTTCTAGTTGGATCTTGTCCAAGTGAAGTAATCAAACTAGATCTTGCAACGGTCGCAGAGAAATTAAATAAAAGATTTTTAGGTCAAGTAAGATTCGTTAATTATTCTGGCAGTGGGATAGAAACAACTTTTACCCAAGGAGAGGATGGCGCCTTAAAAGCTTTAATTCCATTAATGAAAACCTCAAATGAGGAGAAATTATTATTAGTTGGAACTCTTGCAAATAATGTAGAGGATAGGTTTAAAAAGATTTTTAGAAATTTAGGGATTTCAAATATTGAGAGCTTTCCACCACGGCAATCAACAGATTTACCAAAGATAGGCAAAAATACAAAAGTATTATTAACTCAGCCTTATTTAAGTGATACGGTTCGAGATCTTAAACATCGCGGTTGTGAAATAATATCGGCTCCATTTCCATTAGGTGTTGAAGGAAGTACTAAATGGTTTTTAGCTGCTGCCAGAGCTTTCAAAATTAGTGAACTAAAAGTTCATGAAATTATTTCGCCTTTAATAAATAGAGCAAATCTTGCTCTTGAATCTCACAAAGAAATACTTAAGGGGAAAAGATTATTTCTTCTTCCTGAATCGCAACTAGAGATATCATTGGCAAGATTTTTGCATAATGAATGCGAAATGGATCTTATAGAGGTAGGCACTCCTTACCTAAATAAGGATTTAATGAAAGCGGAGATTAATTTATTACCTGATAATACAAAAATTGTCGAAGGGCAACATGTAGAAAAACAATTAGATCGAGTGAGAGAAACTAATCCAGACTTAGTAGTTTGCGGAATGGGTTTAGCTAACCCACTTGAGGCGGAAGGGATAAGTACTAAGTGGTCAATTGAAATGGTATTCAGTCCAATCCATGGAATTGATCAAGCCGCAGATTTGGCAGGTCTCTTCTCCAAGCCTTTAAAAAGGAATCAAATATTAACTTCAAAAACTTTAGTAACGCATTAAATTATGGAATTAACTCTATGGACATATGAAGGACCACCACATGTTGGTGCGATGAGAATTGCCTCGTCAATGAAAGATATACATTATGTGCTTCATGCCCCTCAAGGGGATACATATGCAGATCTTCTCTTTACAATGATTGAAAGGAGGGGGCAAAGACCCCCAGTCACATATACAACTTTTCAGGCTAGAGATCTAGGAGGCGATACAGCAGAATTAGTGAAGAAAAATATTAAGGAAGCCGTTGAACGATTTAAACCAAAAACTCTTTTAGTTGGAGAAAGTTGTACGGCAGAATTAATCCAAGACCAACCTGGAGCTCTTGCAAAAGGAATGGGTTTTGATATGCCAATTGTTAATCTTGAATTACCCGCTTATAGCAAGAAAGAAAATTGGGGCGCTTCAGAAACTTTTTATCAATTAACAAGAACACTTTTAAAAGAGAAAGTAAGTTCTTCACAGAAAATTAGTCCTCTAAGGTGGAAGGAATTAGGGCGGAGACCAAAAGTTAATATACTTGGCCCTTCATTGCTAGGTTTTAGATGTAGAGATGATGTTATCGAAATTCAACGTATACTCTCAGAACAAGGAATTGATACAAATGTTGTTGCTCCATTAGGTGCTAGTCCAGATGATATTGAAAGACTAATTGATGCTGAAATAAATATTTGTCTTTATAAAGAGATTGCTGAAGCATCATGTGAATGGCTTAAACGTAACTTCGGAATGGAATATACAAATACTATTCCTATTGGAATAAAAAATACTATTGAATTTATAAATGAAGTGCATAAGAAGTTGGATCTTCCTTTAACTAATGCAGAAGAATTAGAAAATAAATCAAAACTTCCTTGGTACTCAAAATCAGTTGACTCAAATTATTTAACTGGCAAAAGAGTTTTTATTTTTGGTGATGGAACACATGCAATTGCAGCAGCTAAAATTGCCAAGGAGGAATTGGGTTTTGAAGTAGTGGGTCTTGGAACATACAGCAGGGAGATGGCAAGACATGTAAGAGCTACTGCAAAAGATCTAAATGTAGAAGCTCTCATCACTAACGATTATCTAGAAGTAGAAGACGCCATGAAAAAAGCTGCCCCTGAACTTGTTTTAGGGACTCAAATGGAAAGGCATAGTGCCAAAAGACTAGGCATTCCATGTTCAGTAATAAGCACCCCCATGCATGTTCAAGACGTTCCTGCAAGATATAGCCCTCAAATGGGATGGGAAGGGGCAAATGTGATTTTTGATGACTGGGTACATCCGCTAATGATGGGCTTAGAAGAGCATCTTATTGATATGTTTAAACATGACTTTGAGTTTGTTGACGGTCATCAAAGTCATTTAGGACATACAGCGACCAAATCAAAGGATTTTATCGATTCTGTCGAGAAAAAAGATAAAAATAATAATGCGGGAATTATCTGGACTGAATCTGGAAGAGCTGAATTAACAAAAGTTCCATTTTTTGTAAGAGGTAAAGTCAAAACGAATACCGAAAAATACGCTATCTTAAGAGGAATTCCAGAAATAAGCGATGAAACCCTTTACGACGCTAAGGCATATTTCAGCTAATTAGTACTTATAATCTATAATCAAGTCATGAGTATTTTGACTCAAAATTAAATAGATTTAATCCTAAAAAATTAGTTATAAAAACATATTTTGCACTTTTAATACAAATAAATAAATATTTGTATAGAAACATATTCCATGTGTATTTACGCTGCAAGAATATAAGTAATAATGTGTTTCAAGCTTTAAATGACAAGTACTATAAATAAACCTCTTGATGGGGAAGGGAGTGTTCAAGTTAAGCAAGATCCAAAAATAAATATAGAAGAAGGGGCTTTAGTTATTGCCGTATACGGCAAGGGTGGTATTGGAAAATCCACTACATCATCAAACCTTTCTGCAGCATTCTCAAAATTAGGGAAAAAGGTGCTTCAAATCGGATGTGATCCAAAACACGATAGCACTTTCACTTTGACGCACAAAATGGTTCCTACCGTTATTGATATTCTCGAAGAGGTGGATTTTCATAGCGAAGAATTGAGACCGACCGATTTCATGTTTGAAGGGTTTAATGGCGTAATGTGCGTTGAAAGTGGAGGCCCTCCGGCTGGGACAGGGTGCGGGGGGTATGTAACCGGTCAGACAGTTAAACTATTAAAAGAACATCACTTATTAGAAGATACTGACGTTGTTATTTTTGATGTCCTTGGAGACGTCGTTTGTGGGGGATTTGCAGCTCCATTGCAACATGCGAATTACTGTCTAATTGTTACTGCTAATGACTTCGATTCAATATTCGCTATGAATAGAATAGTCTCTGCAATCAAAGCAAAAGCAAAAAATTATAAAGTCAGATTAGGTGGTGTAGTTGCAAATAGATCAAAAGATACAGACCAAATTGATAAATTCAATGAAAGAACAGGCTTGAGAACTATGGCCCATTTTAAAGATGTCGATGCCATCAGAAGATCAAGACTAAAAAAATGTACCATTTTTGAAATGGAACCGACTGAAGATGTCATTGAAGTTCAAAATGAATATTTATCTCTTGCCAAAAATATGCTTGAAAATGTAGAGCCTTTAGAAGGCAATCCACTTAAAGATAGAGAAATTTTTGATTTATTAGGATTTGATTAGTCTAAATTAATCTAATCCAACCAATTGGCTTGTTAGATCATAAGTTTGTTGAGAGGTCTTCCTATCAATTATTCTTTTTGACAACTTTTGAGAAAAAGCTTTTCTGCCAGTTTTTTGACGATTTCCCCAACTCCAATGGACTGATGGTTTAGCAAATTCTTTATAAGTTGCCACTTGAGCGACCCTCTCTCCTGCCAATCTTTGTGACACATATCCTCTTGTTATGAATTTTTGAAATATCGGGAAAAGGAATCTAAATAACCAAGGCGTATCTCTAAAAAGTTTTGTATCAGCAACACATCCAGGATATAGAGAATTTACAATGATTTTTTCTGCACGATATCTTTTTGATAATTCCTGAACGGTCACCATATTGCAAAGTTTACTATCCTTATAAGCCTTACCAGGTTTAAATTTCTTTCCATTCGCCATACTTATTGGAGATAAAAAACCATTTTTGAATCCAGACAAATCTCCCAAATCAGCTGGGGCAGGGATGGGGATCCTTCCTCCAAGTTCTGAATAATTAGCCGTAACAGTCCCTAATACTGTAATTCTTGGCTTAAATACAGTAGATTTTCCATTTAAAACAATTTCCCTTTCAGAAGATAAAATATTTTCTATAAGAAGGTTTATCATAAGAAAATGGCCAAAATGATTTACTGCCATTGAGTTTTCAAAACCCTGAGTAGATCTTTCAGGTCTCTTTAGTCTCGGTTTATAAACTGCTGCATTACAAATAAGAGAATTTATTGGTTTTTTAAATCGTTGTAATATTTCATCGCAACCTTTTCTTACATCATCCAAATTAGAAAGATCTATTTCTATAAAATGAACATTTTCAACTTCCTCTTTTGTCAAGAATTCCTCCGCTATTTTTATAGCTCTTTTATTGGATCGATTAACAGCTATAACCTCCCATCCAAATCTTAATAGAGGTTTTAGAGTATTTAATCCAACTCCTGAAGTTGTTCCTGTTATTAGGGCTAAACCCTTAATGTTCTTACTCACTAGCAAAAAAGTTAATAGAAAAATGAAAAGTTGAATGATTCTAGATCATCCTTATCAACGCCATATTACTCTGATAATGTCCCTAGAAATTATTTGATCCTGATCCTTCATAAATCTTTGCTCGCCTTCAGAAGAAAATAAATCATCAAACCTACTTGTCAAAAAATTGAACCGATATTTTTCGTATGAGAATGAATCTTGAATTTCTCTTAATCTGGTTAATCTAACTTTAGAATTATAGCCAAGTTTGATTAAGCTTATTATTGCTAAAAGGGAAAAGCAAATTTTTATGATTAAAAAAACTAAAGATACAAAATTTTCCTGTTTCTGTTGCTTTAATTTAAATGCAGGTTTTAAATATTTATCGTAAAAAATACTATTTTTATAAAAAGATTTTGACAACTTTAATGATTGTTATATTTACTGAATAAGTAAATTCAGTCTTCTTATATTATTACCTTAAAAATATATATTTTCTAATGTATGTTAGTTTCTACCTAAACTAATTCCTAGCCTTAATGCTAAAACTCCTGCATGCATAACTACTATTAAGCTTAGTGCAATTAAATTTATTGTTTGAGTTGGCTCCATAGTAAAAAAATTATTTCCTATATTCTCCACCTAAATGAGAGGATTTGACACACTATTACAAAATGATGTTACGTAATTAATAAATTGTAAGAAAAAATTTATTGAAAATTATTATAAATAGATCTACAAAGTTAATTTTGGGAATAGAAAATCAAGCTTTAATTTTTTCGACAAATAAATTACCTGGATTTGATCAAATGGCTTTAGATTTAAATTCATTAGATCAAACAATTTCTAATCCTGAAATAATTTTCACATTAAGGTTCTACTACTGGACTGGAGATTGGCTTTCAATTGGATATCACCAAAAGGAAATTTCTCCTCACTGGGAAAAATTATTATTTGATAAGGAAATTAATATAGTAAGACGTCCATCTGGAGGGGGAGCCGTTTTGCATTCAGGCGGGATAACTTATGCATTAACATTTAAAAAAACCCACTATAAGATCCTTAGTTATGAAATGGTTAACAAATGGTTAATGAAAAGTTTTAGAGAATTAGGTCTAAAGTTACAAAATGGCAATTTACGTAAATCATCCATAAATACAAATTGTTTTGGGACTTCATTAATTTCTGATTTAGTAGATGAGAATGGGTTCAAGAGGATAGGAAGTGCTCAATATCGTAAAAAAGGTGCATTTCTTCAGCATGGAGAGATTCAGACAAATCCGTCAAAAGATTTGTGGTTCAAATTATTTAAAGAAGAAGCTCCACCTAAATTAAATCTAGGCCTCACAAATGATGAAATAGTTCAGCATTTAAGAAATTCATTCCTAGAGAATAAATCAAATATAAGGTTCAAAAACGTTGACATAGATAATAAAAATATTGGAAAATTTTTATGACAAGAATTCTCAAAGATCTCCTTTCTGCTTCATGGAATTAATTATTCTTGGCAATTCAATTCCCAAAGGATACTGATTTTTATAATTAAATTTATTGACAATCTCTGAAGGCAAATTAAAACCTAATTTATTTAATACAAAGTTTCCAATCTTAGACCTATCAATTATCCCCAAAGGGATATCTGCAGTATTTAGTACTAATAAAAAACCTTCGCTCTTTTCTTCAAGTCTTTCTATAGTTTTCCATAATTTCTCATTACTATATACACTTACAAAGTTATTTATTGGTTTCTGAAAATCCCCAACAAAATGTCTTTCCCATTTTTTAATGGAGACGGTTTTTAAAATATCCCCATCAACAAAACCAGTCCATCGCCCATTATTAGCAACAAAGAGATATTTATCTGATAAATCCTTTTTATTTTTTATTAATGTATTAAATTCTGAAAAATTAGAATCGAATTCAATTTTTCTCAACGGCCTTAATTTAAGCTCAGAAACTGTACTTAAGCTAAGTATATTTTCAATTTTAAAAAATTGACTTTCTGATTTTGAAGAATTAATTCCAAACAAACCTAAAAAAGAGAGAATAAAACCATAGTAAAAGTTAAACCTAAATAAAAAAATTATCCCAAATATTAGAACTAAAAAAGATAAAGATAAGTTTACTTTATTAAGAAAATTTCTTCCTTTGTTTTTACTCCCTGAGAAATGCCAAATAATACTTTTTAATAAATTTCCACCATCTAATGAACCAATTGGAATCAAATTTAAGAAGCCTAAAAATAGATTTAATATCCCTACTCTAGAAATTATATTTATGGCTATTAGTTCTTTAGATGAGCTGTAATTACTAATTAAAAGTAGGATAGATGCTGTAAAAAAGCATAATATAGGTCTAACAATTGCTATTTTTATATTACCTAAAGCAGTTTGACAAGACTTATCTATTTGTAAAATTGCTCCTAGAAAATAAAAAGTAATTTTTTTTATTTTTACACCCTGATTAAGAGAAACAAAAGTATGTAAAACTTCATGAGAAACAATTGAAGATAATAAGAAAAAAGAAGTTAAAAATCCTATAGTCCAAGCTTCTTTAGTATTGTAGATATCACCTGAGGTTAAATTGACCTGATTACTTATAGTCCATGAGAATAAAAAGAGAATCGCAAACCAATAAGGATGAATTTTGAAGGGAATTCCCCATATTTTAAAAATTTGCCAACTTCTCAAAAATAATCTCCGCTATATTTATCAATAATATTCATCTTACATTTATTATGATGACATGCCAAAGACTAATACTTTAGTAAAAATTTGCGGGCTCACCTCCGAACAGCAAGCTCTTCAGGTAGCAAAATTGGGAGCAAATGCTATCGGCATTATTTCGGTTGAAAAGTCACCAAGGTATATATCAGCTGATATTAAGAAAAAAATTTTTAGAACCTTAGAAAGTTTGTATCCAAAAATAGAGAGGGTATCTGTTGTACAAAATTGTCCTATAGATTTAATTATTAAAAATTTCTTAGGCAGCCCTAGTGAAACTATATTACAATTACATGGAGATGAAGATATTGATTACTGTAAAAAAATAAGGGAAAAAATTCCAAACATTGGCCTATGGAAGGCTTTCAGAATAAAAACGGAAAAGGACTTGGACAGTATTAAACCCTTTGAAGATTTTATAGATGCAATACTACTTGATTCTTGGAATAAAGAAACTTATGGAGGTTCAGGGAAAAAGATAAAATCTAATTATCTTAAGAATCTTCAATTTGAAAAACCTTGGTGGTTAGCAGGTGGAATATCATTAGAATGGATTGATGAAATCTTAACAGAAATCAAACCTGATGGACTTGATATTTCTAGCAGTATTGAAATTTCTCCAGGTTTAAAAGATATAGAAAAAACAGAAGCTCTATTTAAGTTTTTAAAAAAGAATTAGTAATTATTAGTTGCAGATTGCTGTTTTACAAGCTCAAAAAATTCTTGTTTTAAACTTAAATCATGTCTAAAATCTCCTCTTACTACAGAGTTAATCATACTTGTATTTGGTTCTTTGACACCCCTCCATTTCATACAATAATGTTGAGCCTTTACAATAATTCCCAAACCTTTAGGTTCACACAATTTTTCAATTTCGTCTGCAAGAATCATTACAGCTTCCTCTTGAATATGAGGTCTTGAAAAAACCCAATCAGCAACTCTCGCAAATTTTGAGAGTCCTATGACCTTATTCCCAGGTTTAATGCCTATCCAACACTCTCCTAAAATTGGAACTAAATGGTGAGAACATGCAGATCTTACAGAAATAGGGCCAACTGTATAAATCTCATCAAGGTTTTTTTCATTTGGGAAACTTGTAACTTTCGGTTGTGTATGATATCTCCCTTTAAAAACTTCATTTAAATACATCTTGGAGACTCTTTCAGCAGTCTCCTGAGTGTTGTGGTCATTTTCAACATCTATTACAAGTGACTTAAGCAAGTCTTTCACTCTTGACGCAACTTCTTTTTCTAAAATTTCTAATTCACCAGGATTTATAAAATCTGCAATATTATCGTTAGCACTAAATCTTTTCTCAGAATTCTTAATCCTGTCTCTTATAATTTCAGAGATTAGTTTATTAGTAATCTGGTCGTCAAAGTTTCTAATATTATCGTTGGGTAATGTAGAGGTCATAAAATTCTAAACAGAAAATTGTATGCAACTTAATTAACTGTATCTTCTAAAAGCTTAATTGCTTATACACTATATCACATTCTATTGTTCAATCGGGTTCGAGTAGCCCTAAAAAAAATCACTTTTTCAAGGATTAGGTAGAGAAAAAAAAAGTTTAAAAAGCTCCTCCAGAAGGCATTAAAGTTAAATCTTCAATCAATTGAGATTCAGGTTTCTGAGCCATATAAAGAATAGTATCTGACACCTCGCTTGAGGAGAGCATAGAAGTTCTATCAAAATCAGAATTGATTGATTCTGAGTCCCAAAGAGGAGTGTTTACTGAACCTAAAGTTATAGTGCATGCTCTTATTGAATTAGATCTCTCCTCCTCCCTCAAGCATTTAGTAAACATCGCTAATGCAGACTTTGAAATACAATACGCTCCCCATTGGGGGAATGCATTATAAGAAGCATGGCTACTAACATTAATAACTAAACCACCATTTTTTCTCATTTGAGGAACAATTGAGCTACAAATTTGAAAAACACTTGTGAGGTTTATTTGCATAGTTTGTTCCCATTGTCTCAAATCCATTTCAATTAAAGACCCATTAAATGCACAACCAGCATTATTTATTAAGACTGAAGGGCACCCATATTTCTCAATTGCCTCGTTAACACAATTCTCAATTTCTAAAGGATTAGATAAATCACATTTAACTAGGCTAATTTTTGATTTTGTATTCAATAGTTCACTCTTTAGTTTCTTCATTAAATCTAGGTTCCTGGAAAGTAAAATCAAATCCCAGCCAGCATTAGCAAAAGTAATTGCCGTAGATCTACCAATACCTTTTGTAGCACCAGTTATAAACGCTAATTTCAATTTATTCAGTTTTTTGGGGGATTTCACTATAAATCTCTTCAATATTATTCGCTTCGATAAATTTACCTAAAACCCTAAACTTTTTATATCTTTCCTCAATAAGTTCATCTTTAGTCATTTGTAGTAAAGCATTAATGTGTTTCTCAATAGCTTCCTTTAGTGTATTGCCAGCTTCTAAAGGAGCCCAATTATTTCCTCCAGAAGGTTCTGGTAATACTTCATCTATTATCCCTAATTTAAGTAAATCTTTTCCTGTAATTTTGAGAGCTGATGCAGCTTCTGAGGCTTTTGCAGCATCTCTCCACAGAATTGATGCACATGCTTCTGGACTAGCAACTGTATAAACACTGTGCTCAAACATTAATAACCTATCAGCAACACCTATTCCAAGTGCACCTCCAGAGCCGCCTTCTCCAATAACAGTAGCCACTATAGGGACTTTTAACCCAAACATCTCCCTTAAGTTTCTTGCTATCGCCTCTCCCTGCCCCTGTTCTTCAGCGGTTAAACCTGCATATGCTCCAGGAGTATCAATAAATGTAAGAATAGGCAAGGAAAATCTATCAGCATGCTGCATTAATCTAAGAGCTTTTCTGTACCCTCCCGGCTTTGCCATCCCAAAGTTTCTTACTACATTTTCTTTTGTATCTCTGCCTTTCTGATGTCCTAACATTAACACTGGTCTATTATTTATCGAACCTATGCCACCAATTAGTGCCATATCATCGCCGCCATTTCTGTCCCCATGTAATTCTATCCAGTCGTCACAGAACATTTGAACAAAGTCTAAAGTACTAGGTCTTTGAGGATGTCTGGCTACCTGAATCTTTTGTGCAGGAGTGAGAGATTTAAATATTTCTTCTCTCCTCCTAGCAGCTAAAGTTTCAAGTTGTAAAAGCTGTTGACTAACATCTACTTCTGAATCTCGAGCTAATTCTTTAATTTGCTCTATTTGTTTCTCAAGTTCAACAAGAGGCTTTTCAAAATCTAGTAGGTAACGTTTAGCCATAATTTAGACAGTTAATATATTAGGCTGCTTATCAAGTCCAATCGCAGAAAAACCATGTTTTAAAGAAGCTGCTCCAATAAATTCCATCTTTTCAAGAGAAATATTATTTCTACCCCAACTAAAGTTTGTATGACACTTTTCAAATTCTAAAATCATAGCTTCTGCAAAGCAAGCAAACATCTCCCTCTGAGGGTTTTGCATTTCTGCAAGTTCCATCATATTCCAACCAATATCATTAAAAAACTCTACTATCCCTCCTTTTAAAACATGAATATTTTTACCCTGAAATTTCTCATCAAGATTTTTGGGGTATCCACCATCAATCATTAAACATGGTTTTTTTAAGTTATCAATATCAATTTCAATAGTTCTAGGCATACTTGCAACCCATACAACAATATCTGCCTGAGGCAATGCCTCATCTAAACTTGATATGTTGCCACCATCTAATTCTCTTTGTAATAGATTTAGTGGTTCTTGTTGTCTTGCTACCATAAGTAGTTCTGAAATTCCAGTTTTATTGATAAGCCATCTACAAACAGCACTACCAATATCCCCTGTAGCACCAATTACGGCAACAGTTGCTTTTTTAAGGTCTATCCCAATGCGAGGAGCATTCATTTCTAGTTGCCTACAAATAACCCAGGCTGTATGAGTATTGCCAGTGGTAAACCTTTCCCACTCCAATGAAGTATTTCTAATTTGTTTGTGCTGAAGAAGATTAAAATTCTCAAAAATAATAGAAGTAAATCCCCCTAAAGCCGTTATGTTAATCCCTTTTTTCTGAGCTAATTCCATAGCATTTAATACTTTTCTTCTTGCCGTTTTAAACCTAGAAAGCATTTCAGGAACAAAGCAGGAATCTATATAAGAACCTTCAATAGATATTCCAGTGGCGCTCTTAACTTCTACATTCTCGACCAATTGTGGAGGGGCTGTACACCAAACATCTAGGTCACCATCAGCAATATGATCAAAGCCAAGTAATGAAGCTTTTCTTTTTGCATCTTCGAAACTAGTTGAGTGGCCTATTAACCCAAACATTTAAGATTTATAAATAGTTTCTATACGATGTTATGAAGAATAGCACAGAGGTAACAACTTAAATAAAAAAGATTAATTATTAAAAAGCTTAATTAAGTAAAAATATAATTAAACAATTGCTGCCATAGCCATTCTTGCAATTTCTCTATTATCTAGACCTATTTCTAAAAGAGTATCTTGATAAGCAATCATAAATTCTTCCATTAATTCTTCTCTATCCATAGCTAAAACTGACGCATCTGCTGCTACTTCATCTAACATCTTTTTGATTAAGGGAAGGTTAACCTTATTAGCTTCCATTAATTCTTCTTTACAAGTGGATAAATTTGCTTTAAGCCACTCTTGACCATAATTTAAGTGGAGATATTCATCTTTAACCACTCCCTGTGTGATTTTTTTTGCAAAAGGATCTGCAACTCTTATGTAGACATGATATGCAGAGATTGCAAATGCCTCAATTAAAATAGCTTGGATTAAAAGACATGTTGTCAAATTTCCTTTTTCTAAAGCAACTTGGAAATTTCCGTGCAACTTAGAAAAGAACTTTTTAGCAAATACCATATCTGCTTCAACTCCTAAATTTCTTCCGCACGCAGTAAAGCCTCTTTTATGTTTAAGCTCCATCTTTGCCAATTTAGTTAACTCTTCTAACTCATTTGGTATAAGTGTTGCAATTGAAATGTAATTATCATGAGCTTCTTGCTCCCCCTCTATAACAATTGCGTTTATCCTGCTGTATGCATCCTTATAAGAGTCGGTTGTGAAATCAGGTAAATTTAAACAATTGTCATCAATAGTTTCTTTTTCAGTAGTTTTTTTATTTGATTCTAGAGTTTGCATGTCAGTAATCTTTAGTTCATTATGCTGGATATTACACGATTATAGTGAGTTTATCTAAATATCATGAAAATAGTTTCAATTTTTAAAGCCTAATTTTTTTCAATACTAAAATTTAAATTTAATTTGGCCAATCCGATTGCATAAGATTCATGATCAATTTAAACCAATGATTAATCAATAATTCCTTTAAATCTTTTCCTAATGAATCATTTGCTCCTCTACTATCACCGATAACACCAGATTTACTTAAGTCTTCTGTAAGCCAAGCAGTTGGAGCATTTCCTTCTAAACTCCAACCTTCGGGAATTTGTGCATTAATGCCCTCATGTGGACGCTCATCACCCACTAATTCTGGCTTTAAAGCAAGCATCAAACTTGTTTCAGCTAAGGAAGCATGTAATCCATGCTCGATCTCAGTTTTTGATAATAATTGACTTAATCCATTAACACCACTCCACAAAAAACATGGGAAAACAGCCATTCCAGGGGCACAACTTCTTAATTCTCTCGCAGCTGTATTTAATAGTGAGATTTGACCGCCATGTCCATTAATCAATATCAGTCTTTTAAAACCCATTTCAGATAATTGACCTCCAACTTCTTTAATCATTGAGGTTATTAAATTTGACGAAAGGGAAATTGTCCCAGTAAAACCTTTATGTTCTGGAGAAAACCCAATATATTGTGTTGGTAGTTTTTTTAATGGAATATCGGAAGAGAATAATTTAAAAACTTCGTTAATAATTTCATCAACAAAAATACTATCTGTAGCAAGAGGTAAATGAGGACCATGTTGCTCAACAGCACCGAATGGCCAAATCAATGTAGATCTTTTGTCTTTTGCAATACTCTCGATTTCTTGCCAATTTAAATATTCAAAGTTATTAGGTATTGGTTTAAAGTTCATTAATTTTAATTTTGGGTACTAACATTTAGAGTATGTTAATAATTAATTATTCTTATTTTACCTACGATGGGAGTCAGTGATAAAAGTGCCCAAAATAATATCCAATCAAAGGGCAATAAAAAAGATCTAAAGAAACCTCTTCAGGTTCTTCACATCAGTAAGAAAGATACTAAAGAAAACTCTCGAGAATTGCCGAATGAGAAAACCAATTCGCAAGAAGAAATTAAAAACGAAAATTTCGTAATCAAACCTCAAATAATTCAAGATGAATCAATAAAAGAAATTGAGAAAACCAATGAAAGCATTAAAGCTTTTGATAGTTCTCAACCAGACTTAAATAAACCCCTTAATTTTTCTGAGCAAAACGCAGAATTTCAACCAGAAAGAACAGTTGATGAATTCGATTTTGATGAAAGTGCTTTTTTGGAGGCTTTAAATGCAAATGAGCCAATTGGGGCTACAGGAGAAACAATTTCTGGTAAGGTTATAGCAATTGAAAGCGATGGTCTATATATTGACATTGGTGGGAAAGCACCTGGATATATGCCAAAAAAAGAATGTGGGTTGGGCGTCATAACTAATTTTAAAGAGAAATTTTCTATAGGCCTTGAAATGGAAGTTTTGGTTATCAAAGAACAAAATGCCGATGGGATGGTAACAGTGAGTGCGCGAGCGTTAATTCTTAGGCAAAGTTGGGAGAAAGTATCAAATTCTGCAAAAAATGGAGAACTAATTGACGTTTTAATTAATGGATTTAATAGAGGTGGGCTTACCTGCGATGTAGATGGATTGAGAGGATTCATCCCAAGATCCCAACTTGAAGATGGCCAAGATCATCAATCTTTTGTTGGCAAAAATTTAAAAGTAGCTTTTCTAGAGGTGAATCCAGAATCCAGAAAATTAGTTCTCTCTGAAAAGAAAGCATCATTGGTCTCTAAACTTACAAGTTTAAAATTGGGTGAATTAATTGAAGGAGAAGTTTTAGCAGTAAAACCATATGGCTTCTTTATTAATTTAGGTGGAGCTAGTGGACTCCTTCATCAATCCTCACTAACAAAAGGAACGATTCGTTCTTTACGAGAAATTTTTAGAGAAGGAGAGACTATAAAAGCCTTAATATCTGAAATTGACCTCGAAAAAGGGCGCATTGGTCTCAATACAGCACTTTTAGAGAATTCTGCGGGTGAATTAATTATTGATAAACAAAAAGTTATGAAGGAGGCCAAAGAGAGAGCTCTAAAAACTAAAGCACTCTTCGATAAAAAAGATGAAGATAAATGAGCATAAATAAAAAAACAGAACCAAGTCTTGAATTAAAAATTTCAGATTGGGAATTAGACTTTTACTCAAGACCAATTATTGAATCAAACGGAAAAAAAAGGTGGGAGTTAATTATTTGTTCTAAAAGAAGTTATAAAACAGAAGATATTTTTCTTTGGAATAAAAAATGCCCTGCCAATGAAGTTAATTCATTATGGCTTACAAAGGCACTAGATGAAGCATTAAATGATGCAAAAAAAGAAGGTTGGGCAAAACCCTCAATAGTCCGATTTTGGAGATCCTCAATGAAATCCATCATTAAGAAATCTCTGGAAGCCGCTAATATTGAGGCTCTCGTTAGTAGAAGAACCTATGATTTATTTGATAGAATTGAATTTCTTGAAAAAGAGATTTATCCAAAGGAAAAAGGTTATGTAAGAGGCGTACTAGCTCCTTCTTTTACTTCCAAAATGGAAACATCACCTGAACCTCTACCTGAAGCAGTTAGGGGTGATGCTTTAACTATTTCTGAGATATCCATTGGCGAATTAAGATCAGCGGAAAATTGGCCTATGGAATTCGGAGATATTTTTCCAATTCAGCAACACTTAAATGATAATGACTTAGTTCCAGGATTAAGACTTTTTAGCAAAGATAGGTCTCTAGCACTTTCTGCATGGTTCAGTTGTCTAGAACCTATTAAGTTAACTATATTTAAGAATCAACTCATTCTTGAAGCTTCTGAAGATGATAAGTGGCTCGTAACAGATTTACCAGAAAAAGATGCAAAGATTTTAAGTTCAAAGTTTTCAGAAAGTAAAAAAAATTCATTTGGTTATCAATTTATTTCAATACAGTCAACGCCTTACATCGAAAAATTTGCAGGATTTTGGATCCTGAGAGATATTGAACTTATTTCATGAATTGCTTTTAATAGTGGAGACTATCCCTTATAAAGAGATTGATTTCTCAAAAACTGAAGTTCTTATCCAAAACAAAATTTTTGAGTACTATTCATCACCTATTCTTAATCAATATAGTTTCCCACATGCATATTTTACGAAGTCTAGTTCTGAGAAATACCTTAAATTATTAGGAGATCACTTTAATAAAAATTCTCTAAATTATTCTTCTAATCAAATTCACAGTGATGTGATAGTTTTTGGATCACATCTGAAGAAAGGGTTTAAACTTGATGCAGATGGTCTTATTTCTGATAAATACAATCAAAATTTGTGGGTTTACACAGCTGATTGCTTACCAATATTTTTTGCAGATAAAAGGACAAGAAATGTAGCCGCCTTGCATTGTGGAAGAAAAGGCTTAGAAAAAAGAATAATAAAAAATCTAGTTAAAATTTTTGATAATTTAGGGACTTCTAGAGATGACTTACTTGTTTCAATAGGGCCAGCGATATCGAAGGAACATTATTTGGTTGATAAAAAGACACTCAAAGAATTTTATAGAAAGACAGAAAACAAAAAATTAACAATCTATTTAAGTAAAATGGAAAAAAATTTTAATTTAAGTAATTCAAATAACTTAAAAGAGCAAAAATTAAATCAAATAGATCTTAAAAGATGTGCATATAGACAACTCTTGAATGAGGATATTTCAAATACAAATATCGACATTTCAAATTTATGCTCATACAAATTGAAAAATGAATTTAATTCGTGGAGAAGGAACAAAACAATTTCGAGGCAATGGAATATTATTTGCTCAAAGAGATAATTAATTTGGACAATTTTCTCTTATTAAGTCTTTAGCTACTAATAATTCTGTCATCTCCTTATTACCTTTGATATTAAAAACTTTGGCTAACAAAATATCCTCTTTGAAACCAAATGGTTTTATTTTTACCTTACTTCCCCTAGGAAATTGACTCTTGAGTACATTAGTTGCTTCAAGCTCATCATTTTCATTCACATCTACACAAAATAATTTAATTGTTAGATTCCTATTCTGATCACCCACCAAAATAGTATTTGAGCTTTTAATTTGAAGAATTTCAGCCGAGTTGACTAATAAAGGGTTAAAAACGATCAAACCTAAAATAACTAAGATATTTGATAATTTTTTCAATTCAGATCTATTCAGATTTTTTATTTATATTAAAATAAAATTTCTAAAATAACGTTTTTTAAAACATTATTCTTCAGAATTAACATATCCAACCATTTGAGCGTTGCTTTTCCCCGGAGGTACCATTGGATAGCAATTTTCGCCTCTTCTGACAAGAATATTAATCAAGGCAGGTCCGTCATGATCTAGCGCACGATGTAAATCATTTTGTAATTGTTGTCTATCAGAGATCAAGTATCCTTTAACTCCAAAAGACTCAGCAAGTTTTACAAAATCAGGCTCACCACAACTCATGTCAGATGAGGAATACCTTTCATTATAAAAACTTTCTTGCCATTGCCTCACCATCCCTTGCCAGCGATTATTTATGATTATCAATTTCACCTTTAAACCATATTGAGATAAAGTTCCTAATTCTTGAATATTCATTAAGACACTTGCATCTCCTGCTATGCAAATTACATCTGCATTAGGTAAAGCCGCCTTTACTCCAATTGCGGCAGGCAATCCAAAACCCATAGTTCCTAAGCCTGCACTACTTATCCATTTTCTGGGAGAATTCCTGAGATATTGAGCTGCCCACATCTGATGTTGTCCTACATCTGTAGTTACATAAGCTTCTGGCGAAATTTCTCTAACTTTCAAAAGAACTTCCTGAGGATAAATTTCTCCTTCTTCAGGAGGAACATACAAAGGATGTTTATTTTTCCAAAAATCAATTCTTTCTAACCAGTTCTTCGTTTGACAAGCAAATTTGTTATTAGATGATTTTTCATTAATTTTACAAACAGCTTTTGATACATCAGAGACAATTGCAACATTTACACGCCTATTTTTATTTACTTCTGCTGGATCAATATCTATATGAATAACCTTTGCATTAGGCGCAAAAGTATCTAATTTGCCCGTCACCCTATCATCAAATCTAGCGCCAATAGCTATTAGAAGATCACATTCTGTAACTGCAAAATTTGCATAAGCAGTTCCGTGCATTCCTAACATTCCAACTGATAAGTTATCTTTTTCATCAAAAGCGCCCTTCCCCATAAGGGTAGTTGTAACTGGTATTTGATAATTCTTTGCCAATTTTTTTATTTCTTCATGAGCTCCTGAAGATATTGCACCCCCGCCAACATAAAGCAGAGGTCTTTCAGACCCTTCTATTAATTTAATAGCTTTTTTGATATCACAATCATTAATATCTCCATTTCTTTTAAATCCCTTAGGAATAATCTCACCTGGCAAAACTCTTTGGTAATGAAAGAATTCTTGCCCTACATCCTTCGGTATATCAATCAAAACTGGGCCAGGTCTTCCAGAAGAGGCTATAAAAAATGCTTCTGAAACTACTTTCGCGATGTCTGAAGGATTTCTTATTACCCATGAATGTTTAACTATTGGAAGAGTTATGCCAAAAATGTCAGTTTCTTGAAAAGCATCAGTCCCTATAGCAGGTCTTGGAACTTGACCTGTAACCACTACTAGAGGCACAGAATCCATTTGAGCAGTTGCGATTCCGGTTACCAAATTTGTTGCGCCTGGACCTGAGGTTCCAAAACATACTCCTACTTCACCAGTAGATCTCGCATATCCATCAGCCGCATGAGAACCGCCTTGTTCATGCCTTACCATATAATGTTTTAACCAACCATCTTGTTCTGCCTTATGGACAGCATCGTATATTGGTAATATGGCTCCTCCAGGATATCCAAATATAACCTTTACTCCATGAATTTTTAGAGAATCCATTAGTGCATCTGCACCAGTTATCCAAACTGGATTTTCATTTTTTGAACTATCCTTTGACAAAGATCTCGAAGTAAGAGTCACTAAAGAAATTCAATATTTAATATAAATATTAAACTTAATTAAAAAATTTTGCCTCATTTAGAAATGTAATGTGAGAAAAATATTCAAAAATTTTTTAAATAAATTTAAATTTATAGAGTAAATAAAATTGATCTTTATAAAATTCCTAGTCTATGTAAGGGTCCAGAACCTGAAATAAGTTCAATAAAAAGCAACAGAAAAATAATCATAGCAACCCTACCATTCCACACCTCTGAACTATTATTCCACCCCCATTGCCATTTCTCTTGGGGATAAAGTTTAACTTTTTCAGGTAACTTAGAGGCCTCCTCAATGTTAACTAAAGGCCCTTCCAAGCAAGAAATTACTAGATCACTGAGTCCTTCAATAAAAGTAGGATGAGTATTTAAGGCTTTTACTCTTCGAAAATTTTTAATACCAGCTTTTTCAGCAATTTCTTTATATTCAATGTCGATTTCTTGCAATGTTTCAATATGCTCTCCAACAAAACTGATTGGAACCACAATAAGATCATTAACATTTGAGCTTCCAAGATCAGCTAACACTTCTTCTGTATATGGCTTCAACCATTCAACTGGACCTACTCTACTTTGATAAGAAAGTGTATATGGGTTGCTGTGCCCTAAATATTTTTCCAGCTCATTTATTATTAATAGTGAACAATCTTCAATTTGTTGTTTATAGGGATCTCCTGCTTCCTCAACATAACTCTTAGGAACTCCATGAGCAGTAAAAAATATATGAGCATTTTGAGGGGATTCACAATTTGAAATTTGTTCGGAAATTAGTTCGACCATTGATTTTAAATAACCTGATTGACTGAACCAACTTCTTACACATCTCATTGGGATTTTTTTAAAATCTTGATCAAAATCTCGCAATTTCTTTAATTCCCTAAAGCTAGAACCACTTGTACTTATTGAAAAGTGTGGATACAAAGGTAGTACAACAATTTGATCTACACCGTCTGCTTTCATATCAGCAATTGCTGATTCCGTAAATGGATGCCAATACCTCATAGCGATATAAGTAGTAACATTTAAACCTTTATCCCTTAATTTTGATTGCAATTCTCTTGCCTGTTGTTCAGTTATCCTTCTAATAGGTGATCCTCCACCTATAGAAAGATAAGCTTGTTGTGAAGTAGTACTCCTAAGCGTACTTATTAACCAAGCTAAAGGCTTTTGAAAAGCAGGGAAAGGAGTCCTGATTATCTCTGGATCAGAAAAAAGATTATATAAGAATGGGCCTACATCAGTAATGCGTTCAGGCCCCCCTAAATTCATTAGTAAGACGCCTATTTTATACATTTAAAATTTATGGAGATTGAAAATCAACATTAAAAACGTCATTATATGGACAATTATATAAGTAAATGAACGTAATTCAGGAAATTAATAAAGTCAATGATAAATTTGCTACTCAAGGCAGCAAGCTAAGAATTGAAAAAAGAGGGGAGAAATTAAATATTAGAGGTTCATTACCTTCGAAAGAAGATAAAAACAACTTTAAAATTCAAAGAATATCTCTTGGAATAAAGGCTGATATTTGCGGTTTAGAGGAGGCTAAAAAAAAATTACAATTAATTAATCTGCAACTGGAATTAAATCAATTTGATTGGATAAATTGGAAAAGCAACACTCCTAAAAAGGATATAAAAAATGATGTTGAATTTCCAAATAGATTAAATCAATTTGAGGAATTTTTCTTTAAAGAAATCAAAAGTGAATATTTAACCAGCACTAGAAAAACTACTTGGAGAAGTTCTTATAAACCCTATATGAAAAGAATTCTTCATATTTATAATGATTATGGCAATAAGAATTTAGAAAATATATTTCAAAAAACACTTGAAAGTTACAAAGAAGGTAGCAGAAGTAGGAAACAATGCGCCACTTCTCTCAGTGTTTTAGCTAAGTTTTTGGACATTAAACTTCCAACAGATTGGAAATTAAATTCTAAAGGCTATGGTCTTAATAAAGCGGGGTTTAGAGATCTCCCAACAGACGAGATAATAGAGAAAATTTGGTACATGGTACCAAATAAATCTTGGAAATTTGTTTTTGGTCTGATGGCTACATATGGATTAAGAAATCATGAAGTGTTTTTTTGTGATTTAAGCTCATTAACAAATTTAGGAGACAAAATCATTAGAGTTTTACCAACAACGAAAACAGGAGAGCATCAAGTTTGGCCATTCCATCCTGAATGGGTAGAAAAGTTTGAATTATCAAAACTCGGGGATAATCCAGACCTGCTACCGAATATTAATAGAGACCTTAAAGTCACAACCTTACAAAATATTGGAAAAAAAATCACAGATCAGTTTAAGCGTTACTCTTTACAAATAAAACCTTATGATCTAAGACATGCTTGGGCAGTAAGAACAATTTTTTATGATTTACCTGATACTGTGGCTGCCAGAATGATGGGACATTCGGTTAGCCTTCATACTCAAACTTATCACCACTGGATTACTAAAAGAGATCAACAACAGGCAGTAAATAATGCACTTTTAAAAGTTAAAAGATCTAAAAGTATTTAAAGATTTATAATCACTTAATAAATTGGAGCTATATGAAAGAAGAATCTTTATCTTCAGAAAAAATATTCAACCTCGATAATCAAGCCAAAGAACTTGGTATGGGTGGGAAACTATCTCCAGAGAGTAATGAGAGCTCATATAAAAAAAGAATGCAGCAAAGAAAAGATATTCAAGCTAAGAGACTACAAATTAGAAAAACCCAAAAAGGATTATTGATTGTTTTTACAGGTAATGGTAAGGGCAAAACAACTGCATCTTTAGGGATGGCTTTAAGGACTATAGGGCACGGTTATAAAGTAGCAATCATACAATTTATTAAAGGAGGCTGGACTACTGGAGAAGAAAAAGCACTTAAAAATTTGTCTTCAAAAATATATTGGCATTCATTAGGAGAGGGATTTACTTGGGAAACACAAGATAGAATTAGGGATGAAAAATTAGTTCAAGAGGCATGGAAACTTGCCAAAGAATATATTAAGAATGAATCTTATAAACTTATAATCCTTGATGAAATTAATATAGCTACAAAACTTGGCTATCTTGCTTCAGAAGAAATAATCACATTTTTAAAAAGTTTAGGCAATAGAAAAAATCATGTTGTTTTAACTGGAAGGGGGGCATCTGAGTCTATTATCAATTACGCTGATTTAGTTACAGAAATGAAGCTAATGAGACATCCTTTCAAAGAACAAGGAATAAAAGCACAAAAGTGCATTGAGTTCTAGTTAAAATGTTTTTTGATTAATTTTCACAAAGCAGGTTTAGAAATGTTTAAAGACGCAAGCAATATCTGAATAAAAAATTAATTCGGTACTTTTACTTGCTAAGGTCTTAAAAGTATGATTATTGAATGATTTACAAAAGAGTTCTTTTAAAACTAAGTGGTGAAGCACTAATGGGTGAAAAACCTTATGGTATTGATCCTGCTATAGTTCAGTCAATTGCAGAAGACGTTTCAAAGGTTGTTGAAAGCAATGTACAACTTGCAATAGTTGTTGGGGGTGGAAATATTTTTAGAGGGCTCAAAGGTTCTGCAGATGGTATGGATAGAGCGACGGCTGATTATGTGGGGATGCTAGCAACAGTAATGAATGCGATTTCACTTCAAGATGGCTTGGAAAGAGTAGGAGTAGCTACTAGAGTTCAAACTGCAATAGAAATGCAGGAAATTGCAGAGCCCTACATTAGAAGAAGAGCAATGAGACATCTAGAAAAAGGTAGAGTTGTAGTTTTCGGAGGTGGATGCGGAAATCCATTTTTTACGACTGACACTACTGCAGCTTTAAGGGCCGCAGAGATAAACGCTGAAGTCGTCATGAAGGCCACGAAAGTTGATGGAGTATATAATTGTGATCCAAATAAATTTCAAGACGCAAAAAAATATTCTACTCTCAGTTATCAACAAGTTCTTAGTGATGAAATTGCAGTAATGGACAGTACTGCAATTGCGCTTTGCAAAGACAATAATATCCCTATCATGGTATTTGATATATTCAAAAAAGGGAACATCTCTAAAGCTGTTGCTGGGGAGCCTATAGGTTCATTAATTAGTTAAAGCTTATTTAAATTTTTATTATGAAAGAACAAGTAATTCAAGAAAATATGAATAAAAGTATTGAAGCAACGCAAAGAAACTTTAATACCATAAGAACTGGTAGAGCTAACGCTTCGTTATTAGACAGAATAAGTGTTGAATACTACGGAGCAGAAACACCAATCAAATCACTTGCCACAATAAGTACTATTGACTCACAGACTATTTCAATACAACCATTTGATATTTCATGTCTTCAAGCTATAGAAAAATCTATTTCGATGAGCGATTTAGGCATAACTCCAAATAATGATGGGAAAGTTATAAGAATAAATGTTCCTCCCTTGACCGAAGAGAGAAGAAAAGAATTTTGTAAATTAGCTTCTAAATACGCAGAGGAAGGAAAAGTAGCTTTGAGGAATATTAGAAGAGATGCAGTTGATAAAGAAAAAAAAGACGAAAAAGATGGTCTTATTTCTATTGACGAATCGAGAGATAATCAATCTGAAATTCAAAAAATTACTGATAAGTTTATTGCTTTGATAGAAACTAAATTATCTGAAAAAGAAAAGGAAATTTTAAAAGTTTGAACGAATTTGACGTTCTAATAATTGGAGGAGGATTATCGGGATCATCCACTGCACTTAACCTATCAAAAAAGGGATATTCAGTTCTAATTATTGAAAGAGAAAAATCCCAAGATTACAAACCATGTGCCGGGGGAATGGCATCTTCAATGCAAAAATTTCTCCCCTTTGATATAAAGGATGCCATAGAATCAAAAATCAAGACAGTTGAATTTAGATGGAAGGCTTCAGATAATGTAGTCGCTGATCTCAACGGTGAATCCCCTTTTTGGATTATAAAAAGAGAGAAACTTGATCAATTATTAATAGATGAATCTTTAAGCAATGGAGTTCAAATCATAAGACCAGCGTTAGTAGAAAAAATCACAAAGAAAAATGATAAATGGGAAATTACTTGCAATAACAAAAGAAAATATATATCTGAATTTCTTGTAATTGCAGACGGGTCTCAATCGAAATGGGCGGGTTATTTCAAATTAGGGCCGAGAAAACCAAAATTTGCAAACACAATCTCACTAAGATTGAAAGGTTTAGGTGCAATTCCTAAAGATGCAGTTAGATTTGAGTTTGGATTTATAAAATATGGATTTGCATGGGCATTCCCCTTAAAAGAGAGTTTAAATATTGGTTTAGGTACATTTATAAGTAATGGTCTTCTAGAAAATCAGACCATAAATAATCAAGTTATTAGAAGTTTCGGATTTGATGATTATTCTTACAAAACATTTAATAAGAAATTGAGAATATGGAATGGCATCCACCCAATTAATCGTGATAAAGTTTTAGCGGTTGGGGATGCAGCCTCTCTATGCGATCCATTTTTAGCTGAAGGAATTAGACCGTCTTTAATTAGTAGTTTTTATGCCGCAGAATGCATAGATCAATTCCTTTCAGGCAAAGAAGATGATTTAAATCTTTATACAAAAAAAATTAATGATAGTTGGGGGAAATCAATGGCTTGGGGGAGGAGAATTGCTCAGGTCTTTTATAGATTTCCTAGAACTGGGTATCAATTAGGTGTTAAAAGAAAAACAGCACCTAAACGTATTGCTCAAATATTGTCAGGAGAGATGAGTTATGAAGACATCGCCAAAAGAGTAATAAGAAGACTTTTAACAAATAGTAAGATTTAATTTTTAATTAAAACTAAATTTAGTTAGTAGAAATTAATTTATGATTTTTAATTTCTGAGACTCTGTTTAGTAACAGCTCTTCTAATTCTTCTATAGCCTTACTAAATCCTGTTATGCCTTCACTAAGCTTCTCACTAGCCATTTGATCCTCTAGCATACTCAATCTAAAATCTTTTTCTTCAAATATGTAGTCGATAGAATTATTTATTTGGGTACTTGCATCTAATTTTCTATTTAAAACTCCTTTTTCTTTTTTTAGTTCCTCTAGAAATTTTGGTGCGATTGTTAGAAGATCGCAACCTGCTAATTCTTTTATTTCGTCAAGATTTCTAAAACTCGCTCCCATTACTTCTGTCTTGAATCCTTTTTCTTTAAAATACTTATATATTTTTGTAACCGAAATAACACCAGGGTCTTCAGCACCTAGAAAACTTGTTTTACCAGTTTTTGCTTTATGCCAATCCAATATACGACCAACGAAAGGAGAAATTAAGGTGATTTTGGCATTCGCACAAGTTACTGCTTGGCAGAAGTTAAAAAGTAAAGTTAAGTTGCATTTAATACCCTCTTTTTCTAAAATTTCAGCTGCTTTAATTCCTTCCCAAGTCGCGGCAATCTTAATCAAGATTCTTTCCTTTTTAATTCCAAAATTTTCGTAAAGATTGATTAATTTTCTTGCTTTTTTTACCGTGGCTTCAGTGTCAAAGCTTAGTCTTGCGTCAACTTCTGTAGATACGCGCCCTGAAATAATTTTCAATATTTCTTTTCCAAAAAATACTGAAACTTGATCAACAGTTTCTTTAATTAATTCAATTTCAGAGAAACCTTGGGGCAAAGTATTTTCTGAACTTTCTAAAGCCTTATCAATTAATTTTACATAATCAGGATTCTTAGCGGCAGCAAGGATTAGTGATGGATTAGTAGTAGCATCCCTAGGTTGAAATTTTTTTATCGAATCTAAATCTCCAGTATCAGCAACAACAACAGTCATTGAGGACAATTGTTCTAAGATTGATTTCATATCCAGATAATCATATATATATATAAACTAGCTTTAATTCCTTATGAAATCATCAAATAATGAACTAAATATTTATAAAGTTGGAAAATTTTAGGGTTTTTTAACAATCATTCCATGATCTTTAATATTAGGAGGTATTTTTTCAATCACTATGAGGCTCTCTATAATTTCTTTTGCAACTGGGACAGCAACAGTTGAACCATATGCATATGATTTAGATGGCTCATCAACGACAACAAGGACAACATATTTCGGATCATTAACTGGTAAAGTGGCGACAAAACTACAAACTTTTTTACTTGAATAAGAACCATTTAGAGCCTTTAGAGAAGTCCCTGTTTTCCCAGCTATTCTATAACCCTCAATTTTTACTCCAGATCCACTACCTTTATCTACTACGCTCTCCATCCATTCAAGAACAGTTTTAGAGGCTTCAAGTGAAAAAAATTGTGTTTTTGAATTTTTATCTACTGTTTCTTTGAAATTTGAGGTTACATGTGGAGTTACTTCAAACCCTCCGTTTGCTAGAGCCGCATGAAGTTGAACTAATTTAAGTGGGGAGATTGAGAACCCTTTACCAAAAGAAGCCACAGCAGGCTCGATTGATTGATTTACAAATAAATCTTTTTTCTTAAGTTGGCCTGCAGTTGATTCATATAAATCAGTCTCTAAATTTTTATTAATACCTAAATTTTTGAGCCAATCCCAATATATTTCAGGGTCTAAATTTTGCATTATTTTTACCATCGCAACATTACTTGAAACCTGCAATACTTTTGGATAATCAATATATCCATTACCTTTTTTATCCCAATTAGAAAGTGTCCATCCTCCTACATTAATTTTTCCAGTATCTTCAACTAAACCATCTTTCTGGATTACTTTTTCTTCTAAGGCCAAAGCAAGATTGATAGGTTTAAAAGTTGAACCAGGCTCAAATAAATCTTGGGAATACCAACCCTTAAAGAGTTCAGAATCATATTTCCAAAACTTATTCGGATCATATGAGGGGACTGTAACCAAGGAAAGAATCTGACCATTATTAACATCCATAACTATTGCAAATCCCTTCTTTGCTTTCCATTTCTTTACTTGCTTTGATAGTGCAGTGAATGATGCTTTCTGCAATTTTGAGTCTATAGTTAGGCCTAAATTTTTGTAATCTGAGATAAAATCTCCTGGGGCTGAATTATCAGGTAAAGGAGTTCCATCTCCTCCTTTTTTTATTAAATTACCTTTATTAAAAACTTTAATTTGATTATCTAAATGAAGCTCTAAACCTGCTGACCCTTTGTTCTCATCATTAACAAAACCAACAAGATTAGAATAAAGTTCGCCTTGTGGATAATATCGTTGCGAATATTTAAACAAATCAAGTCCGCTTATTTTAAGATTTTTAATCTTTTCTGCTTTAACTTCTGAAATTTTATCCAAAAGCTTAATGCCGTTCATTTTGTTATTAAATTTTTCCAAGAGTATTTCATCTTTTAAATCCAAAATAGGTGACAATTTTTTTGCAACTTCTTCAATACTACGAATTTCTCTAACTGAATCACCAGGAAAATTAAAATATTTTGGATGGGCCCATAATTTATAAAGAGGTTTATCATAAGCGATTAGTCTATTATTTCTGTCAACAATTGATCTCCTCTTTTCTAAGGAGGAAGTTTTAGATGATTGATTTAATCTCGCTAGCCTTTTCAAATCTGAGGCATTAAAGACTTGCAATTTAACTAACCTACCAAACAAACAAAGTATTATTAGCAAGCTAAAAATATATAGAACTTTAAATCTCCTTTGATCAAGAGGTGCAATATGAACAATTTTCTTATATTTTTTCATCAATATCCTCTTTGATATTGGCTGTCTCTAAGGCCTTTAATAAAGATTCTGAAATTTTGATTGAAAAAACTTTCTTTTTTTTCTGCGATCTTATCTATGTATACTAAATCTTTAGGTTTAGCTTTTCTATATGTTTTGAGAGAATCAAGCTTGCTAATATAAAACTCTTCTGTTTTAGAAATATAGTCAATGAGGTTATTATTCATTACTCGTGTTTTAGATAAAGTTTTATATGTATTTGACCATTTCCTTTGACTATCCAAAGTTAAGAAAAATAATGTGAATATTAAAATTATCAGTGATAAATTAATGCTGTCGATTATTTGATTTATTAATTTAATGTTTAGTTTAGATATTTTTTCTGAATTTTTTTTTCTTTCTAATGAAACTTTTTTTTTTAAATAAGATGTCGTTCCATAAGGTCTCATCTATAATTTACTTAAAGAATAAAAGAAGTCTTATTAATTAAATAAACATCTTTTAGTTTGATCCGCAAGTAATAAAAATAAATTCTTTATGTTCTTAATAAGAACAAATTTAAGAAGGTTAATCCATTCCACAAAGAATGCATAATTACTGAAGCTAGCAAACTCCCTGAAGCGATTCTTGTAATACCTAGTCCCAATCCTAGAACAAATAATGGCGGCATTTCCCCTAAACTTAAATGAGCCAAAGCAAAAATAAAAGCTGAAACTATAATGCCCCAAATTATGCCGAAATCTCTAGAGAGAGTTGGTAACAAAATACCGCGAAATATAATCTCCTCGAAGAAAGGAGCTAATAGAGTAGTTGTTACAAATAAAATAAAAAATGAAAAGTTATTCTTATTATTAAGAACAATTTCTAGCAAAGGGTTGCTGCCATTCTGATTGTCAACCAGACTATTCATAATTAAAGAAATTAATAAAACAAATGGGACTATAGTTAACCAACCCTTTATTCCATCAATAATTGCACCTTTGATGGAAGAGAACTTGAACTGAAAATAATCTTTTTTAAAAGTAAATTCACCATTCAAGGATTTTATTTGATAGTAAACTATCAATAATGGTGGGATAGCCATGAAAAGGTACCCAAAAAATATTTTTAAAGATTGGGATAACTCATTTGAAATATTTTTAGAAAAAATTTCAACTAAACTTATTGAAAACAAAGGTGAAACAACTTCTCCTAAAACAACAAATCCACCCGCAATTAATAAGACCATATCAATTAATTCTAAGTCTAAGGGTTCAATTTCTTTCCAACCAAATTTTTTTAAAGATATAGATTTCCATAATATTTTTAAAGCGAGAATTGAGCCAATCAAAATTGTTAATAGTGGAATTAATCTAATGGCTAATATTTTTAAAAACATTTTTCTTGAAAATGATTTTGTTATTAATGAACTATCATCAAAATCAAATTTCTTACTTAAAAGGTGATAAACAAATCTATCATCTTTAAATAAATCAAACTTATCAGAATTAGGTTTATAGAATTTATTATTCGATTTTTTTTCTATCTCATTTGTAATGATGTTGTAGTTTGTATATTTAATTTTTTTGAATATATTTTTTTCGATTTTATCTTCATTTGATTCTGAAGAAATGATCCTAATCAATTTATTTCTCTCTGTTAGTTCATTAAATGAGACCTTAGAAAGTTCATTATTTATTTCATAAACCGGATTATTTGTTATAAAAAATTTTTTAAGATTTGCTGGTATTGATTGGCTTGCTAATTCAACAATTTCCTTTTCTTTTTGACTTATATCGAATGATACAGAAGGTCTCCTCAAACTGTCTCTTAAGCCTTGTTGCCATAAGAAAAAAGTTATGACTAGAGAAATTAAAGCTAAAAAAAGTTTTGTCTTAGAAATATTTTTAAGAATCATAATTTACTATAAACCTGAAAACTATAATTAGTTATCATTGAAATTTCTTATACTGTTATACCTATTTTTATCACGCCATGAGATGATTAAATTATCATCATTCTCAAATTTATATAATGACTATAAGATTAGTTTTGGTTAGGCATGGACTAAGCAGTTTCAATTCAAAAGGATTAATTCAAGGAAGGACAGATGATTCATTGTTAACTAATGAAGGATACGAACAAGCGCTTATGGCAGGAATGGCATTATCAAAAATAAACTTCGATAAAATCTATTCTTCCCCTCTTGTCAGAGCGGCAGAGACTGCAAAAACAATTAAAAAAAGCTTCAATAAAGAACAAAATATTGTATTTGATAAGAATTTGATAGAGGTAGACCTTGGTGAATGGTCTGGTTTAAAAATTGATGAAATAAAAAATAAATTTCCAGAGATCTACCCCATATGGAAAAATGATCCAGAAAATCTAATTTTAAAAAGAATTGATAAAAAATCTTATAAACCAATTCAAGAGTTATTTGATCAAGCAACAAATTTTATAGAAGATATTTTGAAAATTTATTTAGACAAAGATGATGTAAATATTTTAGTAGTTGGACATAATGCGATTCTTAGATGCTTAATCCTATTGTTATTAGGAAAGCCTAAGCAAGGTTTTCGTAAAATAAGATTAGAAAATGCTTCTTTCTCAATTCTCAATATTTCAAGGAAAGAGAATACCATTAAGACGCAAATTGAATGTTTAAATCAAACTGCTCATCTGAACAAAAATATTCCCAATCAAATTGGAGATTCAAGAATATTTCTTATAAGGCATGGTGAAACGAACTGGAATAAAGAAGGTAGATTCCAAGGACAAATAGATATTCCTTTAAACGACAATGGGAAAGATCAAGCGAAAAAGACTTTTGAATATTTGAGAAATATCTTTTTCAATAAGGCATTTTCAAGTTCAATGCATAGGCCTTATGAAACTGCACAAATTATTCTTCAAAATAACAACGACTTAAAAATAGAAAAAATAGATTCGCTTGTAGAAATTGGCCACGGATTATGGGAAGGCAAACTAGAAGCTGAAATTAGAGAAAAGTGGCCTCTTTTACTCAAAAATTGGCATGATAAACCTGAAGAAGTAATTATGCCTGAAGGTGAATCTATAAAAGATGTATCAGAAAGGTCGATTTTAGCTTTTGATAAAATTTGTTTATCTCAAAAAGATAATGATCAAACCTTACTAGTTGCTCATGATGCAGTTAATAAAACTCTTATTTGTAATATCCTTGGGATTAATTACTCAAATATTTGGATGATAAAGCAAGGTAATGGTGGTATTACTATTATCGATCTCTTTAATGATCCTAGTAAACCCCCTGTGATTAGTGCTCTTAACATTACAACACATCTAGGCGGGATAATTGATTCAACTGCTTCTGGGGCACTTTAAACTAACAGTTTTTTATAAGTTATTTTCATTTAGTTTAAGTCAGAAGTGATGCTTTATTTATTGAAAAAAGCCAACTTTACGAAGAGGCCAAAATCTTAAATAAGCTCTTCCAATGATCTCCTTCTTGTGCAGAAATTTACTTCCAGGCCAATATCTTCCATCCCAACTATTTGACCTATTATCGCCTAAAACCAAAAAATGATCTTTGGGAACTTTTATATTTTCAAATTCACCACATTTACTAAAAAGAGTAAATGAACATTTATAAGAAACATAAGGTTCAGGAATTAATTTATTGTTTATTATTACTTCACCTTTAGTATTAACACTTACAATTTCTCCTGGGAGTGCCACTACTCTTTTGATATATGCATCGCAAGCTTGATCCATCAAACCAGGAATAAAAGACATTGGAGGAAAACTCATAAAAAAACAATATCTTTTTTTTGGTAATGGCTTAGATCTCATTGAAATCAGTTTTTCATCAAATGAGTAAGGAGATTTAAAAACGACAATATCTCCTCTTTTTGGTAAAGAGCTTCTAAAAGAGAATTTTTCAATAATTAACCTATCGTTTATTTGCAATTCTGGAAGCATAGAACCAGAAGGAATATAACGAGGTTCTGCAAAAAAAGATCTGCAAGAAGAAACAAAAAAAGTTAATAGGATTAGTAGACCCCATTCTTTTAAAAAACTTTTAATAGAAGCAGGCATAAATTTTATTAAATGCAAGATTTTTTAACCTTACATAAATTGGTTGGCATATTCAATTTCGTTAAATCCTAATATTACTTTTTTTTCTTCGTAAACCAAAAATGGTCTTTTAATTAATTTGCCATCACTTAAAAGAAGTTGAATAACTTCTTCCCTTGACAAAGAGTAAATATCAATATTTTTGGATTTAAATGCTTTGCCTCTCGTATTAAAAATCTTTTTTTTATCTTCAGAGAATTGTTCTAAAGCTAGATTTAAATACTTATAAAAAGGTGGTTCTTTTACAATATCAACTAGTTGGTATTCAAAATCTCTTTTATCAAGCCACTTTGACGCTTTTCTACAAGTAGAGCATTTTAAATAACTATAAAAAATTATTTTTTTCAATTTGCTTTACTAATAGTTGATTTTTTCAGAGCTTTAAATTTTTTCTTTTTAAGAGGTGTGCAATTTTTTAATAAATTTTCAACTACATCAAAATCTCTCCAACCATCAATTTGAACTGTTCTTCCATCTAGTCCTTTACTAGTTCTAAAAAATTCAGCAACATCCTCAAGCTGATTGGGAGCAATTTGATTAATACTTACTATATTTGATTGTCTAGGATTCGCCATAGGTACACATAAAAGTTTTCCGTCATAAGCTCCACAATCATGCATGTCCAAAACTCCAATAGGTCTAGCTTTTATTAGACAACCAGCGAAAGTAGGCTCATCCATTATCACCATTGCATCAAGAGGAGCTCCATCATCAGCAAGGGTATTTGGGATGAATCCATAATCAAAAGGGTACCTAACTGAAGAATGCAATACTCTATCTAATGCCATTATTCCGGCTTCTGAACAATATTCATATTTATTCCTGCTGCCTGCAGGAATTTCAACAACTATATTTACTAGTCCCTTCATTGGAGATGGAGGTATCAAACTAAGATCCATCTTTTTTAAAATCGTAATTAAAAATTACCTCGTTCCCTTGAGATAAAGGCCTACCAACTAAAATACTGATTGAAGGTAATAAAAATGTCAAAAATGCAAAAATAATACCTAAAGATGTAATTGATAAACTCCTTATACTTAAGGGGTCATCATCATCTCTTTCAAAATCACTTTGAGCAGAACCAAGAGAAGATTCTTCACTTAATTTACTTTTTATAAAGTGCTTTGATTTTTTATAACTCAAGAACTCTATGTTGGTAAAGGATAAGGAGATAATTGAATACAATTATCCTACATTCTAAATGTCAATAAATCAAAATATTCTTCTGTGGCTTCTTGATTATTCTTTTTCTAGTAAAGACTTGATTAATCTTAATTCCTCTAATATTTGTAGAAGTATATTTTGAGCAGCTGAAGAAGGGGTATTAAATACTTCTACAGTAACTTCCTTAATTCTTAAGATATCTTTTGCAAATCTTGCGACTTCATTAGGATGAAATTTTAGAGGATCCTTTTGATCAGTTCTAAACTCGGGATTTAATTTTCTTGGATTAAAGCTAGGGTTTAGATTTCTTAAATCAGTATTTGTATATCTATAAACAGAAGCTCTTGATCTATTAAGGAATTTTTGAACTTCATCGATACCTACCAATTCCTCTTCGCTAGAAATATTGGAATCTATATTTTCCATAACCTTAAGAAATTGTTTTAGAAATAATGAACTTTGTTAAAAGTTTGAACTTACTGAAGAAGCTAGCAAAAAGAATATGTCTAGACTAGCCGCGTTGAGGGACTCAAGACACTTTAATTTTTTTTTTTATCTTTATTGATAATTAATTGATAAAATTAATTATTATTAAGGATTTTTTGTATGCGCGTGACCACCTCATTTCCTCTGGGGACACTTCGTGACACACCTTCTGAAGCTGAGATTATTTCACATCAATTACTTTTAAAAGCTGGTTACATTCGCAGAGTTAGTAGTGGTGTTTATGCATATATGCCAATAATGCTTAGAGTTATTGAAAAAATATCGGCAATAATAGAAAACGAACTTAACAGTATTGGTTGCACTAAATTACTCTTACCCCAACTTCATCCAGCAGATTTATGGAAAAAAAGTGAAAGGTGGGAAGGATACACTGCAGGCGAAGGAATAATGTTTAATCTAAAAGATAGACAAGGGAAAGAATTTGGTTTAGCTCCAACTCACGAAGAAGTAATCACGAGTATTGCATCAGAGATAATTAACTCCTATAAGCAATTACCCCAATGTTTTTATCAAATTCAGACAAAATTTAGAGATGAAATAAGGCCAAGGTTTGGATTAATGAGAAGTAGAGAATTTATAATGAAAGATGGCTATTCTTTCCATTCTTCAAGAAACGATTTAGCTTTATTTTATGAAAAGGTGGGCAATGCTTATGAAAATATTTTTAAATCTTGCGGACTGCAGACAGTAGGCGTTGAAGCAGATAGTGGAGCAATTGGGGGGGCCTCCTCAAAAGAATATATGGTCACCGCAGATGCTGGGGAAGATTCCATCTTGTTTACTGAAAGCGGTTCTTATGCTGCGAATATTGAAAAAGCTGTTTCTATACCCTCTCAACCTAACCTATTAAAAGATCATATTTCAGGTTGGCTAGAAACTCCTCAACAAAAAACAATCTTCGAAGTTTGTAAAAATAATAATTTAGATCCTAGTCAGATTATTAAAGTCGTAATATTTCTTGCAAAGTTTGAAAGTAAATCAGAGGTCCCTATTCTTGCATGCATAAGAGGTGATCAACATATTAATGAAGTAAAGCTCTTTAACTTAATAAATAAACTCTATCGTTCCAACCTTCTTAATATTGAGAAAATTGAAGACAAAAACATTATCGAAAAAAACCTATTTAACTTACCTCTAGGTTTTATCGGACCAGATTTAGATAATGAAACTATTAAGGAGAGTTCTAGTTGGGATAAAACTTGGACCAGAATCATTGATCATTCTGCAAGCAGTCTCTCTAAGTTTATAAGTGGTGGGAATAAAGTTAATTTTCACAAAGTTTTCCAGGATTTTTCTTTTGCTTCAAAAGATTATCTTATTGAGGATATCAGAAATGCTAAAAAAGGAGATAAGATTAAAATTGATGATAACGAGGAACTCAAAGAAAAAAAGGGTATAGAGATTGGACATATTTTTCAACTAGGTCAAAAATATAGTGAAAAATTAAATGCTAAGTTTTCTGATAAGGATGGTCAGTTGAAAAATTTATGGATGGGCTGTTATGGAATTGGAGTAACAAGAATTGCACAAGCTTCTATTGAACAGAATCATGATGAAAAGGGAATTTGTTGGCCAATCCAGATTTCCCCTTTTGAAGTTATTATTATTCCAACAAACCTAAAAGATCCTATTCAAAGAGATCTTACTGAGCAAATATATAACAATTTTATAACTAATAAAATTGACGTCCTTCTTGATGATAGGGACGATAGAGCTGGTGTAAAATTTAAAGATGCAGAATTAATTGGTATTCCTTTTCAGATAATTATCGGCAGAGACTCTATTAAAAAAGAAGTAGAACTTATATGCAGAGCAAATAATACTAAATTTAAAATTAGTTCTGATAAATTGTTGAAAAAATTTATTTCCGAATCAGAAATAATGTACAATAAAAATTCTTAAGGCCAAATTTTTGGGAGCTTATCTATGTTATTTAAACGGACATCAGAATTAATTTTAAAAAATCTTACCAAAGCTATATCTTTTTCACTTTCATTGATTCTTGTTTTTACATTATTTAATTCCCCTTCTATAGCTGCAAAAACCTCAATGACAGGTGACTATACAAAAGATACAATTTCCGTTGTCAAAACATTACAAACAGCTGTCGATACTCCAAAAGACTCTTCAAATAAAGATGAAGTAAGAAGTGAAGCTCTTACCCTCATAACAGACTATATTTCTAGATACAGAAATAGAGGGATGGTAAACAAAACTCAATCATTTACAACTATGCAAACAGCTTTAAATGCTATGGCAGGCCACTACAAAAACTTTGCAAGTAGACCATTACCAGATAAACTTAAAGAGCGTCTAACAAAAGAATTTTCTCTCGCTGAAAAAATGGTTCTCAGAGAAAGTTAATACAATTCATTTACTTTTTAAAAGTAAAACAAGATTTTTGAATATATTAAATATTCGCACAAAAATAATGCTCTTCTAAAATTGGCCAATGTTGTTGTAATCGGAGCCCAATGGGGTGACGAAGGAAAAGGTAAAATAACTGATTTACTTAGTCGTTCGGCAGATGTTGTCGTACGCTACCAAGGTGGAGTAAATGCAGGGCATACCATCGTAGTTGATGATAAAGTCTTAAAATTACATTTAATTCCTTCAGGGATACTTTATAAAAATACTACTTGTCTCATTGGATCAGGAACAGTTGTAGATCCAAAAATCTTGCTAAAAGAAATTGATATGTTAATTGATAATGGAATTGATATCTCAGGATTGAAAATTTCATCAACATCACATGTAACAATGCCCTACCATCGAATATTGGATGAAGTTATGGAGAATGATAGAGGTTCAAACAAGATAGGGACAACTGGTCGTGGGATTGGCCCAACTTATGCGGATAAGTCACAAAGAAATGGCATTAGAGTAAGAGATTTGCTTAAAAAGGAAAGGCTCAGTGATGTGATTGAAATTCCATTAAAGGAAAAAAATGGTCTATTAGAAAAAATCTATGGTATTAAACCATTAAAATTAGAAGACATCATTGAAGAATACCTTGACTATGGAGAAAGATTATCAAAGCATGTAGTTGACTGTACGAGGACTATCCATGCGGCCTCAAAAAACAAGAAGAATATACT
Organism: Prochlorococcus sp. AG-402-O16; assembly: GCA_003216415.1. Taxonomy (GTDB): domain Bacteria; phylum Cyanobacteriota; class Cyanobacteriia; order PCC-6307; family Cyanobiaceae; genus Prochlorococcus_A. The sequence continues at coordinate 60,371 of QCIY01000001.1, forward strand.
ATTTGAAGGTGCTCAAGGTACTTTACTTGACTTAGATCATGGAACTTATCCTTTTGTTACCTCATCAAACCCTATATCAGGAGGGGCATGTATTGGTGCTGGAGTTGGCCCCACTTTAATTGATAGAGTTATAGGAGTTGCAAAAGCATATACCACGAGAGTAGGAGAGGGGCCATTCCCAACAGAATTACAGGGAAGTATTAATGATCAACTCTGTGATAGAGGCAGTGAATTTGGAACTACTACTGGTAGGAGGAGGAGATGCGGTTGGTTTGATGGAGTTATAGGTAAATATGCTGTATCTGTAAATGGTCTTGATTGTCTAGCAGTTACAAAATTAGATGTACTTGATGAATTAGATGAGATTCAAGTTTGTATTGCATATGAATTGGATGGAGAGGAAATAGATTATTTTCCTACAAATTCAGATGACTTGAAAAAATGTAAGCCAATCTTCAAGAAATTAAAAGGTTGGCAATGTTCAACTGCAAATTGCAGAAATCTATCTGATCTCCCTGAAAATGCTATGAATTATCTAAGATTTTTAGCTGAATTAATGGAGGTTCCAATTGCTATTGTCTCATTGGGTGCGAATAGAGATCAAACCATAGTAATTGAAGACCCAATTCATGGACCAAAAAGGGCACTTCTAAGATGATTTACTTAGATAATTAATGAGAGAATCCTTTAGACATCTTGAACACAGTAAAATATTTGATCTAATTGGTCTAGGCAACGCAATAGTTGATATTATTGTCAATATCGAAGATGAGTTTCTTGAGATAAATAATCTAAAGAAAGGATCGATGAATCTGATTAATTCTGATGAATCTCAAACTTTGTTAGAGAATTGCAGAGTGATCAAACAAATCTCAGGGGGGTCCTCTGCAAATACAGTTGTATGTTTAGCAGAATTAGGAAATAATGTACAGTTTATTGGAAGGGTGAAAAATGATCAATTTGGGAATTTCTTTTCTTCTGATATAAAAAAAAGTAAAACTATATTTAATACTCCACCAACTAATGAAGGGGCTTCAACAGCTCATTCAATTATTTTGATTACACCTGATGCCCAAAGAACTATGTGCACTTACCTAGGGGCATCTATAGAGTTTGAACCAAAAGACATTGATTTTAGTGTTCTTAAGGAAAGTAAATACTTGTATTTAGAGGGTTATTTATGGGACAGCGAATTAGCTAAAAATGCTTTTCTTAAAGCAGCTCAAACCGCAAAATTATCTAATACAAAAATAATCCTCTCATTGTCTGATTCATTTTGTGTTGAAAGACATCGAGAAAGTTTCTTGGAATTAATTGATAAATATGTAGATATAGTTTTTTGTAATGAATCTGAGGTATTAAGTCTTTTTAAAAAGGATAAATTAGCAAGCTGCCAAGGAGAACTCTCCTCCCTATCTGAATTAGTAGTAGTAACTCTAGGTAGTAATGGTTCTCTCATTATCAACAAAAATGATTTCGAAACAATTAAGTCAATGAAGGAAGGGAAAGTAATTGATACTACAGGAGCAGGAGATATTTATGCCGGAGGATTTATTCATGGATTAATAAACAATTATTCGCTCAAAAAATGCGGAGAGATAGGTTCAATTTGTGCCGGGCAAATAATTACACAATTAGGTTCTAGATCCAATATTGATCTTAAAGAGCTAATAAAATAAATTTAATTAAATCATCTTATTCAACCATTCATAATATTTCATCTCAGAATTATATTTTTTATAAATAATTTGAGGAACATCATATGTGGAAATTTGATGCAAAAAATTAATTAAATCATCTTTAAATTCTGGTTTACTTTTTATCGTGATTTCAAACTCTTTAGTTTCTTCAATTTGATCGTCCCACATATAAATTGAAAAAATTTGCTTAATCGAAACACAAGCTGCAATTTTTTTTTGTAAGAGTAACTTAGCCAGTCGCAAAGCATTTGTTTTACTTGATTCAGTTGTGAGCATAATTAATACTTCCATAATTCATTAAAAATCAAAATTTTCTAATTATGTGATCTATCAAATGGTCGTATTGATTGAAAGAGCAAGAATACTCGTTTTTAAATTTTGGCCTTTTAACCAAAAATAACTTCATTTTACTTCCAGAGATAATATTTTCCCAGTTTTTCTGAGAATAACTTCCAGACTCTCTGCAAAGTACATAATCTATACCCCAAAAATCACAAAGTTTTTTTTCTAAAATGCTTTCTTCACTTTTACTTGGTTCAAGTATTGCTATATTTGAATTTTTCATACATGATCCAAACGCTTTGGTTATGCTTTCATGAGTCGGAAGTATTCTTGCATATACGTTTGCTCCACAATTCATATAATAATTAGCAGTATTATTAAGAAATCTAGATCCTATTGCTAGAAGAATGTTCTTATTTTTTAAATCAGCTTCATTGATGGCCTTTAAATCATCAATATAATTAAAATTATTAGAGTTATTCTCAAGAGATTTTCTCTCAAATGTTAGAAGAGGTGTATTAATTTCTTGACATGCATCATTGAGATTTTCAGAAATTATTACTGCAAAAGGATGAGTAGCATCTACAACCCATTTAATTTTATTTTTTTCTATGAAATTTATTATTTCACCTTTATTATTTAATTTGCCCGTAATGATATGTAACTTTGGATTTTTGATATAAGTTTGACCTGCCCTATAAGTTAAAACACTTGCAAAAACTGAAAATTTAAGTTCAAGAAGCCTATTCGCTATTACAGGTCCATCCGAAGTCCCTGATAGGATCCAAACATTTTCGTAGCAATTTTCTTGATTCTGCATCAGTATGTCATTAATTAAATAGATAGAAATGAATCATTGTTTAATTCAAGCGGTAATTAATAGCGCTCCCGAAATGAGGTATACAAAAGAAAACCAAACTCCAATTGCAGAAATGCTTGTTAATTTTAAAGGATTACGTAGTGAAGATCCAACCAGAGAACTAAAAATTTTAGGATGGGGAAATATTGCACAAGCAATGATAGCCGAACTAAAGCAGGGGCAAAATATTGTTATTGAGGGACGTCTTAGAATGAATACTATCACTAGAAAAGACGGTACAAAAGAAAAGCAACCAGAATTGACAGCTTCAAAGATTCATCAAATAGCAGCAATTGACGTTATTAAATCTGATCAGAAAGAAAATAAAGGGTCATTTGATAAAAAAGAAAATACCAAAAATTCCAATTGGGATAGCTCACCTTTAGTCCCAGAAGTTGACGAAATACCTTTTTAAATCAAATATCAACATTATTTTCTTGAACACCTATAATTAATTTGCTTATTTTTCTTTCAAGCTCAGCAAGTTCGCTCCTAATTTCTGGCCATTTACCCTTATCAAGATTTTCTAAGAGCCATGCTCTATCTTGATCAAGCTTTAAAATTAAATCACCTTGATTTGCAATATTAGGGTCTTGCATAATACTTTTTAGCACATTTAAAAACCATTTTACTAAATCAAAATGAAGAAATACTTATCACCTGGAAACTTAATCGTATCTATTGGAGGTATATTAGCTTTTATTGGAATGACTGCTTATTTTACAGACTCAGTAAACTTAAGTGTGCCTACTTTTTTTTATGGAGTACCTATTTTTCTGATTGGATTAGGTTTAAAGACTTCAGAAATACCTCCTGCAGAATTATTTGACAAGACAAATTTTGCAACAAATAGATTTAATAGACCGAAAGAATTAACAGCACTCGTTAAAGATGTTACAAGATGGAGATATGGGATAAAAGCTCATCTTGAATCGTCATTAGAATCTTTAAATTTGTGGGACGAAGATAACCCACCTCAACTAAAAGAAATAGAAGAAATTACGAAGGAAGAGAAAAATGGTCTCAGAATGCGTTTCGAATTAAATGCTGTTCCTCTAGAAAAATGGATAGAGAAACAAGAAAGATTAAACCGATTTTTCGTTAAAGGTCTTGAATCAGAATTTATTATCGACGATAATAAAAAGGAATTTGATTTTATTCTCTTTTATTAAATATAATTATATATTTGTAAAAACCTAACTTCTTAATTCAATAAAGTTTTAATGATTTTTAGTAATGAATGATTCTAAAAGAGTATCAATATTAAGTGAAGCACTTCCATATATACAAAGTTTCTCAGGTAGAAAAATTGTTATAAAGTATGGTGGTTCTATCATGGAAGAGAATAATTTAAAAAAGGCTTTTTTTAGAGATGTAGCTCTTTTATCAAGCGTAGGAGTATGCCCAATAGTAATTCATGGAGGTGGGCCCGAAATTAATAGTTGGTTAAAAAAATTAGAAATATCGCCTAAATTTGAAAATGGATTAAGAATTACTGATCAAAAAACAATGGAAATTGTCGAGATGGTTCTTATGGGGCGGGTCAATAAACAAATTGTGAAAGGGATTAATAAAACTGGATCCCTAGCTGTAGGTATATCGGGTCTTGATGGGAACTTAATTCAATCCAGAGAATTAGGAGATGGTAGCCATGGTTTGGTGGGGGAGGTCACAAAAATCAATCCGGAGATATTAGAGCCTCTTATTTCTAAAGGTTATATACCTATTATTTCTAGTATTGGATCAACCATAGAGGGCATTTCACATAATATTAATGCAGATTTTGTCGCTGGAGAAATCGCTGCCGCAATAAATGCAGAAAAACTTATACTTCTTACTGACACTCAAGGAATTTTAAACGAAAAAGATAACAAAAATAGTCTTGTTGAAAAAATTAATCTTAAAGAAGCAAGAGATATTATTGATAAAAAAATTGTCACTGAAGGTATGATTCCAAAGACAGAATGCTGTATAAGAGCTTTGGCTCAAGGAGTCAAAGCAGCTCATATAATCGATGGACGAATAGAACATTCATTACTTCTTGAAATTTTCACAAATTCTGGAATTGGAACAATGATAGTTGCCTAACTTATGAAAACTTATGAGCAGGTTTTAGAAACAGTAGAACTTGCTTTAGCTAAAGGCGAATATCATTATTGCATTGAATTTCTTTCACCTATAGTGAAATCATTCCCTTTATCAAGTAAAGAGGGGGTAAATTTAAGAACAATTTTAATTACTGCTCTTTGTGGTATCAATAATAAAGAGGAGGCAAAAAGATTTTGTAAAGAACTTCTTAAATCTTACGATAATAAGACAAGAGAAAACGCAAAATATTTAATGGAGGTTATAGATTCTCCTGATATTAAAAAACCAGAAAATTGGAATGTCAAGTTTGAATGCGACCCATCACTAAATAAAAAATCTCTTAGTTCACTGCGCAAGAAAAAAAAAGTATTGGAGGTAAAGAAATTTATCAACGTTACTGATACTCCAACTGGTGCTACAAGAACATTTCAGAAAGGCTTTTCACTGATAATTTTTTTAATACTATTGTTATTAATTCCACTGTTAAGTGGTTGCGTTAAAGTTGAAAATACCCTGGATATTAGTGAACTAGATTCTATAACTAATAATCTAGTTATAGAGAGTAAATACATTAAAAAATTCCCTTGGCAGATAAAATTTGAAGAGAAAATTAAAGATATTTTTCCTGATGCAGAAGTTGCGCAAGAAGAATCAACTTTTTCTCTGAAAAATAAAAATCTCAATCTAGAAAATACAAAGCAAGTTCTAAAAATAATCCAAAATACCGCAGGGGAGTTAGCGAGAGAATCAACCAATATAGAAATTAATACTACTCAAAAAAACTTCATTTTTTTTAAAAAATATTTTTATAGAGTGGATCTAGATCTTAAGTCTATTCAAAGTGTTGATAATTTAGAACTTATTTTTAAAATCATTCACCCAAACAAAGTTACCCTTACTAGTAAAAATAAATCAAATATCGACATAGAAAGAAATCTAATAATTTGGAATTTAAATCTTGGTCAAATGAATAGTCTTGAATTTTCTTTCTGGAGCTGGAACAAATTGTTGATTGGGATATCTATTATTTTAATAATAATAATATTAGCTTATTCATTAAGATTCAATAGATTTATGTTAGGTACAGATTTGCCTCAACTTCCAGCAGACTAATCACAACTCTGCGGGATTAACATCAATGGTTAAAAAAACATTTTTTGGAATAAGTTTCCATATTAATGCCCTTTCTGGCAAAGGGATCTTTGAACCTTCAGGACCATGCATTAATATCTGCCATCTAAATTTTTTCCCAACTTTAGCAATTAAGCTAGGGGCAGGTCCAATTAATTTCCAGTTATTTTTTTCACAAAAATTTAGCAGATATTTTGCTACTTTAATTGCAACTAATTCTGTTAATTCAAAATTTTCGCCAGATAATTTTAGTAGGCAAACCTGACAGAATGGGAATAAATTAGCATCTTTCCTCAATTTCGAAGTTTCAGTCAAAAATCTTTCGTAATTTCTTTTCTGAAGGTACGAAATTACAGGATGGTTAGGTTTATATGTTTGAAAAATAACTTTTCCTTTTTTTTGAGCTCTGCCTGCTCTTCCAGCTAATTGTAAAAACAATTGTAATGATTTTTCTTCTGCTGAAATATCTGGACGATGAAGCAAACCATCTGCTGCGATAACTACTGAAAGAGTAATATTCGGGATGTCAATCCCTTTCGCTAACATTTGAGTCCCTACAAGAATATCAGCATCACCTTTAGAAAACTTTGAAAGAATATCTCTATGACCATCCTTACTTGATGTTGTATCTCGATCAAATCGAAGAACTCTTAAGTCAGGAAATTCTTCATTTAAAAACTCCATAACTCTTTGAGTTCCTATACCAAAAGGCTTGAAAGCAGTAGAATTACAATCTGGACAATGATTGATAAGTCTCGATTTATGCTCACACCAATGACAACTTAACCATTTTTTTCCTTGTGAACCGAGATGAACAGATAAAGGAATGTCGCAGTTTGGACAATTAATTAAGTAACCACAATTTCTACAACTTAAAAAACCACTATGTCCCCTTCTAGGGATCAAAATTATTGCTTGTTCATTTTTTAAGCGTAGTTGGGGAAGCAATTTTAATAATTCATCGGAAAAAATTTTCATATTTCCTTTCTTAAATTCATCACGCATATCAACAATTCTTATTTCAGGCATTTCATTCTTAGATATCCTTTGAATCATTCGTACTAATTTAAAATTCTTTTCATAAATACATTTTTTCCAAGTCTGCATTGATGGAGTTGCGCTTCCAAAAATTAGCTTTGCAGAATTCCTTTTTACTATTTCAATAGCAACCTCTCTCGCGTCATAACAAGGCATAGGGCTATCTTGTTTATATGAAACATCATGTTCTTCATCCATTATTACTAATCCTAAATTTTTAATTGGAAGAAATACTGCTGACCTTGTTCCTATGACTATTAAGGGTTCATTAGTATTGGTGATTTTCTTCCAAACTAAAGTTCTATGACTTGAAGAGCAGTTACTATGATATTCATAAACAACATTATTAAATCGGCCACTAAATCTATCAATAAGTTGAGGAATCAGGCCAATTTCTGGGGCAAGTATTAAACAACTTTTTTTATTAAGCAATTGTTCTTCAGACATTCTCATATAAACTTCTGTTTTACCAGAACCTGTTTCACCCCAAAGCATTAAAACATGTCCAGGTTTCATTGCTTGAAATTCTTGAAATGCAATTTTCTGCTCACTTGTAAGATTTGGTTTTTTTATTACCCCAAGATGATTTGAAAGGAAATTTAATTTAGGACCTATTGTTTTTTTTCTTTTCGATTTAACAAGATAATTTTTACTAACCATTGAGTTAATTAGAGTGTAGTTAAAACCCGACTTAATTAATTCACTTTGCCAATTACCTTTTTTGGGCAAAGTATTTATTAATAAAAATTCTTTCTTGGTAAATTTATTTTTCCTTATATCTAATTCTTTCTTGGTTCCAATCCAAATTTGATCTTTTAAACCCTGAGGAATTTTCTTATGTTTACCAATCCAACCTGGTGGGAATGCCGTTTTAAACATCTTTAAATTACTAACCATATAAAAAGAAGCTAAGGACTCTATAAATTCTCTCCAGCTATCATCTATTATTTTTTTCTGCAAAATACTTTCAACAGACAAATATTTTATACTTTTTCTTTCACTAATAATTTTTTCATCTTTATTAATTTTCGAAAAGTTTTCTTTGGAGATCACCAACCCATTTAATAACCTCCCTCTTAGTTTTACAGTTACGATATCACCAACTTCTACGCCAAGATCATTTCCATCTAAATAGTAAAAGCCATCACTAACATTGCCTAAATCAAGCAAAACCTCAAATTTAAAAAAGATCTTTGATAACTGATTACTTGCCGGCTTCAAAACTTTTTCTTAGTATTGGATTGTTGAACATTCCACAAAGTGTTTTTTGCACATTGTAAGTATCCTGCTCTTAAGGAAGACATGAAGCTTGGATCATTGAGTTAAAATTCAAAAACTGATCTGCCTGTCTGAGAAATCCCAAGACTTTTTACTTTAGGTAATCTATAGCACTATTAAAATTTTTCAACAATTTAGAAAAACTTTTTTTATTCACATTTTGTGAAAAAGTTCTTTAAACATTAATTGGGTTTTACTACTAAATGTACAAATTAGCCCTAAATAAAATTTTATCTAGTTAAATTCACCGTAGAAAGGAGTCTATTATGTGTCCAGTCGCAGCAGAATCTAAGAATTCTCAACCTAGCTCAAAAAAAAAGATTAATAAAAAAATTAATACCGATTTAGAAACAGTAATTGAAGAGCAGAGTAAAAAAAATAGTCAAAATTTACAGTCATCTTCAAATTTAAACGCAAGTAATTTAGAAAATAATAATGAATTTAGTGAATCTGAGGAAGAAGATAAAGGACTTGGTAACATAAAGCTTGGGCCAAAAGGTATATATACTGAAGATTCAATAAGAGTTTACCTCCAAGAGATTGGAAGAATTAGACTTTTAAGACCAGATGAAGAAATTGAACTTGCAAGAAAAATTGCTGATCTACTCCAATTAGAAGAACTAGCAACCCAATATGAATCAGAAAAAGGGCATTTCCCATCCGTTAGAGAATGGGCAGAATTAATAGATATGCCTCTTTCTAAATTCAGAAGAAGACTACTTTTAGGAAGAAGAGCTAAAGAAAAAATGGTTCAATCAAATTTAAGATTGGTTGTTTCCATAGCAAAAAAATATATGAATAGAGGTTTATCATTTCAAGACCTAATTCAAGAAGGAAGTTTGGGTCTGATTAGGGCAGCTGAAAAATTTGACCACGAAAAAGGTTACAAATTTTCTACTTATGCTACCTGGTGGATTCGCCAAGCCATTACTAGAGCAATCGCAGATCAAAGTAGGACTATAAGATTACCAGTTCATTTATATGAGACAATATCCAGAATTAAAAAAACCACAAAAGTTCTTAGCCAAGAATTCGGAAGAAAGCCAAGTGAAGAAGAAATAGCCGAGAGTATGGAAATGACCATTGAAAAATTAAGATTTATTGCCAAAAGTGCTCAGCTACCTATTTCTCTAGAAACTCCTATAGGTAAAGAAGAAGACTCAAGACTTGGAGACTTTATAGAGGCAGATATAGAAAATCCCGAGCAAGATGTCTCTAAAACTCTTTTAAGAGAAGATTTAGAAGGAGTCTTAGCAACTCTAAGTCCGAGGGAAAGAGATGTACTTAGATTGAGATATGGAATTGATGATGGAAGAATGAAAACTCTTGAAGAAATTGGACAGATTTTTGATGTAACTAGAGAAAGAATTAGACAAATTGAAGCAAAAGCTCTTAGAAAACTTAGACATCCCAATCGAAATGGGGTTTTAAAAGAATATATAAAATAAAAATAGTTAAATATAATTTTCAGCTTTAAAAAGTTGCAAAAGAATAGCTTAAAATATATTCGACTTATTTTAATCCAAACTCAAAATAATATTTAATGACTAATTTTAAACTGAAAATAGCTAGTAGAAGAAGTAAGCTAGCCATGGTGCAAACTTTATGGGTCAAAGATCAACTAGAAAAAAATATTCCCAATTTAGAAGTTTCCATAGAGGCCATGGCAACTCAAGGTGACAAAATTCTTGATGTGGCCTTAGCAAAAATAGGTGACAAAGGCCTATTTACAAAAGAACTTGAAGCGCAAATGCTTGTAGGCCAAGCAGATATAGCAGTACATTCTCTAAAAGATTTACCAACAAATTTGCCTAATGGACTTCAATTGGGATGTATCACAAAAAGAGAAGACCCTGCTGATGCTTTAGTAGTAAGCAAAAAAAATGATTGCTATAAACTAGAAACTTTACCTGCAGGTTCAATTGTCGGAACAAGCTCTCTTAGAAGACTTGCACAATTAAGAAATAAGTACCCACATCTTAATTTCAAGGATATCAGAGGAAATGTTATTACAAGAATAGAAAAACTTGATGCAGGAGAATTTGATTGCATAATTCTTGCTGCCGCTGGTTTAAAGAGATTAGGCTTTGAATCAAGAATTCATCAGATTATTCCTAATGAAATTTCCCTGCATGCCGTTGGACAAGGAGCACTAGGCATTGAATGTAAATCTGATGATAAAAAAGTTTTAGAAATCATAAATGTATTAGAAGATAAACCCACTAGTCAAAGATGTCTAGCAGAAAGGGCTTTTTTAAGAGAACTTGAAGGAGGATGCCAAGTTCCAATAGGTGTGAATAGTAGGATACAAAATGAACAACTTTATCTCACTGGAATGGTAGCCTCTCTTGATGGAGAGAGGCTTATAAAAGATCAAGTTAATGGTAATATTAATGACCCTGAACAATTAGGCATAGAATTAGCAGAAAAACTAAAGCTCCAAGGGGCGGACAAAATACTAAGCGAAATATTTGAAGAATTTAGAGAAAACAAAAATTAGTTAATTTACTAATTTTGGATCAATTTCTTTTTTATATCTCTCTTCACAATCTTTAATCACTTTAACAGCTTCTTCTGACCCAAAAAAACCATTAACAGTACATGTTCCAGGTTTTTTTAGATCTTTGTAGTGTTCCCAATAATACTTTGTTTCTTTTAACCAATGCTCTCCAAGATCTTCAAAACTTGAGATATGATCCATTCTTTTATCATCTGCCAGAACCGCTATTACTTTATCATCGACCTCTCCACCATCATCAAATTTCATCACCCCAATAATCCTTGCCTCCACAATAGATCCAGGTATCAATGGCTCGGTTACACTAACAATTTCCACATCAAGTGGATCCCCATCTTCATCCCATGTCCTAGGTATACAGCCATAAGCAAAAGGATAAGCAAGTGATGAATAACCCACCCTATCAAGTTTAAGGTGGCCCGTTTCTGTAATTAATTCATATTTGTTAATAGTATTAGAATTCAATTCAACGATAGTATTAACTGTTGTATTTGAACTATCAGTGAAAGCATCTAGTATATGTAATAAATTTGGAGTAACCCTGCTTGGGGGTTGATTAAGGTTTGCCATCAAAAAATAATTTTTGTTTTATCTTACATCCTCACACTCAATCAAATTCTTTAAAAGTAATTTTCAGCAAAAATCATTTATCTTAGACTTTAAATGATTAATAAAATAAGTTGGTGATAGTTCTTCGTTAGTGACAGTTCTTACCAATTCCATAGAATTAACTGATCTGCCATGTTTATGAATATTATTTCTTAACCAAAAGATGATTCTTTGATATTCACCATTTTCGATTAAATCATCAATCAAACCAATCTCTTTTTCCATTTGAGTAGATATTTGTGCACTTATAAGATGACCTAACAAATATGAAGGGAAATACCCAAAGGCACCTTCACTCCAGTGAACATCTTGGAGACACCCTTCTGCATCATTAGATGGTTTTATTCCTAAAAGTTGACCATATCTTTTATTCCATTCCGCCGGGATATCTTCAGCAGGTAACCCTCCTTCAATTAAATCTATTTCAAGTTCGGTTCTAATAAGAATGTGTAAACCATAGGTCAATTCATCTGCCTCAACCCTATTTAATCCTGCTTCCAAATGATTAATAGATTCCCAAAGTTCTAGATAATTGTTTAGCGTACATCCTGCTGAAACGAATTTATTAAAAAATCTTTTTGAAAAAGATTTTGATTTAACTATTCTATTTTCCCAAAATAAAGATTGACTTTCATGAATACCCATGGAAGTCGCTTGACCTAAAGGCCAAGCAAACCATTGATGACTTTGAGATGGAAGCCCCTGCTCATAAATCGAATGCCCCCACTCATGTGCAGTTGCTAAAAAACTTGATAATGGTTCACCTTCAACAATTCTTGTCGTAATTCTATAATCATTAGGTCCTAAAGTAATTGAAAAAGGATGTGGAGATTTACCGACAATAACGAGATCTTTATCTCTCCCAAACTCATCAAGTAATTTAGAACATAAATTTTGTTGAGATTCAGTACTTAAGTCCCAATGATATTTCTTTGAATTATTAATTCCTCTAATCAAGGCCGGGATAGTTTCTTTTAATGGTTGAAACATTTTATTTAACCACTTCAAACTTAATTCAGGTTCAAAGGGTTGGGCTAGCGTCTCCCATGGTGAATATTGATCAGATATTTGTTTTGCCTCTTCAATCCGCAATTTAACTAATTCTTCAAAAAAAGGAAGGAAAATTTTAAAATCTGATTTTTTCTTAGCTTCTTGCCAGCTTCCATACCCTTTAGATTTTGCCTTTGCTAAAGATTCAACTAATTTGGGATCTAAATTTTTTTCTCTATCAAATTCCTTAATTAAAAGATTAATATTTCTCTCTTTATCTTTAAAAGTTTGGTTATCGGAATTTTGTTCAGAATCTAATAATTCATTTTTAGCAGATTGTATTAAATTTGAAAATTCTTCAGACGAATTTCTTTTATGCAAGACTTTTGCAATATAAGTAAGTTGTTCAGACCTCCAGGAAGCTCCCTTCTTTGGCATCCCAGTATTCTGATCCCAATAGAGCGTATTTTGGATTGATCCTAATATTTGAGTTTCCTTAAGATAAGCCCCTAGCTTGTTCCATTGAATTTCAGCCAAAAGTTAAGATTTTAATTGAATTTATTTTAAGATAAAAGTTTTAATGTATGCAGAAAAAAATACATTGTTTGTCCATAATAGAATATTAATTAATTGAGTTTTTACTTATATGGAACAAATATTTTCGAAATTAGAATTTTTAACACATGGTGAGGGTTTTATAGACATCACACACGATTTAAATTTATTTATTGAAAAAAATAATTTTCATTCAGGAATTTTAAATTTAACTTTACTTCATACAAGTTGTAGCTTAACTATTAATGAGAACGCTGATCCGAATGTACTAGGGGATTTAAAAAAATATATGCAATCAATAGTTCCATATGATTCCTACTTAAGCTTGTCAAAAAATCAAGAAGAAATTCCCTATAAACACTATCAAGAAGGAGCAGACGATATGCCAGCACATATTAAAACATCCTTAACAAACACTTGTTTGTCTTTGAGTTTTCAAGAAGGTAAAATAATGCTCGGGACATGGCAGGCAGTTTATTTATGGGAACATAGATTTGATCAAAAACAAAGACTTATAAATCTACATATAGTTGGTGAGAAAAAGCAAAATATTTATAATTAAATAGAGTCTGATTACTTATTTGATGGAACCTTACCTTTTACAAGATGGAGAATTGAAGGAACTAGTGTTCAAAATACCTGGATGGGACATTAAATCTGAAAAAATCCAAAGAGAATTTAACTTCGCTAATTTTATTGAAGCTTTTTCTTTTATGACTAAAATTGCACTAATATGTGAGAAATACAACCATCATCCTAGTTGGGAAAATGTTTATTCAAAAGTAATAATTAGATTAAATACTCATGATTTGGGAGGCATTACAAATCTCGATCAAACATTAGCTTCAGAAATCAATAAAATTTTCGATCAATAAAAATTACAAATTTTGAATTTACTTAAAATAAGTCTTAAAAATGTCTAGAAAGTTATTACCAGTTACGATCATTAGTGGATTTTTAGGATCTGGCAAAACCACATTATTAAATCATATTTTAAAAAATCAAGTTGGTATTAAAACAGCTGTTTTAGTTAATGAATTTGGAGAAATTGGAATAGATAATGACCTAATCATAGAAGGCTCAGAAGACATGATCGAATTAAATAATGGCTGTATATGTTGTTCTATTAATGGCGAATTATTAAATACAGTATCTAAAGTTCTAGAAAGATCTGAAAAACTAGACTATTTAATCGTTGAGACAACTGGACTTGCTGATCCATTACCAGTTGCTATGACTTTTGCGGCTGGTGATCTTAGAGAAAAAGTCAGATTAGATTCGATCATCACTTTAATTGATGGAGAAAATTTTGATTTTGACATTAATAATAAAAGTGTCGCCTATTCTCAAATTTTATACGGAGACATCCTTCTTCTAAATAAATGTGATTTAGTAAACGAAGAACAATTAAAGAAAGTAGAAAAGTTTATAAATAAAATAAAAAAAGAACCGAGGATCTTGAGATCAACCAATAGTGAAGTTGGATTACAAACAATAATGAGCGTTGGTCTTTTTGAGACAGACACTTTTAAATTCGAAAAAGACAGGAAAAATATAGAAGACAATTCACACGATCACTCTTCTAATTCACACGATCACTCTTCTCATTCTCACGATCACTCTTCTCATTCTCACGATCACTCTTCTCATTCACACGGTTTGCACAATAATATCGAGGGGTTTACTTCAATTTCTTATGAGACATTTGAACCATTTTCTTTGAGGAAGTTTCAATATTTCTTAGATAATCAAATATCACAAAATGTATTTAGAGCAAAAGGAATATTATGGTTTATGGAAAGTGAAAGAAAGCACATTTTTCACCTATCTGGGAAAAGGTTTTCTCTAGATGATGAAGAATGGACAAAAGAAAAATCCAACAAGATAGTATTAATTGGGAAAGACTTAGATCATCAAACTATTAAGAATCAACTTTCATCATGTAGATTCAATTCAGATAAAACTACATAGTAAGGTTTAATTAATTTTTGAAAATACTTTTTAAAGGATTAAAAAAAGCAGTTAACGAATTAAAACTTTTTTATATTACTTCGTTTATTGTTGCACTCTTAGTAATCATTCCAATTTCCAATTTCCTTCTTGAAGGGGTTCAGTATGTTTTAGGTGGGAATTTTTCATTAGGTATTGCAGGAGGAGAGGAGGTACAAGGAACTTTGAAAGTTTTAACACTAACAAGTTTACTTGGAGGAGGCTTAGGAACCTTGAATGGATGGTTACTTTCAAATTGTGATTTCAAATACAGAAAAGTTCTTCGTATTTGTCAGCTAGTTCCACTAGCTGCACCAGCATATCTAATAACAGCTGTTTTACAGGATTTAGGAAGTATTTTTGGGTATCAAGTAACTGGCTTATGGTGGGGGGTTTTAATACTTTCAATTTCAACCTATCCATATGTATTCATTCTTGCTAACGAAAGTTTTAATAAATTTGGAGTTAATCAAATCAATGCTAGTAGAGGATTAGGAGTTGGGCCATGGAGGAGCTTCTTCAAGATCGCTTTACCAATGGCTTTACCAGCACTAATAACAGGAATAAGTTTAATGTGTATGGAAGTAATGAATGAGTTAGGTACATTTGCATTATTAAATATTCCAAGTATTTCCACAGGAATAGCCGAAAATTGGATTATTGAAGGTAATCCAAAAAGTGCCATTGGATTATCTTTGGTAGCCTTGTTAATAATTTTCACTTTAATTATTTTTGAAAAATTCTCGAGAAGAAAATCAAAGAGATGGAGTGAAAATCCTGCATCACAAGATTCTCAAGGATGGGAATTAAGAAAAGCTAGAGCTTTTTTGGCCATAACCATATCCTTATTTCCTCCAATTTTCTCTTTTGGAATTCCATGTTTTTGGGTTCTGCTGAATATCGATCAAATTAAACAAGGCTTATCTATAGAATTACTTACACTATCATTAAGAACTATTAGTCTAGGCCTTTTTACTGCATTTATAACGATGCTATTCTCTTTAATAATTTCCTTATCTAGACGCCCAAATAAAAGCATATTACTGGGACTAATTACAAACCTTGCGGGAATAGGTTACGCAATCCCAGGCACGGTATTAGCTTTATCTTTAATAAGCATTTCTTCTTCAAAATTCAATTTTATTGCTATCTGCTTACTAATTTGGGGTTATCTTGTTCGATTTCTAACTATTTCTAAGGGTTCCATTGATTCAAGTCTTGAGAGAATTTCTCCAAGTCTTGATGAAGCTGCACTTGGACTAGGAGAGAACTGGCTGGGGATCATTAAAAGAATTCATCTACCTCTACTCCAAGGACCAATATTTGTAGGATCACTTTTAGTTTTTGTAGATACTATAAAAGAATTACCCATAACTTTTATTTTAAGACCATTCGATTTCGATACATTATCTGTGAGAATATATCAATATGCTGGAGATGAAAGAATGGTTGAGGCAATTTTGCCAGCCATTCTTATTATGACTTTGGGTCTTATTGCATCAATTACATTGATACCAAGTTTAGAGAAAAAAACTAAATTTCTTTAAACATTTTTCTAATTAAAAAAGGAACGCTTAATAACAAGTCTGCCGATGTAGATATAACTCTAAAGTAGATTAAGCTAACAAGAATTATATTTTGTGGAATATTTCTCCCTGCAAAAAAAAGGAAGCAGGCTTCAAAAACACCGACTCCCCCTGGAGCTGTTGGGACTACCAAACCTATAGACCATGATATAGAAAAAATTACCAATAAAAAAATAATGTTGATAGCATTACTATTATTAAAAGAATTTAGGCAAATATAAAACCCAATAAATTTAGATAAAACAAACCCAATTTCAAGGAATAATGCTCTGGTAGGGAAAAAATTAATTATATTTATTTTCTTTTCAAATTGGTTCCTTGAATTTGTAAGTCTCAAAACCTCAAATACTTTCCCTTTAAGAGAACCTAATCTTTTTAGTACAAGATGAATTAATTTCCTATTTAAAAATATTACAGGCAAGATTAAAAAAAAGTAAAGTGGTGAAAAAATTACTCCTAGCGAAGCTAATAGAAAAGAGCCACTCAACATAAAGTAAGGTTCTATAAGTATCGAATACAAAGCAATCTGAGGATTACTTATTTTTTTTATAAAATTAAATCTTTCAACAAAATGCCAAATACCCCCTGGAACATATTTAAGAATATTGGTTAAAACATAAAAAGAAACAAGATTATTACTTTTAAATTCTTTCCCAAACCACTTGACTATATATTTCCAAGCGTAAGCGTTAAGAAAAATACTTAAAACACAAAATAAAAAAGATAAAAAAAGATTAACTCCATTTTTTTCTAAATTGATATCAAAAGAAATTTTGTCAAAATTATTAAAAAAATAGATACAAAAATATAACAAGCTTGAAATAAAGAAAATATTCTTTAAAACACTAAAATTTACCTTCTTAAAGGATTTCCAATAAGATAAATCGCTTATATTAAATCTCATTTCCAGTTTTCAAAAGGTTTGAAATTTTCACTGGATTCTTTTATGATTTTTCTTATTTCATCAGTTGATTTTTTATGATCTAATTTTAATCTCAAAACCTCGTCATTTTCTGGTTTCGTAGTGATTGATCCATCTGGTCTCAAAGTCTGTTTAACTTTTATATTTCCAAAAGTTGTTAAACATTCTCCTCTTCTTCTAAGTAATATCCACCTAGATTGGATCCTTTCACGAACTCCAATAGTATTAGAATAATCAAACCATAATCGCCTGAAATATTCTCTTTTCTCAATTGGCAAGATTGCTTGAATAGAAAATCCAATTCTATTTTTTTTCATGTTAATAGATTGATAGGCAACGTCATAAGCGCCCTCAATTCTCAGTTTCTCCACAAAATTTGATATGTCTTCAGGTGTTTGGTCATCAATCCATGCTTCTTGTATGGATATCTCTTCGCACTTTGGATTAATTTGTTTATTGATAGAATCATCTTCAAATGAAGTTATATTATAAACTCTAACCAAATTGGGAAATGGAAATTTAAGGTTACCAATGCCTACTCCATAAGAGTTAATAGAATATTTTGCAGGAGGTTTTAGAAAATCAACTAAATTAGAAAGTAAAGCAATGCCAGTTGGAGTAGATAGTTCAGCATCTATTGAGTCAAAACTGGATACAACTTTAATATTTTTTTTTCTTACTAGTTCGATTACAGCAGGAGGTGGAACAGATAGTTTTCCGTGTTCTGTTTGAACAAAACCTTTGCCCAGCATTGGTTCATTACTATAAACCTTCTTAGGATTTAAGTAATTCAATGAAGCACATACTCCTATGATATCCACTAATGAATCGATAGCCCCAATCTCATGAAAATGTACATCCTCAGGTTTGATGCCATGGACTTTTCCTTCCGCCCTTGCTAAAGATTCAAATACTTTATAAATAATTTTCTTTAATTTCTCTTCTAAGTTCCCATTTAAAATAAGTTCTCTAATACTTCTCCAATTTCTTTTAGTTCGACTGCAATCAATACTCTCAACCTTTACATTGATCCCACGGATTGAACAGCTTTTAGATTCTTTAAACTCTAGATTGTATAGATCCGTTAATCCAAGATCAATAAGTGGTTGTTCAATTACTTTTTGAGGCACCCCTAAGTCAAAAAAAGCTCCTAACAGCATATCTCCAGAGATGCCTGGGGAACATTCAATAAAAATATCTTCCATAAACCTTAGATTCCTTTATGGTAAAAAATTTGCAATAACGATCAACTTATAATTTTTTTTGGAAGATTTTTTTCAATAACTTCGTAATTAAGTAATTTCAATGAATTTCCATCTCTTATTACATCTAAACTTACAAAACTATTCAGAAGTTCAAGGGAAAGCTCCCCTTTTATGACTAATTTAAAATTTTTGTTTTTTAAATTCTGTAGCTTTGAAGCAGAACAGATTTTAATAACGACCTCTTTTTTTTGAGAGTTTACAAAAACTAATACTCCCCTGACAGAAAAATAGTTATCTTTTAAATCTAATTCCTCTAATAATTTAGAGAAGTTTTTTTGTGAAGAGTTATTTGCAAAATCATTAAGCTGATAAGGGTCCCAGATGCCCGCAACCTGTAAATGCAAGTTTTGAGTATTTTTATTCTTAGGATAAACAATCCAAAAATAACTTTTCTTTAAATCAATATGCTTTTTTAGAAGAGATAATGCTTTCCCTAATATTACAGTTTCAATTTTTTCCCCTTTATTATCAGTTAAATAGCCTCTATTTAACTCCTCACTATCATGGGGGTTAAATTTACCATTAACTATTCCAATTGCTCTGTACTGCAATTTATTTGTAACTTTTGGGATAGGATTTTTTAACATATTAAAAAATTGAAAATAACATTTAACTTATTAAATTCCTTATTTTTCCTCCAAACTATTAAAAGACTTTAACGCATCGTCTATAGCATCAGAAGGTTTAGTCGCATCATTTAAACTATTAAATTTCCTAATCATTTCTACAAGTTCAAATGGATTAGTAGGGATGACTGATTTATCCTCTTCACTTTTAGTAGAGTTATCAATTTGCAATTCCTCAAATAAAGTTTCAGCATTTAGTAAATCGCCTTTTAAAGAAATTAAAGAAATTAGAAATATAATTAGATAAATTGGTTTTGAAAAATTTTTAGAAAAATAAATTTTCATTTTATTTATTTTCAAAATTCTTTAATGCCAAAATTTTTTGTTATTTTAATTTTACATATTTTAGTAGAAATTTGTTAATAGCAACTTGGAATGTTAACTCTATAAGAACAAGACTTTCCCAGGTAACAGATTGGATTAGTCAAGTCCATCCAGATATTCTATGTTTGCAGGAAACAAAAGTCGTAGATGATAGTTTCCCAGTTGAACCTTTCGAAAAATTAGGCTATTCAGTAGAGGCTTACGGACAAAAGTCATACAATGGTGTTGCTATTATTTCTAAAATTAAACCGAAAAATATTAAAAAAGGTTTCTCTGATTGTACATACTCTGATCAAAATATCGAGATTTTTAAAGATCAAAAAAGATTAATTTCTGCTGATATTAATGGTATTAAGATAATAAATGTCTATGTACCTAATGGATCATCACTAGGATCCAATAAGTTCGAATATAAAATTAATTGGTTAAATTGTTTAGCTTCTTTTTTGGATGAGCAAGAAAAAAAAGGAGAATTAATTTGTCTTGTGGGTGATTTTAATGTTGCACCATCTAACTTAGATATTCATGATCCAAATAAATACGAAGGAGGAATAATGGCATCTTCGATAGAGAGAAATGCTCTAAATAATGTATTGAAAGCAAGATTAATAGATTCATTCAGGATTTTTGAAAAAAACACTGGTCATTGGAGTTGGTGGGATTACCGTAATAACGCATATGAATTAAATAAAGGTTGGAGAATAGACCACATTTACATTAGTAAAGAATTGTCATCAAAACTTAAAAATTGTGTGATAGACAGCTCAACTAGAGCTAATTTTCGCCCAAGTGATCATGTCCCAGTAATGATTAATCTTAACTTGGATGACATAAACGTAGATTTTTTTGAGGATGAGGATGATTTTTTCGAAATATAAATAAAATAAATCGAAATTCTTTAATGCTTGAAAACGCCTATAAATAAAGAGTTATCTAGCATAATAATGATTTGTATTATGATTTCCTGAAAATTAATAATTTACAATCCAGACTAACATGATAAAAATATCATAATGTAGAATTTCAATCTGATTGACAAAGTTTTTACTTATTTATAAGTTAGAACATGACAAATTTTTTCTAAAAGCCTCCTTTATTTAAACTGTGACTGACATATTAAATTTCACCCAATCAGAAGAAGTTTTCTCCGCTGCCCAAGAATTAATGCCGGGGGGAGTTAGCTCTCCAGTGAGAGCTTTCAAATCCGTTGGTGGGCAGCCAATTGTTTTTGATAGAGTTAAAGGCCCCTTTGCTTGGGATATAGATGGAAATAGATACATTGATTATATAGGCAGTTGGGGACCTGCTATTTGTGGACATGCCCACCCTGAAGTTACAACTGCACTTCAGGAGGCAATTGAGAAAGGTACCAGCTTTGGAGCACCATGCGTTTTAGAGAATAAACTTGCTGATATGGTTATAGATGCTGTCCCATCTGTAGAAATGGTTAGATTTGTTAATAGTGGGACAGAAGCTTGTATGGCTGTTTTAAGGCTTATGAGAGCATTTACTGGAAGAGATAAAGTTATTAAATTTGACGGTTGCTATCACGGACATGCAGATATGTTTTTGGTGAAGGCAGGTTCAGGTGTAGCCACTTTGGGATTACCAGATTCTCCAGGAGTTCCGCGAACGACAACTGCTAATACACTTACTGCTCCTTACAATGATCTTGAAGCAGTAAAAAAATTATTTTCCGAAAATCCTGACGCCATATCAGGGGTAATTCTTGAACCTATCGTTGGTAATGCAGGCTTTATTACTCCCGAACCTGGCTTTCTAGAGGGCTTAAGAGAATTAACCACTGAAAATGGATCTTTATTAGTTTTTGATGAAGTAATGACTGGTTTTAGAATCAGTTATGGAGGTGCCCAAGAAAAATTTGGAGTTACTCCTGATTTAACTACACTAGGGAAAGTGATTGGTGGAGGCCTGCCTGTCGGAGCTTATGGCGGTAAAAAAGAAATAATGTCAATGGTTGCTCCTTCAGGACCGGTCTATCAGGCAGGTACCTTAAGTGGAAATCCACTTGCAATGACAGCAGGGATAAAAACTCTAGAGTTACTCAAACAAGAAGGTACCTACGAGAAATTAGATGCGATAACCTCAAGATTAATTGAAGGGATACTTCAGTCTGCAGAAAATAATGGCATCGCAATTCATGGTGGAAGTGTAAGCGCTATGTTTGGATTCTTCTTATGCGATGGGCCAGTTAGGAACTTTAATGAAGCAAAAATGAATAATGCTCAGCTATTCGGTAAGTTGCATAGAGAGATGCTTCAACGGGGAATTTACTTAGCACCAAGTCCTTTTGAAGCAGGATTTACTTCACTCGCTCATAGCGAAGAGGAAATTGATAAAACTATTGAGGCATTTGATCAATCATTTAATGAAATAAAAGGTTAATAACTTTTTAATTTCTTATTAAAAAATTAAAATTATAAAAGCAGAAAATCAATTCAATTGATTATCTTCTGCCTCCTACTATAACCGGAGGACTTCCTCCTTCTGAACCTGGTAGCCCTGGTACAACTTGGGTACTGCCATCCCATTTGTCTAGAAATAATTTGAAAAGGACTTGATCATCTAAACTTCTGTTTAATGTCTCATATCTAAGGGCTTCTTGTTCTGCAATTTCAACTTCAGTTTTTGCTCTTAATAATTGTTGTCCCGCTATTTGCTTTTGTTCAATAGCAGCTCTATATTCTTCTGCAATCTCTAATCCAGTCAAATCTAAGCTTTTAACATCTACATAATCGAATGAATTTAATTCTTTAGCAACTGTATCTCCTACTTTTTCAGAAATAACTGCAAATTCCGTAGCGATTGTCTCTAGCTCATATTGAGAAAAGACAGATTTAAGAGCTTTTAGTAAAGATGGCTGAACAATTTTTTGATATACATCACTATTCCTACTGGCAATTGTAGCGAAAATTCTTCCTGCTTCATTAGGTTTGACTGAATATTTGACAGTGGCTGTGGCCCTAATAACTTGAAGGTCTTTTGTTAAAGTTTCAAATTTTTCGGGTTGGACTTGAGTTTTGATATCAAAAGGATACACAGACTGAACAAATGGAAGTTTAAAGTTTAAGCCAGCCCTCCTTGAAGGGCCACTTACTTTTCCTAATGTTGTGACTACTGCAACCTGTCCAGAGGGAACAACAAATAAAGCCTGAGTAAGTAATAAAAAGCCCGTAAAAGACAACACTATTAATAGTGTTGCAGTTCCACCAGGACCAGTTGGTGTGACATTTTTAAAGGATGTTGACATTAAAATTTTTCTTTAAGTTAATCATATTTAATCAAACTAATTAATGCATTAATAGGGTATTTAATTAAAATATTTTTTTAATAATTGTAAAAAGATTTATAAATATAGTTTCTATTTAATATTTGATTTAAACACCTGCAAAAGTTTTAAATAAAGCTCTTCATCTATCTCTCTAATGTCATATTCAGAAGGTAAAACTCCATGCTTATACTCATGCACTGCCATCCAACAAAATTTCTCTATTTCTCCCTTTGAAAAGCGTGGATATTCTCTTACCCTTATAAGCAATTCCTTAATTAGAGAATCTGGATAATCTGCCATATCTTAAAAAAAATCATATTTAAAATTTTATCTAAAGTTATTAGCCTTTAGAGGAATGTTCAAAGACTCTTCCAATTCACTAACAAGCTTAATTGCTAATTGAAGTTCATTTTTGCTCTTGCTAGAGACTCTGAGTGTTTCTCCATTAATGCTCACATTAATTTTTTTAATTTGATCTCTAATATTTTTACTGATTTTTTTTGCTATTTCTTGTTTAATTCCTTGTTTTAATAAAATTGTCTGTTTTACTTTATTACCACTCACTATTTCAATTTCACCATAATCGAAAATTTTCAAAGATAAGTTTCTTTTTATTGCCTTTTGTCTAATTATGTCGTTTATAGCATTTAAGGTTAGTTCGCTATTAGTGGTTATAAAAATATTTTCTTTATCTAAATCAATTGTCGAATCAGTTCCTTTCAAATCATAGCGCTGAGAGATTTCCCTTTTTACTTGATCTAAACTATTTACTAATTCCTGTCTCTCAAAATCAGAAACCACATCAAATGAAAAGCTTTCTGCCATAGTAAATTTTTAAACGCAAGATTACTTTTAGCATAAATTATATTTAAATAAAGGAAAATGGATTTATTTAATCAAAAAATAACAAACTAACCACTTTCCCCATCTCTTCTGCACATCTACAACTGTTAAGCAAGGTTTCACTATCATGAAAGGCAAAACATATTAATTGATCACACCTAGAAATTATTTCTTGATTGCAAAGGCTACTTGCGAGTGGCAAAGGCAATTCATCATTTTCACTTTTTTCAACCAAATGCATAACCCTTTCAAGTTGATCCTTGATTTCAGGCATTTGTCTATCAAGACTTTGTGGTAATAAAACAGTCAATAATGATGGATTAATATCTAACACAGCTCGAATAACTGCAGCATTAACACCTTGTGATCCAGAGGTAAGTATATTATGTCCTTCCTCTGCTAGTGACCTTGCTATCAACTCGATCAAGTGGATGTCAACAACTGGTACATGTCTACTTCCCAAAAAAGCAATCCTCCTTTTCCCATCATTTTGGAGTTTTGCAAGTTCTTGTGCTAAGGCATCAACGCCTTCAGTTGCTGGTAAATCTAAAGAGCGACTCAAAATAAAATGGTTCCTATATTTGAAATTAGCATTTATCTGAAAAATTGCAGGGAAAATCTATTTTTTTGAGAATTCTTTCTAGATTTACGTTCTCCTGAACTAATTGAACAGCATAAGAGGCTTTAATTGATTCATGTATCCTGACATGACCAAAAGCTTGTTCAATAATTTCTACGGAGGAAAGAGTGTCTAATTCTACTTTCAAAATTGGCACCTCCAATTCCTCCGCTCTATGAATTAGTTGTGATAAAGGATCTCCCAAACCTGTTAAAATAAGGCATTGAGTTGAAGCCTCTAAAGCAGCAAGTTGAATATCAGTTCTGTCCGCCCCAGTAACTACAGCCATATTTCGTCTTCTTCTGAAAAATTCCATTGCAGAATTTACACCCATCGCACCAATACTTAATGTCTCAACAAGTAATTGATCTTTTTCAGGGCAACAAATTACTTGGGCATCTAATCTTCTTACAAGCTCTCCGACAGTGACGCTTCTGAGGAGTGGGGATTTAGGCATCACCCCAAACACTTCAATATTCATATCTTTAAGAGAAGGTATTATTTCATTTTTAACTTTTTCGACTTCTTTAGGCGGCACTGCATTTAATACCACTCCAGCTAAATGATCTCCTAATTGTTTTTTCGCATCAAGTAATGCATCTACGCTTTTACAATCTTCCCATAAATTCACAATTAAGACCTTTGCGTCTAAACTCTCCGCTAATTGAGGGAGACTTAAACCATAAATCATTCCCTCATGAAGACTTCCAGCCGCTTCTAAAATGTTTAATCCTTCAAAATCATCATTAACCAATCCTTTAATTTGATCAAATCCTTTTCCTGGAAGTAAATCTTTATTAGAGATTCTTTTTTCAGCTGATATATTATCCAATAATCCTACTGAAGAAATTAAATTCTGCTCTTCGATATTTAATGTAGATCCAATAAACTTAACATCATCATCTATTAATCCTTCATAAGACATTGAAGGAAGATTAGTAAGTTCAATACATGTGGCTAGTGGTTTACCGATACGTACTTTTTTTTTCTCATGTAAAAGTTTTTTTGCTATACCAAGAACCAATGCAGACTTACCACTAAATGGCTCACATGAGCCAATTAATAATATATCGCTCATAATTTAGTAAGATTATTTATCAATAGGTTTAAGATAATATTTTTTCAAGAACTAAACAAACATTTATTTATGAGTTTTAATCAAATAAATAAATAAAAATTATTTTTTTAGGTAAATTTATTCTAGTTCTTTGATATTTAGTCAAAATCAAACAAAATGATAAATTCAATTAAAAACAAAAAAACCATTGGTATTACTGGTGCTTCTGGCACGCTAGGGAAAGAACTAACAAAATTATTTCGCCAGAAAGGATATAAAGTGATTGGATTTACTCATAGTAAAAAAGATTATGAAATAAATCTTGAATCTCCAAATGAGTGGGTTAAATGGGAATGTGGGCAAGAGTCTACACTAAAAAAGTATCTAAAAAAGATAGACATATTAATTCTGAACCATGGAATTTACAACTTGAGTAGAGAAAATTCCAATTATGAAAACTCAATAGAAATAAATGCATTGAGCAAATTCAAATTTTTAAATTTATTTGAAGATATAGCTCTAACCAGTGAGTCACTAATAAAAAAAGAGATTTGGATAAACACGTCTGAAGCAGAAATATTACCCGCCCTTAATCCATCATATGAGATTAGCAAATCCCTTATTGGTCAATTAGTGTCTTTTAAAAAAAATCTTCTGGACAAAGATATTAAAGAAAGATTAATTATCAAAAAAATTATCTTAGGGCCTTTTAAATCAGAACTAAATCCTATAGGAATTATGAGTCCTAAATTTGTATCTAAAAAGATTTTTGATTCAACTAATTCAAAAAATTACTTAATAATAATTAGTCCAAACCCTTTAACCTACATAGTTTTCCCACTGAAAGAATTTTTTAATTTTTTGTATTGCCAAATTATTTATAAATATAAATCCTAGTGCCTAGAAATCTCTGTCTGTCAATATTTCAATACCATCTTTTAAAACAACTATTGTATGTTCCCATTGCGCAGATAATTTACCATCTTTTGTTATTACGGTCCATCTATCATTTAGTGTTTTACAAAATTTAGTCCCTTCATTAACAATAGGTTCCACAGCTAATGTCATTCCTTCACGAAGGACGACGTTGGGCAATTCTTTGGTTCGAAAATTAAATACCGATGGTTCTTCGTGAAGATTTCTTCCAACACCATGACCTGTATAATCTTCAACAACACTAAAGCCATTTTTGATAACAATATCTTCAATTTCTCCAGCAATATCAAGAAGTGTGTTTCCTGCCTTGATTTTTGAAAGCCCTGCATACAAAGCTTTTAGTGCTACATCACTGAGATTTTGGGCCTTTGAACTAACTTCTCCTACACAAATTGATATACAACTATCCCCATGGAAGCCATCTAAATAAGCTCCCGTATCAATTTTAACTAAATCACCATTTTTAATTATTTTATTTTTATTTGGTATTCCGTGGACAACTTCATTATTAATACTAGAACAAATACTAGAAGGGAAACCGTGGTAGCCTTTAAAACTTGGCACAGCTCCAAAACTTTTTATCCTCTTTTCTGCGAAATCATCTAAATCTTTTGTACTCATTCCAGGTTTAATTAAGTCATTAATTTCCCTTAAAACTGTTGCTACTATCCTGCTAGATTTTTTCATCAAATTTATTTCTCGTGCAGACTTTATTTCAATTCCTCTTCTCCTCTGTATAAAAGGAACTTGATCATTAGTTTTGGAATTATTTTTATTTAATAAAAGATCTGCAAAATGTTTCATTGGAATAAATAATAGTAATAGCTAAATATCATCAAAATAGCCATTATGGTCTTGGCTATCTTAAATCTATCAATAACAATGGGAAACAGGAATGAAATTTTTATCTAATTCTAGGCAATTTCATAAGGCTTTGGCGCCTTGGGTTTTTCTTCCATTATTTATTTCTTCAATTACCGGACTTCTCTACAGGGTTTCAAAAGATTTATTAGGTTACTCTAGAGACCAAGTTCATTGGTTAATGTCGCTCCATGAGGGGGAATGGCTTGGGGATAATGGAGAATTAATTTATGTATTTTTGAATTCCCTTGGAGTTTTATGGATGCTCATAACGGGATTACAAATGTTTTCAAAAACTATTTCATTAACCAAAAAGGTTACTAAAGGCGAGACAAAAGGTTAAGATATAACACTTGTAGGATAAAAATGACCAAAATGGCCAAAGAGAAACAAGAAAATGAATTAGAAACCAGTAATAAAGCTGACAAATCAATTGATGTGGCAGTTGAAAAAGAAGAAAAAAACTTGGTTTCTGAAACTTCAAATAATATAAGCTTTTCCAACCTCATTAAGGAATTTGAGAATGAACAATTAAAAAAAGAATTACCTGAAATTTATGTCGGGGACACCGTTAAAGTTGGTGTTAAAATTACGGAAGGGAATAAAGAAAGAGTTCAACCTTATGAAGGTGTTGTAATAGCAAAAAGACATGGAGGCATTAATCAGACTATTACAGTTAGAAGAATTTTTCAGGGCATAGGTGTTGAGAGAGTATTTATGCTACATAGTCCACAGGTTGCCTCTCTAAAAGTTGAACGTAGAGGTAAAGTAAGAAGAGCTAAGTTATTCTATCTAAGAGATAGAGTAGGAAAAGCTACTCGCGTAAAACAACGCTTTGATCGATAAAGTTGTAAATTAATCAACTTATTGGTCACAAAGGCGCTTATAATTATTTAGATGCGTCGTTAGTTCAGTTGGTAGAACGCAGGTCTCCAAAACCTGATGTCGGGGGTTCAAGTCCTCCACGACGCGTTTGATCAACATTATGTAAATCATTTTTTTCATAAGATGGAGTTAGATCTTCAACCTGGGGACGTAGTTAAAGTCCTCGAATCAGCAGCTTTAGGATGGGTACGTGCAAGAGTCATCAGAGTTAAATCTGGTGGGAGAGTAGTCGTACAAAGTGATCAAGGCAGAGAATTTACCGCCAGAGGTAACCAAGTGAGGTTGATAGAACCTGCAGGATTTAGACCTCAAAAATAATTTTTTTTTATTGAGGCAGCTCTAAAACAAACTATTTCTTTAAATCCTCAAATTAATAAATTTTTTTTATTACAACAACATTAATTAAGTATTATGATCTGATAATTTTAAGAATAGCGTTCCAATTAAATTTGGACCAAACTCTGGGACCGTAGTTCAACTGGTTAGAGCACCGCCCTGTCACGGCGGAAGTTGCGGGTTCGAATCCCGTCGGTCCCGTTTTTTATAAAAAAATTTGGAAAAACGATTAAGATTAGCTCCAAGTCCAACAGGTTTATTTCATATTGGTACAGCACGGACAGCATTATTCAACTGGTTGTATGCAAAAAAAATAAACGGAAAATTTCTCATCAGAATAGAAGATACAGATTTTCTAAGATCTAAATCTGAATATACAAAAAATATACTCGAGGGCTTGCAATGGCTTGGACTTAAATGGGATGAAGAACCTGTAAAGCAAAGTGACCGAATTTCAATTCACAAAAAATACATCAAAAAGCTATTAGAATGTGGAGATGCTTATAGATGCTTTACTACTGAAGATGAGATTTCTGACTTAAGAGAAAAACAAAAAAAGAAAGGATTACCTCCAAAGCATGACAACAGACACAGAAATCTCTCAAAAGAAGAAATAGAATCATTTATTTCCCAAGGAAGAACTTCAGTAATCAGGTTTAAGATTGATGAAAAAATTGAAATTAAATGGGTAGATCAGATAAGAGGCGAAATCAAATGGCAAGGTAAGGATCTGGGTGGTGATTTAGTTTTGTCAAGAAGGGCTAAGGGATATGAGATTGGAAATCCTTTGTATAATCTTGCAGTTGTAGTTGATGATAATTTCATGAATATTACTCATGTTGTAAGGGGTGAAGACCATATCTCGAATACTGCAAAACAAATATTGATTTATAAAGCATTGAATTTTAATTTGCCAATTTTTTCGCATACACCCCTAATACTAAATAGCGAAGGGAAAAAATTATCTAAAAGAGATTGCGTTACTTCAATCGACGAATTTAGAGAAATGGGATATTTACCTGAGGCCTTATCGAACTATATGGCCTTTTTAGGTTGGTCTCCAAAATCTGCCGACAGAGAAATACTTTCACTTGGAGAGATATCTGAAATTTTTGACTTATCAGAAATAAATAAAGCTGGAGCCAAATTCAGTTGGGAAAAACTCAACTGGATTAATTCTCAATATATAAAAAATATGGAATCAATAAAGTTAAGTGAGTTTATGAGGAAATATTGGGACGATAATGGTTGGGAGCCGCCATCTCAAGAATGGGCTTATAAATTAGCAATTTTAATTAGAGACTCTATGACTCTTTTAAAAGATTCAATTGATCAATCAAAACCATTTTTCTTAATGCCTACAATTCAAAAAGAAGGTCAAGATTTTCTGGAAAACAGCGATAGCAAATTATCTCTAAAACTAATCTTAAATTATTTAATTGAGCAAAACACTATAAAACTAAATAAAGAGAAAGCCAAAGAAATAATAAACGAAATCTCAAAAAAGCATAATATTAAAAAAGGGATATTAATGAAATCATTAAGAGTAGCCTTTTTTGGATCTCTCAGTGGGCCAGATTTAATTCAAAGTTGGGAGCTTTTCGCAGAGAGTAAAACTGATAGAACTCGAATTGAAAGATGTCTTTAATCAATCAAAATTATTTTTTTGGCCTAATTCAAGTCTATTTGCCAAAGGTTTAGCTGAAAGTCCTTGTATTCCTACTGTCATCAAAATAGTAAGAAAAACTAAACCTTGGAGACGGCCAGCCCCAAGGATACCAGCCTGCTCTAATCTGATAGAAAAAAGAGAAGCTACTGCTGCAGTAACAATACCTCTTGGGGCTAACCAGGCTAAAAATATTTTTTCTTTTAAGTTCAAGTCTCTCCCAATTGTTGCTATCCAGATAGAAATAGGGCGAACAATTACCATTAACATAAAAACGCAAACAACCCCTCCCCAGCCAAGCGGACTTAATTCACCCCAAGAAACGTCAGCGGCCAAAAGAGGGAAAAGAACAGTTATTGCTAATTGAGCTAATTCACCTATTAGATTATCCAATCTCTCCTTATCTATAACTTCTCTTTTACCTACAATAAAACCCGCCGCGACTGACGCCGGCAAGCCTGATTCTGGTAAAAAATATTCGCAAATTCCATAAACAAGGAAAATAAATCCAAGGGTTACTTGAAGCTCTATACCAAATGAGGCTTCATTTTTTATTTTTTTTAAAATTTCTGATAGTAACCATCCTGCACTTAATCCGATTAAAACTCCTCCCCCTAATCTTTGCATTAATGCTATGAATACATCGTTAATCCCACGAAGGTCCCCTAAAGTCAGTTCTAAAAGGAGTAATGCTAGTACTGCACCAATTGGTTCAAGCAACAACCCCTCAGCTTTTAAAACTTCCGAGAGTGGGGAAACTAATTTTATTTGTTCCACTAATGGAGAGACAACTGTTGGTCCAGTAGCTAGAACTATGGCACTATATATACCTGCGACTTGCCATGAGAGGCCAGCCAGCCAATGAGCAATAAAAATTCCAGCTGATAATGAAATAAAAAGTCTTACCAATGCAATTTTCAAAACAGTATTTCTTATATTCCCCTCAGGCAGTTTTAAATTTAATCCTCCTTCAAAAAGAACCAAACAGACCAAAAGCCCCACAATAGTTTCAAGCCCTTGCCCGAGATCTAAAGGCTCAACGAGTCCCAATCCTGATCTTCCAATGAATAATCCAGAAAGCAATAAAATAACAACACTTGGGAATCCTGTAAAAGAAGAAAATAATCGAGCGCAAGCACCTGCAAATACAGTTATCCCCCAAAGTAATCCGAGCCTTTCAGGCGTCATATAAAATTATAAATAATAAAATATTCATTATTTTGATTAAATCAATAATATTATCTCAAGTCCAATAAATACAATACTTTTTAATTTAATTCATCAGCTGAAAAAGAGTAATTGTAAAAATTCTTTCAAAACTACTTTTAAGAAAATTAATTTTATTTCTATTAAGAAAACTGGCTTATTAAAGCAATAACTATAAGAATAATTCCTATACCAATAGTTGCCATCCTTCCATTCCATATTTCAGCTTGAGGGGTGAAACCTCTTTTCCACAAATTCAGTTCCGTTTTATCAACGAAGTTTTTTGTCTCTTTAATCTCTATTTTAGGTTGTTTGTTCATTGAAATTAGAAAGGAGGGTTTTCTTCATAAAGGGTATTTGCTTGTTCAATTGATAGTCTTCCTGCGACACCTAATTTAAGGGAACTTAAATGATCCTTAAATTTGATTCTGAACAACGCCGCCGCTCCAATCATTGCCGCATTATCTGTACAAAGATCAAGAGGAGCTAAATGAACTTTAATAGATTTTTTACTAGCTTCACTAATCATCATTTTTCTTAATGTATTGTTAGCAGCCACTCCCCCAACCACAACAACATTATCCAAGCTATGATCTTCTGCGCATTTTATTGTTCTCTCTACCAAAACCTCTGCCACTACTCTCTCAAAACTTGCAGCAATATCAGGAATTGGAACGGTCTTCCCATCCAAATTTATTCTCTCAACTAATCTTAATACTGCAGTTTTTAAACCACTAAAAGAGAAATCATATTTAAGAAATCCACCTTTTTTATCAGAGATCTTGCATTTTGGTAAATTAAATTTCATTGGGTCCCCATTTTTAGCAATCTTTTCAATTGCCGGTCCTCCTGGATAACTAAGACCTAATAGTCTGCCAACTTTATCAAAGGCTTCTCCAGCAGCATCATCAAAACTTTTCCCGAGTCTTTGCATCCCCCTTCTATCATCAACCTTTATCAATTCAGTATGCCCGCCGCTAACAAGTAATGTAAGAAAAGATTTCTTTGGATAGTTTTCT
The DNA here is from genome assembly GCA_003216415.1 of Prochlorococcus sp. AG-402-O16. Taxonomy (GTDB): domain Bacteria; phylum Cyanobacteriota; class Cyanobacteriia; order PCC-6307; family Cyanobiaceae; genus Prochlorococcus_A. Next base: position 92,851 of record QCIY01000001.1, read on the forward strand.
GAAAATAGAATTGAAGATAAATGCCCCTCCAAATGATGAATTCCCAAAAATGGTTTTGAATGTAACATGCAAAGTGATCTTGCAGTTATAGAGCCAACTCGTAAACAACCAACTAATCCAGGAGCTACAGTTGACGCAATATAATCGACTTCCTCAATTTTAATTTTTGATTCTTCTAAAGCCTTATCTAAAACAAAAGGTAATAACTCTAAATGCTTTCTAGCTGCAAGTTCAGGCACAACTCCTCCCCATTTTGAATGATCTTCAATTTGAGAGGCAATTATATTTGAATGAATTCTGAAAGTATCGCCAATATTAGAAACTATTGAGACAGATGTCTCATCACAACTTGTTTCAATAGCTAAAACTTTATGCATTTTTGATTCAACTTGTTTTATTTTAATATTAATTTCTTACTTAACACATTATAAGGAATTAAAGATTGCAACTTATGAAATTCTTTTTTTCAATCATAACCTCAGTTTTTCTGTTCCTCGGAATTACTCCAATTGCTCTAGCTGCAAATGGGCCTGTCTTAAACGCAGATAGAGCTAGCACAGAATATACTGCTTCAGCCCTTACAAAATGCTCTGAGAATCCCAAATTCATTGAAAGAGCAAATTCTGCAACTACTCAAAAAGACATCGCAAGATTTGAAAGATATGGTAAAGCATCATGCGGAGATGATGGCCTACCACATTTAATAATTGGACCTCCTCTTGAGCCATGGGGAGCCCTTTTAAATAGAGGTCATGAAGGAGATTTACTTATTCCCGGAGTATTGTTCATTTACATTGCTGGAATTATAGGTTGGTCAGGAAGAGAGTATCTTATTGAATCAAAAAAGACTAAGAATCCAGCAGATCTTGAGATCATTATTGACCTAGACTTAGCCAGAAGATGTCTTGTAAAAGGAGCGCAATGGCCTCTTCTTGCTAATAAGCAAGGTAGAAATGGGGATTTAAGAGAGAAAGATAACAATATTACGCTTAATGGTCCTCGCTAAACATCCTTAAAAAACTTTCATAAAACAAATGTTCAAAATTCTAAACACAAAATTTGTCAGATCTGCTCCAGTGGTAGCAGCAATTTGGCTAAGCCTTACAGCTGGAATAATTATTGAATTTAATAGGTTTTTCCCAGATCTATTATTCCATCCAATGAGTTGATAAAGAGAAAATAATCAAGTTTTTATTAACTTGATTATTTTTTTTGCTGTTTCATCAACATTGTGATTTGTTAATGCAAAATCAAATTGATTTGATACTGAAATCTCATAATTAGCCCTTGAGAGTCTTTTTTTAATTGCCTCTTCTTTTTCTGTACCTCTATTTCTTATTCTTCTCTCTAACTCTTCTTTATCCGGGGGAAGTAAAAATATTGACAGTGAATTAGGAAACTTATTTTTTATTTGCCTTGCACCCTCTACTTCAATTTCAAGTAGTACGGTAAATCCCTTTTTTATTTTCTCATTAACAGAAGACAAAAGCGTTCCATAGTAGTTTCCAGCGAATTGAGCCCATTCAAGGAACAAGTTTTGTTCAATCATTTCTTTAAACTTTTCTTGATTTAAGAAATAGTAATTTTCTCCATCCTTCTCTCCCTCTCTAGGTTCTCTAGTAGTTGCAGATATTGAAAGCCAAAAATTTTTTTCTTTACCTAATATTTCTTTGACTACTGTTCCTTTACCTACCCCGCTGGGTCCAGTAAGGATGATAAGTTTTTTTTGATTTTTCATATTAAATTTTTTACAGTAAAATAAACATCTTGTGAATTAAAAAGGAATAATGCAAAAAGGTGTTCCACAGATAATGGATATTACATCTATTAAATCTGTCTTGCATTATTTGACAAAGAACATCTTACCTTCAAAGTTTGAGACTGCCCAACAACCAGAGCCTAATACAATTCAATTATGTTTCAGAGGAGTTGATTCTCAAACATGGTTAGAAGTTTCATGGAATGGAGACTCTCCAAGAATACTAAAGATAAATAAGCCAGAAAAGATTGGGAGAGAAAGCACACTTTCTAAACAAATAAGATATGGATTAAAGTATATGGCTTTAATTTCGATTGATCAAGATGATTTCGAGAGAGTTATAAAATTTAGTTTTGCGAAAAAACCTGGAGATGAAATTAATAAGTATTTAATTTTTGAATTAATGGGAAAACACAGTAATATTTTTTATTTGGATAAAAAACATAAAATAATTGCTGTTGGCAAACAAATTAAATCAAGTCAATCTAGTTTTAGAACAATTTCAACAGGATCAATTTATTCTGGCCCTCCAGTCAATCTCAAAAAACAACCTAGAGAAGACCAGTCTTTTCAAGCATGGAAAGACTCAATTTCAATATTACCTGAGTCTTTGAAATACTGTTTAATAAATACCTTTCAAGGAGTTAGCCCTATCCTCACAAAACAATTAGAGGTTGTTAGCGAAACTGTTAATTCAGAAATAATGGAAAAAAATATTGATTTCATTAGCGATTCGGACTTAAAGGAGATATTTAAAAATTGGAAGATTTGGATAAACAGGTTTAAAAACAATAACTTTAACTTTTCTACATTTAACAAAGATTTTTATTGCGTTTGGTTTTCTGATAAGGAAATTAATTGCGAAAATAAAATAGATTTATGCACCAGTTTAGAGAATTATTATGATTATCATCTGAAACAAAAAAAACTTGAATTATTGGAAAAGAAAATTAAAGGGATTATTTTTAAACAGACCAATACTGAGAAAAAAAATCTAAATATTCAATATGATCTTCTAACAAAATCAGAAAACTACGAGATATATAAGGAAAAAGCTGATAATATATTCACTTCAAATGAAATTAAAAAACAAGATATTATAAAAGGACAAAAACTATATAAAAAATCAAAAAAACTAAAGAGATCTAGAGAATTAATAAAAGAAAGATTAAATCTTTACAAAACAAATATAGAGAGATTGGATGAATTCACTACGCTTCTAGAAAATTTAAATTCTTTAAATCATGAAAAACTTTTTATGAGAATCAAACTACGAGAAGAAATTATGGAAGAAATTTGTAACGAGTTTAATATCAATATCAAGAAGCAAAGAGAAGATCAGAAAAGTACATATGAGATAGAATCTTCACCAATTCAAGTTGACACTCCCACAGGATTGAAGCTTCAAGTAGGGCGAAATATGAGGCAAAATGATTTAATAAGCTTTAAGTTCTCAAAAAAAGGAGATTTATGGTTTCATGCTCAGGAATCACCAGGCAGTCATGTAGTTTTGAAGTCTTCATCTCAAGTAGCATCTGAACAAGATCTTCAAATAGCTGCAGATTTAGCTGCTTTATTTAGTAAGGCAAAAAGAAACATTAAAGTTCCAATTAATCTAGTAAAGATTAAAGATTTGCAAAAAATCAAAAGCGGAGGACCGGGTTGCGTTTCCTTTAAAAATGGAGAAATTATTTGGGGAAATCCTACAAGAGGAGAAGATTACATTAAAAAAAATCTTAAAACAGTAATTTAGTTTATAATAAAAAAAATTTTTAAATCTAAATGTTTGATTTTCTTTTGGGCACTCATGAATTTTTAGGAAATCATAGTTTTCCAGAGTTTATTGTTGGATATCTATTTGGTGCTGCATTAATAATTGGAGCTCCTACTGTTTTCTTATTACTTGCCTTCGTAAGCGCTTTAATGAAAACAAATGGGAAAATGGGTGGATATAGAGAATATGAAACTTATGGTGAATCATCTTTAAATGATGCGCCTCCTTTCTTATTGCCAGATCCAACTAATCCTAAATTAAGTAAATAATTAAGTTTATTGAAAAATAAATTTGACTTTGACAATAGTAGTTTTAAAACTTTTTCTTACACAATCTTTATCAAATAATAATGAGAGTTACAGGTCAAAGTGAAAATAAATTATCAGATTCGATGACTTTTAGTGATCATTTAGAGGAGCTTCGTAAAAGGATACTAAACTCAATTTACTCAATACTTATTTCAATATTCTTTAGCTTTCTCATCATAAAGCCATTAATATCTTTTTTAGAAATCCCAGCTGGTGATATTCATTTACTACAACTTGCTCCAGGAGAGTTTTTATTTGTCGCTATTAAAGTGGCAGGTTATAGCGGATTGATAGTTTCTATGCCTTATATTTTTTATCAGATAATATTATTCATTTCTCCTGGTTTAACGAAACAAGAAAAAAGCCTTATCTTGCCAGCAGTTTTTGGTTCAGGTCTTCTGTTTTTTTTAGGATTAATTTTTTCATGGTGGATATTAGTCCCTGCAGCAATAAATTTCTTCATTAGTTTCGGTGCTGATATTGTTGAACCAACTTGGTCTATAGAAAGATATTTTGATTTTGTTCTTTTATTAATGTCCAGCACTGCATTAGCTTTTCAATTGCCAGTATTACAATTTATTCTTGGTTCTCTTGGAATAATCACAACAGAAAAAATGATTTCGAATTGGAAGATAGTTGTAATTTCCTCCGCAATATTATCTGCAGTTATTACCCCTTCAACAGACCCATTGACTATGTCATTGCTATCTATATCGATTGTGTTTTTATTTTTTGTGGGTACTGGATTAACTTACTTATCAGAAAATCTTAAGTCAAAAACTCTTTCATCTTCTCATTAAGATCTAATTGCAAGCTGACAGCTCTACCTAACCTTGGCTTAGCATTGACTTTCTTTAGCCATTCCCTTACTTCTTCTGAATATCCACATCTATTTAGAATCTCGATTTTATCAGCTATCGATTTTTTATATTCATCTTCACTTAAAGGGAATGATTCCTGTCCAAGAAATCCCCACATCATTTGAAAATACACAAATTTTCCTCTTCTAAAGAGTCTAAAATCATATTTTTTTCCCCAGCGATGAATCAAATAATGTATAACTTCATCTACTAGTAATGGGTTCATTTAAATAATGGGTTCATTTAAATCAATTAATTAAGACTTCCTAAACTTTTACTTTAAATTATTAAAAGTCCTATCTATTTGCAACAGAAATTGAACAATTTGCTCCATAATAACTAATAAATAACAGAACCAAGTAGCGAATGACTCAATTAAGTTCCAATGATGTCCCTTCAATGGGTCGAAGGCAATTTATGAATCTTCTTACATTTGGTACTGCAACTGGTGTAGCTTTAGGAGCTCTTTACCCTGTAGCGAATTATTTCATGCCTTTAAGAGCAGGCGGTGGTGGAGGTGGAACTTCTGCTAAAGATGAATTAGGGAATCCAATAACTAAGACAGGTTGGTTAGCTACCCATCAAGCAGGAGACAGAAGTCTAGTTCAGGGTCTAAAGGGAGATCCAACTTATTTAATAGTTAATGAGGGTGGGGAAATAGGAGAATTTGGTTTAAATGCAATTTGTACTCATTTAGGTTGCGTTGTCCCATGGGATAGTGGTGCTAATAAATTCATATGTCCATGTCATGGCAGTCAGTACGATACTAACGGGAAGGTAGTAAGAGGGCCTGCGCCTTTATCTTTAGCTCTAGCTCATGTCGATATTGAAGATGATGCTGTACTCGTCAAACAATGGTCAGAAACTGACTTTAGAACTAATGAAAATCCATGGTGGGCATAAAAAAAATGAAAGATCTTAAAAATCAAATCATGAAAAAAACAAGTTTATTTATCTGTACTCTGCTTTTCATTTCAAGCATTGTATTTTATCCAAAGATCAGTTTTGCTTATCCATTTTGGGCTCAGCAAAACTACGAATCCCCAAGAGAAGCAACAGGTAAGATAGTATGTGCAAATTGTCATCTAGCTCAGATGCCTACAATTGCAGAGGTTCCACAATCTGTTGGAGCAGACAGTGTTTTCAAAGCTGTAGTCAAAATACCCTACAAAAATGACTTAAAAGAGATCGGTGCTGATGGTTCTGAAGTCCCATTACAAGTTGGTGCAGTTGTAATGCTGCCTGATGGCTTTAAACTTGCTCCACAAGAAAGATGGACCGAAGAAATCAAAGAGGAGACAGAAGGAGTGTATTTCACTAATTACAGTGAAGAGAAAGATAATATAATCATTGTAGGACCTTTACCTGGCGATACTAATAAAGAAATAGTTTTTCCTGTACTTTCCCCTGATCCATCCACTAATAAAGAATATCATTATGGAAAATACTCGTTACATATCGGAGGCAATAGAGGTAGAGGTCAGGTATACCCAACTGGAGACAAAAGCAATAATGTAGTTTTCACTTCTTCCACCTCAGGAACTATAAATTCAATAGAAACAATTGAAGATGGTAGCTATAAGGTCAATATAGAAAACGAAAATGGAGAGATAACTACTGAAGCAGTGCCTGTTGGTCCACAACTTATCGTAAAAGCTCAAGACATAATTAATGCAGGTGACCCTCTTACGAATGATCCCAACGTTGGCGGCTTTGGGCAATTAGATGCTGAGGTTGTACTTCAGAGCCCTTATAGAGTAATTGGATTGATTGCATTCTTCATTGGTGTAGGCTTAACACAAATACTTTTAGTATTAAAGAAAAAACAAGTAGAAAAAGTGCAAGCAGCAGAGGGTATCTAACTTTCTTTAAATGCTTATACTGCAAGCTTTTATACAATCTCCAGGAGAAACTTTTTTAAATTTAGGATTTTTAACTATTAGATGGTACGGAATGCTTATTTCGGTTTCAGTTTTAATAGGCCTATTTGTCTCTAAAAAACTAGCAAAGACAAGAAATATTAACCCAGAGTACATTAGTGAAATACTTCCATCATTAATAATCTCTTCAATAATTGGAGCTAGAGCTTATTACGTAATTTTTGAGTGGAGTCAATATAGCGGAGAGAACTTTTTTACTTCTTTTGAACTATTCAATAACATCATTCAAATACCTTCTTTTCTTGCAGTTTGGGAAGGAGGCATAGCAATCCATGGAGGTCTAATTGGAGGATTAATATCTATTATCTATTTCTGTAAGTCGAAAAAAATTAATTTAAAAACTTTTATAGATATATTAATACCCTCGATTATTCTTGGACAATCAATAGGGAGGTGGGGAAATTTTTTCAATAATGAAGCCTTTGGAGTTCCTACAAATTTGCCTTGGAAATTATTTATACCTATCCAAAATAGGCCTTTAGAATTTATTAATTATGAATTTTTTCATCCTACATTTCTCTATGAGTCATTGTGGAATCTTTTAATTTTCATCGTCCTTATTATTACCTTTAATAAACAAAATAAAACAGATTTTTTCAGGCCTGGCTTTATTAGCTGTCTTTATTTAATAAGTTATAGCTTTGGAAGATTCTGGATTGAAGGTTTAAGAACTGACCCACTATGCATTGGTGGACTTCCACCTTTCTGTGATGGCGGTATAAGAATGGCTCAATTTATAAGTATTTTTCTATTTTCTTCTGGATTAATTGGAATATTTTTTTTAAGATTGAGAACATATAGTGGGAAAAATAGAAAGAATGGATAACAAAATATCCTTTATTGGTGTTGGTCCAGGCGATCCAGAATTATTAACTTTAAAAGCATTAAAAAAGATAAAAATTGCAGATGTCATTATTTGGACTGATTCTCTAATTCCTGAAAAGATTTTAGATTTTACTAAAGAAGGTTCTGAAAAAATAAAAACGAGTTCACTCAACTTAGAGCAAATCACCTCAATCATGATAGAAAAATTTCAGGCAGGGAAAACTGTTGTAAGGTTGCATGATGGAGACCCTTGCCTTTTTGGAGCAATTAGAGAGCAAATCGAAATTTTAAAAAACGAAAAAATTGAAATCGAGGTTGTTCCTGGAGTAAGTGCTTTTCAAGTTGCTGCAGCATATCATGAAGCTGAGTTAACCATCCCTGACGTAACGCAAACAATAATTTTAACTAGAGCAGGAGGGCGAACAGGGATGCCCGAAAAAGAATCTCTGAAAGATCTTGCGAAACACAATTCCTCTATATGTCTATATCTAAGTGCTAGGCATGTGAAAAGGTCTCAAGAAACTTTACTAGAGTTTTACCCTCCAGAGACTAAAGTGATTGTTGGATTTAGAGTATCTTGGGATGATGGTTGGACATCATTAATAGAATTAAAAGATATGGAAAATTTTTCTATTGAGAAAAAACTAATTAGAACAACCATTTACATAATTAGCCCAGCAATTAGTAATTCTCAAAAAAGATCTAATCTTTATAATCCATCTTATAGTCATCTCTTTAGGAATAAAAAATCCTAAAGTTGATAGAAAAATATTAATCACTATAATTAGTAAAAATTTGTTTGCTTTGAAAGAAATAAAATCTAATCCAGAAGACAATACTAAAAAAGAACAATCCTCTTTAAAGAGAATTGGAAATTTTATTAAAGAGGCAAGGTTAAGTAGAGATCAATCTGTTGAAGAATTGGCTTCTGATTTAAAAATTGGATCTCATCAACTTAAAGCTATTGAAGAAGGCAATGAAGAAGAGTTACCTGAAAAAGTATTTGTCAAAGCAATGGTTCGTAGAATTTCACAGAAGCTGAAGCTTGATACAGAATTTATAATGAATGAATTCAAGACAGAGAAGAAAGAGATAAAGATAGAAGAAATAGTTGAAGAAGTTGCTAAAAAAACTAATAAAACTAAACAATCTAAGGATCAAAGTCTAGTAATATTCTGGATATTTATCTTAATTTCAGGCTTTCTCGGACTAATCGCCTCATCCTTAATTTTCAATTTATTTTCAGAGTCTTTTCAGAACCAAAATCCAAAACAAGAACTTATTAAAAAAAACTAGATAACTTTTAAATCCAAATTCTTTTGTTCTTTTAGTACATTACGGCATAGTCCTAAGTTCCATTTTTCAAGTAGAAGATCATGGTTTTTATTTAGAGGTAAAACTTCAAATATAAGAATATTTTCCTGAAATTTTATTTTAACTGAGGAGATTACCTTATTAGGTCTTTGATCAAGAGATGCGGCTAGTCTCAAAATTAATGACATTTCAAGAACTAATGTTTTATCTTCTTTAGATATTAAATTTTGCCAAGACTCATGTCTTTTCTTGGGTAGAGTCTTTCTATGGTATCTAGCGATAGAAGCAATAATATTTGTTTCTGCTTCAGAATATCCCAACAACTCACAATTTTTTATTAAGTACCAAGAGTGTTTGTGATATGAACCAACATTTACGTATTTCCCACAATTATAAAGATTAGAAGCAGCCCAAAGAAGTTCTTTACCTTTAGAGTTATTATCGCTATGCAAGATATTTTTGGTCTGATCATAGATTTGAAAGACTATATCGATAACTTTCTCAGCTCTTGTATTATCTACTCCAAACTTTCTGGACTGATGAACTATGGTTGTTTTTCTAATGTTACTTTGAATATTTAACTCGTTTTTTATTATCCCTTTACGAAGCATCCAATCAACAACTAAGCCCTCTCTAAGCGCCCTCTCACTTATAGTTAATTCATTAAAGTTCAACATCTCCATTGCGGTATTTAATATCAATGCGCCTGGAATAATTATTTCTGCTCTTCTCTCACTTAATGAAGGTATTTTCTTGATTTCCGAAAGTGGCATTTTAATTAGTTTTTCCAAAACATTCTGTAAATTATCTCTTTTAAATTTGTAACCATGCAACTTTTGTTTAGATTCTCCTAAATCATCTAAAATCAAATTTCCTAATGAGGTTGCAGTGCCACTTGTTGCAATCATAGATAAAGACTTATCTCCCTTAGATCTACTATTTATTTTTCGAACTGATGGTTCTAAAGAACCTTGAATAAAGGTTTTTAGAAACTTCGATCTTTCTGAATTTATAGGCTCTTTATTTAAAAAATCATTCTTAAGTCTTACCGCACCAACTCTCGAACTAGTAAGAGCTTTTGCATCTTTTTTATCTGCAAGTATTAATTCTGTAGATCCTCCTCCAATATCTATGATTACATAAGACTGATCTTCAAAAGCCATCCCAGAAAGAACACCAAGGTAAATTAATCTGGCTTCCTCAGAACCACTTATCATTTCTATTTGAATATCAGTTTCATCAAGAACTCTTTTAGTGAAATCTTGACCGTTTGGAGCTTCCCTAACTGCACTTGTTGCTGCTGTTACTATTTGTTTTACTCCATTACTTTTACAATATTCCTTAAATCGCTTAAGAGTAATTAATGCTCTTTGGATTGATTCTTCAGTAAGATTACCCTCCTCATCTCTTTCTCCAAGACGAGTGGTTGATTTATCAGTGAATTTTATTGAAAATGATTTTAATTCTAGATTAATTTCTGCTACCAAGAGATGTGTAGAGTTAGTTCCAATATCTATCGAAGCTACTAAAATTTGCTTTTCTTGAAAATATTTTAAATCTTGTTTCTTCATCATTTCTTTTTATAAGATGCAGATATCTTTTATCCATTAATAAATATACTCAAGATTGATTATTAAATAATAGAAATCACTTAGTCCTAGTAAGATTATTTAAAGTTATGAAATATACAATAGGTTATATGCAAAATAAAAATCGAAAAATTAAATTAAGTACTTTTTTTGAATTATTAAGATGGAATAAGCCGACTGGAAGAATGATCTTACTTATCCCTGCTGGATGGAGTTTATATTTAACGCCAGATGCTAATCCAACATTTTTAATGTTATTAAGAATAATCCTGGGAGGACTATTAGTAAGTGGATTAGGCTGCGTGGCTAATGATATTTGGGATAAAAAAATTGATCAAAGAGTTTTTAGGACAAAAAACAGACCTCTAGCTGCAAATAAAATTGGTCTTAAAACGGCTTATTCAGTTCTTTTCTTTTTAATTTTATGTAGTTTCTTTTTAACTTTGTCACTACCTCAACCTGGAAGGCTCCTTTCCATTTCACTTGCTTTTTTAGCTTTACCTATTATTTTAATTTATCCTTCTGCCAAAAGATGGTTTAAATATCCTCAATTAATCTTATCCATATGCTGGGGTTTTGCTGTCTTAATTCCCTGGGCAGCAAATGAAGGCAATTTGAATAGTATTGTTTTATTGTTTTGTTGGCTAGCTACAATTTTTTGGACTTTTGGCTTTGACACAATTTATGCTTTAGCAGATAAAAAATATGATATCAAAATTGGAATAAATAGTTCCGCTGTTAACCTCCAGAACAATACAAGAATAACTATTCAAATTTGTTATTTTTTAACTTCTATTTTTCTCGCATTATGCGGATTTATTAATCAAATGGATTTTATTTTTTGGACAATTTGGGTTACAACGTCAATCCTAATGCAGAGAGATATACTAAAGGTATTTCCTGAGGAAAAGCAATCAATAAAAAATATTGGGAATCACTTCAAAAATCAATCAATTTATGGAGGACTTATTTTATTAGGAATTATTATTGCCTCATAAATTCTAAATATGGTTTTTAGTTTAAAAAAAGGTGATCTAATCGATATTTTGGCTCCAGGCTCCTTTATTGATGAAGATGAAAATTTCCAAAAAGGCATAGAAATCTTAAAAAACTGGGGCTTAGAAATTAATGAAAATAATTCTCTATCAAAAAAATTTGGTTATTTTGCAGGTGATGATCTAACTAGATTTGAAGAACTGGAAAAAGCACAAAATAGTAAGCTAATCATTTTTGCAAAAGGAGGCTGGGGTTCAGCAAGACTATTAGAAAAAGAACCTTCTTGGCAGCATGGTTTAATGCTTGGATTCTCAGATACATGTTCTTTATTACTATCTAAATATTCTCAAGGATTTATAGGTTCTATTCATGGGCCCATGGTTACAAGCCTTTTCAAAGAGCCAAAGTGGAGTATTGAGAGATTAAGAAATTTACTTTTTGAGGGATATGTTGAGGATATAAGAGGAATTCCTTTAAAAGGTGGAAAAGCGGAAGGAGATATTATCGTTTCTAACTTAACTATTGCTACTTTTTTAATTGGTACTAATCACTTTCCAGATTGCAGAGGAAAAATAATAATTTTTGAAGATATTAACGAAGATATTTATAAAATTGATCGCATGTTAACTTACCTCAGGATGACTAAAATACTTTCTGAAATTGCGGGTATTGGATTCGGAAGTTTTTCTAATGATTCCTGCGGCCTTGAATGGAAAGATTTACTAAAAAACTGCATTATTGAAAGACTCCAAGAGTTTGATTTTCCTATTCTTTTTGAACTCCCCATAGGCCACATATCAGGGAATGCATGCATCCCGTTAGGGTATAAAGCAACCTTAAATGGTGATGACGGCATTCTTAGTATCGAAAAACCTTTTTAACTAGGAGTTCTTCACAAAAAGTTTTGCTATTTTTAAATCTATAGGGGATGTAATTTTTATATTTGAATAAGTTCCTTCAATAATCTTTACTTTCCAATTAAGCAGTTCGAATAGTGAGGCATCATCTGTGACTTTCCAGTTTTTATCAATTGCCATCATATGAGCTTTTTTTAATCTATCTACTAAAAATCCCTGAGGAGTTTGTGCTGCCCATAAATAATTTCTATCTGGTGTTTCTTTAATAAAACCTTCATTATCAACAATCTTTATTGTGTCAGTTATCTTAGTAGCCAAAATGACAGCTTCATTTTCATCTAATTGCTTGGCACATTGGTCTATCAATTCAGGATTAATTAGACATCTAGCACCATCATGTATTAAAACTTTTTCAGCATCTTTTGGCAGCGCATTTAAACCATTAAGAACTGACTCTTGTCTTGTGTCTCCACCATTTATCCAATGAACTTTATGGGCAAAATCCTTTACTGAATTTAATAATAAATTTTTATCTTTCGGTTGCCCAATTATTCCAACCCAGTTTGTGGAGCTTGCAGAAAATACAGATTTAAGTGTCCAATAAATCAAAGACTCTCCCTCTAAATCAATAAGTAATTTATTTTTTCCAGCTTTCATTCTGCTACCGCTACCTGCAGCTGGTATTAAAAAGTGCACGATAAAAGGTCTTAATATTATCTAGACAATTATAAATAAAAGTAATATCTTTACACAAATAGTACTACGATTGAAAATTATAAAATTTCATAATGTCCAATACAGATTCATTATCAGGCAAAGTTGCTTTAATCACTGGAGCTAGCAGAGGAATTGGTAAAGAAATTGCTTTAGAACTAAGCCGCTTTGGAGCAGAAGTTTATATTAATTACTCTTCTTCTGATGAAAAAGCTGAAGAAGTTGTTAATTCAATAAAAAATTCCGGAGGTAAAGCTCATAAATTAAAATTTGATGTTTCAAAAGAGGATTCTGTCAGTTCAGCTTTTGAAGAAATCATAAAAATTAATGGCTCCATTGATATCCTCATTAACAATGCTGGCATTACTAGAGATGGACTATTGATGAGAATGAAATCGGAACAATGGGATGACGTACTAAATACAAACTTAAAAGGGGTTTTTCTTTGTACAAAATATGCTTCAAAATTTATGATGAAAAAAAGGAGTGGAAGTATCGTAAATATTTCATCTGTTGTTGGAATAATTGGCAATCCCGGTCAAGCAAATTATTCTGCAGCCAAAGCTGGAGTAATTGGCTTCACCAAAACTTGCGCTAAAGAATTTGCTTCAAGAGGTATAAACGTAAATGCAATAGCTCCAGGCTTCATAGAAACAGAAATGACTGAGAAACTTAATACTGATGATATTCTTAAAGTTATTCCTTTGGGGAAATTAGGAAGTTGTACACAAATTGCAAACTTGGTTTCATTCTTAGTTTCAAGTAATGCAGGGAGTTACATAACAGGACAAACAATTAGTATTGACGGGGGTATGAGTATTTAATTATGTACTTTCGTAAGGTTGGCCCAATTCATCTCTTAACCTTCTAATTTTTTGTAATAGTTTTAGTCTTCGACTTCTAGCAGTTAATGTCAAGAAAAATCTTAGAGGAAAGTAAATTAGTGTCATAGCAATCGCTAGGATTGCAGTAAGAGTAAAAATAAGATTATTTGTTTCATCCATATCTTAAAGATACTCTTATTTGAATTAATTTGTATGTCTCATTAAAAGAAATTCGGCTTTCCCCACTTAATTAAATATCCCTTAAAAATGATTCTATGGGAGATTAGAATAAGATAAAAGAACCAGTAAACATGGCAAAACAGTTAAGTTTTTCTAATGAATCAAGAGAAGCGCTAGAAAAAGGTGTAAATTTTGTAGCTAATGCAGTAAAGGTTACTATTGGACCAAAGGCAAAAAACGTAGTAATAGAGAGAAAATTTGGTTCGCCAGATATAGTAAGAGATGGGTCTACAGTTGCCAAAGAGATTGAGATTGAAAACCCTATTTCTAATTTAGGTGCGAAATTAATAGAACAAGTTGCATCCAAGACAAAAGAGAGTGCTGGTGATGGAACAACCACAGCAACCATTTTGACTCAAAAGATGGTTCAGGAGGGATTAAAAAATATTGCCTCTGGTGCTAGTCCTGTGGAGTTAAAAAAAGGTATGGAGGTAGGCCTAGCTTTTGTTTTAGAAAAATTAAGTTCCAAAAGTATTGAATTAAGTGGTTCTGATATCCAAAAAGTTGCGACAGTTAGTGCTGGAGGTGATGATGAAATTGGATCTATAATTTCGAAGGCAATGGATATTGTTACTTCGGATGGTGTAATAACTGTTGAAGAATCTCAATCACTAGATACAGAATTAGATATAACTGAAGGTATGTCTTTTGATAGAGGCTATAGTTCTCCATATTTCGTAACAGACCAAGAAAGACAAGTTTGTGAACTTGAAAACCCTAAAATATTAATAACTGATCAAAAAATTTCAACTTTAGTTGATCTGGTTCCAATACTTGAAGAAATTCAGAAATCAGGCTCACCTTTTCTAATTCTTGCTGAAGATATCGAAGGAGAGGCTTTAACCACCCTGGTTTTGAATAAGAATAGTGGGGTGTTAAATGTAGCTTCCGTAAGAGCTCCGTTATTTGGTGAAAGAAGAAAAGCTGCCCTTGAAGATATTGCTATTCTTACTGGAGCTAAGTTAATTAGTGAGGATAAATCGATGACACTTGATAAAGTATCGATTAATGACTTAGGCAAAGCAAAAAAAATAACTATCACCAAGGATAAAACTACAATTGTTGCCTTCGAAGACACTAAAGATTTAGTTAAAGTGCGAGTAGAGAAGTTAAAGAGAGAAGTTGATATAACTGAATCAGAGTATGATCAGGATAAAATCAATGAAAGGATTGCCAAACTATCTGGAGGAGTAGCACTTATCAAAGTCGGAGCTGCTACAGAAACAGAGATGAAATATAAAAAGTTAAGAATCGAAGATTCCCTTAATGCAACGAAAGCTGCTATTGATGAGGGTGTTGTTTCTGGAGGTGGACAAACATTAATTGAAATATCAGATGACCTTTTAAATTTAAGTCAAACATCTTCCGATGATTTAAGAACAGGGATAAATATAGTAAAAGAAGCCCTTTTGGAACCTACTAAACAAATAGCAAAAAATGCTGGTTTTAATGGTGATGTAGTTGTAGCTGAAATTAAAAGACTTAACAAAGGCTTTAATGCTGATTCTGGGAAATATGAGAATTTAAAGGATTCAGGAATATTAGATCCAACCAAAGTAATAAGATTAGCTCTTCAAGATTCAGTATCTATTGCAGCTATGCTCCTCACAACAGAAGTTGCGATGGCTGATATTCCTGAGCCGGAAGCCGCAGCTCCTGGAGGACCAGGTGGAGACCCAATGGGAGGAATGGGAGGAATGGGAGGAATGGGTATGCCAGGAATGGGAGGAATGGGTATGCCAGGAATGGGTGGTATGGGCATGCCAGGAATGGGTGGCATGGGTATGCCAGGAATGGGTGGCATGGGTATGCCAGGAATGATGTAAAAATTTAACTAGCTTTTTTATCTTTATTAATCCACTTTCTTAAATTTTTAATATTAGGTAATGGCAATTTCTGGTTATTAGTAAATTGTTTTACTTTATTAGAATTTTGATTTTTGCTAGATATTCCATTATTGATAGTAGTTTCTAGTCCATTTGATTCCCACTTTTTTTCTTCAATATTTTCAAAAGTTTTTGATAATTCAAGTTTAATTTGTTCTTGATTTTCTTCTTCATGCTCTTCATCAATTAAAGATATTTGTTCTTGATTTTCTTCTTCATGCTCTTCATCAATTAAAGATATTTGTTCTTGATTTTCTTCTTCATGCTCTTCATCAATTAAAGATATTTGTTCTTGATTTTCTTCTTCATGCTCTTCATCAATTAAAGATATTTGTTCTTGATTTTCTTCTTCATGCTCTTCATCAATTAAAAATATTTGTTCTTGATTTTCTTCGTGCTGATTTCCCTTTTGCACTGGACTATGGATTAATAAATCATTTAAAGAATCAATCCCAAATCTATGGACCCACTTGAGAACAACATTTTCTCTAAGCAAAAAATTACTTTCTGAAGAGGCTTTTTTAAAAACTTCTTTTAGATGATTTTTTAAAAGCATAAATTAATTAACTTAACTTTCTATTTAACAGAGGTCTTATAAAAATCAAGGAAAAAACTGTTAAAGAAAATAAAATTGATATACAACTCTTACAAGTTAAATCTCCATACGGGGCATGTAAAGCCACTAATTCTAAATTCATATTTTGTGTATAAGCAGACCTAATAGGTTCAATCGCAAAAGTTAATGGATTTAATGAAGCTAACCACCCAAGCCAATTTGGCATAAAAGAGATTGGAGCTAAAGCAGTGCTTGCAAAAAGAAGAGGTAAGTTTATTACAAATATAAGAGCGATTAATTCAATATGTCCTGGCAAAACAAACGCTAAACATAAACTTATTGATGTCACAAAAAGAACTAATAGAATTAGTGTTGTAAAAACAATTCCTAAGCCATATAAGTTGGGCCATCCATAACCCAAAATGTATGAAACAATCATTATTACAATACTCTGCACAAAACTCAAGATAGTTATGTAAAAGAAAGAAGATAAAATTATAGATAATCTACTTGTTAAAGGAGCCACAAGTAACCTATTCAGGAATCCAAACTCTCTATCAAACATCAAAGGAAGCCCAGAGTTTAGGGCTCCGCTAAAAGCGGTAAAAACAATAAGTCCTGCTCCTAAAAAATTCCCATAAGAATCAACTCCTGGCAAAAAACCTTCAGGAGCCTTAGAGAATAGTGCTCCAAATAAAAAAAGCCAAATTATGGGTTGTAATATTCCAGCCAAAAGAGTTGATGGTCTTCTTTTTAATTGAATAAATAATCTCTTTGTTAAGGCAAATGTTTCTTGATATAAAAAAAATAAATTATACTGTTGTAATTCCATAATTAGCAGTGATTAGTATTCATTATAGTTAGTTAACCAAAAGTTTTTTTTATCGCATGGATTGCTTTGATTCTTTTTTTAGGTCTCTTTTCCCCGCCATAGAAATTTCAGCATCTAATAATGTTTTCCCAGTTGCTTGGAGATATACATCATCCAAGCTTGGCTGACTTTGAGTAAGAGAAAAAATTTCAAACTTTGAGAAGGCCAATTCCACTTTGAGCTTCGTAAGTAAATCTTTTTCCTTATCTGCTACGAAATTTATTGAGAAACCTTGAGCTTCATTTATGATAATCTGACTAATTCCATCTATTGAAGATAAAATTTGACATATATTTTTTGCTTCTTCCTGATTACTAAATTCTCTTACTTTCAAAGTTACTCTATCTCCTCCCAATTTATTTTTAAGCTCTGCAGGAGTCCCTTTTGCTATAACTCTTCCATCATCAATTATCACTAATCTGTCTGCCAATTTATCTATTTCATCAAGATAGTGACTACTTAAAATAATGGTCATTCCATTATTTCTCAAATCTTTCAAAAGTTGCCATATAATATTTCTACTTTCAATATCTAAACCAACTGTAGGTTCATCCAAAATTAATACTTGGGGCAAATGTAAAAGTCCAGCTGCCAGATCTATTCTTCTTTTCATTCCCCCTGAATAAGTTCCGCACTTACGATCAATCCAATTATTCATTTCTAATTGATCTATTAATTTCTTTATCCTTTCAATTTTTTTGTTTTTGTTAATGTGATATAAATCTGATTGAAAATCCAAAAGCTCTCGTCCAGTTAATATTTTATCAAGTGCGATCTCTTGGGCAACATAACCAATTAATTCTCTAATTTTCCTTGAATTTTTTATTAGATTAATATTATTTATAAAAACTTCTCCACTATCAGGCTCTATTAAAGTAGCGAGTATTTTTATTAGTGTTGATTTGCCAGCACCATTTGGACCTAGTATTCCGAATAATGTGCCAGCTTCAATTTCCATCGATAAATTTTTTAATGCATTGATATCTGAATAAGATTTTGAAAGCCCTTTAACTTTTATATAATTCATCAAACTTACTATTTACTTAAAAAACATTTTACATCTAATTTAATTACTAAGCAGGGATACTATAGATGAAAATATTTGTATAGATTGCTGCTCAAATTCTACGGATAGTTGGGTTCTGGAAATTAATAACAAAAGACAGATGCCAAACATATAGAGAATAGACCACCTAAAGAGAGACTTTGCTCTTGAAAGATCATCAGGAGATTTCTTTAATTCATTTATTAATTGCAAAAGTCTTCCATTAAATGGCAATAACATAATTCCGTATAAGAGACCCCCTTCAGGTAAAGCAAAGACTCCCATAATACTCATTAAAACTGTTGCCCATCCGTAACGAGAAATCGCTTTAGCAGTAAAAACAGATCCTTTAACAGAAGGGAGCATAGGAATACCAACAGATGCGTAATCATCCTTCAACAAAATTGCAAGTGCCCAAAAATGAGCTGGGGTCCATAACATTACTAAACCAAACAACCACCAACCACTAAGACCTACATGCCCTGTAGCAGCAGATGCTCCAACTAAGGGTGGTATCGCACCAGCAACTCCTCCGAAAACAATGTTTTTTGTTGTACGAGGTTTCAAAATAACTGTATATAAAATTACGTAGCTAAATAAACCAAGAAGAGTTAAACCAGCAGCCAAATAATTTACACCACTTACTAAAAGCATCGAAGCTGCCAAAGTGCATGATACGGCAGCTAAAAATACAGTCTCAGATGACAACTTTCCTGATGGCAAAGCTCTTTTGCTAGTTCTTGTCATCCTCTTATCTAATTCCATTTCCCACAAGCAATTAAGAGCTCCTGCTGCTGCTGCTGCTAAAGCGCCTCCTCCTAAAGTACAGATAAGTTTCGGTGAAGACAAAGGCCATTCTTCTGTTAAAGCCATTCCTCCCAAAGTTGTTGCCAATAAAAGTGGGATTAATCTAGGTTTTGCTACTTCAAGCCAAGGCGGCAAAGTTAATCTTTTTCTTGAAGGTACAACTTCATCCCTAATTGGAGATTTATAATTCAAGTTTTCTAAGTTACTACTGTTCATGAATTGATACCAACCATTTGAGAATTTAGGGAGTGGTTTAGACCTTTTTTGGTAAAAGGATTTCTAAAAATTAATGTTGTTAATATCGCAATAAATAAAGAGGCGTTAAGTTGATGACCGATAATAAAAATAGGTTCATTCAAATTTGTTTTAAGACTTAAAAAACCCAAAGCAATTTGGGAAAACAAGAGAAAAAAAAGTGCTGAGAGATATTTCCAATTTTGATTAAGCAAACTTCTCTTATAAATTGCAGTAGAAATAATCAATAAAATAGAAAAAGCAATTGGAAAAGCAAATAATTTATGAGTATTTAGAATTAGACATTGTTTATTAAAAGATAAGCAAATATGTGCTGACCAGGTTGATGAAAGCCTTACTCCAATAAAAGATTGAATCAGAGTAAGTAAAAGAGGAACAAACAATAATAATCTCCACCAAATTAATGGCTCTTCTATGTCGTGATTTTCTAAATTTTGATTTACTGAAATTGTTGTGATGAGAAGTAGAAAAGCTATTAAAAGATGGCCAGTAACAGTATATGAATCAAGCAGGTTTATTACTGTTAAAGCTCCAAAAGATCCCTGGACAATAACGAGAAAAAGTAATAATGAATAAGTTTTAGGTAACCAATTTGGAATTTCATTTTTCCAAATAATTGAAAGGGCAAATTTAAAAAGAATTAATATTCCAACCAGAAAAGCATCTAGACGATGAAACCACTCTAGAAATACTCTTAGGTTCATATGATTAAAAGGCAAAAAAGATCCATAACATAATGGCCAATCTGGACAGGCGAGTCCCGCCTCCATTACTCTCGTAGCGCCTCCAATTACGATTAGCGTTATGAGTGCGAGTACACTATGACTTCCCAACCTTTTAAAAATTGTCAGATATTTTGATTTATATAATTGGTTATTAATCAAATGTATAAAACCTATGTATTTTGCATAATAAATTAGATTTAAAAACCAAACATTAATTAAAAATTAATATGTTTAATTTAAAAATAATTTACTAATTTAATCTTTTTTCCCTGACAATTAACTCTAAAAAGTTATTAATAATACGCCTTTTATTTTATAAATCTTAAGAAGTTGTGAATTTAAATGTTTTTCTTTTAACAAAGGATGCAGGATTAAAAAAATTGAATATCTTGAGGATATAAATACAAATTTTTAGAAATCAATTGTTAAATAAAAACTTTTATTTAATACTAATTATTTCCCTCGTTTTTGCTATATCTTTTTGGATTGGTTTTAATGTAAATTTGCTCCCAGCTCAAGCAAGTATTAATGCACCAATTTACGATGAACTTTTTAAAATTCTTTTCATTATTGGATTAATTATTTTTATAGGAATGACAATAGCAGTTATTTATAGCTTATTTAAGTTTAGGAAAAGAAATGATCAGATAGGCGATGGTATAGCTTTAGAGGGAAATTTAAGCTTAGAAATTGTATGGACAATTATCCCTTCAATAATTGTTTTATTAATAGGTTTATATAGCTACAACATCTACGATCGAATGGGAGGGATGAAAGAACTAAATCATAACCACAAAATGATGAGTTCTAACACTGAAAAAATATGGGCTGGAATAAGTCAAACTTCAGATAATGAAGTAGCAATAAATAATTTATCAATTGAAGTTTCAGCTATGCAATTTGCATTTCTATTCAATTATCCCAAGGGCAATTTCATATCAGGAGAACTACACGTTCCTGTTGATCAAAAAGTATCAATGAAAATGGAATCCAAAGATGTAATTCATGCTTTTTGGGTGCCAGAGTTCAGAATTAAACAGGATATTATTCCTGGACAACCAACTATTCTAAATTTCACTCCTACAAAAGTAGGAAAATATCCGATAATTTGCGCAGAATTATGTGGCCCATATCATGGAGGAATGAGAGCCTCCATAATTGTTGAAGAAGAATCTGATTACAACGAATGGTTTAACAACAATAAAAAACCAGAGGTGAATTTATGACAATATCAATAGATCCACAAAAAACTAATAATGAAAGCCTTCAACCTAAAGGCTGGCTTAGATACTTTAGTTTTAGCCTTGATCATAAAGTAATTGGGATACAATACTTAGTTTGCGGTTTTCTTTTTTATTTAATAGGAGGGACCTTAGCGAGCGCTATAAGAATTGAACTAGCTAGTCCAATGTCTGATTTTATGCCAAGAGATGTTTATAACCAAGTTTTAACCCTGCATGGAACAATAATGATATTCCTTTGGATAGTGCCTGTAGTAAATGGTGCTTTTGGAAATTATTTAATTCCATTTTATGTAGGTGCGAGAGATATGGCATTCCCAAGATTAAATGCCGTAGCTTTTTGGTTAATTCCTCCTTCAGGTTTGATGCTGGTAGCGAGCTATTTTGTGGAGGGTGCTGCTCAGGCTGGATGGACGGCTTATCCTCCTTTGAGTATAACTACTCCTCAATCGGGACAAATTATTTGGATTCTTAGCGTTCTATTACTTGGAGGCAGTTCTATATTTGGTGGAATAAACTTTATCGCGACCATTATCAAATTAAGAAGGCCAGGATTAAAACTTATGCAATTGCCAATGTATTGTTGGGCAATGCTTGGGACAAGTCTATTAGTTGTTTTGTCAACCCCTGTTTTAGCAGGCACTTTGATTCTACTTAGCTTCGATATCATCGCTAATACAGGTTTTTTCAATCCTGTTTTAGGTGGCAATGTCGTAGTTTATCAGCATTTATTTTGGTTTTATTCTCATCCAGCTGTTTACATTATGGTACTTCCTGCCTTTGGTTTAGTAAGTGAAATACTTCCTGTACATGCTAGAAAACCACTTTTTGGATATACAACAATGGTTTTTTCAATAATGGGGATAGTTGTTTTAGGTTTAGTTGTTTGGGCTCATCACATGTTTACTAGTGGAACGCCCCCTTGGATGAGATTGTTCTTTACTATCGCGACAGCATTTATTGCTGTTCCCACAGGGATAAAATTTTTTAATTGGGTTGCAACATTATGGGGAGGTAAAATTTCAATCAATAGTGCAATGTTATTCTCTTGCGGATTTATTATAAATTTTGTTTTTGGAGGTATTACAGGAGTTGCTTTGGCTCAGGTCCCTTTTGATATTCACGTACATGATACCTATTTCGTTGTAGCCCATTTTCATTACATAGTTTATGGAGGGACAGTTTTTATTATTTTCTCATCGATTTATCATTGGTTCCCCAAAGTAACTGGGAAAATGCTAAATGAAAAATTGGGAATTTTACATTTTATCATTACCTTTATTGGATTTAACTTGTGCTTTGCTCCTCAACATTGGCTCGGTTTAAATGGAATGCCGAGAAGAGTCGCTGAATATGATCCTCAATTCCAGTTCGTTAATCAAATTAGTAGCCTTGGGGCTCTTTTGATGGCTATAAGCACAATTCCTTTTTTAATTAATGTTTTCCTTAGTGTGAAAAATGGAAAAGATGCTGGAGATAACCCTTGGAATGCTCTTACACCTGAATGGTTAACATCTTCTCCACCTCCAGTTGAAAATTGGGAAGGAGAAGCTCCATTAGTTGAAGAACCTTATGGTTATGGTAAAGAAATTTCTGAACAAAACTAAAAAAATATGACAACTCTAGATAGCTCAAAAGAAATTCAAAAAAATAATTCTGAAGTTAATGAAACACATGAAGACTTCAGAATGTTTGGTTTTATAACTTTCCTAATTGCGGACGGAATGACTTTTGCTGGATTCTTTGCTGCTTATTTAACTTATAAAGCAGTAAATCCATTACCTGATGGTGCTATTTATGAATTAGAACTACCAATACCTACACTCAATACAATTTTATTACTTGTTAGTAGTGCAACTTTCCATAAAGCAGGTAAAGCACTTTTAAAAGATAAAAACTCTGATTCCCAAAAATGGTTGTTTTTTACTGCTTTTCTTGGAATTATATTTTTAATATGTCAATTATTTGAATATTTTCATTTACCTTTTGGGTTAACCGATAATTTATTTGCAAGTACTTTTTATGCTCTTACTGGTTTTCATGGATTACATGTCACTTTAGGCACTTTAATGATTTTAATTATTGCTTGGCAATCGAGAATCGATGGTGGAAGATTAACTAGTCAAAATATGTTCCCATTGGAAGCTGTTGAATTATACTGGCATTTTGTAGATGGAATATGGGTTGTTTTATTTATTATTTTGTATCTTTTATAAAAACTTAATTTTAAAAATTAAATATATTTTTTATTAATTTATATTGCCACAGTTCTCCTTTTTAGTAAGAATATATAGTTAGAAATTTGTCGGATAATGCTAGAAGGAAAAGAACTTCTTGAAAAAGCAAAATTATTAAGTAAAAAATCTGAGGATGAGATAGCAAAAGGTTGTGGTTACGTAGGTCCTAGCGGAAGAATCTTAAGAAAAAGTTTTTACAGGGCGCTTATAGAAGCTAAGGGTTACAAAATAGGAAATGGTCGTCAGGGTAAAAAAGGTAATAGAGCTTCAAGAGGCAGACAGACAGAATTCAAAACTAAAGTTCATGGCAATGGGAACCTATTAATTGGTAATGCCTACACCAAAAAATTAGGTCTAGAACCTGGTCAGGAATTTAAAATCGATCTTAAAAAAGAGTCAAAAACAATTTATCTGATTCCATTAAATTAAAAAAATATATTTTACCAACCGTTTTCTTTAAGCCACTCCGAAGAAATATTATTTGAAGATAAATCTTGATTACTATTTTTATTAAATAAAAGTAATTTCTCTACATATTTAATTAGTGCATCTGCCTCAAGGTTTACGCTGTCACCGACATTTAATTTATTCAGATTTGTGTTATGCCAAGTATGAGGAATTATCGCAATAGTAAATATTTCTCCTTCCTGCTCATATTTTGCAATCGTAAGACTTATACCATTTACACAAATACTGCCTTTATTAACTACATATTTCGAAAAATTATTATTTTTCCACTTTATTGATAAGAGCCAAGATTTCTCTAATTTTTCTATATTCTCAACTGTTCCAAGGCCATCAACATGTCCACTGACTATATGCCCTCCTAGACGGTCAGACACCCTAAGAGCAGGCTCCAAATTAACAATCTGATTCAGGTTCAACTTTACTCCTAAAGTTGTTTTTTTTAATGTCTCCTCACTAACATCAACAGTGAATTTATTTTGAAAAATCTCTTTAACTGTCAAACAAATTCCATCAACAGCTATGCTGTCACCGATTGCCATATCAAATAAATTGTCTAGAATTTCAATTTCTAAAATATTTTTTTCTTGCTTTAGTTTTCCAATTGATTGAATTATTCCTGTGAACATAGATTTAAGAAAAATATTTTTGCAAAATTTTGTATTTACTTTAATTTACTTTAAATGATTTTCAACTATAAATAAATTAAAGAGTACATAAAAAGAAATTGATCATATTTAGATGATTATTAATTCACAAAAAAGATCATTTGGTAGAGGGGCGAAAGTGAGCTTATTCACTTTAGGAACAATGCGAGCAACTGAAAGTCTCGAAAAAATGTATAGCATAATAAAAAATGCATATTTTGTAGGAATTAACCACATAGAAACAGCACCTTCTTATGGTGATGCTGAATCACTTATTGGAAATTCAATAAAAAAACTAGCAATAAAAGAGAATATAAAAGAAAAAAGTTGGGTGATTACTTCCAAAGTTTTACCAAAGGGTGATTTTGACTTTTTAAAAAATAATTTTAAAAAGTCTCTTAAAAATTTAAATCGCGAGAAAATTAATAATCTTGCAATTCATGGACTCAACTTAAAACAACATCTAGATTGGGTTCTTACTGGAGAGGGTAAGAAATTCATATCTTGGATACTTGAGAAGGAACTAGTTGATCAAGTCGGTTTTAGTTCTCACGGAAGTTATTCACTAATTAAAGATGCAATTAACTGTGAAGTTTTTAGTTTTTGTAGTCTTCATTTACATTATTTAGATCAATCTAAGATTGCTTTAGCAGAGGATGCTATAAAAAAAGGTATGGGAGTTTTAGCAATATCACCTGCTGATAAAGGCGGTAGATTATATTCTCCTAGTGATATTTTGTTAGAGGCCTCTAAGCCTTTTCATCCATTAGAGTTAGCGTATCGATTTCTGCTGGCAAAAGGCATTACAACTTTGTCCTTGGGGGCGACAAACAAAAAAGATTTTGAATTTGCGCATAAACTTAGAAACTCATTCGAAAAGCTTACAAAACTTGAAAAAAGCGCCCTGAATAAAATTGAGGAAGTTGCTAATGAAAGATTAAACTCAACAAAATGTGAGCAATGTAGATCTTGTCTTCCATGTCCAAATGAAGTGCCTATTCCAGAAATACTTCGTTTAAGAAATATATCTATTGGTTATGGCCAATTAGAATTTTCAAAAGAAAGATACAATTTAATAGGAAAAGCTGGCCACTGGTGGGAAGAAAAAAATTCCTCATTTTGTCAAGAATGTAATGAATGTGTTCCTAAATGTCCTAGTAAATTAGATATACCAAATTTATTAAAGGAAACTCATAACTTATTAATCGAAAATCCTACAAAAAGATTATGGGGATAAGGACTCATTCCAGAAATTTTTAAGATTAATTTTTTGTTCATTTGTTAGTACAGGGAAAGACCAACTATTTTCCCAACATATCTCAGAAGGTCCTGAGATGGGGGACATTTCAGATTTATATTTACTTTGTAAATAATCACTATTGAATGGTAGATACCAACCCTGGCTTACTAATTTATCTACTATTGATTTATTTTCTAAAGATTTAATCCATTTAATTAATATTGCATTATTTAGATTTGATCGACTAAGTAAAAAATGCCACATCAAAGGTACGCCTTGGCTTGGGAAAACTAAAGAAAGCCTTGGATCTATTTTTAAATATTTTGAACAGAGACTATAAGGAACTATTGCAACGCTAGCATCAGAATTAATCAACCAATTGAGCATATTTTTATCATCAAATAACATTGCTTGGCTTTTTAGTTTTTTCAAAGAATTAGATGTATTAATTTTTTTAGCAATTGACAATATTATTCTGGGACTTTGTGGGAAAACAATTTTTCCAGTTAATTTTTTAGAAAGAAGGAAATCCCAAGAAGTTCTGGCTAAATTTATTAATTCTTTATTATTTTTAATGATAATTGTATATGGTACTACGCCAATAGGAAATAATTTACTTCTTTGATTTTGATTAAAACTTCCTAAAAAATCTATCGATCTCTTATCCAAATTTTCGATCAGTGCATAGTCATTTATTTTTTCAAATTCTGCAAAATCTAAATTAGTAATCCATCCATCGTTTATTAAAGTAAAGTCAGAATTGAAAATTGTGTTTCTATTTTTTTGTAGCCGAATATTTTCAAAATTAATTTTTTCCTGCTTCCAATCTTTTGGAATCATATCTTTAAAAGATTCTGGATAAAAAGAATTTTGTAGTGCAATTTTTACTTTATTAGGAACATTACTGCAAGAGTTTAAGAAAAATAAAAGCGAAAGCTTACCACAATTTAAAAATTCTCTTCTGGTTACAAATTTTGACAACATTCAGCAATCCTTCTATTAAGAAATTTGACCTAGGCCTTTCATCATTTCCAGATTTTGTTGACACAATGAAACTATTTCTTCATTTTTAAATCCATCTAAGAAAGCGAGCAATGATATTCCACCAGCACCTACACCTTCTTTTACATGACCTAATTCATAATCATTCAATTCTTTGTATTTTGAAGATTTAAAATTCAAAGGACTTGCTAAACCTAATAATTTGACATCATATTTTTCATTAATTAGATTTACTAAATCATTTAGAGAATTATCTTTCACAAGCCAACCAGTTGTCGCAATAAAGACATCTTCAATAAAGTCATCTTTATTTTTTTCATCTAAGAATTCTAATACAAGCAAAATGACCGCTAACATCTGACTTCCCCCAGACAATATGGCAAGTTGTTTTGATAACCTGGCACCAATTAATAGACCCATTGAGAAAGCTTGGAAAGGATCACCTACCGCCGCGACAACATCAAAAGAGTCGAAATTAGCCTTGAAATTTGCATTGAAAAGTCCTCTTTTAACTACTTGCCTTCTCAGTTCTCTTGGAGCTTTAAATAAACTACTCCCTACTAAATTAGACACCTGCAAACCAAAAGCTTCCATTACTGCCTGAGCCGTTGTGGTGCCCCCCGGTACAGATTCAGAAATTAAAACTGGTTGTTTTAAGGATTTTCCTATCGCAAGACCTTTTTTATAGAGATTTAAAACTCTCTCTTTATTCATCGATTTACCAGTGGTAAGACAATGTGATGGGCCCAAATCTCTATCTTCTACAACCAAATGATTAAAATAAGGCTTTGCTCCTATTCCTAGAGGAACAATTTCTGGACAAATATTTATAAGCTTTGAACAAACATGACTTATTAGAGCTGGAGTTACTCCTGCATTGAGAACAGGCAATTTATATTTATGATATTTTGAAGCACCCTCAAGCAAAAATTCGGCATCTGCGAGCGCAGTTGTTCTCCTTGCTTTTGCATTAATACCTGCAGCGGAAATCCCTGGGATTTGAGATGTATTGGTGCCTGCAATTACAAGAAATATTTTGAAATTATTAATATTCTTTTTCAGTATTTCTATCTTATTAAGTTGTCTTTTTTTATTGGATTCATTACCAAAAAAATTTATCCCTAATTCTGTACTATACATTTTTACTTTTTTCAATTATTTAAATCGACTAAACTATTTAATAATCTTGGAGGATCTGGGATAGTTAATTTAAATCTTGGAAACAGAGAATATGCAACTACATGTACCGTTAAAACATAAACTATTTCTTGAAAAATTATTAATAAAATCGCACCTAATTGGATAGTTAAAATTGAGGGAGAAAAAGGCAAATTTAATAATCCAATGAACTTTTCTAGTAGACCATAACTTGCTCTAGTAATTAACACCCAAAGATTATCACCAACCAATGTAGATAATGCTATTACACGTAGGAAAAAGCCAAGGGTTCCAATAATAACTCCTAAAGTTAAACTCAATCTCCAACTTTTTTCTCTAAGCCAACACCAGCCCAACCAAAAAGCCAAGATCCCATAAGGAAATAAAAATAAAGTTCCTCTTACAGGACCCATAATTATGAATAAAAGTAGAAATTGTATTAGGAGTCCTTCCAATGCAGTTTTAGTTCCTCTTCTCAAGTGCAAGACGATCATTGGGAGGGGTAAAATCAACCTTAATAAAGCTCCCCCAATTGGCAAATAATATAATGCCAACCATAATAAAGACGAAAAAGATGCTAAATATGAGGTCTCTACAATATTTAATGCTTCAGTTTTTGTTGTTATTTTCATTTTTTGTTGAATATTTTTAATTAATTTTTATTCATACTTTTATTTTTTGAATCTAAGATACGTTCAATCTTTTCTATTTCAAAATTTACCTCAGAATTACTTAATATGGAACTTAACTCTTCAGTAGGGTCTTTTGGATCTACATCTTTTAAGATGAATATTATTTTGTAAGATTGAAGATCAATATTTCTTTTTTTTGTAGATTTCTTAATTTTGTTATTTTTTTGTTTTGGTATTTTTTCTGAATTTAGATCCTTTGTTTTTTCGATATAATTTTCAGGATTTTCTACTTTCTTTATTTTTTTATTTTTTTGTTTTGGTATTTTTTCTGAATTTAGATCCTTTGTTTTTTCGATATAATTTTCAGGATTTTCTACTTTCTTTATTTTTTTATTTTTTTTATCATTAATCTCTTTGATTTCTTTTACTAATATTTTTTTATTTACTAAATTATTTTGTAAATCTTCATTTTTGCTTGTTTTTTCTAAATCATTAAAACTACTTTCAAGAAAATTCCCAATCCTCCCTCCAGAGCATGATTGCAAGAAAATTAAAAAAATTAATAAAAAAAATTCTTTTTTTTTAAAAATCATATTTTTTCTAACTTTTCTTTATCCTTGTAGTTTTTTTATGACTAATCTTTGTTTTTTTTAAAATAGAGCCTTTTTTATCTTTTAGTTTTTCTTCTAAAAGAGATACTGCGTCATCTATAGTAATTTTTTCAATGTCAGTATCTTTAGCAATCGAAACATTAGTTTTGCCACATTTTAAATAGACGCCATATCTTCCATTTAATATTTGAATTTTTTCTTTAAATTCTTTAGGTTTTCCAAAGTCTTTAAGTACCTCTTGACCACCTCTACCCATTTTTGGCATCGCAAGAATTTCTAATGCTCGTTCTATATCAACTGTAAAAACATCATCCTCTTTCTTTAAAGATCTGTTTTCAGATTCATTTTCATTTTTAATCCATTTGATATAAGGGCCAAATCTTCCTCTATCAGCCTCAACAACTCCTCCTTCAGGATGAACTCCTAACAATCTAGGCAAACTTAAAAGTACAAGAGCCTCATCTAGAGTTAGATCATCAGTTTTCAACTCTTTGGGTAATGAAGCTCTTCTTGGTTTAGCTTTATCTTGATCATTATTTCCCAATTGTACGTAAGGTCCATAAGGGCCAAATCTTAAAAAGACTTTTTCCCCAGTTTTTGGATCAGTTCCAAGATCTGATGGACCACTTAAGATTTGATCAACTTGCTTTATGTTTAAATCTCCAGGAGTAATATCCATTGGAAGATTACCTTTCGCCTGAATTTCATTACCAGATTCATCAATTTTTGTACCCTCTAGCCAAGGTCCATTTGAGCCTATTCTGACTACGCAAGGAAGGTCTTCGAAATCAACTTGTCTATATGCTTTACCATCAATATCACCCTCTGTTTTCTGAACTTTTACCTCCAAACCATTTTTACCTTTGTAGAAAGTTTCAAGGTATGGTAGCCACTCAAGATTGCCTGAAGATATTTCATCCAATGAAGATTCCATTTTTGCAGTAAAAGTAGTATCAACCAGATCAGGAAAATGTTCCTCTAATAGAGCAGTAACAGCAAAAGCTGTAAACGTTGGAGCCAAAGTATTGGAAGATATATTCGCATAACCTCTATCCACTATGGTCCCAATAATGCTGGCATAGGTAGAAGGTCTTCCAATTCCTTCTTTTTCAAGAACTTTAACTAATGCAGCCTCTGTATATCTTGCAGGAGGTTTAGTTTCATGAAAAGTAGATTCCTTATTAGTAACTTTAAGACATATTCCATTTATTAAGTTTGGGAGAATAATTTCTTGTTGTTCAAGGGATGAACTTGGGTCATCACTTCCCTCGACATAAGCTCTGAAGAATCCTGCGAAATCAATACTTTTCCCGCTCGATTTAAATAATCCGTCTCCCACGCTAATTTCAGCATTAATCATTGTTAGTCTAGCTTCCGCCATTTGACTAGCTACAGTTCTTTTCCAAATTAAATCGTAAAGTGATAAGTCTCTACCAGTTAGATTAGTTTCCTTTGGTGTTTTAAATACCTCACCTGCCGGCCTAATAGCTTCGTGTGCTTCTTGAGCATTTCTTGCAGTTGAATTAAATTGTCTTGGTGAGTTAGATAAATATTCTTTCCCATACATAGAACTGACACATTCTCTAGCAGCTCTTGTGGCTTGTTCGGAAAGATGAACTGAATCAGTTCTCATATATGTTATGAAACCTCTCTCATATAACCCTTGTGCACATCTCATAGTTTCTCTTGCAGACAAACGAAGCTTCCTATTTGCTTCTTGTTGTAATGTGCTAGTTGTAAATGGAGGAACTGGCTTACGAGTGGATGGTTTTTTTTCGATTTTTGAGACTAACCAATCCTCTGAGGAAAAAGTCTTCAATAAATCATTTACTTTTTCTTCTCCAATTATTAAAGATTTGTTTCCTTGTTTTAATTTACCGGTTTGTTCGTCGAAATCGGAGCCGTTAGAAACTCTTTGACCGTTTAAACTGAATAATTTAGTCTCGAAAGTAATATTATCTTTTACTAGGGAAGCTTTAATCCCCCAGTAACTAGCTTTTTTAAAGGATCTTCTTTCTCTCTCTCTCCTAACAAGAAGTCTTACAGAAACTGATTGAACACGGCCAGCAGATAGTCGGGGGGCTACCTTCTTCCACAGTAGAGGAGATAATTCATATCCAAAAAGCCTGTCCAAGATTCTTCTTGTTTCTTGAGCCTGAACAAGTTCCATATCAATTTCTCTTGTTTGGTCTAAAGCTTTATTAATTGCCTTTTTTGTAATTTCATGAAAAACCATTCTCTTAGTTGGTATTTTAGGCTTAAGTATTTGCATGAGATGCCAGCTAATGCTCTCTCCCTCTCTATCTTCATCAGTTGCCAGTAATAGCTGGGTCGCACCTTTCATTGCATCTTTCAACTCTTTAACAACTTTTTTCTTATCTTTTGGAACTATATAAAGTGGTTCAAAATCTTCTGTTGTATTAACTCCTATCCTTGACCATTTTTCCTTTTTAACTGCAGCAGGGATTTCGGCAGCTCCTTTTGGAAGATCTCTTACGTGCCCCATTGAAGCAAGAACTTCATAGTTAGAAGGCAAAAACTTTCTTATAGTTTTTGCTTTGGTGGGACTTTCAACAATAACAAGTGTGTGATCCAAGGTTTATTTCAAAAATTGGTGTTTTTGTTCAGTTAGGGCATATTATGACTATTTGAAGCTTTTTCAAGTAATTTCTTCTGAAAATTTCAAAAATCATACCCACAAATTATAATCAAGTTAAGATTAACTCTTAGACTCTTAGAATCAAACATCAAATTTAATCCAATTTAATAAAGTGCCTAACGAAATCTTTACAATTAACTTAAATGCTCAAGCCATTATTCCAGAGGCTTTTATCTTACTAGGTATTGTTGGGACACTTCTTGTAGATTTAGCAGGAGAAAAAACTGCATCAAAATGGGCGCCAATAATTTGCTATTTATCAATTGGAAGCTCTCTTTTTAGTTTAGCCTTGCAATGGAGTAATCCAGTAGATAGTTCATTTCTTGGATCATTCAATTCAGATAATTTATCAATCGCATTTAGATCAATAATATCTTTATCAACTTTAATTTCTTTACTTATAAGTTGGCGATATACAGAACAAAGTGGTAGCCCTATTGGCGAATTTGCAGCGATAGTTCTTTCGGCAACTCTTGGAGCAATGCTTTTGTGTGGATCTACTGACCTTATTAGTGTATTCATATCTCTTGAGACTTTATCAGTGGCAAGCTATTTACTCTCTGGTTACCTCAAGAGAGATCCGCGAAGTTCAGAGGCAGCTTTAAAATATTTACTTGTTGGGTCAGCTGCTGCTGCAGTCTATTTGTATGGCTCCTCTTTTCTTTATGGATTAAGTGGTTCAACAAACTTAGCAATAATTGGTTCAGAAATTATCAACAAACCCTCATTCATTACTTCTTTAGCTCTAGTCTTTGTTTTATCAACTGTTGCTTTTAAAATCGCGGCAGTTCCCTTTCATCAATGGACTCCTGATGTGTATGAGGGATCACCTACACCCGTAGTAGCTTTTTTATCTGTGGGGTCAAAGACAGCAGGGTTTGCATTTGCGATAAGAATATTGAGTACTACTTTCTCCTCTTTCGATGAAGAATGGAAACTTTTATTTACTATATTAGCCATATTGAGCATGGCTCTTGGAAATGTTGTAGCCCTTGCTCAAACCTCAATGAAAAGGATGTTAGCTTACAGTTCTATTGGACAAGCTGGATTTGTAATGATTGGAATAGTATCTGGGACTCAAGATGGTTTATCAGCGGCTGTTTTATATTTAGCTGCATATTTATTTATGAATTTAGGTGCTTTTTCGTGTGTAATACTTTTCTCTCTAAGAACTGGTTCTGACAGAATTCTTGACTACTCAGGACTGTACCAAAAAGATCCTCTCATTACACTAGGATTAAGCCTTTGTCTTCTTTCTCTTGGAGGTTTACCTCCAATGTTGGGATTTTTTGGAAAGATATATTTATTCTTTGCTGGTTGGGCTAATCATCAATATCTATTAGTAATTGTTGGACTAGTAACTTCAGTTATTTCTATTTATTACTATATTTCAGTGATAAAAATGATGGTGGTTAAAGAACCACAGGAAGCTTCTGAAATAGTCAAATCATATCCTGAAATTAACTGGGGAATTGTAGGGTTGCCTCCCCTGAGAATTGCACTTTATACTTGCGTGGCAGTAACAGCTCTTGGAGGAATCCTTTCTAACCCTCTTTTTAAATTAGCCAACACAGCAGTTTCAGAAACTCCTTTTTTACAAGATATTATTGTTATAACAAACAATATTTCCTAGAAGAATTTGCAATAGATGTCTAAGAAAGTCGCAAGTTTAGAGAGAATATCTAAAACATACGGGAAAGATGATCTAACTGTTAAAGCCTTAGACAGGATAAACTTAGAAATTTATAAAGGCGACTATTTAGCTGTAATGGGAGCAAGTGGCTCAGGTAAAAGTACAGCAATGAATATTATTGGATGTCTAGATAGACCATCTGAAGGTGTTTATAAATTAAATGGCATCCCTGTTGAGAAATTATCTGATGATCAGCTAGCTGAGATACGTAACCAAAAATTAGGCTTCGTTTTTCAACAATTCCATCTTCTTTCAGATGCAACAGCACTTGAGAACGTAATTTTACCAATGATTTATGCTGGTATTGAGCCTGAGCAAAGATTAGAGCGAGGTAAGAATGCCCTAAAAAAAGTTGGCCTTTCTGAAAGAATGAATAATCGCCCTAACCAATTATCAGGAGGTCAACAACAGAGAGTGGCTATTGCTAGGGCTATTATCAATAACCCTGCAATATTATTAGCAGACGAACCCACTGGAGCACTAGATTCAAAAACGACTGAAGATGTCCTAGATCTATTTGACAAACTGCATGAATCAGGAATAACAATAGTTTTAGTTACTCACGAAGATGAAGTTGCAAATCGTGCAAAAAAAATAGCCAAATTTAAAGATGGAAGAATAGTTGAATTAAAAGTTAATTAAACTCAAAACCTTCTAAGGACCTTCAGTTGAGTTTCATTTTGAATTCTCAAATTCCCATTAGAATCAATATCTTTAATTTGCCATACATGAGGACAAAAACCACTGGGTAAGAATCTTTTAGTGAGGAACTTATTTGCCGATTTAATCACATATTCTTTTCTGTTATTACATTCAATTGAATCATGAAAAGCTTTAAGAACTTTAGCTGTCCAATAATGTTTATTAATATTCTTAGTTTTAAGTATTTTTGATAATGAAATACCTTCTGATGGAGTGTAATTTAAAACATTCATGCCAAGACCTATTCTTACATAAATAATTTCATTACCTCTGGTTATCACCCTTGGCAAAAATCCAATCAACTTTTTTGAATCAAAAAAAATATCATTTGGCCATTTCAAAAAAACATTTATATTTTCTTGTCTGAGCATTTCACATATCTTAATTCCTAAAGACAAATTAAATATTTGGCTTGTAAATTCTTTTGAAAATATTGGATAAGCTGCACTCAACCAAATACCTCCTTTTGGGGAAACCCAAGTTTTTGAGTTTTGACCAAAACCTGAGAACTGTTCTCTTGTTATTATTGCTACTGGCTGGTTTCTCTTTATTTCAGAATATCCAAGCCAGTTTGATAGCTCATTTTCAGTGCTTTTACATTTAATTTTGTACTGAAGTCTCCAACTTGGATATTGACCCTGAATTTTTCTTAAATAAAAAACTGTCTTAGCTGCAGAACCGATAACTTTCACAAATTCTTTATTAAAACAACGAGCATCTTTAAAAAGATTAGATTAACTTTAGTCTTAATAAGTAAATTTTACAAATTGGACAAAAATTATTTTCCAATAGTTAATAGAAGGAATCCCTTTCCATTAAGAAATTGTCTTGATAATTTCCAAAAATCATGGGGAGACTTAGATAAGCTTTCTAAGATTAATGAAACCTGGAAGGAGTTAATCGGTTTGGAACTATTTCAAGAATGCAAACCATTAAATATTGAAAAAAAAATTCTTACTATTGCTGTAAATAATCCACAGTGGCGCCAAGCATTAATCTACAACAAGCATAAATTAAAAGAGAGAATCGAGAAAATTGGAATAACTTTGAATGAAATAAAAATAATACAAAATTATGAACTTAACACTAAAAATATTAAAGATACTAATGCAAAGATAGTTTGGGCTAATCATCCCAGCAGAATTAATCAAAATAATATGAGCATTTGTAAGCTCTGTAATTCCCCCACTCCTGATGGCGAAATTAAACGTTGGGGGAGATGTTCTTTTTGCTGGAGAAAAAATAAATAAGCAAATTATTTATTTAATTAAAATTAATATCCCCATTTGACCAAAAAAAATAGTTTTATATTCAGCTTTTTTAAATCCAACTTCCTTAGCAATTTTTATAAGCTCATTTTTCTCGGGAAAATTTCTAATACTTTTTTCGATATATGAGTACTCTGGACTTAAATTAAAAAGCTTTGAAATTTTTACTACTACAAGCCTCAAATATATTTTCTGAAAAATATTAGATAAAGAATTTTTTTTTGAGTGATTAAAATCTAGGAATCCTGCCCTCCCTTTATCCTTCAGAAGATAAAAAACTTTTTTTATTCCTTCTTCAAAATTATTCAAGTTTCTTAATCCATAGGACATGCAAATCCCATCAAAATTTTTTGAATAATCATTAAGCTCTAAAACATCTTTAATTTCCCATTTAATAAATTTATTTTTTTCTTGGTCTGATTTTTTCTTTGCAATATTTAAAATATCCCTGGCACTGTCGATCCCAACAATTGAGCCCATTGGACTTACTCTCTTAGAAATTAAGAATGCTAAATCTCCAGTGCCACAGCATAAATCAGCCCAATCTTCACCATTTAAAGGTTCTAATAAATTAACTAATTTCCTTTTCCATAATTTGTGCAGTCCAAAACTTAATAGATTATTTAAAAAGTCATATTTATAGGAAATTTTATTAAATATATTTTTAACTTCGATAGTTTTTGTGAATTTCATTTTTAATCTTAAAAAATAATTTCTTGTTGGGATAAATTTAAATTTTTATTCATATGGTCTTATTGGAAGTTTTTTTTCAAGGAGGAAAGTTTTTATTTCTTTTAAAGTAAGTTTCTCATCATGAAGTAATGATGCTAAAAGTGCTGCTGATGCCCTGCCTTCTTTGAAAACATCATAGATATCTTCTAAACAACCTGCACCTCCAGAGGCAATTACTGGAATGTTAACAATATTGGCAACAGATTCAGTCAGATGTAGATCATACCCGTTCTGCGTACCATCCCCATCCATTGAAGTTAGCAAAATTTCCCCAGCTCCTAATTCCTCAACTTTCTTTGCCCAACTTAATACATCTATTCCAGTATTTTCTCTCCCCCCTTTTACATATACCTCCCATTGATCAACCTTATTAAACCGTCTTCTAGCATCAATTGCTATCACAATGCATTGATTACCAAATTCTCTAGAACTTTTAGAAATCAAATCAGGGTTTCTAACAGCAGAAGAATTCAAGCTCACTTTATCGGCTCCTGCTCTTAATAGATCATTAATGGAAGAAATAGAATCTATACCTCCACCTACTGTAAAAGGGATTTTTACTGATTTTGCTGTCCTAGAGACAAGGTCAACTAATGTATTTCTATTTTCAACACTTGCTCTAATATCTAAAAATACTAATTCATCTGCGCCTTCATCAGAATACCTACAAGCCAATTCAACAGGATCACCTGAATCTCTCAAGTTAACAAAATTTACACCTTTAACGACTCTGCCATTGGCGACATCTAAACAAGGAATTAAACGAAGAGCTACCATTTTAGTAAAAATTGTCCAAATGCTGTTAATCTTGCATAATAGCTTCCATTTTACCTCTTATGGCTGAAACAAAATTATTACCCAAAATCGGTAGTAAAATCAAAATTAACATTAACAAAGTAAAAGATAGACTACCAGCGAAATTAATTGATCAAATATCCTCTAATCCTAAAGCTGTAATAACAGGCTATAAAATGACAGACGGCAGGAGTATTGGAATCACCGCAAAGTTTAATAATGGTGAACAAAAATGGTTTTTCCCAGAAGAAATTGAGAAAGGTTAAAGAGAAAAGTGAATGATCCAAAACAACTATTAGGAATTAAGGGTGCCTCTGAAACATCAAGTATATGGAAACTCCGTGTACAGTTAATGAAACCCATAACGTGGATCCCTTTGATATGGGGAGTTATCTGTGGAGCAGCTGCTAGTGGGAATTTTGAATGGACATTAAGTAATGTTTTAGCTTCATTAGCGTGCATGTTAATGAGTGGGCCACTTCTAGCTGGTTATACCCAAACTATTAATGATTTTTTTGATAAAGAAATTGATGCAATCAATGAGCCAAATAGACCAATTCCCTCTGGAAAAATTTCAATTAAAGATGTAAAAATACAAATCTGGGTATTACTTATTGCAGGCTTAATTGTTGCTTTTCTATTAGATTTATATGCTGAGCACAACTTTCCTTCCGTCTTCCTTTTAGCATTAGGAGGATCGTTTGTTAGTTATATATATTCTGCTCCACCTCTAAAATTAAAACAAAATGGTTGGCTTGGAAATTATGCTTTAGGGGCATCATATATAGCTTTACCTTGGTGGGCAGGACAAGCTTTATTTGGAAAGCTAACTATTGTAACTGCATTACTAACACTTGCTTACAGTCTTTCTGGACTTGGTATTGCAGTTATCAATGATTTCAAAAGTGTTGAAGGAGACTCAAAGCTAGGCTTGAATTCTTTACCAGTAGTATTTGGGATTAAAAATGCAAGTAGAATAAGTGCAGGATTGATTGATATTTTTCAATTAGTAATGGTTGCAGTATTAGTCATTATTGGTCAACATTTAGCATCTGTTATTTTAGTTTTATTGGTAATTCCACAAATTACATTTCAAGATATGTGGTTACTAAGAGATCCTCTAAAGTTTGATGTCAAATATCAAGCAAGTGCCCAGCCATTCCTTATAACTGGAATGTTAGTTACAGCTTTAGCGATAGGACATAGTTTTTTGGTTGCTTAAGGTGCAAAAGATTAAAACCAAATCTTTTGTTTTAATAATTCCAATATTAATTTTTTCTGGAATATCTTTTTATTTTTATAATCTAATATTTACTACATTAAAATTCGACATATCTAAAAACAAATGGTCTCGAGCAAACAAATACTCCTATGTAATATCATCCTTTGATAATAAGATACTAAGCAAATTAAGCCGAAAATTTGAAATAGATAGTAGTCAAGATAAAATTCCATTTTTTCTTAAAAATTCTTTTATTTCTTCGGAGGATAAAAGATTTTATAAACATAATGGAATAGATTTAAAAAGTATTTCACGTGCCCTTTTTCAAAATATTAGAAGTGGTTATGTTAAAGAAGGAGGAAGTACTATTACTCAACAAGTTGCTAGATTACTTTTTCTAAATAATGATTTAAATTTTCAAAGAAAAATCAAGGAAATATTTATATCACTCATACTTGAATTTAGATATGACAAAAGTCAAATTTTAAAATTATATTTAAATAATATTTATTTAGGATCAGGAGCATACGGGGTTAACGAGGCTGCTCAAGTTTATTTTGGGAAACTTATAGAAGAATTGACATTATCAGAGATAGCATTAATTGCAGGATTAGCTCCAGCTCCATCAATTTATTCACCTTATCAAAATATAGAAATAGCCATTAAAAATAGAAATAAAGTTCTTGAATCAATGCATATTGATGGATATATTTCTCTTGCAAATAAGAATAAGGCTATTAAAGAGAAAATAAACTTAAATTATCAAACAGCTGATCATCTTATAGATGATAAATTACTAATAAATTTTATTCTTGAAGAGACAGAAAAAAGAATTGAAAATAAAACTAATTATAAGTTTTTAAGGATTAAATCTTCTATTAATAAATCTTGGCAAGACAAAGCTCAAAAAATTTCTAGATATATTGGGCCTAAAGAACTTGAGTTTGCTCTGTTATCAATCGAATCAAACACAGGATTAATCAGGACAATGGTAACCAGCAAAAATCCATCAATTAATGAATTTAATAGGGTGATTTCATCTATAAGACCTTTAGGTTCTACTTTTAAAATAATTCCTTATGCTGCTGCATTAATAGATGGGATAAAATTAAGCGATAGATTTGAAGATTTACCAACATGCTGGGGAAATTATTGCCCAAAAAATTTTTCAGAAGAGTATGGAGGTTCAGTATCTTTGATTGAATCATTTAAAAGTTCATCCAATATAGTTCCAATATCAATAACAAAAAAAATCGGCTTAAAAAATATTATTAATCTAGCGAATTCATTTGGTCTAGGTTATGAGCAAGAGTTTAAGGAATTCCCATCTTTAGCTATTGGTTCCTATGGAGATAATCTTTTAAACATTACAAATGCATATTCTGCAATAAATAATAATGGGAAGATTCAAAGCCCTAGCATCTTAGAAAAAATAGAATCATTTAATAAACAATCTATTTGGGTAAACAAATCTATTTCCAAGAAAATATTAGATTTAAAAGTAAACAAAAAAATAAATAAACTTCTTGAAAAATCTGTAAAAGAAGGCACTTCGAAAGCAGCCTCTATAAAAGGAAAGAAAATTCATGGAAAAACAGGAACTTCTGATGGCAATAAAGATCTTTGGTTTATTGGTTCACTTGATAACCTTACAACAGGTATTTGGATAGGGTACGACGATAACAAAGAATCTGAATTATCTAGTGGAAATGCAGCTTATTTGTGGAAGAAATTTATAACTGAAATTTATAAAATCCCCATTAAATAATAAATTATATTTTTAAGATTTAAAAGAAATTATTGCAGAATAAAATCCATCACCAGGATAGTATAAGCTAGGTAAAATTTGCTTTTGGCTAACCAATTTTAAAACTTTGTTTTTTTCAATAAATCTTTCAATTAATAGATTGTTTTCATCAGGACAGATAGTACAAGTTGAATAAACTAAAGTTCCATCTTTTTTCAAAAGAGGAAAAATATTCTCTAATAGTTTTTCCTGCAATAAAGTTAAGGATTTTATTTTTTCTTTACTTAAAGACCATCTAGAATCTGGATTCCTGGAAAGAGTTCCAATCCCCGAACAGGGAGCATCAATCAAAATCTTGTCAAAATAAGATATAAACTTTGGATTTAATTCAATCAAACTTGTTGCATCAGCCTTGAGGGTATTTACAGATTTTAAATTTAACCTTTCTAAATTTGATTGAAGTATTTTCAATCTTTTTGATGATCTATCTACAGCCAGGATTTCAGCATTGTCATTTGTCAATTCTGCAAGGTGGGTAGACTTACTTCCTGGAGCTGCACAAGTATCTAAAATCTTTTCACCTTCTTTTGGATTTAAAAGAGGTGCTATCCACTGAGAAGATCTATCTTGAATTGTCCAAAGTCCATCACTATATCCTGGTAAATTTTTAATAGATCTTGGATTAGATTTTAAAGTAATGCCATTATTTAATTCTTTAATAATTTCTGCATCAATTTTATTTTCATGAAGTACTTTCAGAAATTCATCTAAATCAGTTTTTAGTTTGTTAATTCTCAAATCAATTGAAGGTTTTTTATTAAATGCCTTAAGGATTTTTTCACCCTCTTTATTGCCTACCCATTTATAAAGATCATTCACGAGCCATAATGGAAATGATTCAAGATATGAAATTCTTTCTTTTCTATCAGAAGATAATTTCGGAAAAATTTCTTGTTCTAATTTTCTTGATGCATTCCTTAATATCGCATTTACAGTTCCTGCTAAACCATTTAAATCTGTTTTTTTAGCTACTTCTACAGTGGTGGAAATAGCTGCAGGAAATGGAATTTTATCCATTTTCAATAGTTGATATAAACCTATATGTAGAAGCCATCTTAATTTTGGAGGCTGCTTTTTATGAGTAATTTTTGATGTATGATCCGTCCAAAGATCAAGAAATTTCCTATACCTTATACATCCAAAAGATAATTCTGTAATGAAAGCTATATCAAGAGGATTAAATTGATAATTTCTTAAAACCTTTTCAAGGGCATGATCAGAAAAATCTCCAGAACTAACTTTTAATAAAATTTCCCAAGCTGCTTTTCTTTGTAAATATCCTATGCTCAAAATATAATTTATTTTTGAAGATAACTTTAATATACAAAAAATTCAAAGATTTATACTACTTTTTCAATCGAAGAATTTAACCAAATAAAACCTAAGATAGAAATCAGTGTCAGATTAAATCCTAAAAAAAGAAAGATATTTAAAGAATGAATTCTTTCCCGAAAAAATAATTTTTTCTCTTCTTGATACTTCATTAATAAAATAAAAACTTAATCAGGAATTCAAACGGCAACCTATATTAATAGATCCTGCATCAAGCATTCTTCCTAATTTAATTGCTATAGTTTCCTCCAACCTTGTGAAATTAGATTGATGGGTGGTTATCCAATCTAATTCAGAAAAAGTGATGATTCCAGTCAAATTACTTTTCAAAAAAAGAATTCCAATATTCATTTTTATCCTAATTTTTTTTTAATTTAACATCGGCCTGTAATATTTCGTAATAATATAATATTCTTTTAATTTTTCAAAACTAACTGTAGGTTATTACTTTTAATTTATTGAATATCTCTTAAAAATTTATCGGCCGTTCTTAAGTGATTATTTAATTTTTCATCTGACATTTTGTCAAGATTTCTCGTTAACATAGCCAGACGATATTGCTTTCTAAAAAAGCTTTCATTATCTTTAATAAATTTCCAAAATAAGCCATCCCATATTGAACACCAAGGGCCACTTTTAAAATTTGACATTTTTTTTACATAATTAGAGCTTGATATATATGGTTTAGTTGAGAAAATGCCTCCGTCACTAAATTGACTCATTCCATAAACATTAGGAACCATCACCCAATCATAAGAATCAATAAACATTTCCATAAACCATTTATAAACTTGATCAGGGTGAATTCTACATAGAAGCATAAAGTTACCAATAATCATTAGCCTTTCAATATGGTGACAATAACCAAATTTAATAATATTTTTTATAACAATATCTACTGGTTCAATTCCTGTATTTCCCTTATAAAATGATTCTGGAATTGGTTTATTTTCAAAATTCCAAAAATTACTGTTTCTCATCTTTGTTCCATACTTTTTATATACAAGGCAAATAAATTCTCTCCATCCAATAATTTGACGAATTAAACCTTCTAAAGAGTTAATGGGTACATTATAATTTTTGGCAAAAAGTAATGCTTTAGTTACCACTTCATCTGGAGTCAATAAACCGCTATTTAAAAGAGGAGAAAGTAAACTATGCCATAAAAAAGAATTTTCTTTACATATAGCATCTTCATAATCTCCAAACAAGAAAAATCTATGTTTAAAAAAATCATTTAACCATTCATCTGCCTCATCAAAATTAGTTGGATATAAAAAGTTATTACTTTCTCCAATAAATTCAATATCAAAATTGGCCAATGACTTTTCGGCATGAATTACAAATTTATTTTTTGGTAATTTGGGTATATCAGGTATATTTATTTTTTTTGGCAATTTTTTTCTATTCATTTCATCGAAACTCCACTTACCTCCTTCAGGTGTGTCATCAGAATTAACTAATATCTTTTGGCTCTTTCTTTGATTCTCATAAAATCTGCCCATAAGAGGTTTTTTTGTATTTGATTCAAATAACTCTTTTAACTCATCACTACTCATAAACATAGGAGAGGGCAGAACATTTAAAGCTAAATTATTATTTTCAACAAAATTATTGACCCTCTTCATTATTAAGAAATCATGAGGGTCTATAAGATTTATTTTCTGATATTTTTCTTTGATAAATTCTGATAAATAGTCAACTGTAGAAATATTATTCTTGTTTTCGATATATAAAACTTTAAAGCCAGATTTTTCTAAATATTTTTTATAAGCGAGCATAGATGCTCTAAGAAAAACCAACTTGTTTTTATGGTTAATTAATTTATGGAATTTATCATTCCCAAAAAATAATGAGTCTTCCAAAATTAAAATTTCACAATTTATTTTTAAAATTGAGCTTTCTCTAAAAAGTTGATTCGGGAAGATAATTGATACTTGTCTCATCTTTGCGACTTCCTGTTACTGCATTTTTTTGAACAGTAGATGACATCATCCCAACAGTTTTTCCATTTTTTACGCCACTCAAATGGCCTATTGCAAACAGGACAAGTCTTAGTAAAACGATTTTTCAAAATTTATAATTTTCTCTTATGAATAGATTTGAACCTAGTTGAATCCTTAAGTGCCATATGTTTAGTATTTCTTCCAGCAACTCTCTTTCTCCAGACTTTAAATGATTTAGGTTTAAGATTTTGACGCATAATTTTGATCGCATCTTCCTCTTTTAAACCAAATTGATACTCAATAGCTTCAAAGGGTGTTCTATCTTCCCAACACATTTCTATTATTCTGTCTATATCGAAATTTTCCATATTTATTGTTCACATTTAGAGGTACAAAGTTTTTCAATGTTAGATCGACCTGTAATTTGAAGTCTATATTTTGCCCAATATCTGTAAACCAGCCTTAATAATGGAGATAAAAGCTTAATCTTTAAAGGATAATAAACCCAACCTAAACCAATTAATTCATAAGAATATGCAAGTACATCTAATCCTCTAATAATTTCACCATTTTCCATAATCCCATGCAGGTTTGACATAGCTTCAGGATATGAGATCTTTTTAAAAAGATTTTGATCATAATCTTTACTGTTAATATCTACAAATGAAATTTGATTTAAGATATCTCTTTTTTTTAGAAAATTTGTTTCTCTCAAGCAAAGTGGACAACCACCATCAAATAAAAAAGTTAATTTATTTTTCATATTTTTATACAAATATAGAATTTAAATAACTTTTTTGTGGGAGATAAAAAAATAAAATTATCTAATAGGATAAGTTTTTACATCACAAGCTTTATAAAGCCTTAATAATTACCAGTTCTAATTTAATGAAATTGTATTATCTTATTTATTAATAAGCCATTGATTAAGGGATACATCAATGGTTTTAAACTATTTTTGATTATTCATCTAAAAGATGAACTCCTTCTCCTACGTCAGGAGTAAATTTACAATATTTTTCAAAAACGATTCCAACTCCTCTCATTTTTTCTCCTAATTCATCTTTAAATTTATCCCATTCTTCAGATTCTCGCTCAGGCAAATTCCATCCTTGTTTTTCTACCATGCTAGTGATAACTGTATAGTCCCATTCGATGTATGCCATTGAGTTAATTCTTACTACTTAAATATTATAAACCAAGAGATTTAATAGGTAATCAATATTTTTTGAATATAATTTAAAAAGTGTGAAAAAATTATAAATGGCAATTTTACCAAGAAGATTTAAGCGAATCAAAAGTGTTTTAGATTGCAGAATGGAAAACTTGACTGTTTTAGTTGAGGATGTAAATAAACCA
Organism: Prochlorococcus sp. AG-402-O16; assembly: GCA_003216415.1. Classification (GTDB taxonomy): domain Bacteria; phylum Cyanobacteriota; class Cyanobacteriia; order PCC-6307; family Cyanobiaceae; genus Prochlorococcus_A. Next base: position 137,744 of record QCIY01000001.1, read on the forward strand.
CATAATCTATCAGCAATATTAAGAACCTGTGATGCAGCTGGAGTTTTCGAAGCAAATTTTATTAGCAAAACAAATGCAGTTAAAACTTTTAATAGTACAGCCCAAGGCAGTCAAAAATGGGTAAAACTAAATAATCATGATAACGCTATAACTGCTATATCTGATTTAAAGAATAAGGGTTTCAAATTATATGGAACTACTCTAAACAGTGAATCAGTCGATTATAGAAATTTTGATTATTCTGAAAATACATGTTTTGTTTTAGGAGCAGAAAAATGGGGATTAAGTAATGAACTTATATCAATGGTTGATCAATCAATTTTTATACCTATGAGAGGGATGGTTCAATCACTGAATGTATCAGTTGCTGCTTCTATATTATTATTTGAAGCTATTCGCCAGAGAAAAAATAAAAGTATATTGCCCGCTAATGGAGAAGGTTTAAATATAGATGAATATCAAAAAACACTTTTTGAGTGGTGTTACCCAGAATTAGCTAAGATGTATAAAAAATCAGCGAAAGAATATCCAAAGTTGAATAATCAAGGTGAATTTAATCCTATTACAGATAACTAAATTTATTCAGACTTTTGACTATTAAAAATTTCTTCAAGATCCTCTCCTATAAAAGAAAGACCTAAAACTAAAAAAAACATTGCCAAACCTGGGAACAAGGCCGTCCACCATATACCTGTAGGTAAAGCGGCAAGAGCAAGATTTAAATCACTTCCCCACTCTGGGACATCTGCAGGAACACCAAGCCCTAAAAATCCTAAACTTCCTAATACCAAAACGGCATCCGCAGCATTTAGGGTAAGTAGAATAGGCAAAGGTGTTATTACGTTTGGGAGAATATATTTAAAAATAATTGTTTTAACATCAGCTCCTGAAACTTGAGCTGCCTCCACGTAAGTTTCGGATTTAACCAATATTGTCTGATTTCTGATTAATCTAAAATACTGCGGCGAGTAAACAATACACAATGCTAAAGCGGCGTTAAGGATACCCTTACCCAATACAAAAGCCACAACAACTGAAAGTAAAATTACAGGTATTGAGAAAATAGTATCCATTATTAGTGATAAGCATTTATCAAAAAAACCACCAAAATATCCACTTAATAATCCCAATGGCAAACCCAAACTTAATGAAAAAAGAATAGCCAAGAAAACAACTTCTATAGCTAAGGATGATCCTTGCAAAGTTCTTAAACAAACATCTCTTCCTAATCTATCTGTGCCACAGAAATGATTAAGCGAAGGAGGAGCAAAGATATCATTACTTAACATTGAAAATGAATAACCAAAGAAATTATTAGCCTCTAAAAATTTCATTATTAAAACAACAAGAAGATAAAAAAGTACAATTAGAAATCCAGCTTTTCTGATATTTGCGCCGACACGATTAAATGAGTTAATATCCAAAATCTTTTTTTTACAGATATTACTGAAATATACCCAATTCTTTAAAAAAAAATAGCTATTAATTTTAAATTTTAAAAAATTACTGGTTTAATTTTAGGACTGCCATAAAAGCTTCTTGAGGGACTTCAACTTTACCCATTGCTTTCATCCTCTTTTTACCTTTGGCTTGTTTCTTTAAAAGTTTCTTTTTCCTAGAAATATCTCCTCCATAACATTTAGATAAAACATCTTTTCGTAAAGCACTTATACTTTCACTTGCAATAATCCTGCTGCCGATTGAGGCTTGAATAGGTATTTTAAATTGTTGTTTTGGAATAAGTTCTTTTAATTTCTCAACTAAACTTCTGCCAATTCCATAAGCCTTATCTTTATGAACAATAGAAGTTAATGGATCTGCTCTTTCTGAATTTATTAGAACATCTAATCTAACAAGGTCATTCTTTCTATAGCCAATCAAATGGTATTCCATAGATGCATAACCTTGGGTCCTACTTTTCATTTGATCAAAGAAATCTGTAACTACTTCTGCTAATGGTATTTCATAAATCAAAGTAACTCGATCTGTTGTTATGTACTTCATATCTATAAATACTCCCCTTCTTTCCTGACATAAACCCATTAATGTTCCATTAAATTCATTGGGAGCATAAATTTCCATTTTCACATAAGGCTCTTCAATTGATTCTCTAAGTTGTGGATCAGGAATTGTAGAAGGATTATCAATAAAGATATGTTCCTGTTGATTTAAATTAACCTTATAAATAACTGATGGTGCCGTTACGATTAGATCCAAATCATATTCTCTTTCTAATCTTTCTTGAACAATCTCCATATGAAGAAGTCCAAGGAATCCGCACCTAAATCCGAAGCCCATTGCACTACTGGTTTCGGGTTCATATTTTAAAGCTGCATCAGATAATTGTAATTTTTCAAGAGATACTCTTAAATCCGGGAATTGATCAGCATCAGTCGGGAATAAGCCACAAAAAACCATAGGATTTGCTGTCTTATAACCAGGCAAAGGATCATTAGCAGGTGAATTTAAAAGAGTAATCGTATCTCCAACTCTCGCATCAGCAACTGATTTTATAGAAGCAGCTAAATAACCAACTTCTCCTGCATGTAATTCATCAACTTGCTGCTGATCAGGTGCCATTATTCCTATTTCATCCAGTTCATAATTTTTTTTACTCGCCATTAATAATATTTTTTCTCTCTTATTAAGAGACCCAGATATCACCCTGAAATAAACTATCACTCCTCTATAAGGATCATAATAAGAATCAAAAATAAGTGCCTTTGTAGGTAGTTTAATTTCATCTTGAGGAGGGGGTACTCTTCTTACAATTGCTTCCAAAATATCTTTAATACCAACTCCAGTTTTTGCTGAACAATTTATTGCATTAGATGTATCAAGTCCAATAATTTCCTCTATTTCTTGTTTTATTTTTTCAGCATCAGCACCTGGTAAATCAACTTTATTTAAAACAGGAATTATTTCAAGATTATTTTCTAAGGCAAGATAAACATTAGCTAAGGTTTGAGCTTCTACTCCTTGACTTGCATCAACAACGAGTAAAGCACCTTCACAAGCCTGAAGAGATCTACTGACCTCATAAGAAAAATCAACATGCCCAGGGGTATCTATTAAGTTCAAAACATATTCTTGAGAATCGTCAGCTTTATATTTCATCCTAGCGGCCTGTAATTTAATAGTAATTCCTCTCTCTCTTTCCAGATCCATACTGTCTAAAAATTGTTCTTGCATATCCCTTTGCTGCACAGTACCAGTATCTTGGAGCAACCTATCAGCAAGGGTAGATTTACCATGGTCAATATGAGCGATTATGCAGAAATTTCTTATTTTTGAAACAGATATATCAGTCATTTAGAATGAAAAAATCTCCTCTTATTACATCTTGATCAATACTAGCTAATTAGAATTATGGATGGAAACCAAAAATAGAATTATTTCTTTTTTTGATGTCTTTTATGAAATTACTGTTATTTTCAGAGGCCGATAGTTCTGGATAAATTAAGTCATTTATTCTTTTCTGAAGATTATGCTTGTCGTTTAAAAATAATACAGATTTTTCTAGAACCTCAACCATAATTGAAACCGCAGTACTTGCTCCTGGAGAAGCTCCTAGCAAAGCAGATAATGATCCATCAGATGAATTCACAATCTCCGTTCCAAATTTCAAAGAACCACCACCCTCAGTTTTTTTAATTATTTGGACTCTTTGACCAGCATTCTTTAAATACCAATCAGAGGAATTAGCTGATGGCATCATATTCTTTAAATTATCAACTCTTGAGTTATGGTTCTTTAATGATTGTGATATTAGGTAATTAATTAAATCGTTATTCTTGAAACCAACGTCTAACATAGAAAAAATATTATTCTTTTTAATTGAACTAAATAAGTCAAAGTATGAACTTTGCTTTAGAAATTTTGTTGTGAATCCAGCAAAAGGTCCATATAAAAGAAGTTTTTTATTATCAATCCATCTGGTATCTAAATGTGGCACAGACATTGGTGGCGATCCAATATCAGCCTTACCATAAACTTTTGAGTTATGTTTTTCTGTTAGATCTTTTTCCTCGCAAATAAGCCATTTCCCACTAACTGGAAATCCACCATAACTCTTTGCTTCTGGAATTTTCGATTTTTGCAAATAATTAATTGTTTTTCCACCAGCACCAAGAAAAACATAGCCAGTTCTAATTGAAGTTTTTCTACCTTCTGAACTAATTTCTAGTTCCCATTTTTTATTATCAATTTTCTTTAAATCTACTAATTCTGTTTTGTATCTAATCTCAACATTATTGTTTAAAGAAACTAATGACAAATACTCTTTTGTGAGAGCCTCAAAATTAATATCAGTTCCTCTAACTATTCTGGTAGCAGCAATTTTAGTAAATGGATTCCTATCTTTTGTTATTAGAGGAGCCCATGATGAAATTTCATCAAAAGATGTAGAAAATTCCATATCAATAAATTCAGGATTTTCAGTCATTTTCTGAAATCTTTTTTTTAAAAAAGAAATATTATCCTTACCAGACACAAAGCTAATATGAGGAATAAATTTTAGAAACTTTTTAATATCGATTTTCCCTGCTTCATACAATGAGGCCCATAAAGACATAGATGTTTCAAAAGAACGATTTATTGAGAGCGCTTTATCTATTTTTATATTTCCTTTTTCATCTAAAGGGGTATAGTTTAATTCGCAATTAGCCGCATGTCCTGTACCTGCATTATTAAAAGCGCCAGTACTTTCACTTCCTGGAGCATTTAATTTTTCTATAATAAGAAACTTTATATCTGGTAAAACTTCTGAAATTAGGAGGGCTAAAGTACTGCTCATTATCCCTGCTCCTACTAAGACTGCATCAAAGTAGCTATTGTCATTAGTGGGATTTTTAGATGAAGTCACAACAGAAAATTATCTTTTTTGCAATTAATCAGATTCCTTTCTAGGCTTATTATAAAGTTAATCCAAAATTATGAGTACTGAAACACTCTCGCTGACAAACGAAAATGTAGAAAAAGTCCTTGACGAGCTAAGACCTTTTTTAATTTCTGATGGAGGTAATGTAGAGATTGCAGAAATAGACGGTCCAATTGTCAAAGTCAGACTTCAAGGGGCATGTGGTAGTTGCCCTAGTAGCACTATGACTCTAAAAATGGGTATTGAAAGAAAGTTAAAAGAAATGATTCCTGAAATAAGTGAAGTTGTACAGGTTTTATAAAAATCTTAAACTGAAAAATATATTATTTAGTTTTTAATTCCTTCAACAAAGATGATTCCATATCAAGGCAATCAATTGGAAGTCCTTGCCCAATAGCGATTAGAAGAGGTGCAAGAATTCCTAGAGTAAAAACTAAATTTGATTGGCTTACATCATATTTACTCAAAGTAAAAGTTATCAAATAAATAATTGAAAAATACGCATGTAGGGAAAAAAATTCTTTTGGCTTTAGGACTGGCCACCTTAAAGTATTCCCCAAGAAATATAAAAAACCTGTCATAAAAAAATAGTTATATGAAGTTTAAACCAAATATAAACATAATCCTTTTTAGAGACTATTTATAAAAAAATTTACCTAAGATAATAATTAAAAAAACATTAAATATTAGTTTCTATTTGTAAAAGCTAGACATCCAGCTGAAAATACGCTTATAATAATTTGGTAGCAATCGCTACTTTTTCGTTCACCCTCATTTGAGGGCGCAGTTCGAGTCATACCATGGAACGGGGGATGGCCGTGTTGTCACATCGAATCATGACTACTTTAACTTACAGGGGTAAAAACTACGTTCAAAACAAAGAAGCTGCTAAAAAGCAACTTGTTGAACTTACCTACAGAAGAAACGTATACACCAACAGAATGGATGACGCTTCTTCAAGTAATGAAAAAGCAGAATTAAATTACAGAGGTGTTAATTACACTAAATAATTTAATTAAACAAATTAAAAGCCCCTTTTTCAGGGGCTTTTTTTTTGGCTATATTTATCAAGAGTCCTTTAAAAAATATGTCTGAAAGTTGCTGTAACACAAACACAACGAATAAAGCACCTAATCAATTGGATCATAAAGATGCTATTCAAGAAAGATATGGTTCAGCCGCACAAGTAAAAGAAAGTTGTCTTTGTACACCAGTTGGGTTTAATCCCGTTTTACTTGAAGCAATTCCTCAAGAGGTTATAGAAAGAGACTATGGGTGTGGTGATCCAACAAAATATGTTCAAAAAAATGATGTGGTTTTAGATCTTGGAAGTGGTAGTGGCAAAAATGCTTTTATTTGTGCCCAGATTGTTGGGAAAGAAGGGAAAGTTATTGGAGTTGATCAGAATCCTGAGATGCTTTCTTTATCTAGATCAGCCTCTAAAGAAGTTACAAAAAATATAGGTTTCAAAAATACAGAATTTCTAGAAGGTTCAATTGAAAAACTTGATGAATTAGATAAAGATTTAAATCCATTAATCGCAGATAAATCAGTTGATATTATTTTAAGTAATTGCGTTTTAAACTTGGTAAGTCCAGAATCTAGAAATAACCTTCTAAATAATATAAAAAGAGTTTTAAACGATAATGGAAGAATTGCAATTAGCGATATAGTCTCTAACAAAAAAGTTCCTTTAAGATTGCAAAATGATTATGATCTATGGACAGGATGTATTAGTGGAGCATGGTATGAGCCAGAGTTTATCAGTGATTTTAAAGAACTAGGATTTAAAAATTTAGAATTTGCAGAAAGGAGTGCTGAACCTTGGAAAGTAATTGAAGATATTGAATTTAGAACAGTAACTTTAGTAGGCAATATTTAAAAAAATTCAAGAGTTGAAAATATAATAATAATTTCCATGAGAAATAATCTAAGAGATCAAATACCAGCATTAAAAAATAAGTATTATTTCAACTATGGTGGACAAGGACCATTACCAAAATCTTCTCTAGAAGCAATAGTTAAAACTTGGGAAATTATCCAAGATTTAGGTCCATTTACCAATGATATGTGGCCTTTTATTTACAAAGAAATATTGACCACAAAAAGAATCATTGCGCAAAAATTAGGTATCAATTCAAAGAATGTAGCTTTAACCGAAAATATCTCTTCCGGTATGATTTTGCCCTTTTGGGGAATAAAAGTAGAAGAAGGAGAAGAGTTGTTAATAAGTGACTGTGAACATCCAGGAGTAGTGGCTGCAAGTCGAGAATTTTGCAGAAGAAATAAATTGATATTCAAAATTTTACCAATCCAAAAAATTAAAAATCTAAACGACGAAAATATAATTTTAGAGATTTTGAAAAATCTAAATAGTAAGACTAAAATCCTAATTATTTCTCATATTTTATGGAACTTTGGATATAAAATTCCTTTAAAAGAAATTTCTATCGAATTAAAAAATAATCGAGAAAATTCTTATTTACTTGTTGATGGTGCTCAAACCTTTGGGCACATAAATATTGAAAAAGAAGTTTTTTATTCTGATTTATATTCAATAACTTCTCATAAATGGGCATGTGGACCAGAAGGACTTGGAGCCATTTATGTCTCAGATAGATTTATTCATGAAACAGATCCAACAATAATTGGTTGGAAATCATTAAAAAAAGAACAAGGCATTTATGAGCCTTCAGATAATCTTTTTCATGATGATGCAAGGAAATTTGAAATAGCTACCTCTTGTATTCCTTTACTTGGTGGGCTCCGGAATTCTTTAGATCTTTTGGATAAAGACTGCCATGAAAAAGATAAAAACAAAAATATCAGAAAATTAAGTGGAAAACTTTGGGATGAATTAAATCAATTAAATGGTGTTGAATTGGTTTTAGAAAAAAAATATTTAAATGGGATTGTTAGTTTTAATATCGAAAATATTAAAGATAAGGATAAATTTGTAAAGAAACTTGGAGAAAAGAAAATTTGGATTAGAGTTTTAGAAGATCCAAAATGGTTTAGAGCATGCGTACATCAAATGACTACAAAAGCTGAGATTGATTTACTTGCTAAAGAGATAAAAAAAATATTGACTTAAAGATCTATTGATAATAAAGAAAAAGTTTAGTTTACCAAGGTATCTCCGAGTTGTCCCATGCAATAAATTTTCCACTAGATGCTGGAGTTTGATTTTTAATAATATTGATCAAGAATTGGGAAGATTTTTCTTTACTAAATAATTTATGTTTTGGAACAAATTTATGAAAAGGTCTTGATAGATCAGTATCTACTGTCCCTGGATGAAGCAATGTGATAGTAGCCTTTGGGAAACGTCTAGCCCATTCAATACTTAAAGATTTAAAAAACTGATTTTGCGCAGATTTTGCAGCTCTATATGAATACCAACCTCCAGTTTGATTATCTCCAATGCTGCCCACTCTTGCACTTATACTTGCAAAATTAAAATCAAAATCTTTTGGTATAAATTCTTCAATCGCTTTAGCTAATAAAATAGGAGAAAAGGCATTTATTGAAAAACTTTCCATCATATTTTTTTTATCAAGATGTTGTAATCTTTTTTCTGGTTGAAGAGAATCACTATGAAGTCTACCTGTAGCATTAACAACTAGCCTTAATTTTGAAGGATGATTTGATATTTTATTTTTCAACTGTAAAAGGGATTGAGAATCCTCTATATCTAATTCCCAAAAAGCATTAAATTCACTCTTTCTTCCACACAAAACGACATCTAAATCTTTTTCACTTTCATCCAGATCTTTAGCTATTTGTGTTCCAATTCCACCTGCGCCTACAACTAAGGCTAAGCCTTTCATTTCATTAAGAATAACTCCATTGATTCTAAGAAATTTTTCTTGTGCTTTGCGTAAAGATCTTTCTAATTTGATTAGGAAATTTTATTGAGATTTACTTTTTTCTTTTAATAATTTATAAGCTATTTTTCTATCATCAAAATTAATAACTTTATCATTGAGAATTTGGTAGTCTTCATGTCCTTTTCCTGCAATTAAAACAATATCTTCTTTATTGGCAAATTTAATAGATTCATTTATTGCTTTAAATCTATCAATCTCAATTGTTATTTTTTCTCTTTTTTTTATACCCATCAAAATATCATTTACTATCTTTTGGGGTTCTTCTGATCTTGGATTATCTGAAGTTATAAAAAGTTGATCAGAAAACTCTTCAGCTATTGATCCCATTAAAGGCCTTTTACTACGGTCTCGATCTCCGCCACAGCCAAAAACAGTTATGAGTTTCCCTTCACAAAGTTTTTTAATTGATTGCAAAACTTTTTTTAATCCATCAGGAGTGTGGGCGTAATCTACAATTACTGTTGGAAGTGATCTTAAAACGACTTGATTATCAATTTGTATTTTCTCCATTCTCCCAGGAGCACCAGGGAAAGATTGTATTAACTTTGATAGATCTTTTAAAGAAAAATTAAGTTTATACAAAATTGTGATTGCTTGAATCGCATTCATTAAATTAAATTCACCAACAAGTGGAACAAAAAGTTGAATTTTTTCCCTAGGTGTATGAAAAATACAGGTGGAACCATTTTCAGTAAATTTTTTATCTGTTACGAAAAAAAATTCATCATTTTCAAATTCACTTTCAGTAACCTTTGTAGAGACTAATGAAGATCTTTTTTCAAGATCAGATGATAATTTAGATATCCAATGGTCATCATGATTTAACACACAAATTCCATCTTTTTCTTTTAAGTAAGGTGGGAAAAATAATTTTCTTTTTGTTTGAAAATATGATTCCATGTCTAAGTGATAATCAAGATGATCTTGAGTTAAATTAGTAAAAATAGCCGCCTCGAATTCGCATCCTGATATCCTGTTTTGAGCAATAGAATGAGAACTTACCTCTAATATCGCGAATTCAGATTCTACCTCAACAGCAGCATTTAATTTCTTTTGAAGTTTATCGGCGAAATCAGTTGTATGAGAAGCCACTTCTGAAAAGCCAGGCCATCTATTGAGCAAGGTCCCAAATAATGCAGTCTTTTTCCCTAATTTTTTTAAAAGATATTCCAATAAAAAAGTAATTGTCGTTTTTCCATTTGTACCCGTAACACCAATAAGTTTAAGTTTTCTTGAAGGCCTATTCCAAAACTCAGCGACTATTTGACCAAAAATATAATCTAAATTATCCTCTATAATCAAAATCCTTTCTCGATCAATAGATCCAATTTTCTCTTTTGCAGCAGACCCAATAATGGCAGCCTCCGCGCCATTTTCAATTGCCTCAATACAATATTTTCCTCCATCAACATTTAAACCAGGCATACCTAAGAATAAAGTTCCTTTTTGAACTTCTTTAGAGTTAAAAGAAATATTATTGATTTCATGATCGATTAATTCTAATGAAGGAATAATTCCTACCAAATCTAAAAGTTTATGTAATTTTATACATCTCATATAAAAAAATTATTTCTCTAAAATGGTACTAATATTTTTTTGAAACCAATTCTTTAATTGATTATCTTTTAATCTTGGAGAAATGCGAGGCAATTCTATAATCTCCTCTGACCTAATTCCTTCAACAGCAATAACAGGTACTTCATAATCATATTTTTTATATTTATCTTTATATAAATCGACCCTATCAATATCAATTTCTTTGAGCTCCTCTAGATTAGGGAATAACTCATTAAGATTTATTTCTGCCAGTTTGTTTTTTAATGAATCACAAAGGCAACATCCCTGCCTAACAAAAATAAATATTTTCATTCATTTAGTCAGGAACAGGGTCACATCCACAGGGAGTTAAAGGATGACATCTGCTTAATCTTCTTAAAGTTAACCATCCTCCCTTCCAAGGACCATGTCTAGTAATTGCCTCATATCCATAAGAGCTGCAACTTGGAATAAATCTGCATCTTGGTCCGAAAAAAGGAGAAAACCACTTTTGATAAAACGAAATCATAAAAAGAAGTATAGAAGTAATTGATTTATTAATAGTTTTGAACACTTTAATGATGTAAAATAAAATTTCCAGTAGTAATTAGTTTAATTGAATTTAATCAATTATCCAATTTATTGCAAATTTCTAATTAATTTAAAATTATGTCAAGATACCGCGGCCCCAGATTAAGGGTTACGCGTCGCTTGGGAGAACTACCAGGTCTCACCAGGAAAGCTTCAAAGAAGTCTAATCCTCCAGGTCAGCACGGCCAAGCCCGTCGCAAGCGATCAGAATATGCAATTCGTCTAGAAGAAAAGCAGAAACTTAGGTTTAATTATGGAGTTTCTGAAAAACAACTAGTACGTTATGTAAAAAAAGCTAGAGCTCAAGAAGGATCTACAGGAACTAACCTACTAAGACTTTTAGAAAACAGACTTGATAATATTTGTTTTAGATTAGGATTTGGAGGTACCATTCCAGGCTCAAGACAAATAGTAAATCATGGCCATGTAACCGTTAATGGAAAAGTTCTTGATATTGCTGGTTATCAATGCAAATCAGGTGATGTAATCGGAATTAAAGAAAACAAAGCAAGCAAAAAACTTGTAGAAGGCAATATAGAATTCCCTGGTTTAGCAAATGTCCCACCTCATCTTGATTTAGACAAACCTAAATTAACAGGAAAAATAAATGGGAAATGCGATAGAGAGTGGGTGGCTCTTGAAATAAACGAACTACTAGTTGTTGAATATTATTCCAGAAAAGTTTAAAACTACTTTTCTTTGGATTATTAAATCTCTCTTTTAAAAAATGAGAGATTTAATTTAATTCTTATTTTTAAAAATAATGGGAAATAGGGAAAATAATATAAAAAAGCCAGGTTTTAAGACCTTATCTATTCACCATGGGGAAACATTTGCAGAAGAAACTGGATGCGTTATGCCTCCTATTTTTTCTACATCTACTTTCAAACATGGAAATAAAGATAATTTCGACTACACAAGATCAGGCAATCCAAACTTTAGAATTCTAGAAAGCGTCCTTAAATCAATAGAAGATTCTAAATACTGTACAGTTTTTGGATCTGGAATTAGCGCGGTAACAGCAATTTCATCAACACTTAAATCAGGTGACAAGATACTCTGCGAATCAAATCTCTATGGTTGTACAGTGAGGATGTTCGAAAAAGTTTTCAAGAAATTTGGACTAGAAGTTTTATACACAGATTTTACAAACGAAGATAATATAAAAAAGATTTCATACTTCGAACCAACCTTGATATGGCTAGAAAGTCCAACTAATCCACTTTTGAAGGTACTTGATATTAAGGCGATTTGTGATGAAGCGAATAAACTACAAATCCCAGTAGTTGTAGACAACACCTTTTCAACGGCACTTATTCAAAAACCATTAGACCTTGGTGCAACACTATCACTCGTAAGCACAACAAAATTCATTAATGGACATAGTGATGCGCTTGGTGGAGCAGTCCTGACAAATAATGAGGTATGGAATAGTAAGATGCTTTTCTCTCAAAAAGCTCTAGGGCTTCAACCATCCCCTTTTGATAGTTGGCTCATTACGAGAGGAGTAAAAACTCTTCCTTTAAGAATCGAACAACAAACGCAAAGTGCAAAATTAATTTCTGAAGAATTAGAGAATCATAAAATAATTAGTAAAGTAATTTATCCTTTTAATCAAAAACATCCGCAATTTAATTTAGCAAAATCGCAAATGAGATCTGGAGGTTCGATGATCACCATAAAATTAAATCTTAAAAAAGAGGATACTTTTAAATTTTGCAAATCTCTCAAATATTTCTCGCTAGCAGAAAGCCTTGGAGGAGTTGAAAGTTTAATTTGTCACCCCGCAACAATGACTCATGCTTCTGTTGATGATGAAACAAAAAATCTTTTAGGGATAGATGATGCTCTTGTCAGATTATCTATTGGATGTGAAGAAACAAACGATTTAATCTCAGACATATTATTTGCTTTAAATAAATTCTGAAAATTGAGAGATTTACTTAAAAACCCTATATGGAAAAATTTAGAGTTGGGATATTCTATTCCTGATAGTATTCATGCTGTTTCTGTAGCATTACCAACTTGGAATGATGTAATAAATTACGAGGAAAAAAATCAAGAATGTATGAATTTATTGAAGTCCATTTACCCAAGATTCGGGCTAAACCCCATAGTGAAAAGATTATGCGAAAAAGTAAAAAAGGAAAATTACTACAAAAATAAAAGTATCTGGCCATATCCAAATGAAAGCATAGCTTTTAAAGCTAAAAAATACATTGATAGAAATACTTCTGAACAATTCACATTAATAGAAAGAAGAGATAATTTAGCTTTCTTAATAACTGAAAAAGAAGGAAGTATTTATGCAAAATCTTTTTGGCAACATACTGGTCTTGGTTTATCTTCAAGGGCTGCTGCTGCAGAACTAGGTCTTGAAGATTGCCCTCCAAAATCTTACGTAAATGAATGTTCTCAAAGAATAAAAAATAGAATTTCTAAATCTACAAAAATTAACTCTAATGATATTCACTTAACTTCATCTGGAATGTCTGCATTGCATACATCATTAGAAATCATATATAAATTATTTCCAGCTAAACCTACACTCCAAATTGGTTTTCCATATGTAGATGTACTTAAATTACCAATGAATATCTTTCATGGAGCCAAGTTAATAACAGAAGAAAATTGCGAGGATATTGAATTAGAAATCAAAAGAATAAAGCCATCAGCATTAATTATTGAACTACCGAGTAATCCAATGCTCAAATGTGTAAACATTAAAAAAATTTCAAAAATAGCAAAAAAGTTAAATATTCCCTTAATTGTTGACGATACAATTGGTTCAAATTTAAATATAAATTCCCTAGAACATGCAGATATAGTTTTTACTTCACTTACAAAAATTTTTTCAGGTAGTGGTGATATTCTTGCCGGATCATTAATACTAAATCCAAAAAGCAAATGGATTGATCAATTTAGAAATGTATTAAACGAGATTAATCTTCCAACACTTTCCGATGGAGATACAGTTTATCTAGAGAAAGTTAGTAGAGATGTAAATCAAAGAGTTTTTGAACAAAATAAAGCATGTTTAGAATTAAAAAAAAGATTAGAGACCCGTAGCGAGATTAAAAATATTTTCCATCCTGAAAATTGTCCAAATTTTAATTCTTTACTTACTTCTGATGGAGGATACGGCTGCTTATTATCATTTGAATTAAATGGAGGATTGAACAAAGCTAAAAAATTTTATGATTCTCTACAAGTATCTAAAGGACCTAGTTTAGGTACAAAATTTACTCTAGTTTGTCCTTATGTTTTACTAGCTCATTATGACGAGTTGGATTGGGCTGAAAGTTTTGGTATACCTTCGCACCTTATAAGAGTATCAGTTGGTTTAGAAGACCAAGATCAATTGTGGAAAAGCTTTTCTGAAGCACTAAATAATTTCTAAATTCCTAGTATTTACCGTATAGAAACTTATATACTATTTTTCTGAATAATAGTTAGTATTAATATATATTTTCTCTATATATAAATGGCAAAAATTTATGAGGACAACAGTTTTGCTATTGGAAACACTCCATTAGTAAAATTAAAATCAGTTACTAAAAACGCGAAAGCTACAGTACTTGCAAAAATTGAAGGTAGAAACCCTGCTTACAGTGTCAAATGTAGGATTGGCGCAAACATGATCTGGGATGCAGAGAAAAGTGGGAAGCTTACAAAAGACAAAACTATTGTTGAGCCAACTTCTGGGAATACAGGAATTGCTCTAGCTTTTACTGCTTCAGCAAGAGGTTATAAACTGATCCTTACAATGCCAGAATCCATGTCAATTGAGAGGAGAAGGGTTATGGCAGTGTTGGGTGCTGAAATTGTTTTAACAGAGGCATCTAAAGGTATGCCTGGAGCAATAGCTAAAGCTAAAGAAATTGCAGAAAGTAATCCTTCTCAATATTTTATGCCAGGTCAATTTGATAATCCAGCAAACCCTGAAATTCATTTCAAAACTACTGGGCCAGAAATCTGGGATGATTGCGATGGTGAAATTGATGTTTTAGTTGCAGGGGTTGGGACTGGCGGCACAATTACAGGAGTTTCAAGATACATTAAGCAAGAGAAGGGCAAAAATATTACTTCTGTAGCTGTAGAACCCTCACATAGTCCTGTTATTACACAAACGATGAATGGAGAAGAGGTTAAATCTGGACCACATAAAATTCAAGGAATTGGAGCAGGATTTATTCCTAAGAACCTTGACTTGTCAATTGTTGATAAGGTTGAACAGGTAACAAATGACGAGTCAATCGAGATGGCTCTTAGATTAGCAAAAGAAGAAGGTTTATTAGTTGGAATATCTTGTGGAGCTGCTGCTGCTGCTGCTGTTAGATTAGCTGAACAAGATGAATATGCGGGAAAAACTATTGTAGTTGTTCTACCTGATTTAGCAGAGAGATATTTATCATCAATTATGTTTACTGAAGTTCCAAGCGGAATCATTCAAGAACCAGTCAAAGCCTAAATATATTTTTTCTCCAGTAATGAATCTGGTGAAATATACATAGCATCGCCATAAGAGAAAAATCTAAATTTTTCTCTTATGGCTTTTTTATACAAATCTAATAATCTTTCTCTACCAATCATTGCACTTACTAATAGTAATAAAGAGCTTTTAGGAAGATGAAAATTAGTTAATAATCCATCAACTACCTTAAATTTATAACCTGGCTTAATTACTAAATCCACGTATTTCGCTATCGGAATAAAGTCATTAATTTCGTGAGAATAACAACTTTCAAGAGCTCTCACGCTAGTTGTCCCAATAGCAATTATTCTTCTATCTGTTTTCTTTATTTTTTTTATTTCCTCCACTACTTCCTTATTAACACTTACCCATTCTTTATGAAGTTTTAAGTCACTTAGATCTTCTTGATCAATTGGTTTGAATGTTCCATAGCCCACGTGCAAAGTTATCGGTAAAATTATTACTCCTTTTTTTTTTAGATTGGAAATAAGACTTTTGCTTAAGTGTAAACCAGCAGTTGGCGCGGCAACGGCCCCTGGATTAGTTGCATACTCAGTTTGATAACTATTCTGATGAAAAGATTCTTCTTCGGTATTTTTTATATAAGGCGGGAGAGGTATTTCACCGTATTTATCAAGAAGATCATTCATTGAATTGAGATCAGTTATATTTTCCGGAAATTTAATAAATCTCCCTCCAGTTTCTTCATCAACCCCATCAACCATCAAATTAATATCTTGTGAAGAAGGAGATTTTAATATTATTTTTCTATTTATTTTTAACTTTTTCGCTGGCTTTGCCAAACATAACCAAACACATTCATGGGATCTTTCTAAGACTAATAATTCGACTAACGTCCTATTTTCTAATTCAACCTTCAACCTAGCTTTCATTACTTTAGTATTGTTTACAACTACAAGATCCCCTTTTCTAAATTCATCTAAAAGATTCTTGGTAAATTTATTAGTTAAACAGTTCTCTTCTAAAACACTATTCCTCACTATCATCAATCTTGATTCATGCCTTATTGCAGAAGGTTTATTAGCAATTAATGAAGGATCAAGAAAGTAGTCATAAGCTCCAAGCTTATAATCTCTTTCTTCATTATTAATTTGAGATATCAATTAAATTTAAGATACAAGTGTCTCTGGCTCATTTTCGATCAGGTAAGCCAAGTCTTTTAAGAATGAAGCACCATCAGCTCCATAGATCACTCTGTGATCAGCTGTTAGATTTACTTGCATTATTTTTTTTACAGAAATTGAACCATCGCTATTAGCTAAAACAGTTGGTTTCGATGATGCTATCGCCAAGATCGCACCAGTACCTGGGGGTAGAATTGCATCAAATCTATCAACTCCAAACATACCAAGGTTAGATAAGGTAAATGTTCCCGTTGAGTATTCATCAGGTTCTAATTGTTTTGATCTTGATCTTTTTACAAGATCTTTCCATTCCCTAGATAATTCAAACAAATCAGTATTGCATGGTTCTTTTAATACTGGAGTTATTAATCCACCATCTTCCATTGCAACAGCAACAGCAATATTTATATTTTCTGGATAAGAAATTCCATTTTCCGAAAAACTTGAGTTAACTTGAGGATGTTTCTTTAGTGTCTTTGCGACTGCCTTTACAAGCAAAGCAGTCATAGTCACTCCATTCTGTTTTACCTTTTTGTAAAAATTATCTAATTTATCTGTATTTATAGAGTATCCCACCCTAAAACATGGAACATCTAAACTAGATTCCATATTTTTATTTACTGCTTTTTGAAGAGTATTAAATTGAACTGTTTCTCCAGGATTACCAAAACTATTTCCTGAAGTTTCTGGCTTACTTTCAACTCCCAAATTTGAACTAGAAATACTTGCAGGAGAACCACCTTCTCCTATCCATGGTATAGAGACAGGTTGACCGTTAGCCTTTAAAATATCATCGGCTTGAATTCTTCCATGAGGTCCAGATCCATGAACCTTTGCCAAGTCAACACCCATTTGAGAGGCAAGTTTTTTTGCTCTTGGAGATGCAATTACCCTTGAAGAGACATTACTTGTAGCAGCACTAATTTGATCGCTATTAAAAGATGGTACAAGCTTTTTACTCTTTAAGACGACTTCTTTTTCTTCTTTTTCAACATTTTCATTTTGTGAGACTGGTTTTTCTTCGGTTTTATTGCTTACCAATTCAAGTTGGTCTGAAGTAGAGACTTCGGATTGATTTCCTTTATTTTGTTCCTGAACTGAAGCTATCTCATCCTCATTTTCTACAATGAGACCAATAGTTTCTCCAACAGGTGCAGTGCTGCCAGCAGGCATTAAAACTGCTGCAAGATATCCATCTTGAAAAGATTCAACATCCATATCTGCCTTGTCAGATTCAACAACCAAGACAGATTCGCCTCTTTCAACCTTATCTCCCGGATTTTTCAACCATTCCACAATCTTGCCCTCCGTCATAGTAGAACTCAAGGCAGGCATGAATATTTCGTGAGACATAAGAAAATTGTTATTGCATAAGTTTTAAGGGATTTTTACCAAACTTTCAAAAGTTTTTATGATTAAGAACCCTTTTAACTCTTGATCTAATTATACGAAATCATGTTCACAGTGGGAACTCTTAAAACTTAAGAAAGTAATAATTTAGATCGATTAGAGTTTAAAACTTTTCGCAATTAAGCTCTGCTTATTTTTATCAAAAATACTAAATCTTTTTATTTAATTATTATCTATAGATTGAATAACTCCATCTTTAACAGTAATTGAGACTTGCATTTTTTCAATAAGATTGTCGCCCACAGTGACATCACAGAAACTATCCACTTGTCCTTGATCAACAATTTCGTCCATTTTTAATTCGCGAACTTGACTCTGTTGTTGAAGTAGATTTCTTTTTTGTTCTTCAATTTCATTTCGTTTTGCTGCCACTTGTTGTTGCACCTGACTAACCTGTTCTTGGACTCTTGGATCCAGAGGATTAACCGATTGGGATCTAATATTATTTACTATTTGCTGCCCCTCCTGCTCAAGTTGAGATAATTGCTGGTCAATGTTTGAAATTGCTTTACTTAATTCTTTTTCAGCATCTTCTTTCCAAGTTGGTGTAACTACAGCTTTAATAGCTATTGAGCGCTTTATAGATATTGAGTTTTTTGTTTCCATAAAAAATTAAATTACCTTTTCAATATAGATAGAACAAATCAAATTTTCTTACTAAATTTGTTTTCATACATATTTTCTATTTGTAATGAATACTTTTTTTCTATTTCTTTTCTTTTTTGTTTAAGAGTTTGAGTTAACAAACCATTTTCTAAAGTAAAGGCATCAACAAAATAACAATCTAATATTTGTTCTTCTGATCTTGCTCCTAATCGACTTTTAAGCAAATTATTAATTTTTGATTTAAAAAATGTACCAATATTCTTATTAAGGTTTAATTTCGAAAGGTCTTCTTCCAAAAACTTGTTTTTAACCAATTCGACATTAGGCACTACAAGGGCTGTTAAACATTTCTTGTCTTGACCTACTAGTTGAATCTGATTAATAAATTCAGAACTAAGGATTTCGGTCTCAAGAGGATTCGGTTCTATATTTTCACCACTTGATAGCACTATTGTATCCTTGGCTCTTCCTGTTATAAAAAGAGAACCATTTGGTATTAGGAAACCTAAATCACCAGTATCAAACCAACCATCCTTGGATAAAACATCTTTTGTAGCTAATTCATTATCAAGATAACCTTTCATTACTTGTGGTCCCTTAACAAGAATTTTTCCGACTTCTCTGAACTTCAGAATCTTTTTTTTATCATCATTTACTATTTTGATTTCAGTAAATGCTAGAGGCTGACCGGATGATCCTCTAACATTTAATTCTCTTCTCCTACAAGTTAATACTGGACTAGTTTCTGTGAGGCCATATCCTACTAAAACATCTACACCTAGAGATTCAAAAAAAAGATCCACATGTTCTGGCAAAGCACCTCCGCCGTTAATGGGAAATTTCAGTTTTTCTCCGCATAGTTGTCTAAGAATATTCGGCCATAAAAAAATAGTAGACAATTTATGTAAAGGATATCGGCCAATAACAGAACCCAGTAAGGGGATTTTTGATTTAAAAGTTGTTTGATTGACATCTAAATTTCTTATCTTTCTTAGACTTCTTTTAAAAACTGAACTATTACTTATCAAAAACTTAATAAGTTTTTGCTTTTTGGAAGGCATTTTTTTCAACGCCTGAAAAAAACCATCATGTATTGCCTCCCATAGTCTTGGTACAGTAGCCATGACAACAGGTTTTACTTGTGTAATATCATCTTTCAGAAATTTTGGAATTGTATAGTATTGAGAACAACCACATGAAAAAAAGAAGTATTCAGCGCTCCTCTCATAAGAATGCCAGATAGGCAAAACGCTTAATACAGAGGTCCCTGGTTCTGGATCAGCGATATAAGCTAAATTGATTATCTGATGTAAAAAATTTGCATGAGTCAAGGGGACACCTTTAGGTTTTCCTGTTGTCCCAGAAGTGTAAAGAATAGTAGCGACGTCATCAATTTCTGGATTAAATTTTTCAAGATTATTATTTTGTGAATTTTCTTTTTCTACTGAACTTATAAATTTACTCCAACTTATTAAACTTTCAAATTGTTCATCTTCTAAATTGATTATAAATTTCAGTCTTTTTTTTAATTCTTCTTTGTTATTTAACTTTAGCCAAATCTCCTTAGATTGAACTATTAGACCTACTGAATTAGAGTGCTCAATAATATAGTCTAATTCTACTGAAGGAGAATTAATACCTCTCACTGCATTTATAGCTCCTATACGCATTAAGCCTTGATCAACTACTAGCCATCTTGGAGAATTTTCAGAAATTACAGTAACTACATCCCCCTTTGCTAAACCATAATTTTTAAAAGAAAAAGAAACTTTTGTTATTAAATCAGCTAGATCAGAATAAGAAAATTTTTCTTTGTATTTCCCTCTTAAATCGCAAACAGCTAAAGTATCACCACATTTAAATTTTAATTTTTCCCAAATTTGATCTATATGATGAAGGTTCTTAATAAAATCTCTATTTTTAGCAAATTTATCTTTTTTAGAAAGAAGTTTGGCTGAAGGCCAGTATGCTAAATCACCCATATTAAATTGATTTTGAAATTTTAATTTCTATTTTGATACAAAATCAAAATTAAATTCTTCCTGAATGATTTTTTTAACAATTCTCTTGACTTCTTGAATATTTAAATTTTTGTTGTAATCAATCATATTTGCCATAAGACAATTTTCTATCCCGCAAGGAACAATTTTATTAAAGTTTTCTAATTCGCAGTCAATATTGATTGAAAATCCATTTATTGTAATCCATCTTTTACAACCAATTCCAATTGAAGCAATTTTCTTATTTCCTATCCAAACACCAGTGAAACCCTCTCTTGAATGACAATTTATATTAAAAGTTCCAAGAATTCTTATAATAATTTCTTCAATTTTTCTTAAATACCAATTTAAATCTTTATTAAAATTTTTCAAATCTAAAACCAAGTAAGTTACTAATTGTCCAGGCATATGACAAGTAACCTCACCACCTCTATTAATCTTAAAAACATCATATTTATCATCATCCAAAGAAAATAATAAATTATCGTAATTAGATCCTCTACCCAACGTATAACAGAGTTGATGCTCACCTATCCAAATAAAGTCAGGGTTAGAATTATCTAAAATCAATGCCTCCTGATATTCTTTTTGTAATTTATAAACATCATTAAAAGAAGAAATATTATCAGGTTGTTTAATTATTGCTGTTCTATTTTCCATATTTAAGTAGATTTAGAAAGTAAGTAAATATTTTTAGATTTGTTATGAAAATTTTAATCCATGGAAAGAATCTTGAGCTCACTGGAGCATTAAAAGAATATACTGAGGCAAAGATAGAAAAAGCAACGCATCACTATAAGGATATCGTTAAAGAAGCTGACATACACCTCTCAATTGAAAAGAACCCAAGAGTCTCGTTCCAAACTGCAGAAGTTACTATTTTTGCAAATGGTACCGTAATAAGAGCTGAAGAAAAAACTGAAAATTTATACTCAAGCATTGATTTAGTTTCAAATAAACTTTGTAGAAAATTACGTAAATACAAAGAAAGAAACAATAAAACAACTCATAACAATCAATTTAAAAATAAAGAGCCTTTACCAATTGTAAGTATGGAATCAGGATTTTTAGATAAAGCTTTACTCAAGGAAGGAATGGAAGCAAGTCTGCCTGAACCATCTATAAAAAATAAATACTTTGAAATGCATCCAATTTCATCAGAAGAAGCAAGAAAACAATTAGATCTAATTGATCATGATTTTTATGTTTTTCGAAACAAGAAAAATAATGAACTTCAAGTTATATATAAAAGGAATCATGGCGGTTATGGACTGATTCAATCTAAATAAGTTTTAAATGCCCAATATTGAATATGATTTAAAAGAGAAAATTCATGCAATTATTATTAACCCTTATCTATCCTGGGAAGATTTCTGTGTGAATTGCGATTTAATAAGAAAATTCAATATCAAAAATATTTCCACTTCATTAAATTATTTTACTGATCTCAAAAACTGTTTGGGTAATTATAGTGCCGATATAAACGCACTTATTTCTTACCCTTTAGCAGATATACCAGTTTCATTTATTGAAGATTTAGTTTGTTTTGCAAAAGATAAGGGTGCAAAAGGAATTGAATATATCCCAAACTTTATCAATTTATCCAAAGGAAATTTAGAAACTTTTGCTGCTGAAATTGAGCAAGTTAAATTATCTGGATTACCAGTTTCAATAATCATAAATAAATCAAAACTACAAAAAGAAGTTTTTATTAATGCGATAGAAATATGTTTGGAATTAGGAATAAAAAATTTTCAATTCGGGGACGGGTTTGGGTCTCCTCTTACATCTAATGATGTCCACGAAATACTAAAAATAACAGGCTCACAAAATCAAACCAAAGTTGTAGGTGGAATAAAAAAACTAACGCAAGTAATTGATTTGTTTGATAATGGAATTAGTTGCGTTGGAACTTCCAATTTTTATGAAATTTTTCAAGAAGTAAACGTTATTTAAATGTCTGGTTCTGGTGAGTGCAGACTAAAAGGTCTCTGTATTAAAGCTTCTCCATTAGGCGAGAATGATAGATTAATAACTATCCTTACAGATGAGCAAGGTATTGTTAGATTAGCGGTACCTGGTGCTAGGCGTCCTAAAAGTAGTCTTGCCGCAGCTACTCCTTTAACATATTTAAGTCTGCAGATTTTTGGGAAAAGAAATCTTAAATCTGTACGTCAAATTAAAATATTAAAAAGCTATTCTGGTCTAGGGAAAAATATTGAATGTCTTGCAGCCGCACAAGCAATAACTGAATTAACATTTTTATTAGTAGGTAATAATGACAAGCAACAAGACTATCTATCTTGCGTTCTTGCACATCTTGATAGGATTTATTTATATAAAGAGTCTCAAGAAGAAGATATTAAAATGCTCTCAATGAGTATTCAATCTTTAATCCATCTATTAGCCATCGGGGGTATTAATTTACCAATTCATCATTGTTGTAAAACTGGAGAAACTATTATTCCACCTTTAGGAAATTGGGAATGGAGTTGTTATTATTTGCCAAGTGAAGGGTTTTCATCCATAGAAGATCCTCAAAGTAATCTAAAAATAAATGCATCTGAAGTTGCTCTATTACAGAGACTTCTTTTCCCAGAATTACCAATAAAATCTAATGGAGAGTTGTTGGGTCCAAAAAAAGTCTGGCTTAAAATATTATTCATTATTGAGACATGGATCTCTACTCAATTAGAGAAGGATCTATCTTCACTAAAAATGTTGAGAGAAATATATAGTTAGCATTTTCATGAAGCATTAAAAATTTAAAAAATATGATCATGGCGCCTTTGCCTGTTAACTTAATAAATAGTTAATTCAATTAATGTGGTTCATATTGCCTGGCTGGGAAAAAAATCCCCTTTTTGTGGAAATGTAACTTACGGTAATTTAACTACTAAGGAATTAAAGGCCAGAGGGCATAAGATTAGTTTTATTCATTTCGACAATCCCTCTAGTTCAAATGCATCAAACCCATTATTTCTTGCAAATGATCCTGATGTAAGTCTCCCATATTTAATTAAGTCTCAAGTTTATACAATACCCTCGCCAAGGGCAGAAAAAGAGCTAAGGCTATCATTCGAAAGATTAAAACCTGACATAGTACATGCAAGCCTAACTTTATCTCCTTTAGACTTTAGACTTCCAGAGCTTTGTAATGAAATTAATGTTCCTCTTATAGGAACATTTCATCCACCATTTGATGCAAAAAATAGAAATCTAACTGCGAGCACTCAACAATTAACATATCAACTTTATGCTCCCTCTTTAGCAAAGTTCGATAAAATAATTATTTTTTCTGAACCTCAAAAAAATGTTCTTCAGAAATTAGGAGTACCTAAAGACAAACAAATAATTATTCCAAACGGCGTTGATGAAAATATTTGGAAACCTTTTTCTGAAAAAAGTAAAAAATATGATCAAGTGAAAAACAAACTTGGAAATGCAAGAATCTTTTTATATATGGGAAGGATTGCAAATGAGAAAAATATCGAGGCACTTTTACGTTCTTGGCGCCAAACAAAAACTCACAATTGCAAATTAATTATTGTTGGGGAT
The DNA here is from genome assembly GCA_003216415.1 of Prochlorococcus sp. AG-402-O16. Lineage (GTDB taxonomy): Bacteria > Cyanobacteriota > Cyanobacteriia > PCC-6307 > Cyanobiaceae > Prochlorococcus_A. The sequence continues at coordinate 161,833 of QCIY01000001.1, forward strand.
GGCCCAATGAAACCAACGCTTGAAAATAGTTTTTCTAACCTTGGTAATGAGAAATTAATTTGGTGGGGTGCTGAATTAGATTTAGAAACTAGGATAGCAATAATGCAAATAGCAGAAGTATTTTTCTTACCAAGCTTAGTAGAAGGTTTATCATTATCACTTTTAGAGGCAATGTCTACAGGTACTGCTTGTGTAGCTACAGATGCGGGAGCTGATGGTGAAGTTTTAGATAACGGAGCAGGAATAGTAATTTCAACTGATAATGTAGCTGCACAATTAAAAACTATAATCCCAATTCTTGTAGAACACCCTTCATTTACAAAGAATCTTGGAGAAAAAGCTAGAGAACGTATACTTGAGAGATACACAATTGCTAAAAATATAAATTCACTTGAAAAAGTTTATATGGATTTAAAAGATAATTGAAAAACCTAACGAAACTCTTTACTTCTATTACTAGCTGAAACTATTGATTCCATTAATGCTGACCTTACACTCTTTTTTTCTAAAACCCTTAAAGCAGAAATAGTTGTTCCACCTGGAGAGGTTACTAAATTTTTAAGCTCAGAGGTAGTAAGTTTATTTTCCTTTATTAGACAAATAGTCCCTAGTATCATTTCCATAACAAGTTCCTCTGAAATTATTTTTGGTAATCCCCCGCTTAATCCTCCATCACTTAATGCTTCAATAATTAAAGCAATAATTGCAGGACCTGATGAAGTTAAAGCTAAAAATATATCAAGGTAATCTTCAGGAAATTCATAAATTTTACTAGTATTTTCAAATAATTTTTTTGTAAATTGTTTCTGATCTTCTGTAATTTCTTCTCCCCAAGACATCCCTGTTAAACCTTTTCCAATAGTTATTGGAATATTTGTAACCACCCTCACGCATTTATGATTAGGAAACTTTTGAGTAAGTCTATTTATTGAAACCCCGGCAAGAATTGAAACTATTAAATTGTCCTTATTTTTTATATGATGGGCCTCTCTTATATCATTTAATTGTTGGGGTTTTATCGAAAGAAGCTTATATTGACAATCCCAAATTATTTTTGACTCTTCAGAACCTGATTTATAAACGTTTATATTATGTTTATAATTTTTTTTTATGTTTTCTAAACTTTTTTCTGTATTTACAACACAAAAAACATTCTCTGGCTGAATTAATTTGTTATCTAATAGAGGGGTAACTATAGCACTTGCAATATTTCCAAAACCAATAATCGCAATTTTATCTGTCACAGATTAATCATGAATAAGCACTTAATTTAGAATCACCCCATGCTGGTTCAGGAGTAGTATTTTTGCCCAAACTATATTGTGGTGTGGTTTCTGTAGACACAGAAGAAGGAGAAGCCTCTTCTGGGGAAGAACTAGTTACATTTACACAACTTGGAGCAAAAAGAAAAATACTTTCACCGACTCTCTCTTGATGTCCATCAATTGCATATGTGCCCCCAGCAATAAAATCAACCGCTCTTTGAGCTTGATCAGGATCCATCATAGTTAAATTGAGAATTACAGTTTTTCTCTCTCTTAATGCTTGTATAGCTTGAGGCATCTCATCAAAACTTCTTGGTTCCATTAAGCTTACTTCTGAGGATGAATTTGAGATTCCAGGCATACCAACTACTTTTGATGATCTGTTGTTATTCATAAAATCGAATGGATTTGAATTTGCAAGGGCATTTTCATTCTTTGGATTTTGTTTGAAATTATTAATATCATTTAATTCATCTTCTGATGCGTAATCCAAGTCATCAAAATCATCATCGAGATACTCATCTCCCGCAACAACTGCCTTTAATCTAGAAATAAGTGACACCTTTTAAATCCTCTTGAAATTGATTACTAAGGTATTAAAACCTTAAGCAATAGATTCATTTTTTAAATGAACATACTACCTATACTTAAATAACGTTACTTGCACTTTACTGCAAGTTTATAGACAATATTTTTATAAAAATTACTAATTATTACCTATCTCCAAAAATTAATGACCCTAATCGTAACCAAGTTGATCCAGCATCAATAGCTTCTTTCCAATCCCCTGACATTCCCATTGAACAATCTGGAAGTTGAAGTGAATCAGCTAGGGATCGACATTTTTTAAACAATTCTGAATTTTCATTAGAACTAAGTCCTTTAGGATTAATAGTCATCAATCCGATTAAAGTGATATTTTTCAATAGTTGAATTTCTCTCCATTTCGATAATAAAAATTCAGGCTTCAAACCTCCTTTATTAGGATCATCACTCAACTTGACCTGCAACATTATGAATGGATTTTTCTTCTCTTCAAATGAAATATTAGAAATCTTTTGCAACTTTTCAAATGAATCAACTGAATGAATGTATTTAAAATTTTGAACTATCTTTCTTATTTTATTACTTTGTATTCTTCCAATAAAGTGCCATTGAATTTGTTTAAAGTCTTTTAAGATAAACTGTTTTTCAAATGCCTCTTGAAACTTACTCTCACCAAAATCATTCTGACCTAAATTTTGAATAATCTTGATTTCTTGACTTTTAAATCCTTTGCTTACAGCAAGTATATTTACATTAGATGGTATTTTATTTTTTATTTTTAAATAATTTGAAGGGTCCACCTTTATAAAAAAGTTTGTTTGAACAAATTCTCCCATTTAGATAGTTCTTCTGACCCTTGTCTTCTGGTTTTTTGAAGGTTTAATTCAGCCTGATTTCGTGCATCTAAATAAGGTATAACTTCAAAAAATACTTCTCTTTGTTTAATTTCTACCGAAAAAAACATTTTTTGAGCATACAAAGTAGCATAAATATCTCTCCCATCATTTCCAGGAGAAACTTGGTATAGCATGCCAAATGTTGGATGGTTTAAATAACGCTCGGAACTCAAACTTAAATTTTATGTTATTTATAATGCACCATACAGTTTTCTAAGAAAAATTGCTATGCAAATAAAACATATCGATAATGTATTAACAATTACATTCGAAGATTTGGAAGGATACAAAGTTCTAAATTTATTCGTTTTTATAATAATTTCTTTCTTTGAGAGCAATGATTCTGCTCCTTGATCAATTCTCAGAAATATATTTTGAAATAACCTTTCCATTAAGATTAATAAGACATTAAATGATTTCTTAAATCCTAAATTTCTAAAATTTATTGATCTAACTGACACTGATTTAATTATATTTTGAAATTCTTCTTGTACTAGAGGAATAAAACGTAATGCAATTAATAATTGAAAAAGCCACCTATTAATTGGTAATCCAATTTTTTTTAATGGATACATAAACCAACTTAATGCCCATACAATATCTTCTTGTAATGTAGTCAAAAGCATTAAATTAACACTATGAATAACAGTAAATATCAAAGTGGAGGTTTTTATTCCTAATTCAAAGGCTTTTCTCGATAAGTTATAAGGACCAAAGTTCATAAACCATATCTTCTGCGAAGGAATTTGCAATATATTCCATTTTTTATAGTTTTCCACTTCTACTTGTAACTCGTCAGGATTTCTTAAATAGCTATCAAGAGATTGAATATCGGAGGAAGCGATTAATGATAAAATTCCGATTAATAATGATAAGCAGAAGAGAAAGCATAATGATCGCCACCATACTCTTGATGGCAATAAACTTAAAAAAGTAATTAATAGTAAAGAACCAACTAAACTCAATCTCCATATAGGACCTGCCCAAATTGGAGTGATTAGAAATATCATTACTATAATTATTTTCAATCTACTATCTATAATTCTTAGCCAACTTCTATTCCCATAAACGTATTGACCAACAGAAAATTTGGTAAGTATATTCATTAATCTTTTTGAATTAATTGAATATTTTCCCTTTCGACTTCTTTATTTAGAGCTCTTTGCTGTTTTCCCCTCCAAAGTAAAATGAGCGGAGTGCCCTCAAAACCTAAGTTTAATCTGATTTGCTTTTCAATATATCTTCTATACGTTATTCCAAATAATTTTGGATCGTTTACAAAAAGAGTAAAAGTTGGAGGTTTATTCTTTACTTGCGTACCGTAATAAAGTCTGCCTTGCTTTCCACTCCTTTTCGTTGGAGGACTTTTCCAACTAATAGACTCTTTAAGCACTTCATTAACAACAGAAGTAGTAACCCTTCTTCTATGTTGATTTACGGCATTCAGAGCATGCTCAAAAATATTCTCAACTCTTTGTCCAGTTAGGGCAGAGATAAAAATCATTTTTGACCAATGTAAAAAATAAAGTTTAGATCTAAGTTCTTTTTCTACTTGATAAATTGTTGAACTATTTTTTTCTACAAGATCCCATTTATTAATAACAATTATACAAGCTCTGCCTTGTTCTTCTATGCGCCCAGCCAACTTCTGGTCTTGATCAGTTACTCCATCTACAGCATCTATAACTAAAACACAAACATCACTTCTATCTATAGATTTAAAAGCCCTATTAATACCAAAGAATTCAGTGCCATATTTAACATTTTTCTTTCTTCTAATCCCTGCAGTATCAATAATTTTCCAATGATTATCACCTTTTTTAATAAGCGTATCTATTGAATCAGTTGTCGTGCCACTAATATCACTAACTATTGCTCTTTTTTCTCCACAGATTGAATTTAACAAACTAGATTTACCAACATTAGGCCTACCAATAATTGACATCATTATCTTTTCTTCATCATCCTGGATATTATTTTCAGGAAGTTCGCCAATAACGAGATCTAAAAGATCTCCAGTACCTGAACCATGAATAGCTGAAATAGGGTTAGGTTCGCCCAATCCTAATTTCCAGAACTCTGAAGCTAGGGATATGCCTAAAGTAGTCGATTCGCATTTATTAACAGCAACAATAGTTTTGCAGCTTGAGTTTCTTAACCATTTTGCTATTGATAAATCACCATCAGTAACGCCTTGATTTCCATCCACCACCAGTAACGCAAGTGAAGCCTCTTCTAGAGCCAAGAAGACTTGTGTCCTTATCTCTGGGAGGAATTCACTATCGTCATCAAAAACTAAACCTCCAGTATCAACTATTTGAAATTCCTTACCTCCCCATGAAGCATTTTGATAAGTTCTATCTCTTGTGACACCAGGCTTATCAAATACTATTGCATCATTACTTTGGCAAAGACGATTAACTAAGGTAGATTTCCCAACATTCGGTCTTCCGATAATTGCTATTGTAGGAAGAATCAATTCTTCTCTCCAAAGAAAGTAGTATCCATTACAACTATACCTTTAATAGAATCATTTACCTTATTCAAAAAAAACTTATTTAATTTCTGGATCGCCAAAATGTCCTTTAACTGGATTAGCGGGTGGTGAACTAGGACTTGGCATTAATCCATTATCTTTTGAAAAATAATCATTTTCAATCGCCCAATAAATTAACCAATTTACTGCCGTCGCTCTTCTAGTTCTTCTTGGATAGAGTTCATTAATCTTATAACCTTTAAAATTAAGAAAATTTTTCAATCCCTGTTTATAGTCTTTTGGAATTGATCGAGTCAAATGTACTGAGGCTGGTCGCTCTGAAATGATTTGAGGAGCTTTTTCAAATTTTTCTGACCAATAAGAAGGAGTTAATGCGCTAAAGGCCCAATCATTTATAGATAGTTCTTTAGTATAAAAAAGTCTTTCCCAAACTAATTCACAAACAAATACATCACTAACCTTATCTTCAAGAATAAGAAATAATAGTTTTTTACATATAGGCCATGTAAATTGATTTTCAACTAATTTTTCTTTTTTATACATTAATCGAACCTTATCAAAATCAAAGAAAAATAAGGCATAAATTCCTTTTTATATTGTGATGCATATTGAATAATTTGATCAGGCATCCCAACACTTAAAGCTATTAATGTTGTATTGATGATATCCTCTTTTTGTAAAATTTTCCTTACTAAATTCCATCTTTTGCCAACTTTCATAATGGCCAATACCGTTTTATTTGCCTTACTTTCTCTAATTAGGGTTGTTAATTCAGATTCTGAAGAAGAGCATTCTTTGATGATCAACGTCTCGCCTTTTTTTACCAAATCAAAATCATTCAAAGCTGCCGCTGCTGAAATAGAGGAAATACCAGGTATAGTTTTGGTAATAATTTCAGCATGATTATTTTTTATTAACCTCAAAATATTAGAAGAACTTGCAAATAGTGAAGTATCTCCAAGACAAAGTAGGACAACTGATTCGCCATTTTGTATAAATTTCACAATTTTTTCTACTGCATTAGACCATATTTCATCAGGATCAAAATCCTTCCTAGCCATTGGAAAGATGATAGGAATATTTTTTTTAAATTTGGTGTATTTCTTGACTATTTCCGCAGCGAAACTCTTTTTATTATCATCTGAAATTGGAAAAACTATAACTTTCGCCTTTTTGATTGCATCTACAGCCGCAATTGTTAAAAGCGATGGATCTCCAGGGCCTACACCAACGATTGTGAATGTTGGTAAATCAGTTTTATATCTATTAAGTAAACTTAAGAACTTGTTTATTATCATTTTTATTTTATTAACTTTAGCTATGTACCCTTGGCATCATAAAAGTTTCAGATAGTATTGCTGACTCAATTTCAGACAATTCCTCTAACCTTTTGAAAGTTTGATTTTTAGAGAATTTAGTTTGCGCCAGTTTCCAATAAATCCCAAAATGTCTTGCCTCACTCTCAAGAAGAGACTCATAAAGGCATCTAAAAGATTTGTCTTGAGAATTCAGAGCAAGTAAACTTAGCCTTTCGTGACTTCTTGCTTCAATAAGTCCTGCTATTAAGAAACTATCTAGCATCCTATTAGGTTCTTCCTTTCTTATATTCTTAGACAATTCAGCACCATATGGAGGAGGTTTTAAGGCCTTGAGTGAGTGTCCAAGATCTTTTAAAAAATAAAGTATTTTTTCAAAATGTTCTAATTCCTCTCTAGCAATTGGACTTAAAACTTCAGCTAAATTTGGTTCAGAAGGATATCTAAACATCAATTGAATAGCTACACCTGCAGCTTTTCGCTCGCAGTGAGCATGGTCAATAAGAATATCTATTGGGTTGGATAATGCAATTTGTATCCACTTATCTGAGGTAAATGAGGGTAAATATTTAATATGAGAAGAAGGCCTTTTAAAATCAACTAGCATTTAATCTTTACTACTTAAATATTCAATTATTCCATCAAGAGCTAAAGAATAACTTGATATCCCGAATCCACTAATAATTCCTATAGCTTTATCTGTAAGAAAAGATTCTTTACGAAAATCTTCTCTACTAAAAATATTTGAAATATGTATTTCTACAAATGGAATTTTTGATCCAATTAAAGAATCTCTAATTGCAATAGAGGTATGAGTAAAAGCACCAGCATTTATAAGAATTCCTTGAATACTTTTAACTGAACCTTGAATTTTGTCAACTATTTCTCCTTCATGATTACTTTGAAAACATTCAAGATTATAACTTTTATTTTTGGCAACTTTAGTTAAATCTGTTTCAATATCATTCAATGTTTTATTTCCATATATTTCGGGTTCTCTAGTTCCCAACAGATTTAAATTTGGTCCATTTATCAATAAAATATTCATCAGCAATAAATTCTTTTCTTCTAAATGCTATCTATAAAGAAACAAAAAAACCAAAACATTTTCACACAAAGTGACCATTAACTGATAAGTTCAATTAGTGGGGGTCGGTGCCCGAGTGGTTAAAGGGGGCGGACTGTAAATCCGCTGGCTCTGCCTACGTTGGTTCAAATCCAACCCGGCCCACTTTTAAATTGCCCTTGTAGCTCAGCGGTAGAGCACTCCCTTGGTAAGGGAGAGGTCTCGGGTTCAAGTCCCGACGAGGGCACTCGCGGGATAGCTTGGTATCAGTAAGATTACCATTATCGCACAAAGAAATTCATCAAAAGTGGACTTCCGTTTTCGTGTCCACACTTACATTGATGATTTACACACATCCAGTAAGTAGTTCCCACTCAATTTCTTTTCTTTTTACCCCCTCTTCCCGTGTTTTATGTAGGGGTTGGATAAATCATTGTAATAACTGGGATCTCAGAGGTCAGCATTTTGCCTTAAATTCATATATATTTAACAAAGATTGTCTTCAGTAATGCCACTATCTTCATACCGCATGCATAGAATTTATCTTGCAGCGACCATGAATTATGGTCTTGGTTCTGATGATCCAGAAGAGTTGGCCTACTACAACAAAATCAGAAATGAGATGGATGATATGAAAACAGACTCGATAAAAAAAGGGATACCCCTAAATTGGGATACCCCAGACAGAATGGATAAATGAACCTGAATACTTTTTTATTAATTGATGGAAGTCTGATGCTTATTGGTCTGCCTTTGCTGATGATTCTTAAAGGCAAAAAGAATACTCCTTAAGTCATCACTTAACAGCGAAAGTTACTCCTATAACGGCAGTGATATCTTTTTTTGATAGTAGTTGTGTCATAAGAACCCCAGCTGCTTAATCTCGTAGAATTTGGAACTGTTATCTGAAAAACACTCGTATTAACTTGCTTCAAGTTTTTTTAGATCATATCCATTATCACCTTCTGGAAAACCAGAGTGGGCAGAAAAAGGAAATAAAAATAATATTTTTGCAAGGAATAAGTGTTTCATTTATTCCCAAGTTTTCATATCAGTAGTTCCTTGTGATCTTTGCATCCAGCCATATTTCCATGTACCATTTTCATTTTTAAAAATGCAAGTATAAGTTGAAAGATCTTTATTTTGATTTCCTTTATAACTGAAGATTTCATTCAAAGTGAAAACCGCGTAGGCTATCTCACCGTAAATTTCAATTTTGTGGATTTTGATTAGTTCTGAGGATTCTGCAACTAGGTCTTTACTATCAAACATTCCCACTAATCCCTGAGCAGAGATTGGATTTCCACTTGGTCTTACCGCCAAAAAATCTTCAGTTGCATTCGGTATTAGAAAAGAAGAATCTTCACTGGTTGCATAACCATTAATTAAATTTTCTATGGCTTGAGTACTTGACATTAAAAAGGAGCTAATTGCCCCTATTTTAGATTGGCTTTCAAATATTGAATGACTTTAAGGTGTTGATTCAAAAACTTAAGAATTTTCTAAATAATAAAAATTTATTATAAGGTTATATATTTTAAAGAAAATGGAAATAACTTTAAAAAAAGAGACTTCATTAGGTTTAGAAACCTACGATGTTTTAGGCTTTAATTCCGAAGAGGAACTTGAATTAGAAATTTCAAACCTAATAAAAATCAGACCTGAATTTGAAAATAATCTAAATTAAATTTATATAGGAGCAACTAGCTATCTTTTTCTGGCCAAACCTCCTCAGTTTTCCTCCATCCCTGAGAGATTAACCTTTCATAAATTTCTCTAGCTAAATCTATATCTACAGAAACTGTTGTAGTCATTACAGGTGGTTCTTCCCCAAACACACCAACTATTTTTCCAGTATCTACAAACATATACTCAAAAACTCCATCTATACTCTTATCGTTTTTTATAAACCTTTTTACTTCTGTTCTTTTTGAGTTAATCAACCAATGAGATTTAGCCATTAATTAATCAGTAAAAGTAGAAAGCGTTTCATCCACGATATAGGGCTACTGTTTCATCTAAATCAGCACAAGGTTCAATAGTAATCTCCATTAATTCTCTCCAAGGTCGCCACTGTCGCCAAATAGTTTCTAAAGAATCAGCATTTACTACAGAGTGACCATTACCATGTTGAGGTAAGAAAATCCAAGATTTAACATCATAACCCTCTGGTCTATTTTGTGGCCCTCCTTTGTCGTACCATTCTGTTAGCATTTTGGCTCCCTTCTCTTGTGCGGTTGCATCATAAAACTTGTAAGAAATTAAAAATAGCATAAATAAAAAAATAATTAATATTTATCTTAGAACTAATTTTTTAAAAGTAACTTGATATTACAGTCGAATCATAAATATGACCTGCACTCTCAATTAATGGTTTAACTGCTGGATCTTCAAACATAGCTATTGATTTACCGGCTTCACCCTGTTCAATAAGAATTACACTGGTTGGATCATCTTTCTTAAGACCTTTATATAAGCAAACAATTCCACGTTCTTTATTCATTTGTATATTGTCTTGGCTGTCATAAACTGCAGCCCATTTTTCAAAAGGGACGCTTATTCTGAATGTAAAAACAGTAGTTTCAAGAGACATAAAAAAAGGAGCTAAATGCTCCTTATTCTATATCTATTGTCAATGAATTGAATTATCCCATTGCAGTAACAGCATCAGCAACTTGTTTGTTTCTTTGGATAACCTCATCATCATTTAAAACAGCAGTGATATTCCAATCAAGACCAAATTTTGCTCTCCAAACTCCAAAATGTTGAGAAATTGCTAGATGGTTATCAGCCTTGAAAGTAACAAAAACCTCTCCAGTTTCAGGCGCATGGAATCTACTTACCAATTCAAATCCATCAAAATTATCCATAGGTGCACCGGAATCAATATACTGCTCAAACATCTTGTAACCCTCGGACTGAGAAATTCCATCTGGAATAAGTCCATGTACGTGATAATAGGCCATAAATAAAAATCATAATTGTAATTTCAATCTAAAAACCATTTTATAAAAAGCATTTAAATTATCTTTAAATTTAAATTTTTTAATCTTTATAATTATGAATTAATAAGGAGATCTTTTATTTTGTATCACATGTACCGTTTATAAATTTTTTGGTAGCTATTAATTAGTTATGAGTTATTTTGCTGAACCTAACCATATTGAATATGATGCATGGTTCGATGAAAATATCGATCCTCTAGACCTTATGGATTACTCAGATGAAAAAGAGTTTAGTGATTCGGTACACGATAAGTTCCATAAGATTTCGACTAGAAATTTAACAATTGGTTCTTCTGATAATTTTCACTGGTAAATGAATAATTTTCATTTCTTACTTGTTGTGATCCTTATGCAGAATATGTTCCATCACTTTCTCTTCTTGCCTTAGCTAATACAATTTCATCTACAACTTTTTCAATCATATAAGCACTTTTTTTACCAAAGCATTTTTCTTTTTTAATATTCTCAAAATTATTTGGAATAAAATCAAGTTGTTGACAACAATCACATTTAATATCAATTTTGTTACCTTTATATATCTCTAAGGCCCTAGAAAAAATCCATTGCTGAACCGAAATACTTTCCCAACTATCAAAATTTGACCACTCAATAAAATCCCTATTAAGAATATCTTTCAATCCTTCCACTTGATTTACATATGATAAGTTAGCATCTTTTCTTGACTCATCTTTAATTCCAATTACTTTGACATGATTTTGATTCATTCCTAAAAAATTGATGAAGAAACTCTATAAATCTAAAGCAAAATTTCATAAACTATAAATGCAAAAATATCTTAGATAAGATCATTAATTGCTTTATCTAATCTATAACTGTGATTTGTATTTCTAAGCAATTCAAAATCCTTAAAATCAAACCCAGGACCAACGCAACAACTTACCAAAGTAAATTCTCCTGCACTTTTTGCCGCTTGCCAATATCCAGATGGAATCATTTCTACTGGATTATTAGAATCTAAAATTAAATTCCTTATTAACTTATTATCGTTATCAAGACACCATAAGTTCAGGGGATCTCCCCTAAGGTAGATCCAAATTTCATCTGCATTTTTTACTCTATGCCAAGCACTTTTTGCATCTCTCTCCAAAAGATAATAAATTCCCGTAATGTAGTTTCTAATTTGACCATCTCCCCTAGTTAAAGAATTCTTACTCCTTACAATCTCTCTAAACCATCCACCTTCAGGGTGGGGAGATAAATTAAATTGTTTAATTATTTCTATATTTTTTTTATTAGGATTCACTTTACAAAAGTATCTTTTAAATGCTTTTTAAAAGGAATAGTAAATTGAAAATATCTCAAAATCAAATTAATTTATTAAAACTTAAGCGCAAATAACTGATAAGTCTACAAAATTCTTATTTTCATCTGCTAGTTCAGTAATTATTCTATTAAGCCATTCAGAGGTCGTTTCACAATAGCCTACATTTAAAATAGTTTTTTGCTTTGCTGTTTCTTCTTTATTCATAGTTAAAGTATTTTTATATAAATTAGTCTTCAATTAAATCTATGTGAATAAGTCTTAATTACTATCTATTTCAAAAAGTTGTATTTAATACATATTTAAGAAATGCTAGTAAACAAATAAAATTAAATCGTTGACAAGAAAATGTATACAAGTAAGAGTAGAAAAAATTTATTATTTAACCTATGAATAACATCAAGATTGAGGAATTGATGAAAGTAAGGTTCGATGGTATTGCTAATAGAATTGGGCAATTAAGCAAAAGGGAAAGTGAGTCTTTATTACTTGAGCATCTTGAGTGGTTGGAGGGAGGATGGGAGACTGAAGAAATCTTATTTTTAAAAAAGCCCTACAGAAAATGGTGGTTCTAACTCCACTTCTATAAACAATTAATGATGGCCTAAGGGACCAGGGCCAGATCCTATTTTATAAGAATTTTCTAAAGATTTCTCAACAAATAATTTTGCTTTTTGTATGGAATCAAATAGATCAAAACCTAAAGCCTTGTAACCACAAATAGCAGCACTCAAAGTACAGCCGCTACCATGGGTATTTTTTGTATTTATAAAATTATTAAATAGCCACTCTTTTCTACCATTTAAGTCAAGGAAAAAATCCTTCCCTTCCATATCTTTTAAACCGCCACCTTTTATAAGTACCGCTTTAGCTCCAAGACGAATAATTTTTCTTGCTGAATTTTCGATATCTTCTTTACTCCTTATTTCTAAACCAGAAAGTAGATTCGCTTCATAAATATTTGGAGTTACCAAATCAGAAATTGGTAATAAGAGTTTTTTATAAGCATTAATAGCAGAATCTTCCAGTAATTTAGAACCAGTTCTTGTAACCATTACTGGGTCAATAATTTTGGTTATTTTGTATGTATTTAATTTTAAAGCAGTATCATTAATTATCCTTTCATTTAATAACATTCCAGTTTTTAAGGCATCAATACCAAAATCAGCAAATAAAGAATCTAACTGATTTAATAAAGTATTCTTCTCTACTGGTTGAACGCATGTAACCTCTATACTATTTTGTGCGGTAATACATGTAATAACAGAACATCCATGTACTTTAAGGGCCATGAAAGTTCTCAAGTCAGCCTGTATGCCTGCTCCACCCCCGGAGTCACTACCGCCTATTGAAAGTGCAATTTTAGAATACATAATTTATTAACTCGTTTTTGAAAGTACTATAAATAAATTTTAATTGAAATCAGAAACCTGAATATGCATTAAAAAAATCTAACTCCAATTCCATAGCTCTCCTGTATAAATATTTGGCCTGATTAATATCATATGTTTCTTTATTAGTCTCAATAAGATTTTCAAGTGAATCTGCTAGCTTTTCAAAGCTCTCATCAGAATAAGTAATTATCCATTCTTTATATTTAATGTCAAAATCCTCCTTATACAAACTTTTTCCTATCCAAGAATAAAGTCGCATACATGGAGTCATTGCAAACATTATTTCAACAGAGCTAAGTCTTTTGGAAGTATCATCAAGAAAATCTGTATAATTTTTAGTGGCTTTTTTTATATAGTTATTAGACAAATCAATATCCCATTCTTTTGCATACGTTTCATGAAGTATTAACTCCTCTGAAACGCCCATTAACAGTTCACTTAACTTCCTTATTGAGTATTTATCTTTTGATTTGGAAACAGCAAGACCATAAGCCTTAGCAAAAGTCTCTAAAAAGAAATAATCTTGAGCTAAATATTCTTGAAATATATTTTTAGGGAGACTTCCATTCTTTAAACCTTGAACAAATTTTGTATTTAAACTTAGTAAAGCAATCTCATAATTATCCTCCCAAAGTTTTTTTGTTATTTTCATTTTTTTGATTTTTAGTTATTCTAAAATCTTTTATATTTTTTACCTGCAAACTTAATCTTATTTTTCTAGGATTAAAAGAAAAAATTATGAAAGAAATAAATATCTTATGGTTTAAGAAAGATTTAAGAATTTTTGATAACGAAGCTCTCTGTGAGGCTATAAAAGATAATGATATTTTACCTATTTATATTATTGAGTTAGATATTTGGAGCCAAAATACTCATTCAGATAGACAATGGCAATTTTGCAAAGAAAGTTTAATAGATTTAAGAAATACACTTGCTGAGATTGGACAACCATTAATTATTAGGACTGGCAATGTTATTAATATTTTTGATGAAATTAGTTCAAAATTTAAAATCAAAGGTATATATAGCCATCAAGAAACCGGAGATTGGCTTACTTATAAAAGAGATCAAAAAGTAAGAGAATGGGCTTTAAGCAAAAATATTATTTGGAAGGAATTTCTACAATTTTCAGTTTTTAGAGGAAATTTAGATAGGAATAATTGGTCTAAAAAGTGGCAAGAAAATTCCGAAAAAAACTTACTTAAAGCTCCATTAAGGATTAATTATATTAACTTTAATATTGGAGAAATACCCTCAGACGAAATTTTTACCTTTAAAAAAGAAACTTGTCCAGGAAGAATGCAAGGTGGAAGAAAGAAAGGTTTAGAGAGAATGCAATACTTCTTTAGTAATAAATTAGATTCTTATTCAAAAGATATATCTAGCCCAGAAAAATCATTTGATAGTTGTACAAGACTATCCCCATACATTTGTTGGGGATGCATTTCATTAAAAGAAATTTTTAAAAAGGCAAATATATCAAAAAACAATAATTCCAGGATGTTAAAAAGCAGATTAACTTGGCATTGTCATTTTATTCAGAAACTTGAAAGTGAACCAGAACTAGAGTTTAGGGAATACCATCCTTTTTTTAAAAAAATTAGAGAAAAAAATAATGAATTACTTTATTCATGGAGTTCAGGTAATACTGGCTTTCCTTTTATAGATGCATGTATGCGTTCATTAAATTTCAATGGATGGATTAACTTTAGGATGAGAGCGATGTTAATGTCATTTGCTAGCTATAATTTATGGCTACCATGGCAAGATTCAGGTTCTGAATTAGCAAATAAATTTGTAGATTATGAGCCTGGAATACATTGGAACCAATGCCAAATGCAATCTGGAACTACTTCTATAAATACCAATAGAATTTATAATCCTATTAAGCAGGGAAAAGATCATGATCCTCAAGGAAAATTTATA
Source organism: Prochlorococcus sp. AG-402-O16 (assembly GCA_003216415.1). Classification (GTDB taxonomy): domain Bacteria; phylum Cyanobacteriota; class Cyanobacteriia; order PCC-6307; family Cyanobiaceae; genus Prochlorococcus_A. The sequence goes on from QCIY01000001.1 coordinate 177,026, forward strand.
AAAAAATGGATACCAGAATTAAAGGATATATCACTTAATTTCATTCATGAACCATGGCTATTATCTAGATTTAATCAAGAAGAATATGAACAAATTAATTACATAAGACCAATAATTGACATCCCAAATAGCACTAAAACTGCAAAGAAGAAAATTCAGGAAATCACCAAAAAGGATGGATATTGGGATATCTCAAAAGAAATTTATTTAAAGCATGGCTCTAGAAAAAGGCTTAGAAAAAATATAAATAATAAAAAAACTGTTTCTAAGGAAAAGGAAAAACAATACGAACTGAAATTAGATTTCTAAATTTTATTGTCAGAAATTTCCATATTCCTTTTAGCGCCTAGGAAAGCTTTTTAAATTTTGAAATTAAATATATAAATCCACGATGAACTAATGCAAGCTTTAATGTATTTATAAGATTTTATTAATTATGTCTGAAAGATTTGAATGGGACGATACCAATAGTTCAGGTATATGGTGGAGTACTAATATAAGTATTAGAGACGAGTGCATTTTGCTAAAAGAAGATACTAAATGCGAAGATTCTGATATCGTCGAACTTCTTAGAAGTATTGCACAAAATATTGAAGAAAATGGCCTTTAATTTTTAAAGGAATATTCTCTCTTTTAGAGATTTTGAATTCCTTTTACAGCTTTTATTAATTCGATACTAATACCCTTTTCACTCATTGAATGACCAGCATCATTAACAATAATTAATTGAGAATTCTTTAATTTCTTATTGAGATCCCAAGCACTCCTAACAGGACATACTACGTCGTACCTCCCTTGAATTATTTTTGTTGGAATCGATTCTATTGTTTTTATATTTTTCATAATAAAATCATCTTCTAAGAAAATATTATTAATAAAATAATGACATTCGATCCTTGCAAAGGCATCTGAAAAAGAATTAACTTCAGACTTATCAAAATCAAATTTTTTATTTATTAAATGACTTGTTGAGAGTTCCCATCTTGTCCAAGCAGCTGCTGCTTTTGATCTAAGATTCGCATCTGAAGATGTTAGATATTTATAAAAAGAACTTATTAAATCATTTCTTTCTTCTTTTGGTATTACAGAAATATATTCTTCAAATTCATCTGGGAATATTTCACTTGCACCATATTGATAGAACCATAACAACTCAAACTTTCTACATAAAAAAATTCCTCGCAAAGTTAAGCTGATAACTCTTGAGGGATTTTTAATCGCATATATAAGTGAAAGTGTTGAGCCCCAAGATCCACCAAACAAATGCCAAGTATCTATTTTTAAAAGAATCCTTAATTTCTCAATATCATCAACTAAATGATTGGTCGTATTTTCTTTTAATTCGGAGAAAGGAGATGAAGAACCACAACCTCTTTGGTCAAATTGAATAATATCGAATTTATCTGGGTCAAAGTATCTTCTATATCTTGGTTGACTTCCTCCTCCTGGACCTCCATGAATAACAAGAATTTTTTTGCCATTTGGATTACCAGATCTTTCCCAATAAATAGTATGAATATCACTTACTTGTAAAAAACCCTTTTCAAATACTTCAATTTTTGGAAACAAGACTTGATCTTTCATTTTGAAATATTTTAAATCACTTTATTAATCCATATTATCCAAAAAGAAGTCTATTTTAGAAGAAATTTGTTAAACAAAAAAAGGACTGCTTGTACAGTCCTTTTTAATATTTGATTTCCTTCTTACAGGATATAAAATTACATATTTTAAAGTCTATTTACTCATAAACCTAGAATACGTGAATTCGGGGATTTCTCTCGATAATTTCAGTCCCTATTGTCGCTAGTAATTATAAAGCGAAGTCTTATCAGACTAATTGATTGAACTTTAATTTTCGAATAATCCCATTCTCAGGAATACGCTTCCTATATTTTGGAATTTGCTAAATTTCAGGCGGACTATCAATCATTTAGATTGCCTCCGAACTCAACATTTATAAATTACTCCTTTTTATATTCTCAGTAAATCCGTAAATATGCTGATTTACTTTTTTCTTAATTTGTAAGAGAATTTTAATGATCCTTTGTTTTTTATAGATAAATATAAAAATTAAAGTCTTTAATCCCTTAGTTATTCAGATTCATAGAACAAAATAGATTCAATTATTCTTTTATCACTATAAGAAAGTTTATAATCTTCTAATTTCCACTGAACAAATTTTACACACTCATCAATGGAAGGATTTTTATGCCGACACTTACGCCACTCTCTAATCCAATCTGCCAAGGCAAAAGTTATTTTTGTAGTAAGCATATTCACCAATCAGGGTAATTAAAATCTCCGCCAATAGGTTCTTCATAAAATCCCCCTTCTTTTATACCTTTATCATATTTTACAATTATCTTTTTATAAGAAGCTATTGAGGGAAGTAAATCTCCTACATATATATATATATGGGTTCCATTGTAATTGTTATAATAATTTTAATTATTTATTATTTTATATAAGAATTTAATAAATAGATTATTAATATGCATTATGGATTTCATCAAAAAGAACAAGATCTTAACACTAATGGCTTTAATTGCAGTTTTATCATTTGCATTAGAAAAAGTAGGCATAATACACCCTTAAATTAATTAAGTTTATTTGTTAAATACTTCCTAATGAAATAAGTAAACGTAAACTATTACTGCAAAAATAAGCAATGGAGATAATAATGTAAAAATTAAAGTTGAAAGATTAATCAGCATAAATTTTAAATAAATACATAAATTTAATAAACATCACTTTTAAGCATTTGCAATAAGTAAAATTTAAATTATTAGGATATTAAAAAACATTTGAATAAAGAAAGATTTAAAGAAGAATATGAAGAGTTCTCAGACTTACTATGGCCTAGTGATAAAGAAGATAAAATAACTCGGCAATTTTATAAAGATTTATCTAATCTTTCAAAAAACATAAACTATAGTAAAAAGAAAAAGCTAAAACTTTTTGAACAAGTAGTTAGAATAATAAAAGGCAAAGGCTGGGGTTAATTAATATTCAAACTAAAATGAAAAATTTAATGATATTAATTAAAAGTTTTTTTCTTTTAAGACCAAGATTTTTATCCACTATATTTTTTATTCCAATTCTTTATGGAATTGGCTGGGCTTTATCTCAGCCACTTTTATTGTTTAATTTTGCAGAAGAAAGTTTATCCTTAATTGGAACTATTATTACTTTCTTACTTTTCATCTTTTTACTCCCATATTGGTTTTATATCAAACGAAACAAATCAAGTGCTTGGGTACTTCTTGGGATAACTAAAGACAAATTCTTAAAAAACTTTGTCAATTTTTCTAAAGGTATTTTATTTGCTTTATTTTTAATAATTCTAATTCTGGTACCACTATTGCAAAAAAATTATATTTCTTGGATAGGTGAATTCTCGCCAATAATATTATTAAATTCAATTGTACTGGGGTTAGGTGTTGGATTTGCAGAGGAAATAATTTTTAGAGGCTGGTTACTAGAAGAATTAAAATTTGAATATGGTACAAAAATATCAATAGTTTTACAAGCTATAGTTTTTAGCTTTGTTCATAATTTATCAAATGGGATCTTTTGGAACATCATAGGATTACGTTTAGGATTTATTTTACTTGGGATATTTCTATCATTAGTAAAAATCAGAGATAAAGGTTCTCTATGGAATTGCATAGGAATTCATGGAGGACTTGTAGGGATTTGGTTTTTTATAAATAACGGATTAATAGAATTCAAAGAAAATACACCTTCTTTTTTAGCAGGGCCTTTTACACAAAATATTCCAAACCCAATCGGAGGCCTTAGTGCAATTTTAATATTACTTTTGTTATGTATTTTTTATGCAGCAAAATCAAAAAAATATTTCCTTAGAACTTTTAATTAGATATAAATACCGATTGATTTTTGATTAGTAATTGTCAGATTAAAATAAAGCTTAATAATTATATGAACTTTGTGGCAGGAATAAGTTTTATTGTCTTTTTAATAATTTTTGGATTTACAAACTATCTAATGATGTTGAGAAGATATGAAAACGATATCAAAAAAAAGAAATTTTTACAAAAGGAAAAAATTTCCAGGTTATACCCTAAAGGTTCATTTATTTTCTGAAATTAAGAAAGGTTTTTGTAGAATTTCCTCACCATTTTTTACTAGTTTTTTGCCAACCTTCATTTAACAATTTTTGCCATAATAATCTTGCTTCTTCAATAGCAATTTTTTTTCTAGTTTTCATTAATGGAGGATTTTCCCCATGAATTCCCATAATAATACCTTCTTCAATAAACATATAAGCAATAGATTTATCAGAATAATCTTTATAAAAACGCATCACGCCTACAAAATTGGAGTCAATTAACCAAAAATCATTATTTGAATTCAATAAACCAAAATGAAATTAAATTTATCATATGCTTTCATTACAATTTGCTAGGGAAATATTTATTTATTTTTCTCAAACTTGATATATTTTTTCTTTTTGTCTATTTTTTTTCAATTCGCCACGTTTTTTCTTAAACTCAACTCTTTTCATTTGAGATGCTTTAGTAGGTTTTGTAGATTTTCTAAATTTAAGTGGTTTATTTAAGCCATCTTTTATAATTGAACTTAATTTCATTAGTGCTAGCTGCCTATTAAGTAATTGATTTCTATGTTCTTGAACCGCTAAACATAAACTATTTTTCACTAATTTGTTTTTCAAATTAATCTTAAGAACTACTTTCTGATAATCATTTAGGACTTTTGAATCTTCTAAATTAAAAATAATCTCTACTCTGCTTTCAATTTTATTTACATTCTGCCCTCCAGGACCTGAGGATCTGGAAAATCGCCACTTAATTTCGTTGGATGGTATTACTAATTTTTTAGTAATTTTTAAATCCATTTTTAGTTCTTCTTAATTTAAAATTTTTGAATTATCTATAATACTTTAAAACATACCTTAAAAATTGATCGGTAAATACTGGGCGGTTTTGTTAGGTAAACCGAAATTCGGTGTATTTGCCGTATTAAAATCTTCGGTATTTATCCTTTCATGTTTAAAAAAATTATTAGATATTGGATTTGTACTAATTCAAAGGTCACTTATGTATTCAATGTTTGATCTTCTTTTTGAAACACCTTCATATCGCCCGGTATATGTTATTTCTGATAGTGAAATGAAGGAGCTAAAGAAAAACCAACATCAAGAAGAACTTGATGAAATTACAACACAAAAAGTAAGACTTGAAGATGCGTTTAAAGCTCAACTAAAACATCTTGAAGAGAGAGAAAAAGAAGTAAAGAAAGAACTTAAATTACTCTCAGGATCAAAAAATAAATAATTTATTTTTAGAGAAATTACTTTTTTCAAAGACGGTTTTTAACCGTCTTTTTTAATTCTTTTAGTTTGAAGGTATCCATTAAATCCACAGATTTTGAAAATATTTTCCATAATTGAAAATATGAACGATAATAAAGAAAAAATAAGAATGCTTTTACCCTTTAGTTGGGTAATTTGTGCAGCAATATCTTTTGCTTATATAAATTCACATTTAATAAATACCTAACATAAATGTCTTATCCCTCAAAAGACGAAATACTTGCATCTTCAAAAGGCTGGGTAGCATCTTTTTTAAATTTTCTTCCTGGTTTAGGATCGGGTTACTTATATCAAAGAAGATGGAAACCCTATTTTTTTACAACTACTGCTAGTACCGTATGGTTCGCTTTAGGTTTTTTTTTACAAGTAGATTCGGAACCTTCTCAAAGTGAACAAATAATTGGAATTTCTGGTCTTTTTTTCATATCAATAGTTACTGTTATAGAAGCCAACTTGGCTTTCAAAAAAGCAAGTAATAAAACAAAAGCTGAAAAAGAAAAAATAATTTCCTCTAACAAAAAAGGATGGTTTAAATAATTCAAAAAATTAGATCTATAAAAATATTTAATTAGTTCTCAGTTTCTTAATTTAATTTAAAAACTACCATAAATCATTTTTAAGATAATTAAAAAAATTCTTTAGTTATAAAAAAATAAAATTTCTTTTTCTTTGAGACCTTCCCATCCCGAGTCTATTAATAATTGATTCAATGTTTCTTTATCAAAATGCTTAGAACCAGTTTTGACGCATCTATTTCTCATTGATTTTTTAACACCACTCCTTTGTCTTTTATTCTCCTCGTCCATAATTCTGTTATATAGATCTAGCATTTTTTGAGGGATTGGAGTACCGTCAAGATCCACTCCATTTTGAATAGCAAGATCAACAGCCTGCATTCCCATTTTCTTCATATATTAAAAAAAGCTGAAACTATAATAAAACAAAACTTATTAATCTAAAATCTTCTTGAATAATAATTTATTGATTTTGAATTTCCTTAAGTACTCTAATAGCCTCTTTAATGTGTTCAGGACCATTCAATAAATCTCTAAAAATATGCCTAACTGTCCCTTTGCGATCAATTACGTAAGTTACCCTACCATCCATAAAACCTAATACTTTAGGAACTTTAAAAGTTTTCCTAAGAGAGTCATTCGTATCGCAAAGTAGAGGATATTGTAATTTATTTTTATTGGCAAATGCTAAATGACTTGAGGTGCTTCCATTACTTACGCCCCAAACTTGCGCACCTAATACTTTAAATAAGTCATATTTATCTCTAAATCCGCAAACTTCTATGGTGCAACCCGGCGTATCATCTTTTGGATAAAAAAACAAAACAAGGGGGGTTTTTAATCCCTTATTTGATCTTTTAACTCCATTTTGATCCAGTAAAGAAAATTCTGGAATTTCATCTCCAATCTGCACAACAGTTCTTATAAAGTTACATATTAGAGGTTAATATGTTTTTATTGTGGCCTTCAAAGTAAATAACTAATATAAAAGTCAGTTTTTTTGTTTTAAAAGATACTAAAAAATTATTGAAATTAACTAAGGTGAATTTATTAATTTAATATTATGGAATTAATAATATATATTTTTTTATTTGAAAGTAATAAAATTTTTGGCAGAAGTATTATTCTTTTTTTGGGAGTTATTTTTAATTTAAAAATAACTAATTTTAAAAAAGTTAAAGAAATACGAAACAAAGCTAAAGATTATTCAAAAAAGAATAATTAAATATGTATTACTAAGATTAAAATTCAATTTTTTCATTTGGAGTAAATACTGAGCAATATTTTTTTACTAGGTCCTTTGGCTGATTGGTGGAAGAGTTCATTAATTTTAATTTTAGTTTTTCTATAGCCTCATTAGCATTAATCTCACCAAGTCGATATCTTGCACACGTATCCAATACTTTAAACATTTTTGTGGTTACGGCTTCAGCTGGATAAATTAGAAAAAATAGGTAAAAAACAACAAAAAAGTACTTCATTTTTAAGATATTAGATATTTTGCGGAAAGTTTCAATAATTTAGAAAAAAAATAATTTCGAAAAAGATTAAAATTTAATAGAAAACTCTAATTTGAGATTAATCTAGGATTTATCTAGAATAATAATAAAAGAAATTAAGATAAAATAAGAGTTATTAATAAATAATCTCGGTGAAAATGATAAAATTAATAGATAAACATAAAACTCTTATAAAGAGGTACCAAAAAAAATTCAAATTGAGTGATTATCAATTACTTTGGTTAGTTTTCTTTAAAGGAGTATTAATAACAATAATAATTTTCAAAATTTTTTAATGTTAATAAAGCATTTCCAAGAATGAAATTTTCAAATGATTTGACTATATTTAATAATAGATTTCCTAATTAGTTAAATAGTTATCAGCTATGAATATTTTTGGTGTAGGTTTGCCTGAAGTTACTGTAATACTTATCTTAGCTCTTTTAATTTTTGGTCCCAAAAAGCTTCCTGAGTTAGGAAAACAGCTTGGAAAAACTTTGAAAAGTCTTAAAAAAGCATCGAATGAATTTCAAAATGAAATCGATCAAGTTATGAACGAAGAAGATAAAGAGGAAACTCCTAAATCTATAGAAAGCAATCAAACAAATAAAATTAATCAAGAAAAAATAGATTCAGAAAACAAGAATTTTTCAAATAAAGAAAACAGCAACAACTAATATCTTGGATAGGCCCATAACCCCCATAGACGAATTTGAAAGAGCATTAGATAAGGCAGTTCTTACTAAAGAAGAATATGAATTGATAGACTACATCCGCTATACAAGCGTTTTTACACAGCCTAGTCTTATTAAAGATTTAAAAAGGCCATCAAAGCCTCCTCTTTTATCAGTTCTATGTCAAGTTTGCAGAAAAATTGGTTCAGAAATGCCGGATCATTTCAAAAAAGTAATTGAGTGGTCAATTGAAATTAGTGATCACGATACAAAATGGGATGCTCATTTAATTTGCGCTGAAGCATTGAATATAGACAAAATCCCATTGAGTCCTATTCATGAAACAACTTTATTTGATGTTCTTGTTGTACATAAAGAATTATTTCTTGGCTTTGATTGAATTAAATTAAATTAATCATCTAAAGGTACAGAATCAGTATCTATAACTTCCGAATCATCATACTTATTTATTTTATTTTCAATCCAGTTATTTATAAAACTAACTAAAGGGGTTGAACCCCTAAAAATAAAAATAGAGGTGGGTAAAGCGCTTAATAACCCGACTACAGGACTTTTAAAAAGTAATCTTCCAGCTTTAATGTTAAATAAAATAATAAGCGCTGAGGGGACTATAACTTTAACTACTATTTTAAGAGCCTCAAGCCAACCAACACGATATGTCCACCATACTAAGATTATGCCAACTACATAGAGGAATAAATAAGTCATAAAAATAGTATAATGGTTATCAATTTATCTTGTTCTTACTAAGAAAAAGATTTTTATAAATTTTTTAACATCAATCAATCAAATTCAAGTAATGAGTTTTTCTGAAATAAGAAAATTTTTAATTAAGATGCAATCTGATGAAGACTTAAAAAATCAGGTTACTACATCGTCTACAGCGGATGATGTAGCCCTGATAGGTCAACGCTTAGGATATGACTTTTCAGGAGATGATCTCTTAAGATTTAATGGACAAAAAGTTGATAAAGTTACCGTAAGGAAGGTAGATCATCCAGGCGAATACCACTAATTTAAGACTTACCCCATATTGCAAGCCCTCCGCCCCTTCCTCGAGCACATAACCAATTATCTTTAGTACTAATTCCTACAAGTGAGAAAAAAGGCATTTTTTTATCTTCAGGTTTTTTTAATTCCTTATTAAATATTGGAAAATTACTAATACTAATTTTCAATCCTTTAAAATAAAAAAACAACAAAGGTCTAAGCCCTTTTAATTCTGCGCTACCTATAAAGGTAATTTTTAATAATCCGAAATTAATTGAATTTTTTATTTCATAATTTATTTGATCATCTTTATTTTTACTTTTTAATTCGAGTCTTGCCGACAATACTTGCAGAATTGAACTGGATATATTTTTGATTTCATCTGACTCCTTTCCCCATACATACTTAAACTTCCATATTCCTAACAATTCCTCATATACTATTCCGCTACCATTTTTTTGAGAATTTTTTTCTAATAGTTTTATCTCATTTATTTCAGGAAAATGTTCCATAATAGATTAATTCTAAAAGTCAAATAATAAGACAACTTCATAAAAAATGTTCTTAGTTAAAAAATCCCTCGAAAAATATTTCTTTGTTTCAATATATTTCTAAAAAAATATTTTTTTTGGCACACATAAGGAACAACAACTCGTTATTATGTTTACATAAAGTAACTAACCCAATGGATTTTATTTCTAAAAGTCAAGGATACATACCTCTAAAAGCAGTTCCTTACATATTTTTCCTCGCTGTTGTACTAAGTATTACAACTTCAACTAATACATTTGTTTAAAACTTATCAGTTTTACAAGAAGAGTAAAGTTAATATTTAATGCGAAAATACGATGTTGTAATTGTTGGGAGTGGAATAGGGGGCTTATGTTGTGGTTCGATTCTTACTTTATCAGGCAAAAAAGTACTCATATGCGAAGCACATACTCAGCCGGGAGGTGTTGCTCACAGTTTCAAAAGAAAAGGTTACACTTTCGAATCAGGTCCTTCATTGTGGAGTGGAATAGGTAAATGGCCGACAACTAATCCCTTAGGGCAAATTCTTAAATTACTTGATGAGGAAGTTGAACTATTTCAATACAAAGGCTGGCAAGTAATTGTCCCGGAAGGCAATTTTAATCTTAATGTGGGGGAAGAACCTTTTAAACAAAAAATAAAAACTTTAAGAGGTGAAAAATCTGTTAAAGAATGGGAATCATTTATTTCTGGAATAAAACCTCTTAGCCAAATAATAAATGAAATACCTTTACTCTCATTTTCTCCCGAATCAATAAATTTCTTAGATCTAATAAATTTAACCTCAAAATTTTTACCTAATATCAAGCAAATACCAAAAATTAATAAGGGCTTTGGGAATTTAGTAAATAATCATCTAGAGGATCCTTTTCTTAGAAATTGGGTTGATTTATTGAGCTTTTTGATAAGTGGTATGTCAATGCATGATACAAATACAGCTGCGATGGCTACTTTATTTAACGAATGGTTTGAACCAAATTCATACCTTGAATACCCTAAAGGAGGTAGTGAATCTATCGTAAAAGCCTTAATTAATGGATTTAAAAAAAATGGAGGAGAATTAATTCTCTCTTCGAGAGTAAAGACAATTAACTTCAAAAAAAATTTAGCGACAGGTATAACTCTTAATAATGGTTCTTGTTATAGTTGTGAATCTGTTGTCGCAAATACTGATGTTTGGAATTTAAAAAAGTTAATTCCAAATGAAATTTCAAAAAAATGGAATAAAAAAGTTTTGAACCCTAATAAATGTGATTCTTTCCTTCATATACATCTAGGTTTTGATGCTGATGGTCTTGAAGATTTACCAATACATGCGATACATGTTGATGAGTGGGAAAAAGGTATAACCGCAGAAAGAAATATAGCTGTATTTTCAATCCCATCTGTTTTAGATAAAAATATGGCCCCTAAAGGGAAGCATGTTCTTCATGGATATACTCCCGCAAATGAACCTTGGGAAATTTGGGAAAACCTAAATCCAAAGGAATTAGCATATAGAAATTTGAAAGAAGAAAGATGTTCAATATTCCTTAATGCAGTGCGAAAATTCATCCCTGACATAGATGAGAGGATTGATTTAAAGCTGCTAGGAACCCCAATCACTCATAAAAAATTCACCAATACCCATTGCGGTAGTTACGGGCCTGCATTATCTGCAGCAAAAGGTCTTTTCCCAGGCTGCAAAACTCCAGTGAAAAATTTATTTACTTGCGGTGCAAGTACATTTCCAGGTATTGGAATTCCTGCAGTTTCAGCAAGTGGAGCTTACGCTGCTGAAAAAATAATTGGTAAAAAAGAATTTAAAACTCTTCTTAAGAAAATAAATTTATGAATCAAGTTTTTTTATAACTCTACAAATACTTAGTTAAGAAATAAGAATAAAGGAAGCAAAAAAGGTCAATAATGATAATCTTTATCTGAACATAAACTTAACTTATAGCTCTTATATGTTTTTCTTATCAATTCCTCAAGCCTGGCATTTAGTTGGCACTTGGTCAGAACAACTTCCAAGCGAGTCTAATCTTATAGGAATGGGCCAAACAGAATTAATGATGACTTTACATTCAATATTTGTTCCTCTCTTACTTGTAATTTCATATTACCTATTCAATCGACTCAATAAAAACGAATCAAAGAAAATTAAAGGATGATCGTTTTAAGGCTTATATAGCTGAACTTCTTCTAACTACTTTTCTGCCTGTAGAAGTATCAACTCCGCTTGAATCTTTGGTTTGTGAATTAGCTTCAACATTATCAACATCACTCTTATCCATCTCTGCGCAAACGCCTACTACCATGGCAGCCTGCATTTGATCTGGCAAATCTCCAATAGTTAATAATGCCTTTAAAACTAATTGAAGTCGGGTTTGCCGATCAATTTCTGGTCTTAATTTTTTCACAGTATTCCAAAGTTCTTGGGTAACTTCTTTTAAAAGTTCTCGATCTACAGCCAAATTAAAACCTTCTTATATTTATACTAATCTAACAAAAAATTGGATCTCGTAAATAATATTAAATAAAAAGATTGTTTGTTGAAATTTTTCTATGCGAATACAAGTTGCATTTGTTGATGCAATTCATTCTTCTCTTGTAAAACTTCATCTTTTTCAATCTTTTTAAAGATAAAAGTTTTATAAAATTTCTTTTGAATCTTTATTGGAGTATTTTCAAACTTTTCATTTTTACTTACTATAGAATTCCACTCTTTTGAATTAAAAGGGGCATAAGGAGAAGATGAAATAACTTTCATGGTTTAATAATACATATGTACCAATACTAGTACATATCTACTATAATGCAACATCCTTTTTTTTATTTTTCTTTCAAACGTCTTCGGGAGGTAATTTAATTTTTTTATCTAATTTATTGGACTTATAAGTTTCATAAATGAGTGATCGTATAATACATTACTTATTGGTGCCTTTTTTTAGTGTCCTAAGACTTTTATTGCTAAAAACCTTTTAAAAAAGAGAATTTGTTGAAATAAACATTGACAAGATATTTTTAATCGTCGTTCCTATAAGAGTATTAGTAATTTGATATTTAAATGCTTCTGAGTAATCAAAAAAGACTAAAGATTCACGGAATAATCAAAAGAATTGCGCAAGATAAATCAATTTCATTAGAAGAGAGAATATATGTTGAGAAATTTGCAAAGCACAATTCGACAATTTCTCTTTGGTTAAAGAAAGCTAACAGTTTTAGGAGGCATGGCTTAAAAAAAGATGATGGAATTGATAACCTCTTACAATCACTTGGGATAGATGGAATCGACAAAGAAAATCATTTCAACCCAAATGAAGATGATATATCTGACTGGTTTGGAGGTGCGCCTGGTTGGTTAAGAAGAAGTTAGGAAATTATATATTCAAATTAACCAGGCTGTTTTACACAAGTATATGCTCGCTAAAAATATTAACATCCAAAAAATCCATGGTAAAAATTTAATAGGAACTAAATATTTTTTTGAAAAGGTTTTCATCTAGATTTTTATTTTAGATTATTACTTCCTTACTCTTTTTGAAAATAGGTTTAATTGCTCTATATTAAAGAGAAAATAATATATGAATATTGAATGATACTAGATCACTCAAAGTCTATAAAAAATAATCAACCATAATTATCAATATCTAAGCAACTTTATTTTTAATTTCAGTTAAAAAATTTACTATTTTTGCGTCGCTCTTTTCTGAATCATTCCAATATTTTATAAGTCTTTCTAATTCATCAATCCTCTTTTTCGCATTTGCAATCTTTTCAGTTGTTTTCATATAAAGTTTTTATCTATCCAATTAATGCATGAAAAAAAAATATTTCAATGGAAGGTATCATTTCAGGCTTGAAATATTAATTTTTGGTTAATTATTTAAATAATATATAGATCTCCTACAAATAAGTAATTATACTTAAAGAAAAGTGAACTTTATGAAGAAAATTAATTCTTTCATTTTAAATATCACTGTCAATTTCTTAGACTTCATATATTTTGGTAGGAATTTGCAAAGATTCTGGGTTTTAGAAGTTATAGCCAGATCACCTTATTTTGCATTTCTTTCAGTTCTCCATTTTAAAGAATCCCTCGGAATTAAAAATGATAAAACAATGTTTTTAATGAAAGAACATTTTTATCAAGCTATTAACGAAACTGAGCATCTTAAAGAAATGGAAAAAAGAGGAGGAGATAAGTTTTGGATTGATAGATTTTTTGCAAGACACCTTGTACTTGTCTATTACTGGATCATGGTTTTTTATTATTTTTTCTCTCCAGCCAATGCTTATGATGTCAACATAAAAATAGAAGAGCATGCTTTTAAAACTTATTCAAAATATTTAAAAGACAATCCAAATGACCAAAAAATTAAAGAAATTGCCCAAGATGAATTAAATCATGTTCAAGAACTTAACCAAGCTTTGTCAATGCTAACTTCAGTTTAAATTAGCACTGAAAAATCTATTAGCAGTATTGAGATCATTACTAAGGAAGCTATAAATCCAAGGCCAATCATTGATAAGACATAGCCTTTTTTTCTAGGCAATTTATAAAAAGATAATACAATTACCAAGATCATCATTAAAGAGAAAAAAATTATAATTTTTTCATTAACTAAATTAAGATGCAGAACTAAATTTGTTTCTTCAAAATATTTTAGAAATTTTGATAAAAATAATTCTCCCTCTATTTTCTTGAAATAGTCGACAGCGCTTATAAACGCAGAACCTAATAAAGATAATGCAACAAGAGTAGTAACTGGTTTTGTTAATCTATTAAGTGTTCTGTTAAAACTCACTAATAAAATAAAAATAAATAAAGACGTAACAAGAGGTATTAAAGGTATAAAAATTGATGTATTTATAAAGTTCGCCACGGATAAAATTAGCAACTAACTTAAAATTTTATATTATTTTGAGGCCTTATTTTATTAAGTAAGGTTTTTTTAAAATCTTATATGTAATTAGTACCTATTGCATTCTGTGTAATTTGATACCAAAATTTAATTAGTATTGATAAATAAAATGTTAGCTATTTCTGAAATTATTATTGCAAGTGTTATCTTTTTAGGAATTGTATATTGGGAAGTTAAATTCCTATACACCAAAACGACAATAGCAAAATAACTTTTACTAAAAAAAGAAGAATTAAAAACGAACAAATTTTAAATAAAATTTAAGAATTTAAATTGACAAAAAAAGCTCTGAATATGAGAGAATAAACACAAATATTCTTTTCCTCTAATGAGCGAAGCCCAAAATCCTAATACAAACTCAACTCAGCAACAGCAACAGCAACAGCAACAATCTTATTCAGACAGCAAAATCAATTCTGCTGAGAGCGAAAGGCTTTATCTAGAGATGAAAGAGGCTTGGCTCTAAATTTAATTCTTGCTTTAAACCTACTAATAGATAATTTGTAAATATCCTTTTTTTAATTTTGAAGTAATTAATACTTTTTTATTATTTATATCCTTTAAATTTTGTCTAACAACAAAAGGATTTTGTTTAGGAAGCTAAAGCAGTTAGAAAGAATTAACGGAAGAATTGCAATGGGAGGTTTGATTTATTTAGTTTTTACAAAATTAGTTTCTAGCCGAACAGACATATTAGACCAGCTTAAATCTTACTTAATTTAAAAAATGAGTTCCAAATCTTATCCAGGAATATTTCTCTCTATGTAAGCGTCAGTTAAAGCTAAAATTAAACCTAATAATGTTGAAAATATAGCAATTTCAGTAGATTCCATTTTATTTTTAAATTAACTCTATTTTGCAAATTAATTCAAATTCTGGCAACAAAACTAATATTTAACTATAGTACACATATACTATCAACTATTTATTTTGTGCTCGGCAACACCTGAATTTCTTTTAGTTAAGCCTGGCGATTATGTAGCAATCAAAAGTGAAAAAATTTGCGAGGATGCTAAAGAAAGGAATAAAAATTATTGGGTCGGTCAAGTTATTGACTGTATTGGAGGAGCTAGAAATCCAAATTCATGGACCTTGTTTCAAGTAGCCAATATTGATAATGGAGAAATCAGTATAATTAATGCTGATATTGTAGAAAAGATTTTGAAACCTTCTGAAAGGTAAGCTTTTGGAAAACTAAATAAACTTCTTTAAGTATTACAAAACCAAAAGACAAAAAGGATAATTTTAGAGGGCATCATCCCAGTTCCAAGCAAGCAAGTCCGTACACTTGATTCATTGGGCAGGTAGGTTGAATACCTTTATACATTCTATAAGTTTTTGATATTTCCTTAAATCCCAAACTTGATAAAAGATAATTTGCATAAGGGTTAAGATTAGAGCAATCCAATAAGATTTGGGAATCCAAATCACTAACTAACTCCCGGATCAAAAGTTCAGCAAGTGGAGGAGTATCAGCCAAAAGAGGTCCGATTCTCCAGCCTTGCTCATTATCCTCCAAGACACAAGGTCTTATCCTGCCAAATCCATGGCACATCCTATTATTATCGACAATTGCACTCACATTGCCATGAGAATTTTTCAACCAGTCATTTAAAAAATGTGGTCTGGGACTAGGTTCTCTCTGATCATCGTAAATTAAAACTGCTTCAGAAGAAATTTTATCCCCAGGGACAACTTTAAAAGAGTGAAATTGATCTTTATAGAAATAGCTCAATGGTAAATTTTGAAAACCATTTAATTTCCAGCGATTTGTAATTGAAGACTTTCTAAAACCCCACTTTTGGTAATCATTAAATCTATCTGGAGCAGCCTCAAGACCTATACAATCAACATTCTTTAAATAATCAAGTGCATGTTTCCATAATCTCACTCCATATCCATTATTTCGGAATTCTTTTTTTACGATAAATAAACCTATAAAACCATATGAAGAATTATACTTAATACACGCAATAGAACCTATAGGATTATCGTCAAGGCACGCAACCCATACTCCTTGTTTATCTGTATTTCTATAAATTGAAACATCATCCATTCCAGGAGAAAATCCTTCTAACCTTGCCCAATTTGTAACTTCTGGTATTTCATTTGTAGATATCAATCTAATTGAAAATTTTTCCTTCATAGAAATATTTTAACTAGGAAAAATTAGAATTTTCAAAGGGAATATTAATTAATTTGATTAATTCTTAAAAATCATACACTTTGTTTTAAGTAGCTAAAAAACTTTAGTTATTTGCAATTTATCCTCTGATATATTTAATACTATTGATAGAAATAAAAATGAAAATTTCTGATAAATTTCATTTAGAAGATATCTATAAATTAAAAAATACAGTTCTCACTGGAAAAACGGAAGATATAAACTGGAGGATTAAACAGATCAATATAGTTTCAAAACTATTGGATGAAAATAAAAAAGAGATAATTAAATCCCTTTTTGTTGATCTAGGAAAATCTCAAATTGAAGGGCTTTCAGAAATCCTTTTAGTCAAAGAAGAAATTTCACTGATAAAAAAGAGACTTAATTCTTGGATGCGTCCAAAAAAGATTGCAACACCTTTTTATCTATTTCCATCATCTTCGAAAGTTATTTATGAACCTCTTGGTTGTGTTTTAATTCTTGGTCCATATAATTATCCATTGCTGTATGTTTTAAAGCCATTGGTGAACATTCTCTCAGCAGGAAATACTGCAGTTATAAAACCCTCAGAGAAATGTCCTTCAACGTCAAAACTTATTAAAAAACTTACTTCTAAATATTTCCAAAAAGATGTCCTCCTTACATTAGAGGGTGATTATAAACAATCAATAAAATTAATTAAGCAAAACTTTGACCATATTTTTTTCACAGGAAGTACAGAAACAGGAAAATCTATTATGAAATTGGCTTCAAAAAACTTAACTCCATTAACCCTTGAATTAAGCGGAACAAATCCTGTAATTATTTTCAAGAATGCAAATTTAGAAATTGCTGCGAAAAGAATTGTTTGGGGTAAATTTTTTAATTCTGGTCAATCTTGCATGGCTCCCAATCATATATTTGTAGATAAAGAAGTTGAAAATAATTTTATAGAAAAATTAAAGCAATGCATAGTAAGTTTTTACGGAGAAGATCCAATTATTTCCGAAAACTTATCTAAATTAGAAAAAAAGCAATTTTCATCGACTGTAGAAATTCTCAAACGATATAAAAAAGAAAAAAGAATTTTATATGGGGGAACTTTCAGTAAGGAAAAGTTAAAAATATCTCCTACAATTTTGAGAACTAAATTAGATGAAACAGAAATTTTACAAAAAGAATTATTCAATCCATTACTTCCTGTAGTTGGAATGAAAAATAAAGAATCTGCTTTAAGACAGATTAATGAAACATCAAAGCCATTGGCAATCTACTTATTTGGAGGCAACAAAAAAATCCATAATCAAATTTCAAGACTAACCAGCTCAGGAACCGTTTGTATTAATGATGTTATGTTACCAGTCCTAATTCCAAATTTACCATTTGGTGGTGTTGGGCAGAGTGGAATTGGTAAATTTCATGGAGAGGAGGGTTTTCGAAACTTTTCAAATCAAAAATCTATTACTTTTAAGGGTTTTTTATTAGATTTAAATCTTAGGTATCCTCCCTACGAAAGAGTAAAGAAATTTTTAAAGTTTTTTTTTAAGATTTAAATTACTTAAATTGTTTTCAAAAACCTAGCGATTTTTAATTAAGAGTTTATCTTTAAATAAACAACGAAGTTAATGAAATTATTATTTTTAGTAATTGCGATCTTTATTAATTTTTTTAATAACTCATTGATAAAATCAGAAGAAAGGATTGATTCAGCAAATAATACAATTGAGAATATTGCTAAAAAAGAATCAATTTCTGAAGATAAAACTGAAATAAGAAAAATTCATATCGTAAAAATTGGAGATACAATTTCAAGTATTTCAAAGTTCTATTCAATAAATAAAGATTTAATTATTAAATTAAATAATTTAAAAAATGAAAATTACATCTATGTTGGCCAAAATCTTATTGTCTCTGAACCTACTGAAAATTCACAACAACAATCAGATTTAATCAATAATTATCATATTGTTCAAATAGGTGAAAATCTTACAGAAATATCAAATAAATACAAGTTAAATTTAGGATATTTGGTTGGAATTAATAATCTCAAGAATCCAGATTCTATAAAAGTTGGGGAAAAGCTCTTATTAAGCAAAAACAATCTAATTAGTTTAGGTAATGATCAAATAATTAAAAATAAAAAAAATAATGAATTACTTGAGTTAGATAAAATAATTTATGGTCCAATAATTATTCAAAGTAAATCTTATGAATTAATTAAAGGGAGAAAAGTTTTAAATGTACTAAATCAAGACAATAAAAAACTGATTCTTTCAATTAATTGCGATAAAAATGAATTAGATGTAAGAATCCCAGGCAGAAAATGGAGGGGAGTGGAGCCTGCTAAAGAAGAATTCGAAAAAAATTTAATAAATGATTTTTGTTAAAACTTTTAATTAATATGTGTGAATAATTTGTCTAAGACTATTAATGATGGGTTATTGTTTAAAAAGTTAAATTAAAAGAAATGGCAATTTCAAGAGGAGATCTCGTGAGAGTAAAAAGACCAGAATCATATTGGTACAATGAATTAGGTAAAGTTGCTTCTGTTGATGAATCAGGTATCAAATATAACTGTGTAGTTAGATTTGATAAAGTAAATTACAATGGCATAAGCGGTACTGAAGGTGGAATGAATACAAATAATTTTGCTGAAAGTGAATTAGAGAAAGCTTAAATAATTGCCTGAGTTACCTGAAGTAGAAACTGTTAGAAGAGGTTTAGAGCAAAAACTTAATAACTTTATTGTCAAAAAAGTAGAAGTCTGTAGGGATTCAAATGTAGCTTTTCCCCCTGAAAAGGAAGAATTTATAAATGGACTTCGAAAATCGCTTTTTTACAAATGGAATAGGAGAGGAAAATATTTAATAGCTGAATTAAAAAAAATAGAAAATGAGAATATTCAATTTAATGAAAAAATGATATTAAAACATAATGGATTTCTTGTAGTTCATTTAAGAATGACTGGATATTTCAAATTTATTAATAACTCTATTCCCCCATGTAAACATACAAGAATAAGATTTTTCGATAAAAAAAATAATGAGCTTAGGTACATTGATGTAAGAAGTTTTGGTCAAATGTGGTGGATTAAGGAAGGTTTATCGCTTAACAAAATAATCAAAGGATTAGGTTCATTAGGTCCAGAACCATTCTCTAAGGACTTTAATGCGAATTACCTTAAAAAAGTCATTGCTAAAAGAACAAAATCTATAAAAGCTATTTTATTAGATCAAACTATAGTTGCAGGTATAGGAAATATTTATGCTGATGAAAGTTTATATTCGGCTGGGATCTCACCTTTCAGGGAAGCTAAAACATTAAAGGAGAATGAGTTAATTAATCTTAAAGAATCAATTGTTAATGTATTAAAAAAAAGTATAGGTTCTGGGGGGACAACATTTAGTGATTTTAGAGACTTAGAAGGAGAAAATGGAAATTTTGGTTTACAAACTAATGTCTACAGGAGAACAGGTAAAGAATGTCGCAAATGTAGAAATTTAATTGAAAAGCAAAAAATTGCTGGAAGAAGTACCCATTGGTGTCCAAATTGTCAAAAATAAAAAAGGACTCACTCTATAAGAGTAAGCCCTTTTAAATATTTTACCTGGCATTGAGCTATTTTCTCAAGGGGCTACCCCCTAAATATTTTCGCCGCTGATGCGTTTCACAACCGAGTTCGAGATGGATCGGAGTGGGTCCACATCGCCATGAACACCAGGATAGTGTGAACCTTGAGAACTGCATAGAAAATTATATAACTTTTAAAACAATAAATTAAGTTTATTTGGTCAAGCCCTCGGTCTATTAGTACTCCTCCGCTGCACTTGTTACCAAGCTTCCACGTAGAGCCTATCAACGGGTGTTCTTCCCGTGACCTTACTGGCTTAAGCCATGGCAATACTCATCTTGAGGTGGGCTTCCCACTTAGATGCTTTCAGCGGTTATCCACTCCGCACATGGCTACCCAGCGTTTACCGTTGGCACGATAACTGGCACACCAGAGGTGCGTTCCTCCCGGTCCTCTCGTACTAGGGAGAAATCCTCTCAATATTCCTGCGCATACACCGGATATGGACCGAACTGTCTCACGACGTTCTGAACCCAGCTCGCGTACCGCTTTAATGGGCGAACAGCCCAACCCTTGGGACCGACTTCAGCCCCAGGTTGCGATGAGCCGACATCGAGGTGCCAAACCTCCCCGTCGATGTGAACTCTTGGGGGAGATCAGCCTGTTATCCCTAGAGTAACTTTTATCCGTTGAGCGACGGCCCTTCCACGCAGAACCGTCGGATCACTAAAACCGACTTTCGTCCCTGTTCGACTTGTAGGTCTCACAGTCAAGCTCCCTTCTGCTTTTGCACTCAACAACTGATTTCCAACCAGCCTGAGGGAACCTTTGTGCGCCTCCGTTACCTTTTAGGAGGCGACCGCCCCAGTCAAACTGCCCATCAGATACTGTCCGCTTCCCGGATAACGGGTAAGCGTTAGAACCCTAGCTCTAAAAGAGTGGTATCTCACCGATGACTCAATAATACCCACAAGCACTATTTCAACGTCTCCCACCTATTCTGCGCATTCAGAGCCCGAGCACAATATCAAACTACAGTAAAGCTTCATAGGGTCTTTCTGTCCGGGTGTATGTAGTCCGCATCTTCACAGACAATTCTATTTCGCCGAGCCTCTCTCCGAGACAGCGCGCAAATCGTTACACCTTTCGTGCGGGTCGGAACTTACCCGACAAGGAATTTCGCTACCTTAGGACCGTTATAGTTACGGCCGCCGTTCACCGGGGCTTCAGTCGCCAGCTTCACTAAAAGCTAACCAGCTTCCTTAACCTTCCGGCACTGGGCAGGTGTCAGCCCCCATACATCGTCTTGCGACTTAGCGGAGACCTGTGTTTTTGGTAAACAGTCGCTTGCGCCTCTTCACTGCGACCAGCTCTCGCTGGCACCCCTTCTCCCGAAGTTACGGGGCCATTTTGCCGAGTTCCTTAGAGAGAGTTATCTCGCGCCCCTCGGTATTCTCTACCACCCCACCTGTGTCGGTTTCGGGTACTGGCATTTGTGTCTTAACGGGTATAGGGCTTTTCTTGGAAGCATGACATCACCAACTTCGCTGCCGTAGCAGCTCGTACTCACGCCTTAGCTCAAGATGTTTTCTCCATCTCTCAAAGCCTTGAACGCTTGAACCAGTAACCAACATCTGGCCTGGCTAGCCTTCTCCGTCCCCCTTCCCAAAACACAACTGGTACAGGAATATTGACCTGTTATCCATCGACTACGCCTTTCGGCCTCGCCTTAGGTCCAGACTAACCCTCCGCGGACGAGCCTGCCGGAGGAACCCTTAGGGTTTCGGGGCATGGGATTCTCACCCATGTTTTCGCTACTCAAGCCGACATTCTCACTTCTATGCTGTCCACGTCCGCTTACGCTAACGCTTCACCCTACATAGAACGCTCCCCTACCATAAATAAATTTATCCGCAGCTTCGGTATAACGCTTAGCCCCGTTCATTTTCGGCGCAGGATCGCTCGACCAGTGAGCTATTACGCACTCCTTTGAGGATGGCTGCTTCTAGGCAAACCTCCTGGTTGTCTGGGCAATCCCACCTCCTTTATCACTTAGCGTTAATTTTGGGACCTTAGCTGGCGGTCTGGGCTGTTTCCCTCTTGACTATGGAGCTTATCCCCCACAGTCTGACTGCCTAGTTACACACAGGGTATTCAGAGTTCATATCGATTTGGTACCGCTTTCGCAGCCCGCACCGAAATGGTTGCTTTACCCCCCTGCTGGAGCACTAGACGCTACGCCCAAACGTATTTCGGGGAGAACCAGCTAGCTCCTGGTTCGATTGGCATTTCACCCCTAACCACAGCTCATCCGCTGAATTTTCAACTTCAGTCGGTTCGGACCTCCACTTGGTATCACCCAAGCTTCATCCTGGCCATGGTTAGATCACCAGGGTTCGGGTCTATAAACACTGACAAACGCCCTATTAAGACTCGCTTTCGCTGTGGCTCCACCATTTTCGGTTTAACCCGCCAGTGCCTATAAGTCGCCGGCTCATTCTTCAACAGGCACACGGTCACCCGATTAGTCGGGCTCCCATTGCTTGTAAGCTCACGGTTTCATGTTCTATTTCACTCCCCTCCCGGGGTTCTTTTCACCTTTCCCTCGCGGTACTGTTTCACTATCGGTCACACAGTAGTACTTAGCCTTACGAGGTGGTCCTCGCAGATTCACACGGAATTCCACGTGCTCCGTGCTACTCGGGATACAGCTAGCTCAACTTATCTTTCGATTACGGGGCTTTCACCCTCTGTGGCACGCCATTCAAACGTTTCTTCTAGACTTATTGATACATATTGCTGTCCCACAACCCCGATAATCAAGACTATCGGTTTGGGCTATTCCCCGTTCGCTCGCCGCTACTGAGGGAGTCGTTATTTACTTTCTCTTCCTCCAGCTACTAAGATGTTTCAGTTCGCTGGGTTAGCTCGCACCAACCTATATATTCAGTTGGCCGTACATGGGGTTGCCCCATTCGGAAATTCCCGGATCAAAGTGTGCTTCCAACTCCCCGAGACTTATCGCAGGTAACCACGTCCTTCATCGCCTCTGTGTGCCTAGGTATCCTCCGTGAGCCCTTTGTAGCTTGACCAATAACTTCAAAAATTGAAGCATCAGCTTAATAGAATTGTTATTAATGCAATTGCACAAATAATAAATCTGCATCATTAAAGATGCTTATTGTCTTTAAAAATAATCTATGCAGTTGTCAAGGTTCTCTGAATTCAATGAAATTAATTCAATGAATCCAGCATCTTAATAGTTTTTATTAGGAAGCTAGATTCGTTCAGAATTTGATCACAACTCAAAACATTTCCTTAAATTTATGTAAGAGGTGGTGAACAGTGGAGGTAAGCGGACTCGAACCGCTGACATCCTGCTTGCAAAGCAGGCGCTCTACCAACTGAGCTATACCCCCAACATAGAGATATGGGCCATCCTGGACTTGAACCAGGGACCTCACCCTTATCAGGGGTGCGCTCTAACCACCTGAGCTAATGGCCCAGGAAAAGTAATGGGTGTGACCTAGAAAAAACTTAGGAAATGAAATTCTTAATTATTAATTTAAGAATGTGAGATACCGATCGACCTAAGGTGACAAAATTAAATATTAAACATTTTGTTGTCTCCCTGTTAGGAGGTGATCCAGCCGCACCTTCCGGTACGGCTACCTTGTTACGACTTCACCCCAGTCATTAGCCCCACCTTCGGCGTCCTCCTCCACAAGGGTTGGAGTAACGACTTCGGGCATGGCCAACTTCCATGGTGTGACGGGCGGTGTGTACAAGGCCCGGGAACGTATTCACCGCAGTATGCTGACCTGCGATTACTAGCGATTCCTACTTCACGTAGGCGAGTTGCAGCCTACGATCTGAACTGAGCCACGGTTTATGGGATTTGCTAGCTCTCGCGAGTTTGCTGCCCTTTGTCCGTAGCATTGTAGTACGTGTGTAGCCCAGGGTGTAAGGGGCATGATGACTTGACGTCATCCACACCTTCCTCCGGTTTATCACCGGCGGTCTTTCTAGAGTGCCCAACTAAATGCTGGCAACTAAAAACGTGGGTTGCGCTCGTTGCGGGACTTAACCCAACATCTCACGACACGAGCTGACGACAGCCATGCACCACCTGTCACTGCATTCCCGAAGGCACCCTCAAATTTCTAAGAGGTTCGCAGGATGTCAAACCCTGGTAAGGTTCTTCGCGTTGCATCGAATTAAACCACATACTCCACCGCTTGTGCGGGCCCCCGTCAATTCCTTTGAGTTTCACACTTGCGTGCGTACTCCCCAGGCGGAACACTTAACGCGTTAGCTACGACACCGAAGGGGTCGATTCCCCCGACACCTAGTGTTCATCGTTTACGGCCAGGACTACAGGGGTATCTAATCCCTTTCGCTCCCCTGGCTTTCGTCCATGAGCGTCAGTAATGGCCCAGCAGAGCGCCTTCGCCACTGGTGTTCTTCCCGATATCTACGCATTTCACCGCTACACCGGGAATTCCCTCTGCCCCTACCATACTCAAGCCTTTCAGTTTCCACTGCCATGATGGAGTTAAGCTCCACGTTTTAACAGCAGACTTGAAAAGCCGCCTGCGGACGCTTTACGCCCAATAATTCCGGATAACGCTTGCCACTCCCGTATTACCGCGGCTGCTGGCACGGAATTAGCCGTGGCTTATTCCTCAAGTACCGTCATATCTTCTTCCTTGAGAAAAGAGGTTTACAGCCCAGAGGCCTTCGTCCCTCACGCGGCGTTGCTCCGTCAGGCTTTCGCCCATTGCGGAAAATTCCCCACTGCTGCCTCCCGTAGGAGTCTGGGCCGTGTCTCAGTCCCAGTGTGGCTGATCATCCTCTCAGACCAGCTACTGATCGAAGCCTTGGTGAGCCATTACCTCACCAACAAGCTAATCAGACGCGAGCTCATCCTCAGGCGAAATTCATTTCACCAATAGGCATATGGGGTATTAGCGGTCGTTTCCAACCGTTATCCCCCTCCTGAGGGCAGATTCTCACGCGTTACTCACCCGTCCGCCACTAACCCGAAGGTTCGTTCGACTTGCATGTGTTAAGCACGCCGCCAGCGTTCATCCTGAGCCAGGATCAAACTCTCCGTTGTGTTCAAATCCTTTTGTAGATAAATCTACTCAATATGAATTGCATTCTCCAAATAAAAATAAGATTGACTTAAATTATTTAGGTTCAGCCTCCTTAAATAAATAAGGATTACTTTGAGTGCACATTAAAAATATTTCAAAGTGACTTTCCAAGATCTCAGATCCGTTGGTTTCCAAAAAACTAAAAGTTAGCAATTGAAAACAATTTATATATTCTTGACGGGACCTCACACCTTTATTGCAAATACATCTCAAAATTACCAATTTTAAATTTGATAAAAATTTGACGCAATAAAAGCATCAGTTCCTAAGTTTTAAATTTTCTAGGTGCAGAGTTAAACAACAAGTGAATAACTCATTTAGAAGGGAAAACCCTTCTTCTGGCTGAAGATAATGACCGAAATCAAATCTCCAAATAATTCATTAATTTACCAAAAATTAGATTTAAGATAATTGCTTGAATAATGCAAAAAAAAATATTTTTGCCCAGAAGAAAATACTAAACCATCCGACTGTAATTATGCAACCTTTTATACAAAAATTTTTTATTAATTTTTTATTTGTTCAAAGTCTCTTTAAACAACTAGGCTTAAATAAAGGGATATAAATGAAATGGCAGAAAGATTTAGTCAAAAAAATTTAAGAGTAAGACCAAGTTCTGATGAAGAAAAAATTGTAACAAATGCAAAAAAACACTTCGAAAAGACTTTAGTCGAGATATCAGGCGAATTAGTAGGAAGTGTTGCCGCACTAGAACACCCAACAAAAAATAAAAAGTTAAATTACGGAGAAATATTTTTAAGAGACAACGTTCCAGTAATGATTTACCTCATTACTCAAAAAAGGTACGAAATTGTAAAAAAGTTCCTTAATGTATGCCTTGAGTTACAAAGCACTAATTATCAAACTCGTGGGGTATTCCCTACTAGTTTCGTTGAAGAGAATGGGAAGCTTATTGGAGACTATGGTCAAAGATCGATTGGCAGAATTACTTCGGCTGATGCAAGTTTATGGTGGCCAATTTTATGTTGGTATTATGTAAATAAAAGCGGTGATTTTGCTTTTGGGAAAAGTCAAAGCGTTCAAAGAGGTATTCAACTTTTACTAGATCTAGTTCTTCATCCAACATTTGAGGGGACTCCCGTACTTTTTGTACCAGATTGCGCATTCATGATTGATAGACCTATGGATGTATGGGGGGCACCTCTTGAAGTTGAGGTTTTGCTTCATGGATCTTTAAAAAGCTGTATCAATTTAATGGAATTAAGTCGAGCAGATCATGTAAGTAGACTATTAGATCAAAGACTTATTCTCACAAATCAATGGGTTAAAGATTTAGGAAGTTTTCTCTTAAAACATTATTGGGTTACTAGCCAAACAATGCAAGTCTTAAGAAGAAGGCCAACCGAGCAGTACGGAGATGACCAACACTTCAATGAATTTAATGTTCAGCCTCAAGTAGTTCCTTCATGGCTTCAAGATTGGTTAGAGAATAGAGGTGGATATTTAATAGGAAATATTAGAACAGGAAGACCTGACTTTCGATTTTACAGTTTAGGAAATTCTTTAGCCTGTATGTTTGGAGTTCTCCCTCCCGATGAACAAAGAGCTTTATTTAGATTAGTTTTACACAACAGGCAGCATTTGATGGCTCAAATGCCTATGAGAATTTGTCATCCTCATATGGATGTCGAAGAGTGGCAAAACAAAACTGGATCCGATCCTAAAAATTGGCCTTGGAGTTACCACAATGGAGGTCATTGGCCGAGTTTGCTTTGGTTTTTTGGTACAGCTGTTCTTTTACACCAAAAAAATTATGCTTCTGATGATGTGATTCTTATGGAAGAGATGAAATCTTTAATAGAGGAGTCATATTGGTGTCAGCTTAATCAATTGCCTAAACAAGAATGGGCAGAATACTTTGATGGACCAACGGGCACATGGGTCGGACAACAATCTAGAACCTACCAAACTTGGACAATCGTTGGTTTTTTGTTAATGAATCACTTCTTAAGAGAAGAAAATAACGATTTAGATATGTTTAAAATTTAAGCCTAAAATAAGCCTAAAGTTAATGATTTATCAATAGGTAAACATGCCCCAATACCAAGATATATTGTTAGAAAAGTTCCGAACAAGAAAACAGCCATTGCGATTGGTCTTCTGAATGGATTAGAGAATTTATTTACGTTTTCGATGAAAGGTAAAATCATTAACCCAAGTGGAATTAATGTTTGAAGTGCAATACCCAAAAGTTTATTTGGAACAACCCTAAGTATTTGGAAAACTGGATATAGATACCATTCAGGGAGTATTTCTAAGGGGGTCGCGAATGGGTTTGCCTTATCACCTAACATTGCTGGATCCAGGACAGCTAAACCTACGACACAAGCAATTGTCCCTAAAATAACTACTGGGAATATATATAATAAATCATTTGGCCAAGCTGGTTCCCCATAATAGTTATGGCCCATACCTTTAGCTAGTTTTGCTCTTAGTTTTGGATCTGATAGATCTGGTTTTTTTAATGTAGACATTTGGAACTCTTTTGTATTTTAATTGTAGGTGTTTATAAAGGACCGGAAATACCCTGTTTACGAATCATTAAAAAATGCATCAACATGAAAACTGCTAATGACCATGGCAAGACAAAAGTGTGAAGACTATAAAATCTTGTAAGGGTAGACTGTCCAACACTTTCTCCTCCTCTAAGAAGTTCAACCATAAAATCACCAATTACTGGAATAGCTGCAGGTACCCCTGAAACAATCTTAACCGCCCAATAACCTACTTGATCCCAAGGCAAAGAATATCCTGTCACACCAAAAGCTACTGTTATGATTGCCATTACAACACCTGTAACCCAAGTAAGTTCTCTTGGTCTTTTAAAACCGCCTGTGAGATAAACCCTAAAAACGTGAAGAATTAACATCAAAACCATCATAGATGCACTCCATCTATGAACGGATCTAATTAACCATCCAAAACTTACATCAGTCATTAAATAACTTACTGAACTGTAAGCCTGTGTAACTGTTGGCTTATAGTAAAAAGTCATTGCAAAACCTGTTGCAAATTGAATTAGGAAGCATACTAAAGTTATGCCTCCTAAACAATAAAAAATATTTACGTGAGGGGGTACGTACTTGGAAGTTACGTCGTCAGTTATGTCCTGAATTTCAAGCCTTTCTTGAAACCAGTCATAAACAGATGAAGAATTCGCCATCCAAAAAAAAATTAGCTTTGATATAAAGAGCTTACTTAAAATTCTTATACTTGGTGTTAACACTTAACCCAATGAATTCATCTTTTAACAAACTTTTAACATTCAAAATATTGATCGTCATGTTAACGATCAGTATTTTTTCTACCAATTTTTTATTCATTGAAAGAGTGGAGGCTCTCAGTGATAGCAGGCAATTAGTACTTGATGCTTGGACCTTGGTAAATGAGGGTTTTTATGACCCAGAAAAGTTTGATGAAATCCAATGGAAGAGAATTAGACAAAAAACATTACAGAAACAAATTGAAACAAGTGAAGAGGCATATTCCGCAATTGAAGACATGTTAAGACCTCTAGACGATCCATACACAAGAATATTACGCCCAAAAGATTATGAACTCCTAAAATCAAGCAATTTTGGTAGTGAGATTAATGGAGTAGGACTTCAGTTAGGTGAAGATGAAAATACCAATAAAGTTAAAGTTATCTCTACTCTTGGAGGCTCACCAGCCGAGGAATCTGGAATAATTAGCGGGGATTTTATAGATAAAGTAGATGGGATTTCATCAGAGGAATTAGGGCTTGCAAATACTGCCTCTAAATTAAGAGGTGAATCAGGAACCAAAGTTTTAGTTGAAATATCTTCGGAATCAGGAGAAATTAGAGAGGTCGATTTGGAAAGGAGATCAGTAGATCTCAGACCAGTGAGAACAAAAAGACTAAGAGATGATTCTCACACGATAGGGTATCTAAGGATAACTCAATTTAGTGAAAGCGTACCCAAAAAGGTTGAAGAAGCTCTACAAGAGTTAAAAGTGAAAGAGGTTGAAGGGTTAATACTAGATCTTAGAAACAATTCAGGCGGACTAGTAAGCTCAGGGATAGCAGTTGCAGACTCATTATTAAGTGAGAGACCAATAGTGGAGACAAAAGATAGAAATGGAATCAAAGATGCAATCTCATCTCAAAAGGAGACATCTTTTGATGGCCCAATGGTAACTTTGGTAAATAAAGGGACTGCGAGTGCTAGTGAAATACTTGCAGGTGCTTTACAAGATAACGAGAGATCGATTCTGATGGGAGAAAAAACATATGGGAAAGGTTTAATTCAATCGCTAAAAAGTTTAGGAGAAGATAGTGGAATAGCAATAACAGTTGCTAGTTATCTAACCCCCAACGGTAATAATATTCAAAGCCAGGGAATTACACCTGACAAATTACTGGATCTTCTTGATGCTGGTGAATACGGTAGTTCTGACGACAAATGGGCGAGAAATGCAGAATTATTCCTGGAGTCACTTCTAGAACAAAAAGAAGTTTCAAATGAAAATAATGCATTAATCACTGAAGAAACAAAAACTTGAATATTAAAAGATAAATAAAAAATTTTAAAGCTATGAGTATTAAGAGAATTTTTCATGATCCAATTCACAAAGAAATAGTATTTGATTCAGGGAAGCCAGAAGAATTAATGATTATGGAATTAATAGATACAATGGCTTTCCAAAGACTAAGAAGAATAAAACAATTAGGTGCGGCATCATTACTTTTTCATGGTGCAGAATCAAGTAGATTTACCCATTCAATTGGCGTTTTTTGTATTGCAAGAAAAATATATCAAAGATTAATTGAGATTAAATCTTCATTTTGTGACAATAAATTTGTTCTCTATGGAGCAGCTCTATTACATGATTTAGGTCATGGACCTTTAAGTCATACAAGCGAAGTGATATTCGATCATAATCACGAACAATGGTCTCAAAACTTAGTTAAAAATTATTCTCCAATAAATTCAATCCTCAAAAAGTATGACAAAGAATTACCTAAACAAATCGGGGGATTATTTGAATCAAAACAACTATTTTCAAAGCCTTTAAAAACATTGATTAGCAGTGAAATAGATTGCGATCGTCTCGATTATCTTTTACGCGACAGTTACAACACTGGGACCAAATATGGCTTAGTAGATTTGGAGAGAATTATTTCAGCCCTAACTTTTTCACCTGATGGGAATATTGCAATCAAACCAAAAGGAGTAATCGCTATTGAACATTTTTTAGTACTAAGAAACTTGATGTATAGAACTATTTATAACCACAGAATAAATGAAATATCTACATGGATTTTAGAAAAAATTATTTATACAATAAAAAATAATTCTGAAAAGAAAATTTGGTTAGATAAATCTCTTTATAATTGGATATTTTCTCCTGCCAAGATTGATTTTGATGACTTCATAAGAAATGATGATATAACATTTTACTACCATTTAATTAGATGGAAAGATGAATCTTTCGAACCACTTTCTACTCTTTGCAAAATGTTTATTGATAGAGATTTATTAAAGGCATCAAACATAAGTTTTTTAAATAAAATAGATAGACTAGAAATTCTTGCATTTGCAAGAAAATTATGCGCATCAAATAATTTTGATTCAGAAATATTTTGCGGAATTAAAGAAAGATCTTTTAAAGGTTTTGAATCTAACAATGCTTTAAAGATTTGGGATGGAACATATCAAAACTCATTAGAAAATAGTTCTGCATTAATAAAAACTTTAATGAAATCTGATGAAAGCTCTTTTATTATTTACCCAGGACTAATCAAAGATGAAATTACAAATCAAATTTCATTAATAAAAAATAATTCATAAGTTCGAACAATGAAAATTGTTATAAGTAGCATTAATAATCAATATCTAGAAACTATATATTTTGAAGAATTAGAAAATATCAATGAAACTTTAAAAAAATTTTCATCTTTAAAAGTACCTCTAGAAGCAAAAATATTTGCAATTAATGAGTCCATAAGTTCACATCAATTGTCAAAACTCAAAAATAATTTTGGCAAGATTAATATTTTTTCTTTGTACATTTACTCTAATAACAGAGATACAATATTGGCTGGCAAGTCTTTGAAGATAGATTCAAATTTTCTTAGAGAACAAGAGGTTAAGAATAAGTTGCTTCAAATCGACTCAAAAAAGAAAGATGATATTCTTCACGAAGGAACCGTAAGATCAGGTGAAAGAATATCTTCAAATGGTAACCTATGCATTATTGGAGATGTAAACCCAGGAGCAATAGTTTCAGCAAAGAAAAGTATTTACGTTTGGGGCAAACTACTAGGTATCGCCTTCGCAGGGAAGGGAGGAAATAATAGTGCCTCAATAACATCACTTTATTTAAAACCTCTACAGTTAAGAATTGCTAATGTGATAGCTATTGGACCAAAGGATAAACCCAAAAACTATTATCCTGAAATTGCTTTGATCCATGAAAAAACAATAAATATCAAGCCTTACTTAATGGAAACTAAAAATTAATCAATCATTTGAAATAAATTAATTTATACTTTATAAATTTAAGAATTACTTAATCTTTAAAATATTTAACTTTCTGAAAGTAGACTTATTATTTGAAAAATTGATTAAATTAGTGTCGAAAAATACTCGCACAATATTAATTTGTTCAGGAAAAGGTGGAGTTGGTAAAACCACTTTAACTGCAAATTTAGGCATAGCACTTGCAAACAGCGGAGCGAGCACCGCTGTCTTAGATGCTGATTTCGGCTTAAGGAATTTAGACCTTCTTCTAGGATTAGAAAATCGTATTATCTATACCGCTCAAGATGTTCTGGACAAAAATTGTCGTCTTGAGCAAGCATTAGTGAGGCATAAAAAGGAGCCTAATCTTGCTCTTTTACCTGCTGGAGATCCTAGGATGTTGGATTGGATGAAGCCGGAAGATATGAAAAAAATTAGTGAGCTGCTTAGTGAAAAATTTGATTTTGTTTTAGTCGATTGTCCGGCTGGAGTGGAAGATGGTTTTAAAAATGCCCTTGCAGCCTGCAAAGAAGCTATTGTTGTGACTAACCCCGAATTATCTGCAGTACGTGACGCCGATAGAGTAATAGGGATTCTTAATACCTCTGATATTGAGCCTATTCAGCTTGTAATAAATAGAGTTCGCCCTAACATGATGGCTAGTCAAGAAATGTTATCTATTGAAGATGTCCAAGGAATACTTTCTTTACCTTTACTGGGTATTGTTTTAGAGGATGAACAGGTAATAATAAGTACCAACAGAGGAGAACCACTTACACTTACTGATACTCTTTCCCCTGCAAAAAAATGTTATTTAAATGTTTCTGAAAGACTTACAGGAAAGGATGTGCAAATTATTGACCCTAAAAATGAAGGTAAAAGCCTTAAAGATAAATTCATGAGATTAATGCAAACAAAGATTTTTTAAAATGATGACTCTCAGAGACCTTATAAACAAATTACTAGGCAGAGAAACGGCTAGTGCTAATACTGCTAGAGAAAGATTACAACTTGTACTAGCTCATGACCGAGTTGATATGAGTTCCTTAACAACTGATCTTTTGGATAAAATGAGAAAAGAAATCCTAGATGTTGTTGCTAAATATGTCGAGATTGATTTTGAAGAAGTAGCAGTAAGTTTAGAAACGGAAGATAGGATGACTGCATTAGTTGCCAATTTACCAATTAAGAGAACTCTTTCAGGAGATATAAAGTTTAAAAAAAATGATAAAAATGATAAAAATGTTAAAGGTGAGAAAGATACGAGAAAATAACAAATTTTAAAAAGCTAAAAAATAGTAATAATTGAGCCTTCTTAATTGTAAGATGTACATGTGCCGGCTTAGCTCAGCGGTAGAGCAGCGCTTTTGTAAAGCGAAGGTCATCAGTTCAAATCTGTTAGCCGGCATTTTGATTAATTTAATTCTTTTCAATATTTTTTTGCAGAAAATAATAAAATCAAACTTATTAAAGAGATAATAGGCAAAAAACTTATTTCGAGAACATACCCTATAGAAGATACAAGGGGTTCAAATATCCAATAACTAAAAAATTGAATTAATAAAACAAAAAATAATAATATAAACATTACTACAATTCCCTAACTAGTACTTCTCCTGCTCTAAGCAGTCTCCAATCCCCACCTTTCTTCCAAAATATAATAGTACTAGCTTTTCCACTACTTTTTTCCCATGGAATAGGGCCCAGAATTTCTACAGAAGGGAAGTCTAAAGCAATACCTTCAACTGTAATTGATCCCTGAAAGCCTGAAATATTTGCACTTGAAGTTAATAATGGGCCTGTTTCTCTTATGAGAGATTGAGCTATAAATGAATTCGGGATTCTCAGCCCGACAGTAAGATCACTGCTTGTGAGGGCTGTAGCCTGCTTTTCTGAGGCAGGAATAACCATTGTCAAAGCTCCAGGCCAATATTTTGAAGCTATATTTTCGTAATCTTCTTTAGCTGATTCGTGAACATAATCAATTAATTGTTTAGGTTCTGATCCCATAAGAATTAAGGGTTTATTTCTATCTCTTTTTTTAAACTCATAAATAATATTTGAAAATTTTGGCAGGCATCCAATTGCAGGTAAAGTATCTGTTGGGAAAATTATAGGTAAACCACTTTTAAGAGTCTTGAATGCTGATTTGCAATTTACTAAATTCATTTAGTCTATTAACTAATAATAATTTATTTATATCTTCCAATGGTAAACCTACCAATACCTGAAAGATCATTCACAATTTCTATTGATGTAAATTTATTTTTAAAAAGTAGTTCTTTTACTTTTGGACCTTGGTCAAAATGATTCTCTAAAATTAGCCATCCCTTCTCTTTTAAAAATAATGGTGCTTTTTGAATTATCTCCCTAATGTGTTTTAAACCATCTTGGCCGCCTAATAAAGCAATTTTTGGTTCGAAGTTTTTAACTTCTTTGGGTAATTTTTCATAAGTATCTTTAGGAATATATGGCGGGTTTGAAATAGCAAGGTCTAATTTTCCTTTAAAACTTTCAAGAGGGGACCACCAATTTCCACAATAAAAATTCAAATTTGATTGTTTAGAGGAACTTTTGTAATTTTTAGAGGCTATTTCTAATGCATCTTGATCTATATCAGTTGCTATTCCGTAGCTCAATGGATAAGCCAATGCCAAAGCAATACTTATAGCGCCTGATCCAGTTCCTAATTCAGCAAAAAATAATTTTTGTGAATTCTTTTCAAATATATTGAAGACAATATCAACTATGAGCTCTGTCTCTGGTCTTGGAATAAGTACTTTGTTTGTAACTATTAATTTTAAGTCCCTCCAAAAAGTTTTCCCACAAAGGTATTGGATAGGAGTCGAATTTAATAAATGATCTTTCCAAATAGATTCTAAGTAATCTAAGTTTTTTCTTAAATACAAATTATTTCCAGAATTAATCCTAGATAAGTTGAGATCACTACTTGATATACCGCCTACAGCATCAAGTAAAAGAATAAGAGATTGATGATCTCCCCCTTTAGAAAGTTGTATTTTTTTCCAAAATAAAAGTTCTTTTACAGAAATGCTGGGCATTTATGAAAGTTTATCGTTTTGGGCCAAGCTTACCTTTACCAGAGTCTGAGTAGAAGCTTGATTTTTCGCCATCTTGAGTGGAAATAAATAAACCTATAAGGAATATTGTTGGTACCCCAACGAATAGAAGACTAGCTACGAATCCAAAATTAGTTGTTTCCATTAAAATTTACTATTCTGATAAGTATTAAGACTATAGACATTTAACTTGAACTAAAGTGGAAAAATCAATAAATATTATCAACTGATTAACAGTCTTAAACAATTTAGCGAGGTAATTTTTTATTTTCACTATTTTTTTTAAGTTCTTCTAAGTTTGAAGGAGGAGATTGTGGTTTTGTTAAAATTACTGCAGAGGATTTTATTAATGTTTGGCATGCAAGTCGCCAATTTTCTGGTCTATTTTTAAGTTTTTCATGTTCAACAGAAGTTAGTGGGCTTAGAGAATTTTTGCTTCCTCCTTCAACAGAAATAAAACAGGTGCTACACTGACCTGCTCCTCCACAATTTCCTAAAATACCTTTTAATCCATAAAGTTGTAAGTTCTCTTTCATTACTAGTTCCCTTAAATTTTCACCAGGATTGCATTGAATCTCTAAATCCTCACGGATGAACCTAATAGTTGCCATTTTTTTAGTTATTTTTCTTATTTTGGCGTTTTACTTTGAGAATTGTGACCAAAATATTAACATTTTTTAGTCAAAAAATCCTTGAAAACTCAGTAATGCAAATTGATTTACCCAATTTTTGCAAGAAAATAAATTTATTTACAAAAATCCCTGAAAGACTAAAAAACCCTTACTATCGTGATGTTTAGCTGTTTATTCAGCATAGTTACTAGAAATTAACCGATGGGATTGCCTTGGTATCGAGTTCACACAGTAGTTATTAATGACCCAGGTCGACTACTTGCTGTGCATCTTATGCATACTGCATTATTAGCCGGCTGGGCCGGTTCAATGGCTCTTTATGAATTAGCCATTTTTGATCCATCTGATGCTGTTCTCAATCCTATGTGGAGACAGGGAATGTACGTTATGCCTTTTATGGCTAGACTTGGTATCACAAGTAGTTGGAACGGATGGGATATAACTGGTGCTACAGGAGTTGATCCTGGATTCTGGAGTTTTGAAGGGGTTGCCGCAGCACACATTGTATTTAGCGGACTATTGATGTTGGCCTCTATATGGCACTGGACATACTGGGACTTAGATCTATGGGAAGATTCAAGAACAGGTGAGCCAGCTCTCGATCTGCCAAGAATCTTTGGAATTCATCTTCTTCTAGCTGGACTTACATGTTTTGGCTTTGGAGCATTTCATTGTGCAAATGTGGGGATTTGGGTTTCTGATCCTTATGGCTTAACTGGTCATGTAGAGCCAGTAGCTCCTTCTTGGGGAGTTGATGGATTTAATCCTTTTAATCCAGGAGGAATAGTTGCAAATCATATTGCGGCTGGACTTATGGGTATTATTGGAGGTATTTTTCACATTACGAATAGACCCGGAGAAAGACTTTACAGAGCATTAAAACTTGGAAGTCTTGAAGGGGTTCTAGCTAGTGCCCTAGCTGCTGTACTTTTTGTATCTTTTGTCGTTGCAGGCACAATGTGGTACGGCTCAGCAACAACACCAGTTGAGTTATTTGGCCCTACCAGATATCAATGGGACTCAGGCTATTTCAAAACTGAAATTAATAGAAGAGTTCAGACTGCTATAGATAATGGTGCCACTAAAGAAGAGGCATATGCTTCGATTCCAGAGAAATTAGCCTTCTACGATTATGTTGGTAATAGTCCTGCTAAGGGAGGATTATTCAGAGTTGGAGCTCTCGTTAATGGTGATGGTTTACCAACTGGTTGGCAAGGTCACATTGCTTTTCAAGATAAGGAAGGTAACGATTTAGAAGTTAGAAGAATACCTAATTTCTTCGAAAACTTCCCAGTTATACTTGAAGATAAAGAAGGTAATGTAAGAGCAGATATTCCATTTAGAAGAGCCGAAGCGAAGTATTCATTTGAGCAAACTGGCATTACAGCAACTATCTATGGGGGAGACTTAAATGGTCAAACATTTACTGATCCTGCAGTAGTAAAAAGATTAGCCAGAAAAGCGCAGCTTGGAGAAGCATTCAAGTTCGACAGAGAGACATATAAATCTGATGGTGTATTCCGAAGCTCCCCAAGAGCATGGTTTACATATGCACATCTATGTTTCGGATTGCTATTCTTGTTTGGCCACTGGTGGCATGCTTCAAGAACTCTTTACAGAAATTCATTCGCTGGAATTGATGCTGAGATTGGTGACCAAGTTGAATTTGGTTTATTCAAGAAGCTTGGTGACGAATCCACAAGAAGAATCCCAGGAAGGGTTTAATCTAAACTTTATTACTTAATCTTATGGAAGCTTTTGCTTACGTCCTTATCTTAACTCTCGCAGTTGTTACCTTGTTCTTTGCTGTCGCCTTTAGAGATCCACCTAAATTCGATAAAAAATGAACTTATAAAAAAGACCTCTTTAACAAGAGGTCTTTTTATTTTACTTTTCATAATTATCATATTACTCTACTATTAGAGTTACAGTTTATCTTATTTCACTACATGCAGTGTCCAACCTGTCACAACACAGATAGCAGAGTTTTGGAATCAAGATCTGCTGATAGTGGTAAAAGTG
Source organism: Prochlorococcus sp. AG-402-O16 (assembly GCA_003216415.1). Taxonomy (GTDB): domain Bacteria; phylum Cyanobacteriota; class Cyanobacteriia; order PCC-6307; family Cyanobiaceae; genus Prochlorococcus_A. The sequence goes on from QCIY01000001.1 coordinate 214,635, forward strand.
TTAGAAGAAGAAGAGAGTGCTTAAATTGCAGCTTTAGATTTACAACTTATGAAAGAGTTGAAACAATGCCAGTTTCAATAATTAAAAAAGATGGGAGCAGAGAATTATTTGATAAACAAAAATTATTTACTGGTATATCAAGAGCTTGCGAAAAGACTACCTTCACTAGCGAAGCAATTATTAATTTCGTAGATGGAATTGAATCACAAATCTTTCAAGACTCTAATAAAGATATTAAATCTTCACAAATTGGAGAATTAATACTAAAAAGTCTTAGGAAAGAAAACGAAGTTGCCTATATAAGATACGCTTCAGTTTACAGAAAATTTAATGGGGTAAAAGATTTTATTTCTACTTTAGAATCTTTAAAAGGAAGTTCAAAAAATCAATTAGCTTCAATTTTATAAAATTAAGCATCTTAAAGTGTAGAATACATAATACAATTATTTTTGCTGTTGGTTTGCAGGCTAATAGCATTCCTTTCTAACTACCTTAGGTAGTCTGCGATGCAAAAAATGAACGAAAATTCTTCCCAAACCTTAAAAGTAAATTCTGAAGATAAAGAAATTAAAAATTCGTCTGAAATAGATACTGATTCAATATCTCAAAATGAGGAAGATTTATCATTCGAAAAGAACAATATTCCTTCAGCAGATTCTTCCTCTAGCAGAACGAATGTAGATTTTGATAATGCAGGATTTACCCAAGAAGAATTTGCATCACTTTTGGGTAAATATGATTACAACTTTAAGCCTGGAGATCTTGTAAAAGGAACAGTTTTTGCTCTAGAACCCAAAGGGGCCATGATAGACATAGGTGCAAAAACAGCTGCTTTTATGCCTGTTCAAGAGGTATCAATAAATAGAGTTGAAGGACTAAATGATGTTTTACAACCTTCAGAAAGCAGAGAATTTTTCATAATGTCTGAAGAAAATGAAGATGGACAATTAGCACTTTCGATTAGAAGAATTGAATATCAAAGGGCATGGGAAAGAGTTAGACAATTACAAAAAGAAGATGCGACTATTTATTCCGAGGTATTTGCAACAAACAGAGGCGGGGCGCTTGTTAGGGTGGAAGGTTTGAGAGGCTTTATTCCAGGATCTCATATTAGTGCTCGAAAAATTAAAGATGACTTAGAAGGTGAGTATCTACCGTTAAAATTCCTTGAAGTTGATGAAGAGAGGAACAGATTAGTATTAAGTCATAGAAGAGCTTTGGTTGAGAAAAAAATGAATAGGCTCGAGGTGGGTGAAGTTGTTGTAGGTTCTGTTAAAGGTATAAAACCCTATGGAGCTTTTATTGATATTGGAGGTGTAAGTGGTCTTTTGCACATTTCTGAGATCAGTCATGAACATATCGAGACGCCTCATAATGTTTTAAATGTTAATGACCAAATGAAGGTTATGATTATTGACCTTGATTCTGAAAGAGGAAGAATTTCACTTTCTACAAAAGCACTTGAACCTGAACCAGGCGATATGCTAACTGACCCTCAGAAAGTTTTTAGTAAAGCTGAAGAAATGGCTGCGAAATACAAGCAAATGTTATTTGAGCAAACTGACGAGAATGAAGAAATCCCCGCAGTTGCATCTGAAACAGTCTAATTTGGCTAGTTTTTGTTTAGAAGGAATATAACAATCACAAGGTTTTTTACTTTTGAATAAAGTATGTTTTAATTTACAATATTTGATTAGTAAAGACAGTCTAAATTAGGATAAACTTTGAAAATACAAACTATACATCAATGAGTGATTTTATCTTCACTTCTGAATCTGTAACTGAAGGCCATCCTGACAAAATATGTGATCAAATAAGTGACGCAGTTTTAGATGCCTTACTAACAGAAGATCCAGAAAGCAGAGTTGCATGCGAAACTGTCGTTAATACTGGTCTTTGTTTACTTACTGGAGAAATAACTTCAAAAGCAAAAGTCGATTATATTAAGCTTGTTAGGAATGTAATTAAAGAAATTGGATATGAAGGTTATAGAGCAGGTGGTTTTGACGCAAATAGTTGTGCTGTTTTAGTAGCCCTAGATGAGCAATCACCAGATATTTCACAAGGAGTAAACGACGCAGATGATGTTAATGATGATTTGGAAGACAATACCGGAGCTGGTGACCAAGGCATAATGTTTGGTTATGCATGCGATGAAACTCCTGAGTTGATGCCTTTGCCGATTAGCTTGGCTCATAGATTAGCCATTCAACTTGCCAAAGTTAGACATGAAAAAGTACTTGATTATCTCCTCCCTGATGGCAAAACACAAGTTAGCATTAATTACGAAAAAGGGTTACCAGTTTCAATCAATACCATTTTAATTTCAACTCAACATAATCCTGAAATTGATGGGATCACAAATGAAGAAGAAATTCGTCAAAGAATAAAAGAAGATTTATGGACGAATGTTGTAATTCCAGCTACTGAAGATTTAGAAATTAAACCAAACATTTACAAAACAAGATTTCTTGTAAACCCCACGGGTAAATTTGTCGTAGGAGGCCCTCAAGGAGATGCCGGGCTCACTGGTAGGAAAATTATTGTAGATACTTACGGTGGTTATGCAAGACACGGAGGAGGGGCATTCTCCGGCAAAGATCCCACAAAAGTTGATAGATCAGCGGCTTATGCAGCACGTTATGTAGCTAAAAGCATAGTTAAGGCAAAATTAGCCAAAAAAGTAGAAGTGCAATTAAGTTATGCTATTGGAGTTGCAAAACCGATTTCCATTCTCGTTGAAACATTTGATACTGGTGTTATTTCACAATCTAAATTGACTGAGCTTATTAAACAGCACTTTGATTTAAGACCTGCAGCAATAATAAAAGAATTTAACCTAAGAAATCTACCAAAAAACATGGGAGGTAAATTTTTCAGAAAGACCGCCTCCTACGGACACTTTGGCAGAAGAGATCTTGAGCTCCCTTGGGAAAATGTTGAAGAAAAAGCAGCCATATTAGAAGAGGCATCCAAAATATTTTTATAAGATATTTTTTATATGCCTTATAATTTTTATGGTGGGTTAGATTTTGGAACCAGCGGTGCAAGAATATCCATAATTGATCATCATCAAGAATTAATATATTCAAATTCAGTGCCTTATTTATACAACTTTGAAAATCCAAATTCGTGGATCAACTCTTGTAAAAAACTCTTAGATAGATTACCTATTAAGGTAAAAAGTAACCTTAAAAAACTGGCTATTTCTGGAACTTCTGGAACTTTGACAGCATCTAATTTAAAAGGGGAGCCGATGGGGGAAGCAATACCATATCACCAAGCATGTAATGAACATAAAGTCCTTATTGAATCGTTAACTTCTGGAGAAGAACATTTACGAACCCCATACAGTAGTCTTGCAAAAGCATTAAATCTAATAGATAAATATGGCACAAATATACTTCTAAGGCATCAATCTGATTGGATAACTGGCTGGTTTTTAAAAGATTGGACCCATGGAGAAGAAGGTAACAATCTCAAACTTGGTTGGGATTTAACAAAAGAATCGTGGCCAAAAAGCTATCTGAATACTTCATGGAAAAAATGCTTGCCTCAAATAATTAAAAGTGGAAAAATTATAGGACAAGTAAATTCTGATTTAGCAAAAAGATTTAACTTAAATAAGAAATTAATATTAATCTCGGGCACCACTGATTCTAATGCAAGTTTAATAGCCACAAATTTAGGGAAAGAAGATGGGCTTACAGTTTTAGGAACAACTATTGTGGTTAAAAAAATTATTAATAAGCCAATAAAAGAACAAGGAATTACAACCCATAGAGTTAGTGGCGAATGGATATGTGGAGGGTCATCAAACGCAGGATGCGGTATCTTATCTAAATTCTATTCTGATTTAGAAATCAAGGAACTCAGTCGACAAATAAATCCATCTGAAAACACTTCTTTAAATCTTTTACCTCTTAATAGTAAAGGAGAGAGATTTCCTATTAATAATTCTAATTTAGAACCGATTCTTGGCCCTAGACCAGTAAGCGACTCACTTTATTTACATGCATTATTCGAGGGGCTAGCAAACATTGAATTGAAAGGATGGGAAAAACTAAGCGAACTTACAGGTTCACTTCCAAAAAAAATTATTACTGTTGGTGGAGGTTCAAAAAACCCTCAATGGAGAAAAATAAGAGAAAAAATTATAAATATACCAATAGTTTCATGTAATAAAACTACTTCATTTGGCACTGCATTATTAGCCATTAATTCAAACTAATAATTTTTAAATATTTGATAAAGATATAAGATTTTTAATGAAAAGGGTTTCACAAACTACACATCTTAATTTAGAGTAGACAGGTTAGAGCCGGGATAGCTCAGTTGGTAGAGCAGGCGACTGAAAATCGCCGTGTCCCCAGTTCAAATCTGGGTCCTGGCACATTTTTACCCTTTCTTTGATAGGGTTTTTTCTTTTTTTAAATGGTCTAAGACTTTTCGGTATTAAAATTTTGATTAATATTGTCAAATTTTTCATTTTACTTTTTAAAAATCAATCCTCCCTATAAAAAAAACTGATACTCTAAATAATTTTTCAAACAAAAAAATCAAAAATTTTCAAAATGAATATCAAATCATTAGAAAAAAAAATAAGTAGTATTAAACCAATATATAAATATACTTTCTTAATAATCTTATTACTAGCTCTCATAGTAGCTTTAGTAAGCTATTTATTGATAACATATGAGGCTCAAATCAAATTATTTGTAGAAAAAGCTGGTATTTGGGGGCCACTCATAATTTTTCTAGCAAGAGGCATAAGCATAATTTTTCCAGCTTTACCAAGTTCTATCTTTTCTTTAATAGCAGGCGGAGTTTTTGGATTCAAACAAGGCTACATAACAATTGTTTTCTCAGACCTAATTTGTTGTCAACTTGCATTCTTTATAGCTCGTAACTACGGAAGAATTCCTGTTGAACGTTTAGTAGGCAAAAAGCCTATGCAACGTCTAGAAAAATTTAACCGATATCAACTCGAAGAGAATTTCTTTTTAATGACAGGACTTCTTATGACAGGATTATTTGATTTTTTGAGTTACTCTATAGGTTTAGGAGGGACAAGATGGAAGACTTTTACCCCCGCATTAGTTATTAGTTTATTAATATCAGACTCAATTTTAGTTGCCGTAGGTGCTGAAATTGGGAAACAAATTTATCTGGTCATTCCTCTTCTAATTGCTTTTGCTTTTGCTATTTTTCAAGGTGTAAGAAAAAATAGAAAATCTCAATAATTTAATAAGTGATAAAGTAAATAATTTTTAAAAATATTAATTCCAGGAAATTTTCATTTATTTAAAACTTATGTAACTTTCTAGTCAATCCTTATAATTACAAACTTGACCAATTACACCAAGTATAAGTTGATCACCATTTGGATCTTGCCAATCCGAATTATTATTTAAAGAAGTATTTAATTGATCAGTACCTACAGCTACATCTCTAAAAGATTTCTCAAAGCAATTAATATCCATTGTGTAAATAATATCCTGAGTAATTTCACTTTTGTTTTTTGGAATGAATTTACTTATTACCCTTACAGAGCCATCTCTATTTCTTTGAAGACTTTTTTTGTCCCATACTTGCTCTCCATAATTGCTCTTAGGTACTCCAACCCATTCTGGAGATAACGCAAATGCATTCTTTGGTGTAATACTAATAAAAATTATAAAAAAAAAGCTTATTACAAAAATTAATTTCTGAGGGACCATTGATTGAATATTATTATTTCCAAAGTTTTTCATAATAATTCCATTTCTGAGAATCAGTATTAAGATAACTAAGTTTTGGATATACAGTCAACCTAAAAATTAAAGCTATTATTTTAGGAATCAAAAAGAAAGATTTTTTAAAGAAATAATTTTTTACCCTCAAAACAAGATATAACATTTTTGCAAACAAAAAAATTTAATATAGTAATTCATGCAAGAATATAAATCTATGATTTTTAAAGTTATTTAGATGACTACATTAAGACCAACTTCATATAATCGCCCTGGGGAACAAATATCAACTACTCCTTCTGGATTAAAAGTAACTTCTGCAAAGAGATTGATGGTGGATTCAATGGTAAGAATGATTCAAAAAGCAGAAAATCATTCAGTAGAAGATAAACTTGACGAAGAATCTAATAACAATTAATCAATTTATTGATAAAAGTATAGGAGAGTGGAAATCTATAAGAAGTACACACACTCTAGCTTTTCAGGAATTTGAGAACTCAATAAGTAAAATATACATAAAACATATCAACTCAAAAAATAAAAAAGTAGTTGAAGTTTTAAAAAAATATAATTTAAGCTTAAAACTTGAGGCCATACCCATTTCTATAAAGTGGCAAGCTACCAGTGATTGGGAAGATGATGATACAAGCGAGGAAGATGAAACTATTTTGATATTCTTACCCAAAGATGAAGATTCAGGAATTGTTTTACGAAATAAAGGTTATACGGAATCAAGTATTACATCTTCAAATTATTTTATTGATGAACAAAATAATTTACACATTAAAACTATTTACAAATCAACAGTCTCCGAAGAAAGAATTTCCTTTTTATCCACTCACATAAGATCCAGATTTTCTACTATTAGAAATCAAGAAAATAACTCAGTAATACAGACATCCCATACTTCAGAGATAAGGAATTTAGCTAGTTTAAGAGATTAATTATCCTTTCAAATTGAAACTCTGTTTCAGAAATTAAATTTGGAAGATAGCTTTTGTTTCCTTGCATATTATTAACTGTTGATCTTAGATCAGAGATGGTTGCATCTCGCATTAATTTAATAACCCTTCTTGCATTTCTTAAAGGTACCCCAAGAGCAAGATAGGTATTTTTAAGATCCTTCAAACAACTTTTTTCTAAAACTGATTCATCATTAGAAATTAAAAGATAAGCAACAATCCTTAGGATTATTTCTCCATCTCTTAAACAAACGGACATCTTGTTAGTAGTATTTAAAGATGTTGTTGAATTAACTGAATCTTGATTTTCGCAAATCATTGCTGTTACAGCATCTGCTGCAATTGCATGTGAATTTTTGGTTATTGAGGTTATTGCATCTAATCTCGAGTTTGAACTATTAATAAATTCTTTTAAACTGCTTAAATCATTTAATTTCTTATCAGCGGACAATAGTTGGTTATTCTTTAAAACTGACATTCTTAAATTAAAAAAATTAAAGTTCGAATCTTAGAATAGTACAAAGCTTGTAAAAACAATACATTTTAAAAATTAACGCAACGCTTCTTAATTAATAACTTCATTCCAAAGTGATAGTTAAAATAATTCAAATAAAAAAATTTTTTCCGCTAATATAAAACTACGTTTTTAATAAAGTTTTGGATCAGCAAGATTTAAAATTATCAAAGGAACTTATTTCATCTTACAAAAAAAGATTGGAACAAGAAATTCTTGACAGAAGTATTAAATTAAGAATGCCCCAAAATAAATTTGAAGAAATAATCCATAACAATAATGAACTTATTAATTTAAAAAAAGCATTAGAACTGCTAGAAATGGAATCTGAACCTCATAGTAAAGTCTGATTTTTGAAAAAACCTTCCAAAAGTGCCTCAAACTAACAATTTCCTTTTTAAGTCTTTAAACAATGAACAACTTCAAGCAGTAAGACATGTTTATGGGCCACTATTAGTCGTAGCAGGTGCAGGTAGCGGAAAGACAAAAGCTCTTACCCACAGAATTGCAAATCTTATTGAGGGTAACTCTATAGATCCCCATAACATTCTCGCAGTCACTTTCACTAACAAAGCTGCTAAAGAAATGAAGGCAAGATTAGAGGTTCTTCTAGCCCAAGAATTAGCTTTCATTCAATTTGGGCAGCCTTGGGCAACTCTCAAAGAAATTGATCAAAATCAATTAAGAACAAACGTTCACCAAGAGAGGCTTCAGAACCTTTGGATCGGTACTTTCCATTCTTTATTTTCAAGACTTCTGAGATACGATATTGAAAAATATACTGATCCAGAAGGCCTAAAATGGACAAGGCAATTTTCAATTTACGATGAAACAGATTCTCAAACATTAGTAAAAGAAATTATCAGTCAAGATATGAACCTTGACCCAAAAAGATATGATCCCAAAAAGATTAAAAGATTAATAAGTAATGCTAAAAATCAATGCTTAACTTCTAATGATCTTTTAGAAAAAGCAGATAATAATTTTGATAAAACAGTTGCAGAAGCCTACAAGAGATATAGAATTTCGCTCTCAAAAAATAATTCTTTAGACTTTGATGATCTTCTACTTTTGCCTGTTTTCTTATTGAGGCAAAATGATATAGTCAGAGATTACTGGCACAAAAGATTTAAACATATTTTAGTTGACGAATATCAAGATACAAATAGAACACAATATGAACTTATAAAATTAATTACGGCTGGAAATACTGAACCAAAAAAATTCTTCAATTGGGAAGATCGGTCAATTTTTGTAGTTGGGGATGCTGATCAAAGTATTTATAGTTTCAGAGCAGCTGACTTCAGAATTTTAATTGGTTTTCAAGAAGATTTTAAAACTTCAATCAACGACGATACAAAATCATCTTTAATTAAATTAGAAGAAAATTATAGGTCATCTTCTAATATCCTTGATGCTGCAAACTCACTAATTGAAAACAACTCTGAAAGAATTGACAAAGTTTTAAAGGCTACTAAAGAAAAAGGGGAACTTTTAACGTTACTCAGCTGTGATGATGAAATTTCCGAGGCAGAAGCAATTACCAATAAAATAAAATCACTCAATAACCAAAATCAAAACCCAATTTGGAAAAATTTTGCAATTTTATATCGAACCAGAGCTCAGTCAAGAGTATTAGAAGAGTCTCTTGTAAGGTGGCGCATTCCTTATACAATTTTTGGAGGATTGCGTTTTTATGATAGAAGAGAAATTAAAGATGCAATAGCATATTTGAAAGTTCTGGTTAATTCTTCAGATAACGTTAGTCTTTTACGAATCATAAATGTTCCTAGAAGAGGGATTGGTAAGACTACTATTCAAAAACTTAATGAACTATCTAATAGGTTAAATATCCCATTATGGGAAGTTCTTAATGATAAGCAAAGTCTTGAAGAAACAATAGGCCGATCATCAAAAGGAATTAATAAATTTACTGAAGTTATGAATGATCTACTTTGTTATCTTGAAAATTCAGGACCAGCTCAACTATTACAACTAATCTTAGAAAAAAGTGGTTATTTAAGTGACTTGCTCTCTAGTGGGACTGAAGAATCTGAAGATAGAAGAAATAACCTACAAGAACTAATTAATGCAGCTACTCAATATGAAGAAGAAACAGAAAGTGGAGATGTAGAGGGATTTCTTTCTACAGCAGCCTTAACAACTGATAATGATACGAAGAAAAATAATCCCAACTCTGTAACTCTTATGACTCTGCATAATAGTAAAGGTTTAGAATTTCAAAATGTTTTTATCACTGGGCTAGAACAAGGTCTCTTCCCTAGCCATAGATCAATAGATACTCCCTCACTTCTTGAAGAGGAAAGAAGATTATGCTACGTAGGTATTACTAGAGCTAAAGAAAGAGTTTTCTTAAGTCATGCCAGAGAAAGAAGATTATGGGGTGGAATGCGTGAAGCAACAATTCCTTCAATATTTCTTTCAGAAATACCTGAAGATTTAATGGATGGCGAATTACCACAAACTGGAGGTGCTTCAATTAGAAGAGATTGGCATCTTGATCGTTTAACTAGAGTTGATCGAAACAATCCAAATGAATTTGTTAACAAACCAATAAATGCAGTAAGGAAATTATATTCAGGTCCCAGTAAAGGGAAAAGCTGGATAGTTGGAGATAAGCTAATTCACTCGAAGTTTGGGAAAGGTGAAATCATACATATTTTTGGGAGTGGTGAAAAAATATCTTTAGCAGTAAAATTTGGTGATAAAGGAAGTAAAATTCTAGATCCCAGATTAGCTCCAATTCGTTATGTAAGTTAAAACTCATGAACGATATCTCTGATTACATCCAAGGGGAATTAATCAAAACTCCATTTAATCTATATAACCTAATTGCTAAATACATAGAATCTAATAATAATACTAAAGTAGCTTTTGTTGGCGGTTATTTAAGAGATTTATTAATTAGTAGATTCCATAAAAAATCGTTTTCTAAACCTGTAGATATTGATCTTGTTATTGAAGGATCCTCTATTTCTCTTGCAAAATTTATAAAAAAAAATATTGTAAATGTAGATTTATGTTTAATCAAGGAATTTAACTTATACAACACTGTAGAAATAAATATTAATGACTATAAAATTGATATTGCTTCTGCAAGAAAAGAAATTTATTCTGCTCCAGGCTTAAATCCCACAGTAAATAAAAGTACTATTGAGGAGGATCTTAAGAGGAGAGATTTCACTATAAATTCAATAGCCTTCGAGGTCTCGACAAGGAAAATCTATGATCTTTATGGAGGAATTTCTGATATAAAAAGTAAAAGATTGAACTTACTTCACAGTAATAGTATTTCAGATGATCCAAGTAGATTAATTAGATGTGCAAAATATGCTTCAAGGTTAGATTTCAATATTTCAAATAATTCCCTCAAACAATCTCAAGAAACAGTTAGAAAATGGCCATGGAAAAGTTCAGAAACTCATCAGAAAATGATTTACCCTCCTGCACTAGGCATTCGAATAAGAATGGAACTAGCTGAAATATGCAAACACGATAATTTGACTAATGTAGTTTCGATAATTCATAAATGGGAAATTATTTCAATCTTAAATGAAAATATTAAAGTCGATAAAAAGTTCTTAAGAGGACTAAATTGGATTAAGAAGTTAAAGGGAAATCATATGCTTTACTTTTTAAAAGATTCAGAAGATTTAAAAAAATCATGTCAAAGATTTTTGGTAAATAATAGTGAGATAAAAATATTAGAAGATTATTTAAATATCAAAAATATATTAAATACAAACCAAAAAAAATTCAATCATTTTTCTCCATCAAGTTGGACAGAATTTATTGAGGACAGAAACCTTAATGATGAGACAGTCAAATTATTAATTTGTGATGGAGGACCATACTGGCGTAAATTGTTTAAGTGGTTATTTATTTACAAATTCATAAAATCAAAAAAAGATGGAGAAACATTAAAAAAAGAAGGATGGGATCCAGGGAAGGAGATGGGAAAGGAAATCAAAAGATTAAGATATTTGGAAATTGACAAATTAAATAGAAATTAATTACATTTTTACAACTTCTCCAACCTTGTACCATTTATCCTTTAGAACATTTTCATATTTACGATCGCAACTAATCAACAAGGGGCCACATGTTTGAGGATCTAATAGTAATGATATTCTCTCATTAAAAGTCTCTTGATCTAATGAATTTTCGTTTAAAAAATTAATTATTCTTTTTTGCTTATTTACTTTATAAATTTTGTCAAAAATTTCTTTATTAGATTCAAAGAAAGTACTTTTAACATCTTTTCTTATTAAATCAAATACTCCAGGATAAGCTTTAAATGCAAATAAATCTAATAAAACTTTTAGTGGCTCAAGATTATTGCTTTGCCTATATAAATTAGATGACTCAACCATTTCTTTAAGATGTCCAATAAATCCATATCCAGTAATGTCAGTCGCAGCATTGACTAATGATTCTTTAAATTGATTTTGAAAAAGATAAATTTCATCAATCAAATATTGCTGACTTTTTACTAAATTATTAATTATTTCAGAATAACTACCTAGCATATTAATATTTTGCATTTGACCGGCAAAGTAAATCCCAACTCCCAGAGGTCTAGACATCATGAGAATATCTCCAATATTCATTCCAGATTTAAGCCATGGTTTTGCTCCATTTTTTAAAATACCTTGAACTGTTAAAGAAATATCTATTCCTAATGAATAAGGTTTATTTACTAAACTTCTTGCCTCGAAAGTATGGCCCCCAAGTAATTCACCTCCATGTTCCTCAACTGTTGATTTAATACCTTGAAGTGATTGAGAAAAGAGGTAACTCTGAAATTCCCTTTCAACTTTTGGTAATGAAATTAAAGCCTGCGCGGATGAAAGTTTTGCTCCGCATGCCCACAAATCTGAGCAAGCATGCAAAGTAGTAATTTTTGCATTAAGCCAAGGATCACTTACCAAAGCAGGAAATCCATCTACACTTTGCAAGATAATATCTTGACCATTTTGATATATCTCAACTGAATCTTCAGGTGATGAGGCAAAAGAATATAAATTAGAATTTATTAATGATTTATTCAAAACAAACTGAGGAATTTTAGCTGCACATCCTCTGCAATCATTCAATGAAATATTTTTTTTACTACTTTTCATGATTTGCCTTTTTGATCTGAACTTTTTAATAAAGTTGAGATCAATTTTATGCTTTAAAATCCAAAAAATAAAAGAAGGGCCGAAAACAAAATTGCGATAAATAGCAAAAGCCTTTGGATGATGGCTTGGAAATATATTTACTATTTGCAATCCGATCTTTTGAGGAAACCAATTTTTTAATGATCTCCCTTCTATATCTTTTTTTAGATTTTGTACTAATGTATTTACAACTTTTAGTGCAAAAACTCCCGATGCTGGTCTTTTTGCTGAACCTACAACTGCGCAATCACCGACAGCAAAGATTCCAGAGAAACTTTTTATCTGCAAATTCTGATTTGTAATTATTCTGCCATAAGAATCCGAATCTAATAATTTTTTTTGTGCCCATAACGGAGATGTATTTCCAGTACATAAAAGAATCTTGCCATAATCAAAATTAAGTTTTTCAACTAAATCAATATTGGAATTCCGTAAACTTTTTAGAATTGTATTATTAATTTTTCTTGAATCACATAATAGTTTTAAAGGTCTATCTCCCCATCTTTTTCTCAAAGCATATGATACTTCAATTGCAGCAAGGCCACTCCCAACAATTACAAATGGGAGTTCATTAACTGAATCAAAAATGTCCTCTTTTAGTATTGAGTCATAAGCCCTTAAAAAAGGTTTAATTGAAAAAGCATTTCGATTTTTAACTAGTGATTCAAATTCTTTTGGAATTTTTGTTTGACTTCCATAATTAAGCACCAACTTCGAATAATTAACTGAAGGTCTATTACTTAAAACAATTTTCTTTAAATTGAAATCAATATCCTTTACTTCTTCTTCTATAAAAGATACTTTTGCATTTTTTGCTAAAGATTTTATATCAATTAAACTCTCTTCTAAAGTGATTGATTTTGAAATCACCGATGGGAATATCGCCGAATAAACCAAATGAGAATCTCTAGATATAATTGAAACAGGAATTTCTGGCATTAATTTCGGAAACATTAACCATTTCTTCAATAAAGAAACATTTGAGTGTCCTCCTCCAATTAGTACCAGATGATTAAAAGTCATTTACATCACTATGAATAAAGAACATTTATTACCAATTGAAAAATCAAGATTAGGAGTGATTGGTGGAAGTGGATTTTATTCAATGGATCAAATAGAGTACTTAAGAGAACTAGAAATCAATACTCCCTATGGTAAACCTTCTGATTCAATAAAAGTATATAATCTTGGGAACCTAGAGATAGCATTTATTCCTAGACATGGCAGAACACATAGTTTAAATCCTTCTGAAATCCCTTACAAAGCTAATATTTGGGCTCTAAGATCAATAGGAGTAAGATGGATTATTGCTCCATCAGCAGTTGGTTCATTACAAGAACAGATAAGGCCACTTGATATAGTGATTCCAGATCAATTTATAGACCGGACAAAAAATAGACCCGCAACCTTCTTTAACGAAGGAGCTGTCGCTCACGTAACTATGGGAGATCCATTCTGCACACATTTATCACGTATATTAAGTGAAATCGGAGAAAAAAATATTCCTGGAGGTAGACAATTGCATAGAGGGGGTACCTATCTAGCAATGGAAGGTCCCGCTTTCTCAACTAGAGCAGAATCAAATTTATATAGGAGTTGGGGATGTTCAATAATTGGAATGACGAACCACACAGAAGCAAGATTAGCTAAAGAAGCTGAAATAGCTTACTCCTCCTTATCTATGGTTACTGATTATGATTGCTGGCATCAAACTCATCAAGAAGTTTCTGTAGAGATGGTTTTGGATAATCTTAGATCAAATACTGAAGTGGCTAATAAAATAATATTTGAAGTAGCTAAATTAATTGAAAAAGAAAGACCAAAAAGTAAGTCTCATTTTTCATTAAAAGATGGATTGATAACTCAAAAAGAAAATATCCCAAGCTCCACAAAAGAGAAACTAAGGATATTTACCGATTCTTATTAGGCTTATTTGATATAAGTGATTATCAGGTCAAGGTAAGGATTTGTTAGCCTCCAGCTCCAACTCCTTGGTATGAACCATAGAAAAATATACCTAAAACGAAGATTACTGCGATTCCACCTGCTGTAGCAACAAGCCATAGAGGAAGAGTTCCTTCAGTCCATCTTCTTTCCCATGCGACTGCTGGTCTACCGTCTGGAAGTCTATCTGGAATTCTTCCATCAGGTCCTTTTAATTTACTCATAGTTTTAATTTAATTGAAAAAGTAACTGGAAAATAAAATTCCCAATACAAATACTGATAGTAAGCCTAAATAAAGGCTCGTACGATTAAGTTCAACTGGAACTTTGTTAGGATTTTCGTTTACTTGCATGATTGTTAAATTTATCGGGCTACGAATTGCATAGCAGCAATGGAACCCAAAAAGAATACTGATGGAATAGCTAAAGCGTGAACTGCTAGCCAACGAACAGTAAATATAGGATAGACGCGGACTTCCGCAGCCTGCATTGGAGCTTGAGAATTAGACATAGTTATTTTGTTCTTAAATCAAGTTGAGATTTCGCATCAAATCTTTGTGTTACAACAGGAGCTTTTGCTTCAGATGCCTGAAAATAACTATCCGGACGAGGAGTACCGAAAGCGTCGTAAGCCAAACCTGTATATACAAATAAGAAGCCTGCTATAAAAATAGCTGGTAATGTTACTGCATGAATAATCCAGTACCTAATACTGGTGATTATTTCAAAGAATGGGCGTTCACCCGTTGAACCTGCGGCCATAATCACAAATGTTTACCATATGATCTTACAGTGTAAAATCATAAGTTCGTGAAGAAATTAACAGCTTGGTTACAGACAGTTGTTAAATTTATCCAAAATTAAGATTTTTTTTATAATTTTCTTAAGTTATTACAGATTTAGCCATTCCATTTAAGAATGTAACCACGCTCGCCAAGTATGAATCCTTTTTGATTATCTAAAGACTCCTTATCAAGAAAAACTATTTTTATATAGTTAGTAGGCAATGCAGAAGCAAGAGGATCTGAATTCCAAGTTTCACCTTGATCTTTACTTACTATTAAAGTGCCATTACCACCGCCAGCCCATATGTCACCATTTGGATCCCATCCCATATCCAAATAATTGTAACCATTAAGAATAGGGATTATAGGCTTAGACCAACTTTCTAGATTATTAGAATCTTCATTAAATCTAATTTCCGCACCTCTTGAAAGCATCCATAAACTTCCTTCTGGATTAAAACCAATGCTTTGCACTCTCTTACTACTTGCTCTTTGGTGAGCAATCCATGTATTGCTATCACTATCAAGAGTAGAGAAGAAATTTCCAAGACTGCTTACACTCACATAATCACCGCTAGATGTTCTTCTTAAATCTCTTATACCTCCTTGTTCAGAAGGGTCTGATACTTTTGCCTCCCATGTTTCACCGCTGTTGGAAGTTTCATAAATAGCTGCTGAGGTTGTCGCCAATTGAGCAACTCCTTCATCAATAGTAGAAACTAAGAAAGGCTGGCCTGGCAACTTCCCAAGTGAAAGCCTAGTCCAATTTTTACCTTCATCCAAAGTATGCATTACGAGAGAGGGTTGCCCTATTAACCAACCTTCAGAACCCATGAAATCAATATCGAGAAGGCGAAAGTTCTCTTCAGCAGAAATATCTAATGATCTTTTTTCCCATGTTTCACCACCATCAGTAGATTCCATAATCAATCTGTTTGAGCCTACTAAAAACCCATGATTATCATCTATAAAATCAACATCTAAAGCATTAGCCTGATCCTCAAACTGAATTGTTTTCCAAGGGCTGCTATCATTCATCTTGACACCTGTAGATGAACAACTGCTTAAAACAAAACAGAGAACTACAGATAAAAGAAGATTAGGAAGAATGGTAAAAAAATTTTTCATTTAATTATATTAATGCAAAGAGTACAATGAAAGGAACATAGCAGCAGCAAACGCCAAGCCTCCAAAAATCAATATATTTTTTTGTCCAGGAGGTAAACTATTAAATCCAAATCCATAAACTAAATTCTCTTCAAAACCACTAGGTTTAGATTTAGGACCTATATCCTTATAAAAATTTTTACCAGCTCTACAAACAGGGCAAGCAAAGGTATTCCCATCCAACTCCGAAAAAGGCGTATTTGGAGGTATATTTAATTTTTTATTTCCTTCAGACGGATCATAAATGTATCCACAGCTTCTACATTCGAATCTATTTTGTTCTAAATTAAAGATAGGTTGTTCAACATTTTCTGCTGAGGAGTTTTCAGAAAGTTTTTCTTTCTCAAAGTCTTCAACTATTTTGTTTTCCTCAGAGGCTGGTTGAATGTTTTCACTCACGGTTTATTATTGTTCTTTAAGAACTTTAAAAGATTTTGCTTAATTAAGCGACTTTTATTCAAAATTAATTTTTAAGATGTTTTTATTAACTGGCTATGAATACTTTTTAGGTTTCCTTTTAATTGCAGCAGCTGTACCAGTATTAGCTCTGGTTACTAATCTCATCGTTGCCCCAAAAGGTAGAACAGGGGAAAGAAAATTAACATATGAGTCTGGAATGGAACCTATAGGAGGAGCATGGATTCAATTTAATATTCGTTATTACATGTTTGCCTTGGTTTTCGTTATATTTGATGTTGAGACGGTATTCCTTTATCCTTGGGCTGTTGCCTTCAATAGATTAGGCTTATTAGCTTTTATTGAGGCTTTAATTTTCATTGCAATACTTGTGATTGCCCTGGCATACGCATGGAGAAAAGGTGCTTTAGAATGGAGTTAAAAAATTGAATCCACAATTATCCCCAAAAGCAATAAGAGAAATCCGAGATGGAACTTGCAATCCTCTTGGCGCGCCCCAAGTTACTACAGATTTAAGCGAAAATATTATTTTGACAAGTTTAGACGACCTTCATAATTGGGCCAGACTAAGCAGTCTATGGCCTCTCTTGTATGGAACAGCTTGTTGTTTTATAGAATTTGCGGCCTTAATAGGATCTAGATTTGATTTTGATAGATTTGGATTAGTACCTAGAAGCTCGCCAAGGCAAGCAGATTTGATAATAGTGGCAGGAACAGTAACTATGAAGATGGCTCCAGCCCTAGTAAGACTTTATGAACAAATGCCTGAACCAAAATATGTGATTGCTATGGGTGCTTGCACAATCACAGGAGGAATGTTCAGCGCAGATTCTACAACTGCTGTAAGAGGCGTTGATAAATTGATACCAGTTGACTTATATCTTCCAGGATGCCCACCAAGACCAGAAGCAATTTTTGATGCTGTAATAAAATTAAGAAAAAAAGTTGGTAATGAATCAATTTTAGAGCGCACAAAAACAGAGCAAACTCACAGATACATAACAACAGATCACGAAATGAATCTTGTTTTCTCAGAAAATACAGGTGAATATCTAAACAAAACTTCTGATAACGTCATCACCTCCTCCAAAAAAGAAAAAATAACTGAATTACCTGAAAACACTGAAAAATCTGAAATTATTGATACTGTAGAAAATTAAATGGAAAAAGACGGTCTAGCCAAATCCTCAGATACAGCAATAGAAAAAGAAGGCTTTATAAGCCAATCTTTGTCTAAAGATGGAATTCCAAATCAATCTTTACCTGATGATCACATAGGTATAGAAAATATTTCTGTAGAACCCAGAAAATTATGCGACGCTGTATCGAAGCTAAGAAATTACGGTTTCAACTATCTGCAATGTCAAGGGGGCTATGATGAAGGTCCAGGTAAAAATCTTGTAAGTTTCTATCATTTTATAACTGTTGATGATTTAAATAAAATTGAAAAAGTTAAAGAAGTTAGATTAAAAGTCTTCTTAAAAAGAGACTCTGATTTATCAATCCCTAGTTTGTATAAGATCTTTAAAGGAAGTGATTGGCAGGAAAGAGAAACGTATGACATGTATGGTATAAATTTTATTGACCATCCAAATCCCAAAAGACTTTTAATGCCTGAAGATTGGAAAGGTTGGCCATTACGGAAAGATTATATTCAGCCAGACTTCTATGAACTTCAAGATGCTTATTAGTTTAATTAGTTTAATTTCTTTAATTTACGGTACATAAACATAACTGCTCTTGCTAGCCTTCTCGGATCATGTCTCAGAGTTGGAGTTATTTTTTTTGAGTATAATGGTGCTTGCAAAACATAATAACCATCTGATAATAGTTTTTCTTTATTACATTGGACAGGTTCTGCGCCTCTACTCTTGTAATAGTCTAATATTGGAGACTTTTCAAAATCAATCTGAGATAAGATTGCTTGAAAAATTCGTGTATTAACTCCAAAATTTGATAATTGTTTTTCTATTGATTTAATATGTTGATATACATCAAGTCCATCCGTTTCTCCAGGTTGAGTCATCAAATTACTTATGTAAATTTTAGGAGCATTACTTTGCAATAAAGCATCCACTATCTCTGGCACTAACAAGTTTGGCAATAAAGAAGTGTATAAACTGCCTGGACCGAGAACAATTAAGTCAGCTTCTTTTATAGATTCGAGAGCACTTGGTAGAGCAGAAGGATTTTCTGGTAAATAACCAATTCTTGAAATTGATTTTTGAGATTTGCTGATATTACTTTCTCCAAAAATTTTTTCACCATTCTCTAATTCGGCCCATAACATAACATCAATATTTGTTGCAGGTAAAACTTGACCTTGTACCGCCAAAACCTTACTTGAGGCTTGTACTGCTTTTTCTAAACTACCTGTAATAGTTGTTAAAGCTGACAAAAATAAATTTCCAAAACTATGTCCTTCTAGGCCACTGCCTCCTGAAAATCTATATTGGAATAATCTTGTTAAGATAGGCTCCTCATTTGATAAAGCAGCCAAACAATTTCTAATATCTCCTGGAGGTTGGACACCTAATTGTTTTCTTAGAATCCCACTACTTCCACCGTCATCTGATACGGTTACAATTGCCGTTATATTGCTACTGTAATTTTTTAGTCCTTTCAATAAAGTAGATAATCCTGTGCCTCCGCCAATTGCAACAATATTAGGACCTCTATTTAATTTACTCTTAACTCTCAATGCATCAACTAAAAATGTACTTTTTTCAGGAACAAGTGCTTTTTGAATAGAGTTAATACTTCTATTTTGTCCAATTCCGATTAATAAAAGTCCAATACCAAAAATTAATGGCCCTAATAAAGAGACATGTAATATACTTGTTAAACTTGTCATTAACCAAAAGAATACTTCAATAATCCAATAAAGTGGCCTTAAATTTGTCCATATTGCAATGCCTAATAATGAAGTCAGAAATCCTATTGCAGATGTCATCATCCATCTTTTTATTACCAGTCCAGGCAAAAGCCAACTCAAAATTCTTAAAGTTTTGTTTAATAGGTCAAAATTAGACTTTTTAAAGTACTTATAATGTCTCCTTATTCTTTTTGTACGCTTATTCATTTAAAACCTCTTAAATTATTTTTCGCAAATTAAAAAAAATACTTAATATGCATTATAAATCAAATTCATACATCCTTTTTTTATTTCTAAAAATAGGCAATATGTAATAGAAGATTAATTTTTTCTCTATAAAGGTTTTGAAAAAATCAAAGCATGCAGTTGAAACAAAAAACCTCTCAATAAGCTGGGGTGAAGTTAATGTGCTTAATCAAATAAATTTTGAACTTAATGATGGCGAGAAACTAGCTATTGTTGGCCCCTCAGGCTCTGGTAAATCAACTATATTAAAAATATTAGCAGGACTCATTTTACCTACCAAAGGAGAATTAAAAATATTTGGCGAGAAGCAAAAATATTTGAGATTAGATCAAAATAATCCTCCTGATGTAAGACTAGTTTTTCAGAACCCGGCTTTATTAGGATCTTTAACTATTGAAGAAAATGTAGGTTTTCTCCTAAAGAGAAATAAAAACCTATCTAAAAAGTTAATTCACGAAATAGTATGTGAATGCTTAGCTGAGGTAGGATTATTTAATGTTGAGAATAAACTTCCAAATGAATTAAGCGGAGGCATGCAAAAAAGAGTAAGTTTTGCTAGAGCATTAATTACTGATCAAACTCTTAATGCAAAGTCCAAACCTTTATTACTTTTTGATGAACCAACCGCAGGTCTCGATCCAATTGCCTCATCAAGAATTGAAGATCTAATTAATAAGACAAATGAAAAAGCTAGTGGATCATCTATTGTGGTTAGCCATGTTCTTAGTACTATAGAAAGGACTTCAGATAAAGTTTTAATGCTTTACGGGGGCAAATTTAGATGGGCAGGTTCAATTAATGAATTTCAAGAGAGTAATGATCCCTATGTATTTCAATTTAGGCATGGAAAACTTGATGGTCCAATGCAACCCAGAGACATTTAGAAATTATGCGTAGAAGCTTAAGAGATTCAATAGTTGGTTTTTCCTTATTAGGCGGAATTTTAATATTCACATTTTTCTCTTTTTGGCTAAGAGGAGTGAAATTATCTTCAAAAAATTGGTACCTCTATGCTGAATTTAATAACGCAAGCGGTTTATCAAAAAAATCTCCAGTTACTTACAGGGGAATTTTAGTAGGATCGATAGAAGATATCTTGTTTACGAATGAATCAATTAAAGCAAAAATAGTTTTAAATAATCCTGAAATTATTCTTCCAAGGCCAGCATTTGCAAGGGTAGTTACAAATTCTTTCCTTGGAGGAGATGTGCAAGTTGCTTTAGAAACTAGTGACAAGACAATTCCTAAAAACATTGCAAAACCTACATCCGAAAAATGCGATGCCAAATTAATTATTTGTCAGGGAGACACTATCACAGGGAAACAACTATCAAGTCTCTCAAATATAACTAATAGGATAAGCCAACTTTTAAAAGAAACAAATCAAGAAAACTTAATTGAGAACATTATCAACTCAATTGACCAATTTGACAGAACACAAGAAAATCTTGATGAATTAATTTATTTATCGAAAAAAGAAATACAAAGAGTTGAACCTCTCATACAAGAAATTACAATTGCTGCTAATCATTTGAATAACATTTTGTCTACTATTGATGACAAAGAAACCCTAAATGACATTAAAGTGACAATTAATGCTGCTAGGTCTATCTCAACTAAAATAGATGATATGAGTGATGATTTTGAAAAATTAACGCAAGATAAAGAATTAACAAAATCTATAAGAGATTTAACGATTGGACTTTCAAAATTTCTTAACGAAATTTATCCTTGAGAAATATTTAGAATTCATTTATAGCATTTAAAGCCATAGCTGCGATTGCTTTATCTGTAGCTTTTGGCAGTTGGACATATTTCCCTTGAGCTGCCTCTGCTAATTCTTTACCAAATCCGCTTGCTATAAATTTTCTCTCTGTATCAATTACTAAGAGTTTTATCCCAAGCATGGGATATTTTGCAGCGATATCTAGTACCTCCTGTTTTAAATTGACATTTTCATTATCTTTTCCCTCAACCTCATTTTGTCCTAGAGATAATCCTAATGGTACATTTCCTCTACCATCAGTAATTCCAACAACAATCACTTGACCTATATCTCCTGTTGAAAGAGCATTTTTTGCTACTTTTGCTGATTGTGTTAGTCCATGTGCTAGAGGAGAACCTCCACCACAAGGCATTGTTTCCAATCTTCTTTTTGCAGAAGTTATTGATCTTGTTGGAGGCAAAAGCACTTCGGCCTGATTACCTCTAAAAGGAATAAGAGCTACTTCATCTCTATTCTCATATGCCTCTGTTAAAAGTCTTATTACAGCGCCTTTGGCACTTTGCATTCTATTTAAAGCCATTGAGCCACTAGCATCAACCAGAAAAATGACTAAAGCTCCCGCCTTTTTTTGAAGAAGCTTTGCCCGAAAATCATTTTCTTCAATAACAATTGATTTATTAGGATTTCTTAATCTTCTCGATTTTTGATAAGGAGCAGCAGCTCTAAGAGTAGCATCAACCGCAATTCTTTTTACTTTACCTCTTGGAATAATAGGTTTTACATATCTTCCTCTACTATCACTAAATATAACTGATCTACTCCCGCTATTCCCAGCTTTAGCTTTAGCTGATGAAAAAAGCAATAAATCAGGATCAACCATACATGCCTCAGGATCTAATATAAATTCTTCAGGTATTTCGGGAGTAGATTCATCTTCTCCATCGGAATTATCCTCTTCTTGTTCTTGGTCTTGCTCATTATCATTTTCATTAGTCTCAGGTTCAGACTCTTCATTGTTTGATTGAGGTGGAGGTGGGGGACTCTGATCCTCTGGAGGGGGTGGTTGAATATCATCATCTTCTGGAGGTATTTGCATTGCTCGTGGAAGAATTACTAACCTTACTGCGACTTTTAGGTCTTCAGAATTTACATTCTCATCGCCTCGAAGAGCTGCATTAGCCTTTGCTACTTTTACTGCAAATAATTCTGACCTATGCCCTTCTACTCCTCCTCTAAGAGCTTCATTCACTAAATAGGTTATTTGCTCTTTTGTTATCTTGACATCCTTTAACCATTGCCTTGCCAAAATTAATTGAGTGGATAAATTATCAGATTCTTCCGACCATTTTTCTGAAAATTTAATATTATTTTCGGCGTGTGATAAAACAGATTTTGTAATTTCAACTCTTTGAGCATTATCAATAGATTGATCTGCAGATAGCACAATCGCAAAACGATCTAAAACATGATCTCTTAAAGCACCTTCTTCAGGATTATAAGTTGCTATTAAAAGGGAATTACAAGGATGAGAAAGGCTTAAACCATCTCTTTCAATATTATTTTTCTCTCTTCCTGTAGCTTCAAGAATTAAATTTACAATACCATCATCCAATAAATTTATATCGTCTACATAAAGAACACCTCTATGAGCCTCTGCTAAAATTCCAGGCTGAAAAACTTGTTCCCCCGTACTTAATGAAGCAGCAACGTCTATTGATCCAACAAGTCTGTCTTCGGTTATGCCAATGGGAACTTGAATAAATGGCGCCTCTCTTACTTTTTTTGGAATTTCTTCAATTTGATTCAAATAATCACTTCCAATTGCCTCCTCTAACATTTTATTAGTACTAATATCCCATTCTTCTGGTTTATCAGGATCTAGGTTCCTACCAATAGGTCTTAATGAAGTATTACTATTTCTCTTAGTTAGCTTTTCCAGGATTGATTCATTATCTAATACCTCTATAGGAGGGAGTAAAGTATGCAAACCCCTTGCTAATACTGACTTACCAGTGCCTCTTCCACCAGCGATAATTACTCCTCCCAAACTGGGATCAACTGCTGCCAAAAGCAAAGATAATTTCAATAAGCTATGACCTGTAATTGCCGCCAGAGGGAAAGCTCTAAAAGAATCCTTTGACTTCATTAAATCTTTTATTTCTCCTTTTTCTTTTAACTCGGGGTTCAAAATCACTTTAAAAATGCCTGATATAGAATTTATCCAATAACTTTGTTTTTTGTAGTGGAATTATCAAATCTTAATATCAAAAATGGACTATGTATATCCCTCGGAGCAAATATTGATAGTAAATTCGGAAGCCCTCTTAAGTCACTATTAATTTGCAAACCAAAATTAGAAGAAATAATAAAAGAGTGGGCAGTCCAATCTAACAAAAAAAAAGACGAGAAAAGAAAATTTCATGCAAACTTTTTTTGGTCTTCAATTTATGAGACATTACCTCATGGAGTTGAAAATGAGCAGCCAAATTATCTAAATACTCTAGTTCTTATAAAAAGTAATTCTTTTCCAAAACCATCAAATAAAAAGGCGAAATTACTTTTAAAAGAGCTAAAAAACTTAGAGAAATTTTTCGGAAGAGAAAAGACTCCAAAGGGTAAGAAATGGCTATCAAGATGTCTCGATTTAGATATTCTCTGGTGGGAAGATTTTCATACGGTTGACGAGGAATTAACATTACCTCACCCAAGATTCATGAATCGGAATTTCGTTATTACGCCACTATCTGAGATCTTAAGTAGAAGCCAAAAAATCAAAAAGTTTGATGACCCAAAATGGTCTATTAATTGATTTACAAAACCAAAAAATAACTGTTAGGCTAGTTTTATTTAAAAAATTATGGGCAATAAAAACCTTATAAAAAGATCCATTTTTAAAGAAAAAATATCTGAGTTAAAATCAAAAAAATTTAGTTTCGAAATAAATAGAATTGAGCTTCCAAATGGACATGAAGGTGAATATGGATACATAAAACATCCTGGCGCTGCCCTAGCCGTACCTATTACAAAAGAAAATAAAGTTATCATTCTTCGGCAATATAGATTTGCTGTTTCAAGGTATTTATTAGAATTTCCAGCAGGTACATTAGAAATAGGCGAAACACCTATTAATTCAATTAAAAGAGAAATACAAGAAGAGACTGGATTTAGTGCAAACCTATGGGATGAATTAGGAACTCTTGTTCCTGCGCCTGGTTATGCAGATGAAGAAATTTATTTATTTTTAGCGCGTGATTTAAGCAAACTAAATTTCGAGGTTAAAGGAGATTTAGATGAAGATATAGAAGTATTAATTTTAGATCCCGACGAACTAGATAATCTTATTTCTAGTGGCGATGAAATTCTTGACGCAAAAACTGTGACAGCTTGGTTCAGAGCTAAACAATTTTTAGAAAAATTATGAATAATCCTAGGATACTTTTTTGGCATAGAAAGGATTTAAGAATATTTGATAATCAAGCTTTAATCAAAGCATTTTCTTTATCAAATGCTATTACTTCAACTTATATTTTAGATAAAAATTACTCACACGATTTTAATGCGAATTCAAGAGCTTGGTTTCTAGGAAATTCGCTTCAAGAATTAGGAATTAATTGGAAAAAAATGGGTAGTAGATTAGTTTTACAAGAAGGAGATCCGCTATTAATAATCCCTCAATTAGCAAAAACGGTAGATGCTAAATTTGTTTTTTGGAATAAATCAATTGAACCTTATGAGATTAATCGAGATTTACAAATAAAGAAAATTCTAACAGATAAAAATATTCAAGTTATTGAATCTTGGGATCACTTATTAGTAGAACCTTTAAAAATATTTTCCGGAAATAGTAAACCTTATTCGGTTTATGGACCTTTTTATAAAAACCTTAAATCAAAAATGAATTTATTAGGTGCATATGACCAAGATAAAGTTGTTTTCCAGTTTGAAGATATAGAAAATAAACTCAAAGAAAATAAGACAATAAATTCATCTGTTTCGGTTCTAGAGAAATTTATCAAAAATATCAAATTTCCTGGTTCGAATATTTGTCCATGTAGACCTGGAGAGAATGCTGCAAAAACATTATTAAAAAACTTCATTAACGAAAAAAAAATATATTCTTATAATTCTGGACGAGATTTTCCTTCCCATAATGGGACATCTTTTCTAAGTGCATCTCTCAGATTCGGCACCATTAGCATTAGAAAAATTTGGAACGCCACATTAAATTTAAATTCAGATTTTGCAAATCAAGGAGATTACCTATCAATTGAAACTTGGCAAAAAGAACTTGTTTGGCGTGAATTTTATCAACATTGCTTATTCCATTTCCCAGAGCTAGAGAAAGGTCCATATAGAAAAAAATGGGATCACTTTCCATGGCAAAACAATAATGAATGGTTTCAGCATTGGAGCAACGGAGAGACCGGAGTACCTATAGTTGATGCTGCAATGCGTCAACTAAATAGTACTGGCTGGATGCATAACAGATGTCGAATGATAGTCGCTTCATTTCTGGTAAAAGATCTTATATGCAATTGGCAAATGGGCGAGAAAAAATTTATGGAGACTTTGGTTGATGGAGACTTAGCTGCAAATAATGGCGGATGGCAGTGGAGCGCGAGTAGCGGTATGGATCCAAAACCACTTAGAATTTTTAATCCATATACCCAAGCAAAAAAATTTGATCCTATTTGCGAATATATAAAATATTGGATTCCTGAATTATCTAAAGTGTCAAATTCAGAATTATTAAATGGGGAAATATCTAATTTAGAAAAAAATAATTATTCAAGCCCTATTGTCAATCACAACACACAACAAAGATTATTTAAATCACTTTATGCTGAAATTTGAATTTCCTCTATACAATTCTTTAAAACTTTATTTAAATTTTCTGCTACATAAACTTGCTCTTCATAAGAAATTTCAGGAAACATTGGAAGACTAAGAACTTCTGTACAAATTCTCTCTGTATTAATGAGTTTTGTTCTAGAAAAATTTTTATTTTTGTAAGCTATTTGTGCGTGTATTGGAATTGGATAATAAATAATTGAATTAATACCTTTTTCAAAAAGTTGTTGTTTTACCAAATTCCTTAAGGAATAGTATTTTTTGCAATCAGTATCAAATAAATTTGAAAAATCTTCATTTAAAAAATATTTATCGTTTCTTAATTTGATTACAAATTGATTCCAAGAATGGGAAATTGAATCAGACCTAATTTTTGGAAAACTAATAAATGGATTTTTTTCTAATAAATCAAGGTAATTATTAGCAATTTTTTGGCGATTATTAATCCACTTAGAAATATATTTAATTTTAATGTTTAATATGGCAGCTTGAATGGTATCAAGTCTGCTGTTATATCCAATTTGGGTATGATGATATCTTATTGGGCTGCCATGAACAGCTAGTTCTCTAATTTTTTTTGCAATCTTCTGATCTGAAGTTGTTACTGCTCCACCATCTCCAGCAGCTCCTAAATTTTTAGTAGGGAAAAAGCTAAAACAGCCTATATCACCGATACTACCAACTTTGGAAGTTTCCCACATTGTGCATGTTGCCTGAGCACAATCTTCGATTACTTTTAAGTCATATTTCTTGGCCAAAGATTTTATTAAGGTCATATTCACTGCATTACCAAATAGATGAACTGGCATAATTGCCTTGGTATTAAAATTTATTTCTTGTTCTATTAGTTCAGTATTAATTAGATAAGTTTCTGGATCTATATCTACCAAAACAGGATTAGCACCAACTGCACTAATAGCCTCTGCAGTTGCAAAAAAGCTAAAAGATGAGGTAATAACTTCATCACCCACACCAATATCTAATGCGCGCAAAGCTAAGACTAAAGCATCAGTTCCACTATTACATCCAATAGTATTTTCAACACCAATCAGATTTGAAAAACTCTCCTCAAATTTGGCAATTTCTTGTCCTCCAATATACTGGCCCCCTTTCAAAACTTTAGAAACCTCACTCTCAATTTCAGAGCCAATGTCTTGGAACTGCCTATCTAAAGTAAATGGAGGTATCTGCATAGTAAATATATTAACCCTAAACGATATTTCTATGGGTAAAAAAAATTTTTACTTCATTTAAACCAACTTGGTTCTTTACCAGGAGTCCATTTTATATTGCAACCTAAAGAAGGCATCTGATTTGAAGGATAAGAATTATCTTGATTCAAATCTTTTACAGCAGAGCGCAAATCTTTTCCAGAAAGAGGGATATTATTACCTGGTCTACTATCGTCTAATTGGCCATGATAATACAATAAAAAATCACCATCTCCTTCATTTGAAAAAAGATAAAAATCTGGGGTGCAAGCCGCTTTTAATTTCTTAGCAAAATTTTGATTTTCATCATATAGATAAGGAAAACTCCATCCCTGTGTTTGTGCTTGTAATCTCAAATTGTTAGGAGAATCTGAAGGATGAGTGACAATATCATTACTAGAAATTGCAACTGTTTGAACTGTATTTTCAATTTCTTTACTTAAGGTGAAAATTTGATTCTCAATATATTTAACAAATGGGCAATGGGTACAAATAAACATTAAAAGTAAATGTCGATTATCTAGATTATGAGAATTAAAATATTCATTTTTTGAAGAATTAGCATTTAACATTTCGAAATTCGGTAATTGAAAACCTAATTCCAAAACCATAGAATTTGTTCTTACCATGTTCAAGTTAAAAATTCTTTGATATTTGAAAATTATTGTATATTTTGCAGTATTCCGTAAAGATAGGTACTTTTATATAGGAGAATAATAGAAATAATAAACAAAATGCTTCTAAATCTAACTGGCAAAAAAATTCTTGTTACGGGAATTGCCAACAATCGTTCAATAGCATGGGGTATCGCTCAACAACTTTCAAAAGCCGGCGCAGAACTTGGAATCACATATTTGCCTGATGATAAGGGAAGATTTGAGTCTAAAGTTAGAGAACTAACTGAACCTTTAAACCCATCGTTATTTTTGCCTCTTGATGTTCAAAATCCAGCTCAAATTGAAGAAATCTTTAAAAATATAAAAGACAATTGGGGGCAAATTGACGGATTAGTTCACTGCCTAGCTTTTGCGGGACGCGATGAATTGATTGGAGATTATAGTGCTACCACTTCAGAGGGTTTTGATAGGGCTCTTAATATAAGTGCGTATTCGTTAGCACCTTTATGTAAAGCAGCAAAACCACTTTTTAGTGATGGTGCTGGAGTTGTCTCATTAACTTATTTAGGTTCAGAAAGGGCAATTCCTAACTATAACGTGATGGGAGTTGCTAAAGCAGCTTTAGAAGCTTCAGTAAGATATCTTTCTGCAGAACTTGGTCCCGAAAAACAAGTCAGAGTTAACGCAATAAGTGCTGGGCCTATAAGAACACTTGCTAGTTCTGCTATAGGTGGCATTTTAGATATGATTCACAATGTTGAAGAAAAGGCTCCTTTACGCAGAACAGTCACTCAAACAGAAGTAGGTAATACAGCTGCTTTTTTATTAAGTGATCTCTCTAGCGGCATTTCAGGCCAAACAATTTATGTTGATGCGGGTTACTGCATTAATGGAATGTAAACTAAGTTTTTTGCATAAAAATGTCATCTCTAAGGCAATCTGAAATAAAAAGAAAAACGAATGAAACAGATATTTCTGTATTTATAAACTTAGATGGAAATGGAATTTCTGAGATTGATACAGGGATACCATTCTTAGATCATATGCTTCATCAAATATCCAGTCATGGTTTGTTCGATTTAAAAATAAAAGCAATTGGAGATACCCATATTGATGATCATCATACAAATGAAGATGTAGGAATCGCATTAGGCAAAGCATTTTCAAAAGCCTTGGGAGAAAGAAAAGGAATAAGCAGATTTGGACATTTCTTTGCCCCATTAGATGAAGCATTAGTTCAAGTCACTTTAGACTGCTCTGGTAGACCGCATCTATCTTATGATCTTCAATTAAAAGCCCCTAGAATAGGAAATTATGATACTGAACTAGTAAGAGAGTTTTTTATTGCCTTTGTAAATAACAGCGGTATTACTCTGCATATTAATCAAATACGAGGAAGTAATTCACATCACATAGTTGAGGCGTGCTTTAAAGCTTTTTCAAGAGCAATGAGAATGGCTACCGAGATAGATCCAAGAAGATCTGATTCAATTCCAAGCAGTAAAGGAATGTTAGAAAAACAATAAAATAGGAATTTTTTCGCATCAGCCACAATTCAGTTGATTTTTGGCGAAGATAGATATAGTGATTATTTTGTCGTGACTAATTTACAAGATAAAAAAATTGATAAATTTAATATTTTTAAAAAAGAAGATTGGTCAAGTGCTTATCAAAATGTAGAAAAGGAGCTAACTAAAGAGCCTCTAAAAATTAGCAAAGGTAATAATATTAAAAATTTGAATGGAACATTATTAAGAAATGGACCAGGAATATTAGAGAGAGGTGGGCAATGGGTTCATCATCCATTTGATGGTGATGGGATGATAACATCCATAAAATTCGAAAATGGTCAGCCATTCTTAACAAATAGATTTGTTAAAACTAAAGGCTATTTGGAAGAAGAAAAAATAGATAAATTTATTTATAGAGGTGTTTTTGGAACACAAAAAAATGGAGGAATTTTAAATAATGCATTAGATCTAAAATTCAAGAATATCGCTAATACACATGTCATTAAATTAGGAGATGAAATTCTCGCATTATGGGAAGCAGCAGGTCCACATGCAATGGATCCTGATAGTCTTGACACTATTGGTTTAACAACATTACAAGGGGTACTCAAGCCTAACGAAGCATTCAGTGCTCATCCTAAAACAGACCTAAACTCAAATGCATCTCAAGAACTTTTAGTCACTTTTGGAGTACAAACCGGGCCAAAAAGTACCATTAGATTAATGGAATTTGATAATGCTGGTACAAATTCTGGAGAACTAATTTTTGACAGAAAAGATACCTTTAATGGCTTTGCATTCCTTCATGATTTCGCAATTACAACTAATTGGGCAATATTTTTACAGAATGCTATTGATTTCAATCCTCTTCCATTTGTAATGGGTCAAAGAGGAGCAGCACAATGTCTAAAGTCAAACCCAAATAAAAAGGCAAAATTTTTTATAATCCCCAGAGAAAGTGGATTATTTAGAGGACAGCCTCCTTTAATAATAGATGCTCCAGAAGGATTCGTTTTTCATCATGTAAACGCATTTGAAAAAGATTCCAAAATCGTATTAGATAGTATTTTTTATGATGATTTCCCATCAGTTGGTCCAGACGAGAATTTTAGGGATATTGACTTTGATAAATATCCAGAAGGAAAACTGAAAAGATCAATTATCGATCTAAAGACAAAAAATTGTGAACTTGAAACTTTCAGTGAACAATGTTGTGAATTTGCTGTTGTTAATCCTAAAAACTTAGGATTAAAAGCAACTTTTAGTTGGATGGCAAGCACATCTCAAAAGCTGGGGAACGCTCCACTTCAAGCAATAAAAAAAATAAATTTAACTTCTAAGGAAGAGATTTCTTGGTCAGCAGGTCCAAGTGGATTTGTTAGTGAACCAATTATGGTTCCATCAGAAAACTCTTCAAAAGAAGATGAGGGATTTTTATTTATACTTCTATGGAACGGAGAAAGAAGAGGAAGCGATTTAGTGATATTAGACGCAAAAGATTTAAAAGAATTAGCTGTTTATGAATTACCCATTTCAATTCCTCATGGCCTTCATGGATCTTGGATTAATTGAATTTAAGAAAAAATTTCAATTAAATCTGGAATAATTTTTTTTAATGCTTTACCTCTATGACTACAAGAGTCTTTAATATCATTATTCATTTCTGCGAAAGTTAATCTGGTAGAACTCTCCTCAAAAATTGGGTCATACCCAAAACCACTTTCTCCTCTGGGGTTTAAAATAATATTGCCATGACATTTGGCCTCAGATTCAATAATCACTTCACCATTTGGGGAACAAACACAAATATTAGCAATAAAGAAAGCATTTCTATTTTGAACTCCATCAAGTTCTATTAAAACTCGTTCAATTCTCTTCTGATCATTTTCTGCATATCTAGATGAGTAAATGCCAGGCTTACCACCTAGTGCTTCAATACAAATTCCTGAATCATCTGCTATTGAAAAATTATTCGTTTTTCTCGAAACTTCACTCGCTTTTTTAATTGCATTCTCTCTAAATGTCAGTCCATCCTCTTCAACTTCTAATGATTCTGGCTGGAGTAACAATTTACAATTAACTCCAGCAAGCAATTTCTTATATTCTTCAATTTTACCTTTATTCTTACTCGCTAAATATAAATTTTTCATACTTATTTTCCTGCCAAATTTATAAATTCTTGACCCCACTCTAATACCTCAATTAGATATGATTCTTTTGGTGCTTCACAATATAACCTTAAAAGAGGTTCCGTTCCTGAAAACCTAAAAAGAAGCCAAAAATTTTTATCAATTCTCAACTTTATTCCATCGATCTTTGAGATACTTTTTAACTTGTGATTATTAATATTCTCAGGAATATTATCTATGATAAATTCTTGTACGTTATTTTTTTCTGACTGATTTGGAAATTTAATATCAATTCTTTTATAAAAACTTGGCCCAAAATCTTCTTGAATTTCATCTAAGGTTTCATATAAATATTGAGATTTTTCAGCAATTCCATTTAATAAAACCATCGCTGCATATAGAGCATCTCTTTCAGGCATAAAGTCACCAAAACCAACTCCCCCAGATTCCTCACCTCCAATAAATATTTTTTCTTTAATCATTTTTTCAGCAATATATTTAAAGCCAACTGGAAGTTCAAAAACATCTCTATTTTGACTCTCTGATATATTTTTAATAATATCTGAACCACTAACAGTCTTTAAAACTGGATAAAAATTATTTTTAATTTCGCCCAAATAGCTAATAAAGTACGGGAGTAAATCTTGAGTACTAGAGTATCTTCCTTTTTCATCAATTGCCGCAATTCTATCACCATCACCATCAAATATAATTCCTAAAGTTTTCACTTCATTTGTTGAATTTTTCATTAGTGTTTGTTTTAGAGCATCTGCATAATTCAAAAGAGGTTCAGGAGGTTTACCTCCAAAAAAAGGATCAGCATCTTTCCTGATTTCAGAAATAACTTCTAAATCATTAGAAGCAAAAATCTCAGCCATACAATTTGCAGCTGAACCATGCATAGAATCTACAAAAATTCTCAATTTCATTTTTTTTAATCTCTTGGAAATATAGTCAATATCAAATAGGGATTTAATTCTATCTAAATGAAATTTCTTAATATCTACCAATTGATTAATACCATCTATTTTTTCAATTGAATTTCCAAGAATTAATCTTTTTTCAACTTCACTTGTAAAAGATTCGTCAACAGAACATCCATTAAAGCTCTTTATTTTCAGACCTAGCCAATTATATGGATTATGACTTGCTGTAATTACTAACGCTCCAAGACAACCGACTTCTTTGGCATAGAAACTACAAGAGGGTGTTGTAACAAAGCTATCAGATAAGATCGGTTCGAAACCACATCCTCTTACAAAAGGCACTATTTGCTTGGCGAATTCACAAGCCATAAATCTACGATCATATCCAATAATAATTTTCTTTGAATTAACTTCTTTATAGTATTGATAATGCAACTCCTGACATGCAGCGACAACAACTCTTGAAAGATTGGACAGGTTAAAGTCAAAACCAATAATTCCTCTCCAACCATCAGTTCCAAATTTTATCTTATCTAATTTATCGGCTTTCAAATTTCCTTGATTTCTTTTAATTATCTATACTAATTTATATGAGTAAATTTTAAAACCTCCCTTTAAAAAATAATTTGAATTCTCTTCATTTAAAAAGTTTTACAAGATGCAAAAGAAAAGCATGGCTAGATTTTAAGGGTAAAAAATCTTATGAAGTTTGGTCTCCCCATAAAGCTATAGATAAAATTAATCGGTTTCAAATTTTCTCTGAATTTTGTAATGGTGAAATATATACAGGATTAAAAGCCTGTGAAAATGGTTATCAAGGGGTAATTGGATTAAAAATCAAAGGGAATCTTTTCCAAAATATAAACGCAGAGATACTTCCACAATTACTTTTAAAGACTAAAGGTAAAAGTAAATGGGGAGAATATAAATATTTACCTGCTGTTTATAAGTTAGGCCACAAAACAACTAAAGAACATTTATTCGACTTAGCTTTTTGTTCTATGCTTTTGGAATCTTTTCAAGAATCTAAAATTGAGAAAGGTTTAGTAATTTCAACTTTTTATAAAAAAGTTAAAGTTGAAGAAATTTATTTAAATAAAAAATTAAGAAAAAAAGTTTTAAATATTTTATTAAATTTGAATGAATGCTTGGAGGGATCTATGCCAGAAATAACTCAAGATAGAAAAAAATGTACTATTTGTTCCTGGCAAAAATTTTGTGACAAAGAAGCAAAAGAAAATGGATATCTAACAGATATAGATGGAATAGGGGCTAAAACGGACTCGTTACTCAAAGCAAACGGAATAACTAATACCCAAACATTAGCTTCGTATAGCGAAAAACAACTTGGAGAGAAATTATCTAAATTCAAAGATCAGAAGTATGAAAAAGCATCCATATTTGTAAAGCAAGCACAAGCATATATATCTGGAGAACCATATTTCATTTCTAATAAAAATAATACGGAAGATCTATTAGAAAAAATATGTTCGGGATTTTATATATTTGATATTGAGTCAAATCCAAATGAAAAGCATGATTTTTTATATGGATTTTTAAAAGTAAATAATTTGTCTATAAAAAAAGAAGATCTTATTTACGAACCAATCTTAAATCTTAAAAACAATAAAGGAGAATCTTACAGGCAAATTATTGAAATACTTTTTTCACACAAGGAATGGCCAGTTTTGCATTACGGAGAAACTGAAAAAATATCAATAATTAATATTGCTAAAGAACTAAATTTTAGTTTTGAAGAAATTGATTCACTTTCCTCCAGATTTATTGACTTACATACCTTAATAAGAAAGTCTTGGATATTACCACTAAAAAACTATGGCTTAAAAACTGTTTCTAATTGGCTTGGATTTGAATGGGCGCAGAAAAATGTAAGTGGATCGAAAGCACTTTATTGGTGGATTCAATATCAAATTACAGAAAACCAAATATTTTTAAAGAAAATTATCCAATATAACAAAGATGATTGTTTTGCTACTCTACAAATTGCAGAATATTTAATCAAAAATCGATTAAAGAAAAATTGATCCTACAGATTTATTTATAATAATTTTTCCAAAAATTTCTGAAAAAAAATAACTTTGTTCCTCTAAATATTTTCTTTTTATCATAGCTAAACCTTTTATTTGACAATCTGATTTAAAAAAACTAGTGATTTTGCCTACAGAAATATCCTTGGCAGAATTTATATATAAATTTTTATCTTCTAAGTCTAAATTGAAATTAGATTCAATTGATTTCCAAATTCTTATTTCCTGTTTTAAAGAAGAAACATTTTTTATTTTTGACATTGTTTCTTGTCCTAAATAACAACCTTTATTAAAATCTATAAGATCTTGTAATCCAAGCTCAAGAGGATTATTTTTTCCGTTTATTTCCATTTCTAATGAGGGTATTGCCTGATTAATCTTCCAAAGTTTTAAATCATTGGGATTTAGTAAATTTAGTTTATTTTTATATATTTCAAATTCTTTATTTTCTGTTTTGAAGAAAATAGGCTGGTAAGTTCTCCATGAACTAGATTCATCAATTTCCTGAATTCTATTTATCAAGGAAGGTTCACTCAGAAGTACATCGTCCGCTGGAAAAATAATTTGATTAAAGTAATTAATTATTTCATTTGTGTTACCCGCCAAGATAATTACTTCTAAGCTTCTTTCTAAAAAAATAATTTCAATTAATGACCTTAGAACTCCATTTGGAGTTAACCAACAAGTTTTGATAACTTTATTTTCTGAATTAAGAATATTGCCAGTTGTTATTCCATTCAAAAATTTTCTGGCATCTTTTCCAGTAATTGAAAAACAATCAAATTTTTCAAGCCAAAACTTTTTTTTTATATCTTGCATTTTGAAATAATTATAAAAAGTCTTTTATTGTAAAAAGACTCTTTAATTTAACATTTTCATCTTCAAGGGCCTCTAATCCCCCTTCTTGTCTGTCAACAATAGATAAAACCTCTTCAACAAGATAATTATTTTCACGTAGCTTTTTTATAGCCTTTATTACTGAACCAGCAGTAGTAACTACATCCTCTAGAACAGTTACCAAAGTTCCCTGTTCTAAAATAGGGCCTTCTATTCCAGCCTTAGTACCGTAATTTTTGATTTCTTTCCTGATTATTAAACCATTGAGGCCTTGACCCTGGGAAGCTGCTGTGACGATTAATCCACTCACAAGAGGATCTGCACCTAACGTCAGTCCTGCCACAGCTTCTGACCTAGAGTCCATTAACTCTAAAAATAGATCACTTATTAATTTTAAACCTTCGCCGTTTAAAGAGACCGGTTTACAGTTCAAGTAATGACTACTTTTTTTCCCGGAAGCCAGAGTAAAGTTACCTTTCTTATACGATTGTTCAATTAACTGTTTTAACAATTTTGCTTTATTTAAATCATACTTCTCAGAAAAATTGACCATTAGTAAAAGTTAAATTAATATTTAAAGAGTAGAAGAAAAAAAAGAAATCTCACAAAAACTTACCTTTAAGGTATTTTTTGAAATATTATTTCTATATTGTATATTGAAATTCAATGTAATTTAAATTACATAAAGTTCCTTGGGGGTGTAGCAATCTGGTGAATGCACCAAACTCATAATTTGGCTAAGGCGAGTTCGATCCTCGCCACCCCCATTATTCATTTGTGATTGAATGAAAATAACTCTACTTTTATTTCTTTTATTTTTCCCAGCTTTTTTTGCGGCGAGTGAACTCTCCTTTTTATTGATAAGGCCAAGTAAAGTTTTAAGGCTAATAGAAGAAAAAAAGAAAGGAGCATTTTCAATTTTAAAAATCCAAAAACGTTTTAGATCTTCCTTAATTGCATCTCAATTTGGAGTAACAATTTCATTAATTGCAATTGGATGGCTAAGCAATAGCATGGCAAATGATTATTGGAAGAGAAATATTTTACCAAATAGATTTTATGATCTTCTATTTTTCTTATTTGTAGTTTTAGTTGTTACTCTTGTATCTGGACTAATTCCCAAAGCCCTGGTAATTAACAATCCAGAATCTGCTGCATTAAGGTTAACCACCATTTTCGATGCAGTTAGAAAAGGGATGCAACCTATAATTACTATAATAGAATTCTTTGCAAGCGCCTGTTTAGGTTTATTCAATCTAAATAAAAAATGGGATTCTTTAAATTCGGGTTTATCCGCAGGCGAATTAGAAACTCTTATAGAAACAGATAATGTTACAGGTTTAAAACCAGATGAGAAGAATATACTCGAGGGAGTTTTTGCTTTAAAAGATACACAGGTTAAAGAAGTAATGATTCCAAGATCTGAAATGGTAACTTTGCCAAAAAACATAACCTTTTCAGAACTTATGAAACAAGTAGACAAAACTCGACATGCACGCTTCTTTGTAATTGGCGAGTCTCTAGATAATGTATTAGGTGTATTGGATTTGCGTTATTTAGCTAAGCCAATATCAAAAGGTGAAATGGAAGCCGATACATTATTGGAGCCCTTTCTACTACCAGTGACAAAAATAATAGAAACATGTTCATTAGCAGAAATATTACCAATAGTTAGAGACTATAATCCTTTCTTACTTGTAGTTGATGAACATGGCGGGACAGAGGGGCTAATAACTGCAGCTGATCTAAATGGCGAAATAGTTGGAGAGGAAATGCTCAATAATAGAATTTACACAGATATGAGAATGTTGGATAATTTCTCTAAAAAATGGTCAATATCTGGAAAGTCTGAAATTATAGATATCAATAAAAAGTTAGAATGTTCTATTCCAGAAGGTGCAGACTACCATACACTTGCTGGATTTCTGCTCGAAAAATTTCAAATGGTCCCAAAAATTGGTGACGTCTTAGATTTTGATAATATTAAATTTGAAGTCATTTCTATGTCAGGTCCAAAAATTGATCGTGTTAAAATAATCCTTCCCAAAAGCTAAATATGGCTTCCAATAGAGGATAATAATACTTACTATATGAATTTAAAGTTATGACTCCAACCTCATCTCCCGTAAAGGTTGGTGTTATAGGTATAGGAAATATGGGATGGCATCATGCTCGAGTACTAAGTTTACTCAAAGATGCGAATCTTATTGGAGTTGCAGATCCAAATGAAGAAAGGGGCAAATTAGCTATTGAGCAATTTCAATGTGAATGGTTCAGAGATTATAAGGACTTAATTCCTAAAGTTGATGCTATTTGTATTGCGGTCCCAACACTACTACATCAAAAAGTAGGCCTAGATTGCCTTAAGGGAAATACTAACGTTCTAATAGAAAAACCAATTGCAGCTAACGAGTTAGAAGCGAAATCTTTAATAGAGGCAGCTAATACAAGTAATTGTCTTTTACAAGTTGGACATATTGAAAGATTTAATCCTGCCTTTAGAGAATTAAATAAAATAGTACATAATGAAGAAATTGTAGTTTTGGAAGCAAGAAGACATAGTCCTCATGCAGATAGAGCAAATGATGTATCGGTAGTAATGGATTTAATGATTCATGACATTGATCTTGTTTTAGAGCTTGTAAACTCAAAAATACAAAAATTAGCAGCTGTTGGAGGGAGAAATAGCGAAGGGCTAATAGACTATGTCAATGCTACTTTAGTTTTTAAAAATAATGTTATTGCAAGCTTAACCGCGAGCAAAATGAGTCACAAAAAAATTAGAAGTTTAAGTGCTCACTGCCAAAATGGGTTAGTTGAGACTGATTTTTTAAATCACTCTTTACAAATCCATAGAAAGTCTCATGAATCATACACAGCAGAGCATGGAGAATTGGTTTATAGAAATGATGGGTATGTCGAAGAAGTTAGCACAACTTCCATTGAGCCTCTTTATGCAGAATTGGAGCATTTTCTTAAATGTGTCCAAGGCAAAGAAACACCTGAGGTAGATGGTGAGCAAGCCTCAAGAGCTTTAAAAATAGCTGATTTTATAGAGTGTGCTGTAGAAAATTCTGGAGATGCGATTTTACTTGAAAATCCCTTCTAATACTAAATATCTAAACGAAAAGAATTTTATTTAAATCCAACGGCAGCCTGCCAAACAAATACCAATAAAAAGAAAAACAAAGGTATTAGTGGAAGAACATCAACAGTTGGAGCAAAAGCCTTGTAAGCCTCAGGCAATTCAGCGAATGTATTAAATAGAATGAGCACCTTTTTAAGAATTTAATTATGTTAAGACGTTACCATGTATGGTGAGCAATAGAGGATGTTTTCCAAGGAGCGAAATCAATTGTAAAACAATTATCTTTAATTGCAGTATCAATCGCATTGGTAAATCTTATTAAATGATGAATATTATGCAAACTTATTAGGGAAAGACCCAATATTTCATCATTTCTAATTAGATGATGCAAATATGCGCGAGAATAGGATTTACAGGTTTCACATTTACAAGTTTTGTCAATCGGAGAAAAGTCATTTTTAAATCTAGCATTTCTTAAATTCAATCTTTCATCATTAAAAAATGCGGTCCCATGTCTTCCCAGTCTAGTAGGCAAAACACAATCAAATATATCAAATCCTTTCGCAACAGCTAACGCAATTTCTCTTAAAGAGCCAATTCCCATTAAATATCTTGGTTTTTTTATTGGTAAGAATTTCGGAACGTAATTAATTACACTATGTATTTCTTCGACTGCCTCTCCAACACTGACACCTCCTACAGCTATTCCAGGCAGATCAAAAGAACTTGTAAATTTTGCGCTATATTCTCTTAATCTCGGATATTTACCACCTTGCACTATACCGAATAATGCTTGATTTGATTTCTTATGAGTCTCAACACATCTTTGTAACCATGCATGAGTTCTTTGTAAAGATTCATCTGCATCATTTTCGCTAACTGTGTGCGGAGGACAATGATCAAAAGCCATAGCAACATCCGAGCCAAGATCCATTTGAATCTGCATTACTTTTTCAGGTGATAAAAATACATAACTCCCATCTCTTGGATTTTTAAATTCCACACCTTTATCAGAAATATTATTTAATTTGGCCAAACTAAAAACTTGATATCCGCCTGAATCAGTAAGAATAGGCTTTGGCCAATTCATGAACTTATGTATTCCACCAGATTCTTTAACTATTTTTTCTCCAGGTTGTAGATGAAGATGGAAGGTATTTGAAAGAATCATTTCTGATCCAGTAGTGTTTAACTGCTTGGATGAAATTCCTTTAACAGTGGCCAAAGTTCCTACAGGCATAAATCTTGGAGTGT
The DNA here is from genome assembly GCA_003216415.1 of Prochlorococcus sp. AG-402-O16. GTDB lineage: Bacteria > Cyanobacteriota > Cyanobacteriia > PCC-6307 > Cyanobiaceae > Prochlorococcus_A. The sequence goes on from QCIY01000001.1 coordinate 254,658, forward strand.
TTACCTGACCATTCGGGGTATGAAATATACCAGTTCTTGCTTCTGTATTTCCGCAATTAGATGTAATTTCAAATTCAAACACGATAAATTATAAAATTTTTTAATCCTTTTTATTAATCTACCCTATTATTTAATATTGAATCTATTTTTATCTCATCAAAAAATATTTAATAAAAAATTTGGCAGGATCTTGGATTTTCTATACGACATTTCCAAAGATACCTTTAATTAATCCCGAATTTAGAAATATTGCACAATTTGCGCCGCCTTTAGGATTTTTTATCGGAACAATACAGAGTTATCTTTTTATTTTTTTTAAAACAAACTCTTGGTCCATTTATGCATCTGCATTAATTTGTTTGGCCTCAGGATATTTAATTACTGGTGGTCTGCACCTAGATGGTTTAATGGATACTTTCGATGGTATTTTTGCGGGCAAGAAGAAACGTTTAAAAGCTATGAAAGACAGTAAAGTTGGTTCCTTTGGCGTTCAATCTTTAGTTTTTATAACTTTAATTCAGATTGCTTGCATACTCAAAATTCAAAACCAAATAGTTTTTGTTTTGCCAATCTGTTTATTTTGGGGAAGATTCTCAAATTTATTTTTTATAGAAAAGTTTAAATATATGAGTTATAAAAAAAAATCTATTAGTCATAAAAAGTTTTGGAATGGATTTAAAAAAGAATCTTTGATTTCTATTATTTTTCTTGTAATTTTCATTGCATACCAATTAGTTTCAATTACATCCCAAGCAATATTAATTAAATTTTTATTTCTTATTTTTATTGGTATTCTTCTAAGTTATATTATTCCAAACAAGCTAGGGAATAAAATTGGGGGATTCAATGGAGATGCTTGCGGAGCGAGTGTTGTACTAGTAGAAACTTCAATGTTATTTATGCATGCAATTCTTTTATAGGAAGTTCTAAATAAAAAATATTTTTCTTCTTAAGTTTTTTTAATTCTTCAGCATTTCCAATCGAGTAATTTTCTAGCAATATCAACTGTCCTCCGATTTGTTTTGCTAATTTCCTTGCTAAAAAAAGTCCTACACCAGTGCCGTCATTCTTCTTAGCTGCAGATCCTCTAAAGCCTTTTTGAAAAATTTTCTCATTTTCATTTTTGGTTATTTTTTTACCATCATCAAATATACATAGACCTTGACTAGTAATGGTGAGTCCAATTTCAGAATCTTTTTGGGCGTATTTAAACGCATTTTCTAATAAATTAGCCACAATTTCAGCAATTACGGCGAATTTTGCCTTTAATGGGCATAAAGTCCAATCTGGCCAAAGAGAGGGTTCAATCCAATCTCTATTTTCTAATTTCGCATTAGCTTTACCCCTTTCTAAAATTGGCCTCAGTAAACTCTGAACAGTTATTTCCTTTTTATTATCTAAATTTGGTGGTAATAATAATCTTTCTTCTCCAATTTCTAAAGGAAGTTGAATAGGTGAATTTAATTGCGCAAAAGAATCCATGTATTGATTAATTTGTTTTTGCTCTATTATCATGCGTTCGACTATTTCAATAGAATCATCATCTGAACCAAGTCTTTTTATTAGTAATTTTGCATATGTCCTAAGAGCTGCTAACGGGTTCCTCAGTTGGTGGATTATGACATTGACCTGATTTTTTAAATAATTTATTTCTTCATTTTTATTTTGACGTTCTAATTCGATAGAAACGCATTTAGCTAAGGATATTGAAAGCGCTTTTAATCTAGAATCGAGAGATACTGGCCAATTCCCACCTTTCAAATCAGTTTCTACCCTAAGGACGCCTAGTAGAATATCGTTTTCTTGAAGCGGGTACCATCTTCTATTAGGAGAAGAAACTTTAAGTGAAGGATCATCATCTATTGATATTAGAAGTCTATCAATTTGTGGCCATTGACTAATCATTTCAAAAGATGCTTTAGTTCCTTGCTTAGCTGAAGCAAGATACATAACTAAATGAGTCACTCCCATTGAGCAACCAAAACTCTCTAGCTGTTTATTGATTAATTCTTCAAATTTTTTTGAGAGATTCATAATTAATGAAATTTTGAGAAATATTTGGAAAAATTTAAAAAAGGGCTTGTAAAATATGAAAAAAGTATTAAGATATATAAAGAGGTCTGTCTTTGGCCAGCCTTAAATATGAACATTTGAACATATTTTAAGCTACATCAGGGGTTGATGGGTCCTCTATGTAATTTGAAGTGAATTCAAAATCACAGATATAAGATTAGTAAAAATAAATAAGACTAATCTCATTAATAATTTCAGGAGTACCAATCAATGTCTAAAAAAAGAAAAAGAATCAGCAGAAGAAGATTGGCTGGCCAAAGAGTAATGGCACATGTACCTATTTATCATATCGAAACTGGTACACATAAACCAGTTACAGCAGCAAGAAGATTTATAGCAGAAAATGCGTTGTCTGCTCCCTCAGTTTTCAACGTTCGCAGAAATGAACATACCACTGATAGGTTTTTTTGGGGTGAAAAAGGATTATTTAGTGCCCAGTATGCTGAAGAAAATCATTTTTTATTTCCATCACTAAAAGTCGTAGTCGAAGGAATTGGTGAAGAAAAAATATTTGAAGGTCTAGAGCTTACTGCAGATGATTGGGAAGAGATTGAAGAATACGAATATGCTTTTGTTTAAAAAATTTTATTCATATTTGAACTTATAAAATTAATTAAATTTGAATCAATTTGATGGGATCCATTGAATTCTAATAATTCGCAAAATTCAGAAGACTTTCCTTTTACCTTTTCATAAATAATCCTAGAAGCATCTATAGGCACCACGTCATCTAATAAACCATGACTAATAATTAACGGTGAGTATTTTTCTCCCATAACCCAGTTTGGGTGAGGATAACCACTACAAGAAACAATTAATCCAAAATTTAGTTTAAATCCTGCATCAATTGCCATTGCCGCCCCCTGAGAGAACCCCAACAAAATTGTTTTTTTTAGTGAAATCTTATCAGTATCAAATTTTTTTAATGTACCAAAAAGTTTTTTTACTTCAACCTCGGCTCCATTCCAATCATGTGGGTACAATCCATACCATTGTCTTCCCTGACCGCTTGGATGTAATCCAGGGGCCCTCAAAGAAATTACTTCGAAATCAAAATTTATCTTATCTGTAATCTCCTTTCCAAGTTTTAAAAGGTCGTCTGCATCAGCTCCCCAACCATGTATCAAAATAATTCTATGAGTTGCAGTTTGAGAGCTAATCGAAACAAATTCATGATTGATATCGTATTTCATGTTTATATTCTTAAGTAAGCAAATTTTCTGATAATGTCACCATTAGCCTTAGTAAGTGTCTCTGATAAAAAAAATATAATCCCATTTTGTAGAGAATTGGTAGAAAAATTTAATTATAAAATTCTATCAAGTGGAGGAACTGCTAAACATTTAACAGAAGCAAAAATTCCAGTTATTAAAGTTGCAGATTTTACTAATTCTCAAGAAATTCTTGGAGGAAGAGTAAAAACTTTACATCCCAAAATCCATGGAGGGATATTAGCCAAGAGAACTAGTGAGGAACATAAAAAAGATATAGAAACTAACAATCTTGAACTAATCGACTTAGTAGTTGTCAATTTATATCCTTTTAAGAAAACTGTTGAACAAGGATCTAAATGGGAAGATGCTATTGAAAATATCGATATCGGAGGGCCATCAATGATTCGTTCTGCAGCTAAAAATCATAAAGACGTTTCCGTATTAGTAGATCCTAGTCAATATCAAGAATTTCTTGAAGAAAAGAATAAGGGGGAATTAAATGAATCATTCAAAGTAAAATTAGCCTTTGAAGCTTTTCAACATACCGCTGACTATGACACTGCAATATCAAATTGGATAAGTAAAGAAAGAGATTTAAAGTCTTCGAAATATATTGAATCTTATCCACTAATCAAAACCTTAAGATACGGGGAAAATCCTCATCAAAAGGCTTTTTGGTATGGTTTAAGTAACTTTGGATGGAACTCAGCAGAACAGTTACAAGGTAAGGAGTTAAGTTATAACAATTTATTGGATCTTGAGTCTGCGCTTTCAACAGTTTTGGAATTTGGCTACGCAGAAAAAGATATTCTTACGACGAAAAACTACGCATCTGTAATTCTAAAACACAATAATCCATGTGGCGCCTCTATAAGTTATTCAGCCTCACAAGCATTTTTGAATGCTTTGGAATGCGACTCAGTCAGTGCATTTGGAGGAATAGTTGCTTTTAATTCAAATGTAGATAATAATACCGCAAATAATCTCAAAGATATCTTCTTAGAGTGTGTAGTCGCTCCATCTTTTGATGAAGAAGCTTTAGAAATTCTAAAAGTCAAAAAGAATTTAAGAATTTTGAAGTTATCAAAAAATATACTTCCAAATAAGAGGCAAACTACTACTAAATCAATAATGGGAGGATTACTTGTTCAAGACGCTGATAATAATGAAGATAAAACTGAAAGTTGGGTTTCAGTAACTAAAAAGAATCCAAATAATCAGATGAACTTAGATTTGAATTTTGCATGGAAAATTTGCAAACATGTAAAATCAAATGCAATTGTAATAGCAAAAGATCAAAAAACTATTGGAATTGGAGCTGGACAAATGAATAGAGTTGGAGCTGCAAAAATTGCATTAGAAACATCTAAAGAATTATGTTCTGAAGCTGTTTTGGCCAGTGATGGGTTTTTCCCATTTGCTGATACTGTAGAACTAGCAAATGAGTATGGAATAAAAGCTATTATCCAACCAGGAGGAAGTTTAAGAGATCAAGAAAGTATTGATATGTGTAATAAAAAGGGAATATCAATGGTATTTACGCAGAAAAGACATTTTTTGCATTAAATTAAGTTGATTTTGGATAATAAGTAATTTTGTTGGTCTTTCTAAATAGAGAGAGTCTCCCTGGACCTGCACATAAAAAGTAGAGAGAAATAGCACCATATATAAAAGACAATTCGAAAGCATAATTATGACCCTCAACCACTGCCAGAGGAAAACCTTCTAGTCCAGTATCAAGGAGATGAAAATAAACTGCAAATGCCATGGTGGAGAATAGACCAAGAGAAGAAAGCCTCGCAAAAATCCCTAAAGCCAATCCGGCTGGGCATACTAATTGAGTAATTGCTGCTCCAAAAGTCCAAATAACAGGATCACCTGGCAAAAATGGGAAGTACTTACCAACTACAAACTCAGCGAAACCCTGAGGATCCTGAAGTTTCTCAAGGCCATGATGAATCATTAAAGCACAAAAACCTATTCTTAAAACAAAAATCGATAGTTCTCCAAGGATATTTACTTCTGACCCTGAAGATGAATTGGCAACTACAACTTCAACTTTTTGGGGCGCTTTAGTTCTATTCATACTTGCAGTTTGAACCTGATTAGTTTGTGCTTTGTCTTCCATACTTCTTTAATTTTTCATTATTCTAGTTAATAAAGTAGATCTTTTGGAATTATCTGACTAATAAATTAAAAAAACTAAGCAAATCTATAAATGAATAACAAATTCAGGAAGCAATAACAATTAACTTCGCAATAACATCTGCAACAACCTTATCAGGAGTGGATGCACCTGAGGTAATTCCAACATTAATTTTTCCACTAGGTAGAAAGTTATTTTTAAGTTCTAATTCTGATCCTAGTGGTTTATGAAATATTGAGTTTTCCTTAACTGATATCCTCTCTGGCGTATCAATGTGAAAAGAAGAAATATTTTTAGTAATTGCTATTTCTTGAAGGTGAGTAGTATTGGAAGAATTGAAGCCTCCAATTACTACTAGAATATCAAGGTCTTCATCAACCAAAGAGAACATTGCATCTTGTCTTTCTTCAGTTGCATCACAAATAGTATTAAAAGCTAAAAAGTGACTATTTAAGTTCTCTGGTCCAAATTTTTTTAACATCGTCTTTTCAAAAACCTTTCCAATTTCCTCAGTCTCGCTCTTTAGCATAGTTGTCTGATTTGCAACTCCCACCCTATCTAAATCTTTATCAGGATCAAATCCATTAGAACAAGCTTTAGAAAATTTGTTCATAAACTCATTTCTATTACCTCTCCCCAGAATATATTCAGATACGTAGTTTGCTTCTTCTAGATCAAGTACAACTAAATATTTGTCTGCGAATGAACTTGTAGCGAGAGTCTCTTCATGCTTAAATTTTCCATGAATAATAGATGTAAAAATATGTTTTTTATGTTTTTCGACTGTATGCCAAACCTTAGAAACCCATGGACAAGTTGTATCAATGATATGACAACCTTTCTCATGCAAGAGTTTCATTTCTTGAACAGTAGCTCCGAAAGCAGGAAGTATAACAACATCACCATTAGAAACTAAAGAAAAATCTTTAATTCCATTTTTAGCTGAAATGAACTTTACATTCATTTTTCTTAAATGATCATTAACAGAGGGATTATGAATTATTTCGTTTGTTATCCAAATATTCTCATTTGGGTAATGTCTTCTAGTTTCATAAGCCATTGCTACAGCTCTTTCGACTCCCCAACAGAAACCAAAGGCTTGGGCCAACTTAATATTTAGCCTGCCTTTAGTGTAAGTAAAATTATTATCCCTAATAGAACTTATCAAATCACTTTGGTAAGCTTCTTCTAACGCTTGAGCTCGTTTTGTTGGAGAATCGAAACCCCTTCTATTATATCTATCAGAATGATGAAGGGATCTTCTAAAAGCTTGAGTATCCATCTTTCTATATTACAACGTTTTAAATAATTTTTCGAAAAAAAAAGAAACCTGACATAAGTCAGGTTTCTTAAATTAATTTTTAGTTAGATTATTTAGCAGATGCAAAGTCTGGATATGCTTCCATTCCATGCTCTCCTATATCTAAACCTTGAGTCTCTTCCTCTTCAGATACTCGGATTCCACCGAATAATCCTCCAATTACAGACCAAGCGATCCAGCAAGTAACTAGTGTCCAGATAGCATAAGCTGCGGCACCAAGAGCTTGAATTAGAAGAAGGCTAATGCCTCCACCATTAAACAATCCCATACCAGCACCATCGCCTTGGACAGCTGTACCCCATAGACCGATAACTACAGTACCCCATACACCACAAACTCCGTGAACGGAGAATGCACCTACAGGATCATCGATCTCAGCAGCATCTAGCGCTGCAACAGAGAATACAACGATAATTCCACCAACTAGACCTGCAAACCAGGCTCCAGCAAGAGTCATATCGCCACAACCAGCAGTGATACTAACTAATCCAGCAAGGATTCCGTTAATAATCATTGTAAGGTCAGGCTTACCAGAAGTTAAAGTTGAAACAATAGTTGCTCCAATTGCACCAGCTGCTGCTGCCAAAGTAGTAGTTACAGCAACATATGGGACCCATTGGTCCATAGCAAGTTGAGAACCGGGGTTAAATCCATACCAACCTATCCATAGAACTAATGCACCCAAAGTAGCTATAGCCATATTGTGACCTGGCATAGCCTGTGGTTTTCCATCAGAGTATTTGCCAATTCTTGGTCCAAGAAGCATTGCTCCTACAAGACCTGCCCATGCTCCAACTGAGTGAACAATTGAAGAACCAGCAAAATCAACAAAACCTAAAGAATCAAGCCAACCACCATTCCATTTCCAGCTACCAGCAATTGGATAAATAAATGCAGTTAATACAATCGCAAAAACAACAAATTCTCCAAATTTAACTCTTTCAGCAACAAGTCCGGAAACGATAGTTGCCGCAGTACCTGCAAATGCAGACTGGAATAAGAAATCAACAGTTGGGACTAACCCAGCATCAGTTACCATATCTGCGGTAACTGTTGGATCAAAAAATAAGCCGCCAAAATAAAGCCATCCGTCAGCAACACTTCCTCCGTACATTAATGAATAGCCGATAAACCAATAAGAAGTTACAGCTAGAGCAAATACAAAGAGGTTTTTAGCAAGGATGTTAACAGCGTTCTTAGAACGGCACATACCTGCCTCAACCATAGCGAAACCGGCGTTCATAAAGATCACTAGAATAGTAGCGATCAAAAGCCATAAATTGTTAGCAAGAAAAGCTGCATTCAACTCAGGTAAATCAGCTGCGTGAGCTGAAAGATTAAAAATACCTAAACCAAACAAAGCTAGGGGAACAGTTGCAAGCCACAACATAGAGCGGTTTGAACTAAATCCTCGAATACTCCTCAAAAGGAGCATAGGTCCATTAACAAGACTCGCATCTTGTAATTTGGACCTAGAGCGCCTTTGAGGCGTTTGCAAAGCAGTGGTCATAAAAAAAAATTAGATCTGCAAAAAAACAGTTTGTGCTGTTTCCTTTCAAATTTAAATTTATTCAAAAAACTTATCCGTGTCTAGTAGTTGTTTATACCATTTTTATAGTTGCACCTTAAAAAATTATTTGTTAAATTTGAAAATTATTTTTTTTGAATTTCGAAATATCAAGTTTATTGATTATTTTAAAGGTTTAATTCCATTCCATGATACGTGGTCTTTGTGAAATTCAAAGGAACATGGAATCGTTATCATTCCCGCACTTAAAGATTCTCTAAAAAGATTGCCGTATAAGGGATCTGCAACATCTCCAGGGGCAAAAAAACAAGCGTCTTTTCTTGTAATACAAAGTACTAAAACACTTTTACTTTCAGGAATTAATTCCTTTAATTCCATGAGGTGTTTTTGGCCTCTTTTCGTTACTGTATCTGGGAATAGAGCTACATTATCTTTAATCCAAGTTGTATTTTTAACCTCTAAGTAAATGTTACGTTTATCAGGATTTGAAGATTTTGGAGTTAAGAAGAAGTCAATTCTACTTTTTTTATCTTTTCCATAAGGAACTTCAGTTTTAATGGTCTCTATTTCTCCAATCATTTCGTTTAACAAATTTTTTTCAATAACCTTTTTGATCAGCTTATTTGCAAATAGGGTGTTTATTCCTACCCAAACCTCCTCATTTTTTGCACCTAAAACACAGATCTGTTCCCAAGTAAAAGGTAATTTTCTTTTGGGAGAGGGTGAAATACTTAGTCTAACTTTTGCCCCCTCGGTCAACAGTCCCTTCATTGGACCTGTATTAGCGCAATGGGCAGTCACTACCTCTCCACTCTCTAATTGAATATCCGCAAGAAACCTTTTATACCTCTTAATTAAAAAACCTTCAATTAGTGGATCAAATTCAATTATCCTATCCTTCATGTGTATTTACTTAGTTAGAAATCAAATATAATTGAAACTTAATCTCCTTGAAAATTTTTAGATAGAACCAAATGCATTCATTTTTAAAAAATAATGTTTTATCAATTTCATTTGGTACTAGTATCAGTAAATTAGCTGGATGTACAAGACAAATATTTATAGCTTCTGCTTTTGGAGTTGGGGTAACATACGACGCATTTAATTATGCCTATATAATTCCAGGTTTTTTGCTGATAATTATTGGAGGAATTAATGGTCCTTTGCACAATGCAGTAGTTGCAGTTCTAACACCCCTTAACAAAAAAACTGGAGGAATTATCCTAACTCAAGTAAGCATAAAACTTTCAATATTATTAATCGGTTTAGCTATATTAATTTACTTTAATTCCAGTTTATTAATTGAATTATTAGCTCCAAATTTAAGTTACGAGGCTAAATCTATTGCAACTTACCAATTAAGAATACTTACACCTTGTATTCCTTTGTCTGGCTTCATAGGTTTAAGTTTTGGAGCCTTAAATTCCCGAAGAAAATTCTTTTTATCAAGTATAAGTCCAGCTATAACAAGCTTAACTACTATCTTTTTTATTGTATTTAGTTGGGTTTTCAATCAAGAAAATACATCTTCAAATTTATTCACTTACACGGGATTATTAGCTTTTGCAACTTTGACAGGAACTTTTATTCAGTTTGTTGTTCAAATTTGGGAAATAAGCAAAATTGGTCTTTTAAGATTAGACTCAACCTTCAAATTTTTTAAAGATGAAGAGAGGAGGATTTTCAAACTAATTATTCCAGCATCTATCTCATCAGGCCTAACTCAAATCAATGTTTTTATTGATATGTTTTTCGCTTCCAGTTTTCAAGGAGCAGCATCGGGACTAGCTTACGGAAACTTTCTTATACAAGCCCCATTAGGCATATTATCCAACTCTTTAATTTTGCCATTACTTCCAAAATTTTCAAAATTGAGAAGTTATGGAGACAAAAGAGCACTACAAAAAAAATTCATCTCTGGAATAGAAAACTGTTTCTTAACAACTATTTTTTTAACTGGATTTTTTTTAACATTTAATAACCAAATTGTACAGTTAGTTTTTCAAAGAGGAGCTTTTGATTATTCAGCAACTTTAAAAGTCAAGAATATATTAATTGCATATGCAGTTGGAATACCTTTTTATCTATATAGAGATTTATTAGTAAGAACTTACTACTCAATAGAAAAAACAAAATTGCCTTTTCAATTGTCATTTGCAGGGATAGTATTTAATATTTTTTTTGATTGGTTTTTAATTGGAGCGCCAATTAAAAATTTTGGGAATCTTTCACCATATAATTTCGGAGTTGTAGGAATAATTTTATCTTCAGTAATAGTCAACTTTATAGTTTGTATTATTCTTTCTTTAAATCTGAGAAATGAAGATATCCATTTACCTAACTTTGAATTATTGAAGAAAATTAACCTCATGTCATTAGCATCATTTATAGATAGCACAATTTGTTTTACTATTCTCAAAGCGAAAAATAACTTGAATTCAAATTTTGGAGAATTTTTATTATTAATATTTGGATCTCTAACATTTTTTGTAATTTATTATTTACTTACAAAAATATTGAAAGTTAATAAATTTAAAATTTATCAAAACAAAATTTAGCCATCAAAAAAACTTTCCAAAATCTCCTCTAATTCAAGAATTTGTGAAGTAGTAATTAAATTAATAAGTGAAATACTATTAACTCCATCCCCTACCTTTACATTTATTGCTTTCAAACTTAATTTTGCAGCCTCAAATGGCCCTTGATCTTTATTGCTGATACATTCAATAGCGAGATGTCTGGCTAAGCCAGCATCTCCAAGATATAAATTCCATTTTTCTATTTTTATAAAAACCTTTTCTGAAATAATATTTTCTAGATCACTTATTCGTATCTGAGAGTCCATAAATAAAAAATTGATTTAAGTTGATTTTTTTGCAGTATCTTTAGGTTTTTTTATAATTACAAAAATTAAGTGTGATGCTAGAAGGATTGACCAGAAAATTGCAAAATTATTAAAAAAAGGGATTTCATATTTAATTTCTTTTAAAAGCCAAGTGCCACTTAAAACAGCAGTAAATATCATGCAGTGAATCACAAAATTGACTATTCGAGAAAAATGCTTGTAGGTTGGATCTTCTAAATCACCATTGCCATACCACTTTATTGGCATATTAATAATTAATGAGATTGTTAATAATAGATATTTTACCCGAAATCTAGTTGACTAAGAGACCCTGAAACAGAGATATTACATAATTATGCGCCTGTAGCTCAGTGGATTAGAGCACCTGACTACGGATCAGGGTGTCGGGAGTTCGAATCTCTCCAGGCGCGTTTAATAATTATGAAATATTCTTTTTATATTTTTCTAAAAAATTTCGTCTATATTGTGAGTATTACTTATCAAATTCAATGAATATTCTTCAAAATCTTAAAGAAAGTGATCCAGTAATATTCAATTTTATTAACTCTGAAAAAAATAGACAGGAAAGTCACCTTGAGTTAATAGCAAGTGAGAATTTTGCATCAATTGCAGTCATGCAGGCTCAAGGGTCTGTCCTCACTAATAAATACGCGGAAGGATTACCTCAAAAAAGATATTATGGGGGATGTGAATTTGTTGATGAAATCGAAGAATTAGCCATTCAAAGAGCGAAAAAATTATTTAATGCAAATTGGGCTAATGTTCAACCTCATAGTGGAGCGCAGGCGAATGCTGCTGTTTTCTTAAGTCTTCTTCAACCTGGTGACACAATCATGGGGATGGATTTATCTCATGGAGGACACCTTACTCATGGATCTCCAGTTAATATGAGTGGTAAGTGGTTCAATGCAGTTCACTATGGCGTAAATAAAGAAACTAGTGAGTTAAATTTTGATGAAATAAGAGAGTTAGCACTAAAAACAAAGCCAAAATTAATCATATGCGGATATTCTGCTTATCCAAGAACTATTGATTTTGAATCATTTAGAAATATTGCAGATGAAGTTGGGGCATTCTTAATGGCCGATATTGCACACATTGCGGGGCTCGTGGCGAGTAAACTTCACCCAAATCCAATACCTTATTGTGATGTAGTAACTACAACTACTCATAAAACATTGAGAGGGCCTAGAGGTGGACTTATCTTATGTAAAGATGCGGAATTTGGAAAGAAATTTGATAAATCTGTTTTCCCTGGCACTCAGGGTGGTCCACTTGAACATATAATTGCAGCTAAAGCAGTTGCATTTGGAGAAGCCTTACAATCTGATTTCGTTAATTATTCCAAACAAGTAATAAAAAATGCCAAAGTTCTAGCTTCAACTTTAATAAGCGGAGGTATTAATATTGTAAGTGGAGGTACTGATAATCATATTGTTTTACTCGATTTAAGAAGTATAAATATGACTGGGAAAATTGCTGATTTGCTTGTAAGCGAAGTGAATATCACAGCTAATAAAAATACTGTTCCATTTGATCCTGAATCACCATTTGTGACCAGTGGGCTTAGGTTGGGTACTGCTGCTTTAACTACTAGAGGCTTTAATGAAAGTGCTTTTGCTGAAGTAGGAAAAATTATTGCTGACAGATTACTTAATCCAAATGATTCACTAATTGAAAGTCAATGTAAGGAGAGAGTATTAGCCTTATGTAATCGTTTTCCTCTTTATGAAGGCAAACTTGAAGCATCAATTAAATGAGTTCAAATTCCAAAGGAGTTGAAATCCTTTCTATTGGAACAGAGCTACTTTTAGGAAATATTGTAAATACAAATGCTCAATGGATTTCTGAGCAATTAACTCATTTAGGCTTAAATCATTTTAGGCAATCAACTGTAGGTGATAATTGTGATCGTATTATAAAAGTAATTCAAGAAATATCGAAAAGAAGTAACCTTCTCATTACAACGGGGGGATTGGGACCAACCCCAGATGACTTAACTACTGAAGCAATAGCCAAGTCCTTTAACGTATCTCTTTTTGAAAGACCATACTTGTGGGATGAAATAAAACAAAAACTTTCAAATTCAAATCTGCAAGATAATTCTTCAAGCTTACGGAAACAATGTTTGTTCCCAAAAAATGCTCAAATCATTAATAATCCCAGAGGTACTGCCCCTGGAATGATATGGGAACCAATAAAAGGATTTACTATTCTTACTTTCCCAGGAGTACCTAGTGAAATGAAAACTATGTGGCAAGAGACAGCACTAGGATTTATTAAAAGCAAATTTTCAGACACTTATTCGTTCTTTTCAAATACTCTTAAATTTTCAGGTATTGGAGAATCTAGTGTTGCAGAAAAAATTAATGATCTTTTATATCTAAAAAATCCAACTGTTGCTCCTTATGCAAACTTGGGAGAGGTTAAACTCAGAATCACAGCCAGAGCAAAAAATGAAGTTGAAGCAAAGATTATTATGAAACCTGTAAGAGAAAAATTAGAAAAGGAGTTTTCGAAATTTATTTATGGAGAAGATCATGATACTCTCCCTAGCGTTTTAATAAAAGAATTGGCCAATAGGGGGCAAAGTATAGTTTTTGCTGAATCCTGTACCGGAGGGCTTCTATCTTCATCAATAACATCAATATCAGGTTCATCTCAAGTTTTTCAAGGCAGTATAGTTTCCTATAGTAATGAGCTAAAAAATTCATTATTAAATATTTCGGAAGAGAAGCTTGAAAAATATGGAGCTGTTTCTGAAGAAGTTTGTGAGGCCATGGCAATTAATGTAAAAGAGAAATTAGGAGCAGATTGGGCAATAGCTATTAGTGGAATAGCTGGACCTAACGGAGGAAGTAAAGAAAAACCTGTTGGACTAGTCCACATTTCCATTTCAGGACCAAATAACCATATTACTAATATCAAAAAATTGTTTAACTCATCCCGAAATAGAATAGAAATTCAAACACTAAGTGTAAATCTGTGTTTGAACAGCCTCAGATTAATCCTATTATCAAATAGCTAAGTAACTTTTTAAAAAATTGAGTCAAGATACCTTATTTGATAAAGTTTGGGATTTACACAAAGTTTCAAATCTTCCTGGTGGCTCAGATCAAATTTTTATTGGTCTTCATCTCATCCATGAAGTTACAAGTCCTCAAGCATTTGGGGCTTTAAAAGACAAAAATTTAAAAGTAAAATTCCCTAATAGAACTGTCGCTACTGTTGATCATATTGTGCCAACAGATAATCAAAGCAGACCTTTCAAAGATAATCTTGCAGAGCAAATGATTGAAACGCTAGAAAATAACTGCTTGCAAAATAAAATTAAATTTTTCAATATTGGTAGTGGCAATCAAGGAATAGTGCATGTAGTAGCTCCAGAATTGGGACTAACCCAACCCGGGATGACAATCGCTTGTGGAGATTCACATACTTCAACTCATGGAGCATTTGGGGCAATTGCTTTTGGTATAGGAACAAGCCAAGTAAGAGATGTTCTTGCCACCCAAACCATAGCTATGAACAAATTGAAGGTGAGGCAGATTTGGTGTGACAATAAATTATCTAATGGTGTTTATGCTAAAGATTTAGTGCTTCATATTATTAATGAACTTGGTGTAAAAGCTGGAGTAGGTTTTGCATATGAATTCGCTGGGCCTGCTATAGATGAATTATCAATGGAAGAAAGGATGACTATTTGCAATATGTCTATTGAAGGTGGTGCGAGATGCGGCTACATTAACCCTGATGAAAATACCTTTAATTACATTAAAAATAAATTGTGTGCTCCAAAATATGAACATTGGGATAAAGCGCTTTTATGGTGGAAATCATTAAAAAGCGATGAAAATTCTATTTATGATGATGTATTTAAATTAGATGCTTCAAAAGTAGAACCAACTGTAACTTGGGGAATTACTCCCGGGCAAAGTATAGGAATCAATCAACAGATTCCTCTTTTAGATGACTTGCCGCCAAGTGACCAATTTGTAGCTGAAGAAGCTTATGAATATATGGGTTTTAAGCCAGGACAATCTATAAAAGATATTCCAATAGATGTTTGTTTCATAGGCAGTTGCACAAATGGGAGAATCAGCGACTTGAGAGTTGCAGCTAAAGTAATAAAGGACAAAAAAGTATCTAAAAAAGTTAAAGCATTTGTAGTCCCCGGTTCAGAGAAAGTAGCTTCAGAAGCAAAAAAAGAAGGAATTGATAAAATCTTTAAGGATTCTGGATTTCAATGGAGAGAACCAGGATGCTCAATGTGTTTAGCAATGAATTCAGATAAGCTAACAGGTAATCAAATTAGTGCTAGTTCTAGTAATAGAAATTTCAAGGGCAGGCAAGGATCTCCAAGCGGTAGAACACTTCTCATGAGTCCGGCAATGGTTGCAGCGGCTGCGATTAATGGCAAAGTAAGTGACGTTCGAGAATTTATAAACAAATGAAATCAGAATTTACTTCACCAATTGGAAAAATTTCGCAAATAAATGGAGAATGTATATCATTGATTGGTAATGACATCGATACAGATCGAATAATTCCTGCACGTTTCTTAAAGTGTATAAATTTTGAGTCATTGGGCGAATCTGTTTTCGAAGACGATAGAAAAACTTTAAAGGGAAGGCATCCTTTCGATCTAGAAGAAAACAAAAATGCTTCAATACTTATTGTTAATAGCAATTTTGGATGTGGTTCCAGCAGAGAACATGCCCCCCAAGCACTTATGAGATGGGGTATAAAAGCCATAATAGGTGAGAGTTTTGCCGATATTTTTTATAGCAATTGTATTGCCATTGGAATTCCTTGTTTTACACTTCCAAAAGAATCAGTACAACACATTCAAAAATATAACAATAACAAAAGATTGTTCTTAAATATTGATCTAAAAAA
The DNA here is from genome assembly GCA_003216415.1 of Prochlorococcus sp. AG-402-O16. Lineage (GTDB taxonomy): Bacteria > Cyanobacteriota > Cyanobacteriia > PCC-6307 > Cyanobiaceae > Prochlorococcus_A. The sequence continues at coordinate 270,705 of QCIY01000001.1, forward strand.
TTCCCTAGCAAAATCAAAAGATGCAAATTTTCATCTTGAAATTAAAGATAGCTCAAAAAAAATGTTTTTATCAGGAGAATGGGATGCAACATCTACACTCCTTGAAAATGAAAATCTAATAGAAAAAAAATATAATAATTTACCCTATTTAAAATTTAATACTCATTTTTTATAGCTATCTAAAACCAAAGAGATTAAAGGAAATTCCTCCTGACTGATTATGAGGTTGATAAAAAATGCCTAATTCATAAGATCTTCTTTTCCAATACAATGAAATTTTAGAATTTATAAATTCGCCGTAATTATCTGAATCGCTTGTTAGGTTTAAAGTACCAATACTTTTAAGAATAACTGGTCCAAATAATTGTTGATCAAAAGCAATATTTAAAGTGAACTTATCATTGTTTTGATCGAATTTAAAAACACTTTCTCCACTATTAAATCGATAGAAAGGGAAAAGACTTAAGCGAGTATAGTCAAAAGTTTTATTTTTAAAATTACCCAATGTTAATTCTGGACCCATACCTAAACCTAAATATTCTTGATGATCTCCATTTTCGTAGAGAGAATAAGATGATTCTAATCTTGTATTAAGCATTAATCCTTTAGTAATTGGTTCAGGAATGTACTTATATGAAACATCAACAGATTTATTTTTAGGCTCAACAATACTCACAGGAAATTTTTGATCTAAAGCATAAAAAAGGTTACCTTTTAGATTAGTTACAAGATTTTTTGTATTTAAAGCCTCTGCCGTTATATCAGCTAAACCAAAAGAAAAAATTTCTGTTTTTTTAATGCCATTAACAAACCAAGTATTTTCTTTTTGTAATTTTGAACCAAAACCTGAGTAAATTTCTGCTTCGCCTAATGAACCATTCCAGACCCTCTCTCTATATATCCCATAAAAGCTTTTATCCCATTTTGCATCTAAAAAATTGATTTTTTTACTCAATTTAGTTTTTAATCTAAAGGCATCTGAAAATTTATCAAAATCCAAAGAATTTAAATTTTTGTCTATTTCTAAATCCCAACTATCTATTCTCCCTTTTAGCTGGGATTGCATAGCAAAATAATCTTGAAAACTTACATTTCTTTTAACCCTCTCTGAAGT
>QCIY01000002.1 GCA_003216415.1 Prochlorococcus sp. AG-402-O16
ATTAAAATTGGACAATTATTATCAGCGAGACCTGATTTAATTCCTAATACCTGGATACAGGAATTGTCTAAATTGCAGGATCAAGTTCCTAATTTTTCATTTGAGCAAGTTGAAGAAACTTTAAGAGATGAACTAGGTTCTAAGTTTAAGGAAATAGATCAAATAATATATGATCCGGTTGGATCAGCATCACTAGCTCAGGTTCATAGGGCGACTTTAAAAGATGGTAAGAAAGTAGTATTTAAAGTCCAAAGACCCAATTTAAAAGAATTGTTTATTATCGATTTGGGCATAATGCAGCAAATAGCAGGATTGTTGCAGAAAAATAAGAATTGGAGTCGAGGTAGAAACTGGGTTGAGATTGCTAAAGAGTGTAGGAAAGTTCTGATGAAGGAGCTTGATTTTAATTGTGAAGCACAATATGCAGCAAGATTTAGACAGCAATTTCTTGATGATAAAAATGTTGAAGTTCCCGAAGTAATTTGGGATATGAGCAGTGAAAAAGTACTTTGTTTAAGTTATCTAGAAGGAACAAAAATAAGCGATTTAGAAAAATTACAAACCCAAGCAATGGATTTACCTAAAATTGCAGAAATTGGTGCCATCAGCTATTTAAAACAATTAGTAAATTACGGTTTTTTTCATGCAGACCCTCATCCAGGGAATCTAGCAGTTTCAAATGAAGGTAAATTGATTTTTTATGATTTCGGAATGATGGGCAATATCTCAAATAATATTCAAACAAGCTTAGGAGGGATGGTTAAGGCTGCTGCTTTAAGAGACGCCTCATCACTTGTTAGTCAATTACAACAAGCTGGGCTAATTTCAAAAGATATTGATGTAGGACCAGTCAGAAGATTAGTCAGATTAATGCTTAAAGAAGCCTTAACTCCACCATTTAGTCCAAATATTATTGAAAAATTATCTGGAGATTTATACGAACTTGTTTATGAAACACCATTTCAACTGCCAGTAGATTTAATCTTTGTGATGAGAGCTTTATCAACTTTTGAAGGAGTTGGTAGAATGCTTGACCCAGGGTTTAACCTTGTATCAGTTACCAAGCCTTATTTAATAGAACTTATGACTTCAAATAATCAAAATACCAACGATTTAATTAACCAATTTGGAAGGCAAGTAGGTGAACTAGGATCTAAAGCTGTTGGAATTCCCAAAAGAATAGATGAAAGTTTAGAAAGATTAGAGCAGGGCGATTTACAATTGCAAATAAGAATGGGAGAGTCTGATAGGCAATTCAAAAAAATGTTTACTGCTCAAAAAACTTTAGGCCATTCAATTCTTATAGGAAGCTTATCAATTGCATCCGCTTTACTTGTAACCAATAAACAAAATAATTTTGCACTATTGCCACTTTTTTTTGCACTACCAATAAGTATTGATTGGATAAAATGCCAATTAAGTATGAGAAAAGGCTCACGTTTAGAAAAACTTAAGCGCTAAAAAAACTATATATTTTTGGGACCTAAACCTAAAGCTCCAGCAAATCTTGCTTGGTTTCCCAATTCCTCCTCAATTTTTAAAAGTCTATTGTATTTGGCAATCCTTTCACTTCTACTCAACGAGCCGGTCTTGATCTGACCTGATCTTGTGGCGACAGATAAATCAGCAATTGTTGTATCTTCAGTCTCACCACTTCTATGACTAATAACACTTGTGAAACCAGACATTTTGGCTAACTCAATAGCTTCCAAAGTTTCAGTTAATGTTCCAATTTGATTTACCTTTATTAGGATTGAATTGGCAGATTTTTCCATAATCCCTTTTCTTAACCTTTCTGTATTAGTAACGAATAAATCATCACCTACAAGCTGAACTTTATTTCCTAATACTTTGTTTAATTCTGACCAACCCTCCCAATCATCCTCTGCTAAACCGTCCTCTATTGAAACTATTGGATAATTAGAAACTAATCTTGAAAGATATGAAATCATTTCAGAACTATTTAAACTTTTCCCTTCATATTTATAAATACCATCACTATAAAATTCAGTACTTGCAGCATCTAAAGCTAAAGATACCTGCTCACCAGGCTTAAATCCGGCTTTTTGAATTGCTTCTAATAATATGTCCCCTGCTTCTTCGCTTGATGACATATTAGGTGCAAATCCACCCTCATCGCCTACAGCAGTAGATAGACCTTTTTGATCAAGTAATGATTTTAATGAGTGAAAAATTTCAGTACCCATTCTTAATGATTCACTGAAATTATTAACTCCATGTGGGACAAGCATAAATTCCTGAAAATCAAGACTATTTGGTGCATGAGCACCACCATTTATTACATTCATCAATGGGACTGGAAGAAGATTGGATAATGGATCTCCAAGGTACCTATAAAGGGGGATATCTAAAGCATTTGCTGATGCTCTGGCAGTTGCAAGACTTACTGCAAGGATTGAATTTGCTCCAAGGTTAGACTTATTAGGAGTTCCATCAATTTCAATCATTAAGTTATCTACAGCGGTTTGATCTAAAGCTGACAAACCACATAAAGCCGGGGATATCGTTTCATGAATTTTATTGACAGCATTTAAAACACCCTTCCCCATATATTTTGAACCGCCATCTCTTAATTCATGAGCTTCATGAGCACCAGTACTAGCTCCGCTAGGAACAATTGCTCTCCCACTTGCCCCACATTCCAAAAATACTTCTGCCTCTACAGTTGGATTACCTCTTGAATCAAGAACTTGCCTCGCTTCAATAGTGTCAATAAGAAAATCAATAGTTTCTTTCACAATTTAATTATTACTATTTAAATCCTATTAATAGCAGAACTATTTGGCTAATATATGAAATATAAATATTAACCAAATATAATTTTTTGATTCCAGAACAACTTAGATATAAATTAAGGATTTTATTAATTCCAAAATCTGCACAATCCCTTTGATAACCATATTTTTAAATTTCATCTTACAATTTGAAAATTATTGGATGATTATTAATGCAATTCCTCTTTAGAATATTAAATAATAATCAACTATAGTTTTTTATAGTTTATGAGAGAAACCCTTACATCAAGTCCTGAACTTTTTAGCGATATAAGTTGGAATCTTCTTCTATTAGGGGAAGAAACCGCAAAAAAATGGGATCATAGCGAATTTAATATTGAGCACATAATTCATACATTGTTCTCATCAAGTGAATTCTTTGCTTTCATTAAAGAATTATCAATCGACCAAGATACAGTTTTAGATATAACAGAAGATTTTTTAGAAGAGACACCAACAAATGAGTCAGATATTTTTACTATCGGAGAAGATTTAGAAATTTTATTAGATAATGCGAATCAGATTAAAATTCAATGGGGATCGAGATTAATAGAAATCCCTCATTTACTAATTGCTCTTGGAAGGGATTTAAGAATTGGAAATTATGTTTTTGAAGAAGGCAATCTTTCAATGGAAAAATTAGAGGAAGAACTAAAGTTTTTCCCAAATATGAATCAAAGAAAAGATTCTTTCAATTATAAGAGCGTAATTGATATAAATAATCAATCTAATTTTGAATCAAACAAAGAGACTTTTGTTAAAGAAGAAAAATTTGAAAAAGCTATTGTTCCATTACCTAAAAGTGAACTTCAAATTGAAACCAAAAAACAAGTCGGAAAAGATGAGAATGCTCTTTCAATTTATGGAAAAGATTTAACAGAATCAGCAAAAAAAGGCTTACTGGATCCCGTTTTAGGAAGAGAAAATGAGATCAATAATTTAATGAGGGTACTCTGCAGAAGAAACAAAAATAATCCTATACTTATCGGCAATCCTGGAGTTGGTAAAACCTCAATTGCAAAATTACTTGCGCAATTAATTGTAGACAAAAAAGTTCCTGATTCTTTAAAAGACTTAAAAATTATTTCACTTGACTTAGGTGCTTTAGTATCTGGGACAAAATTTAGAGGCCAACTAGAGGAACGACTAAGCTTAATAATGCAGGAACTAAACAATCCAAGCCAAGGAATGATCCTATTTATTGATGAAATTCACTCAATATTAAGTTCTGACAGATCTTCTACCGACATAAGTAATATCTTAAAACCTTTACTAGCTGAAGGAGAACTTAAATGTATCGGTACAACAACACCTGAGAAATTTCGTGAAACTATTGAAAAAGATCAGGCATTAAATAATTGCTTTCAAAAGATAGCTGTTAATGAACCTTCAGTAGAATTAAGCTCAAAAATACTGGAAGGTATCAAAAAGAAATATGAATCACATCATGGCATAAAAATTTCTGAAGAGGCTGTAAACTATTCCGCAAAATTGGCCGACAGATATATCAGCGATAAATGTCTTCCTGATAAGGCAATAGATTTAATTGATGAAGCAGCTGCACAGTTAAAAATCGAGTCTAATAATAAGCCTCAAATAATTCTCCAACTAGAAAATAAACTTCATACCATTGATGAAAAACTGAATAATTTGCAAGGAGAAAATATCGAAGCTCAAGAAAAACTATTGAATATTAAAAAACAATCAGAAGCAAAATTGAACGTTCTTTTAGACAATTGGAGCAATTTTCTGGAAGAAATGGAGCATTTATCTATTTTGATGAAAGAAGAAGATAAGCTAACCAAACAAATTAAAGATAAATCAAATCTTGAAATTTCAAATGATTCGGAATTTTTAGAAAAACTTGAAGAAGAGTTAAGTGAAGTAGAGAATGAAATACAAAAAATTGAAGAAAACTTTAATAAAATAAAGAAAAATAGAAATTTTCCTTTTAAATATCAAGTTGAAGCTGATGATATTGCTGATGTTATTTCAAAAATCACAGGGATTCCAATTTCAAAAGTAGTTTCAAATGATCGTAAAAAATTAGTAAATCTAGAAACAGAATTAAGTGAAAAAGTGATTGGACAAGAAAAAGCTATAGAAACTGTTTCTGCAGCAATTAGAAGGGCTCGCGTTGGCATGAAAAGTCCAAAAAGACCTATTGGATCTTTTTTATTTATGGGTCCTACAGGTGTTGGTAAAACAGAATTAGCAAAATCTCTTGCATCAGCTTTATTTGATGAAGAAGAGGCACTTTTAAGATTAGATATGAGTGAATATATGGAGAAAAATGCAGTAGCAAGACTTTTGGGAGCTCCTCCAGGTTATGTTGGTTATGAAGAGGGAGGACAATTAACTGAAGCTGTAAGACGCAAACCCTATTCAGTAATTCTTCTTGATGAGATAGAAAAAGCACATACTGAAGTTTTTAATATTCTTTTACAAGTCTTAGATGAAGGAAGATTAACAGATTCTCAAGGAAGAACAGTAGACTTTAAAAATACCGTAATCATCATGACTAGTAACCTGGCAGGAAAAGTTATACTAGACTATTCCCAAAAGATTTCTAAAAGTGAGGAGAACTTAGAAAAAAATCAGCAAAATCTAGATGATTCTATTAGTAATACATTGTCTTCAATTTTTAGACCAGAATTTCTAAATAGAATTGATGAAGTTGTAAAGTTTGATCCATTATCTATTGATGAACTTCAAAAAATAATCATCCTACAAACAGAAGATTTAAAAAACTTGCTTCTTGAACAGAAAATAAATATCGCTATAGATAAAAAAGTTATCAATAAAATTGCTAACGATTCTTACGAACCCGAATATGGTGCTAGGCCACTTAGCAGGGAACTTAGAAGACAAATAGAAAATCCCTTAGCTGCAAAACTTTTAGAGGAAAACTTTAAGAACAAAAAAAATATAACAATTAAACTTAATCCCACTAAAAAGGATCAGATTATTTTCAGACCTAGCTGAGGAGTAAATCGGTAAGCTAAAATAAAAATTAAAGCGTAAAGCTTAATTCCCAAAAATCTTGTGACAAGTCCTACTACCAATAAAGAACCTCTAAAAAAGGATTCCTCGAATATTGAAGAACCTAAAAAAAAGAATAATTTTTTTAGATCTACCTACGATGAGCTTAAACTTGTCGTGTGGCCAAACAAACAACAACTTTTTAGCGAATCCATAGCGGTTATAATTATGGTATCCTTTTCTGCGGCAGCAATAGCATCTGTTAGTAGATTCTATGGATGGGCAGCCTCGCAAATTTTTGGTTGAATTATCCCTAAATATACCTTTAATCAAGACTTTAATTAAGCTTTCAGAAAAACATGAGTAATGAATTGACTACAAACCTAGCTTCTTCAAAAGCAAATACTAGCATCGCAAGATGGTATGCAGTTCAAGTAGCATCAAGTTGTGAAAAAAAAGTAAAAGCGACGCTTGAGCAGAGATCAGTAACTTTAGGAGTTAATAATCGAATCATTGAAATTGAAATTCCCCAAACTCCTGGAATTAAATTAAAAAAAGATGGAAGTAGACAAACTACTGAAGAAAAAGTTTTCCCAGGTTATGTCCTAGTAAGAATGATTTTGGATGAAGATACAATGATGGCTGTAAAAAGTACTCCAAATGTAATTAACTTTGTTGGTGCTGAAGACGGTAGAGGGAGCGGGAGATCAAGAGGTCATATCAAACCTCGACCATTATCCAGACAAGAAGTTAATAGAATCTTTAAGCGCGCATCTGAGAAAAAAGCTGTCATAAAGTTAGATATTGAAGAAAAAGATAGAATCATAGTAACGAGTGGTCCATTCAAGGATTTCCAGGGAGAAGTTATAGAAGTTTCTGGAGAAAGAAATAAATTAAAAGCATTACTTTCAATATTTGGGCGCGAGACTCCTGTAGAATTAGAATTCTCTCAAATCAATAAACAAAATTAATTTCAAATTGTTCTTGTTTATCGAGTAAAATTATGATTTTCTACCTCAGCTTAAATTTTCTAATCTAATGGCAAAAAAAATTGTTGCAGTAATTAAGCTTGCTCTACAAGCAGGCAAAGCAAATCCTGCTCCTCCTGTAGGGCCAGCTTTAGGACAACATGGTGTCAATATCATGGCATTTTGTAAAGAATACAATGCGAGGACACAAGATAAGGCAGGTTTTGTAATTCCAGTTGAGATTTCTGTTTTTGAAGATAGAAGCTTTACTTTTATAACAAAAACACCTCCTGCTTCAGTCTTAATAACTAAAGCAGCCGGTATAGAGAAAGGATCTGGTGAATCTGCGCTAGGCTCTGTTGGGAATATCAGTAAAGCTCAATTAGAAGAAATAGCCAAAACTAAGCTCCCTGATCTAAACTGTTCAAGTGTTGAATCCGCAATGAAAGTAATTGAGGGTACTGCTCGAAATATGGGCGTCTCTATTACTGATTGAGTTCAATACAAATTTACTCACTATTTAGGGGAGGTTAGTTAATAACCGTTTGTACCCAAAATTACTATGAAAAAACTATCAAAAAGAATGGCGGCTCTATCAACAAAGATAGAAGATCGCATTTACGCTCCACTTGAAGCTCTCAGTATTATCAAGGAAAATGCCAACGCTAAATTTGATGAAACTATTGAAGCTCATATACGTTTAGGTATTGATCCAAAATATACTGATCAACAATTAAGGACCACAGTCGCTTTACCACATGGTACTGGCCAAAGCATCAAAATCGCAGTCATCACAAGCGGTGAGAATGTAGCTAAAGCTAAGTCTGCTGGCGCAGATTTATTTGGAGAAGAAGATCTTGTGGAAAGCATCAACAAAGGAAATATGGAATTTGATCTACTTATTGCAACGCCAGATATGATGCCAAAGGTTGCAAAATTAGGACGAGTGTTAGGACCTAGAGGTTTAATGCCTAATCCTAAAGCTGGAACAGTAACTAATGATATTTCTAATGCTATAAAAGAATTTAAAGCTGGTAAGCTCGAATTTAGAGCAGATAAAGCAGGTATCGTTCATGTCCGATTTGGAAAAGCAAGTTTTACAAAAGAGGCGCTTTTTGATAATTTAAAAATTTTACAAGAATCAATTGATAAAAATAAACCAAGTGGAGCTAAAGGAAAATATTGGAAAAGTTTTTATGTAACTTCAACTATGGGACCTTCCGTTCAAGTAGATATAAATGCCGTACAAGATTATCAACCTGAAGGTTAACCCTTTGTAGTATGATGGTAGTGCAATAATACGGCCAAAGAAAGTAGGTTTATTTAGTTTTTCTAAATTTTTAATTCCTACCGAGGACTCGTCTTAATTATTTCTTTTTGGATCTAATAAAAGCGGCCTCTTTTAAAAGAACTTTGCCGCATTTCCTGCTCTTCCTAAATTACGATCCAAAAAAAAACAATGGGCCGAACACTAGAGAATAAGCAACAAATCGTTACTGAGATGAAATCTCTCTTAAACGACTCGGAAATGGCTGTAGTTCTTGACTATAAAGGTTTAACTATCAAAGAGATGTCAGATTTGCGATCTAGATTGCAAACAACTAGCGGCATTTGCAAAGTTACTAAAAATTCATTAATGCTTAAAGCTATTGATGGAGATAGTAATTGGAACGATCTTGAATCTTTACTGACCGGAACCAATGCTTTTGTCTTAATCAAAGAAGATGTTGGTGGTGCTGTGAAAGCGATCCAATCTTTTCAAAAAGACACCAAAAAATCCGAAACCAAAGGAGCTTTATTTGAAGGCAGACTTCTTAGTGATTCTGAAATAAAAGAAATTGCAAGTCTTCCATCTAAAGAAGTATTGATGGCAAAAATTGCTGGCGCTCTTAATGGCGTTGCAACCAAAATTGCGATCTCTATCAATGAAGTACCTTCTGGACTTGCTAGATCACTTAAACAACATTCTGATAAATCAGAATCTTAAATTCAAAACCTATTAACTTAAGAAAATGTCCGCAAAAACTGAAGAAATTCTTGAATCATTAAAATCTCTCTCACTTTTAGAAGCATCTGAACTTGTAAAGCAAATTGAAGAGGCTTTTGGTGTATCTGCTGCAGCTTCTGCAGGAGTAGTAATGGCAGCTCCAGGAGCCGCTGGCACTGATGGAGATGGTGGTGGTGGTGAAGAAAAAACTGAATTTGATGTAGTTCTCGAAAGCTTTGATGCAGCTGCAAAAATCAAAGTCCTTAAGGTTGTAAGAAATGCAACTGGTCTTGGTCTTGGTGATGCAAAAGCACTTGTTGAATCAGCCCCAAAAACAGTAAAAGAAGGTATTGCTAAAGCCGAAGCTGAATCTTTAAAGAAAGAGATTGAAGAAGCTGGCGGTAAAGTTACACTTAAGTAAGAGTACATTTTTTTAAGCCGATAACCTCAATATCGGCTTCAAAAATTATGAATAGTGATAGCATTGCAATTGAAGCTGCAACTGATGGTGCCTGCAGTGGTAATCCAGGTCCAGGTGGTTGGGGTGGTTTAATAATTTTTGACGATAACAGTGAATTAGAAATAGGTGGTTCCGAGCAAAATACCACTAATAATAGAATGGAACTGACTGCTGCTATAAAAACTCTTGAGAAATTAAAAACCTATAAATTAAAAGAGAACTTTAAATTAAGAACTGATAGTAAATATGTTATTGAAGGATATACAAAATGGATTATTAATTGGAAGAGAAATGGATGGAAAACAAGCTCAGGAAAATCAGTTCAAAATCTTGATTTGTGGCAAAAAATTGATCAACTAAGAATTAATGGCCTAATAATGGAATATGTTAAGGGTCATAGCGGGGATAAACAAAATGATAGGGTTGATAAAATCGCAACTAATTACAGCAAAGGTATATCTACATTAAGTAAATTAAAAGAAGAAGCATCCTCAGTTGACTTTTTCGAAAGAAATGCACCGGCAGAAATTCAAGAATTATTTTCAAGAAATGAATTAATTCAAAAATTTTCAGAAAAAAGGTACTTTTTAAGTTCACTAGAACTAAGTAATTTATTGGGTGAACAAAACCAATTAAAGATTAAACAATATTTACTTTTTGAATGGCGTAATTGGAGAATGATTCCTAAAAATCAAAAATATTGGATAATAGAAAAAAAAGAATCCTAATTTTTATGAAAGAAAACAAGGGGGTATTTAACAATCTTTATAAAAATTTGATGACCCCTATACTAAAAAAAGACTCTGGAATAGATGCCGAATATTTAACTAATTTATCTCTTAGCCTTCTATCATTCAGTTCAAGAAAATATAATTGGCCTATAGTTTCATCTATCCTAAAAAATCTAAATGAAGAATTTTCTATAGTTGATCAAAGATTAACTCAGAATATATGTGGAATAAATTTTTGTAATCCAATTGGTTTAGCTGCGGGTTTTGACAAAAATGGAAATGCCGCAAATATATGGAAAGATTTTGGTTTTGGATTTGCTGAAGTAGGTACAGTAACTAAATTTGCTCAAAATGGTAATCCCAAACCAAGGTTGTTTAGATTAGCAGAAGAAGAGGCCGCATTAAATAGAATGGGTTTCAATAACAATGGTGCTGAAAATCTAGTTAAAAACTTTCTTGAACAAGGAATTGAGTTTAAAAAAAATAGGCAGAATATTTGTTTAGGGATAAATTTCGGCAAGTCTAAAATTACAGGTTTATCTCAAGCAAAAGATGATTATTTAACTTCTTTAAAATTATTAATTCCATATTGTGATTACGCAGCAATAAATGTAAGTTCTCCAAATACTGAAGGACTGAGAAAGTTGCAAGATCCAATTCTTCTAAAAGAACTTCTTAAAGAAATTAAAAACTTACCTAATTGTCCACCATTATTTGTAAAAATTGCGCCAGATTTAAGCCTTAAAGGTATTGAAGATATTTGCGAATTAATAATCGAGGAAAACATCGATGGAATAATTGCTACTAACACCAGCATAGATAGATTAGGTCTTGAAAATAGAAAGATCAGGCAAACCGGATTATTACTTTCTCAAGAGAATGGAGGATTAAGTGGCAGGCCTCTACAAAAAAAAGCAAATCAAATAATAAAACATATTCATAATATTGATAAGAATATTACTTTAATTGGCGTTGGTGGAATCGATAGTCCTAAGTCAGCTTGGGAAAGAATTTGTTCTGGAGCATCATTAATTCAAATTTATACAGGATGGATATATAAGGGTCCACAATTAGTACCCGAAATACTCACAGGAATTATAAAGCAACTTAATAACCATCAATTATCTAATATAAAAGATGCCATTGGATCAGATTTAGAATGGGTTGAATAAAATTAGAAAATGAATAATGAATAAATCGGAACCAAATAATTACTCAACTTTAGCCATGCAAATATCAAACTTAAAGCATGGAGGAAATGTATATGCAAAGGCCAAAAAATTAAATTTATTACCCTCTGAAATCATTGATGCAAGTGCCTCATTAGTGCCTTTTGATCCTCCTCAAATACTAATAGATTCATTAAATGCGGAAATTAAGAATCTTGGATTTAGATATTACCCTGAAAGAAACTTGAGTGATTTAAAAGAAATAATCGGGAAATTTCATGGGATAGATCCAGACAATATATTACCTGGAAATGGAGCTTCTGAGCTAATAACATGGGCAGGTTATGAAGCATCCAAATTTGGAATTAGTTGTATTCCTGCTCCATGCTTTGTTGATTATGAAAGATCCTTAAATTGTTGGAATAGTAATTTTATACATTGCGAATTACCAAAAAAATGGAGTAATATTTTTCCTCAATCATTTCCGCTTCGACCTAAATGTGATGTTATTTGGATAACAAATCCACATAACCCCACTGGACAATTATGGGATAAGAATTCATTAGAGGAAATTGTAAAAAAGTATAAATTAGTTATCTGTGATGAGGCTTTCTTATCGATAACACCAAATGGAGACAAAGAATCTTTAATACCATTAACTCAAAAATATGATAATTTGTTAGTCTTGAGAAGCTTGACCAAAATCTTTAATATTCCTGGGCTTAGATTAGGTTACGTTATTGGCTCATCAAAAAAACTTAATCAATGGAACATTAATAGAGATCCTTGGCCTTTAAATTCCTTTGCTATTAAAGCAGGAATTGAACTACTAAGTAATAAGAAATTCTATGAAAAATGGACAAGACAGATTCACAGCTGGATAAATATTGAAAAAAAGAGAGTATTTGAAAAATTATCAAAAATAGAGAACCTTAAAGTTCATAACTCCTCAACCAACTTTTTTTTAATAGAAAGTAAAACATCCTTGTCGCCAAATATAAAATACTTAGAAAATAAGGGAATATTGCTTAGAGAATGTACTTCATTTAGATTTCTGGACGAAAAATGGGCAAGAATAAGTTTGCAGAGTAGGAAAAATAACACTCTTTTATATAAAGAAATTCAGAATTCCTTTAAAAAATAATTAATAAATTTTTTAATCTCACGTTTAGATTTAATTTTATTATTATTTTCCATGTTCTTCTTCATAAGATCTAATATTTCATAATGATTTTTTCCCTTTTTTGATTTTATTTTAAAAATTCTTTCTATAGTTTCTTCAAAAACTTCTTTAGAAATTTTATTTTGATTAATTAAAACTGAGCCTCCAATTTCAGCAAGAATCATTGCATTTTTCTCCTGATGATTATTTTTAGAATCTGGATATGGAATTAAAATTGAAGGTTTTTCAGTCTCTATTAGTTCATTGATTGTTCCTGCACCAGATCTCGATATTACAAGATCACAGTTTTGCATTAAAGCTGCTATTTCATTAGTAAATTTCTTTTGAATATAATTTTTGGAGTTTTTTAGATGAAAAGGGTGTTGATTAGATTCGCCAATAATATGTACTATCCGAAAATCTTTTTTTATTAAAAATTCAAGAGATTCATAAAGAATTTGATTTATAGCTTTTGCTCCTTGACTACCTCCCATGACAATCAAAAGAGGTCCATTTCCTTTTGGAACCCATTCTGGCAAAACATTAAATTTATAGAATTGCTCTCTTAAAGGTGTTCCAGTGAAAATAGTTGTACAGTTTTTTAAATAAGAATTTGTTTTCTTAAATCCTAAAAGAACAAAGTTACATAAAAAACCAAAATATTTCGTGACCATTCCTGGAATTACATTTGATTCATGAATAATGATAGGTATCCTGAGAAGTTTTGAAGCAACAATAGTAGGTGCTGATATATAACCGCCAGTCGTAAAAACTAAGTTAATTTTTTTTTCTTTTAAGATCCTAATTATTTGGAAAGTTGACATTAAAATTTCTATATATTGATAAAACAAAAAAATATTGTTTCTTGGTGTCTTTATATTCAAAGTCCTCAAATTATATTTTTTGGGAATAAAATCTGCATCAAGTCTTTGACAAACACCCAACCAATGAATATTCCATTCATCTTCCACCTCTTTAGAAACTGCTAACGCAGGGAAAATATGCCCCCCTGTCCCACTGGCTGCGACTAATAAATTATTTTTTTTAGACATAAAAACTTAAATTAGTAGAATAAAAATAACCAATGCTTAATATGTTTAATTTAAAGTTATTCAAAAATATAGGATTTCTTCTCTACTTATTTGTTTATCTTATTATTCCCTATTCAGCAATAACGCAAACTTTAAAAGGTGATTTTATAAGAAATCTAGAAAACTCTTTAAATGCAAGAGATTTAGAATTCATTAGAAAATATTTAAGAAATGAAGAAAGCCAAAATATACCAAAACAATTTTCAAAGATTATTAATGATTTCCCTAACAGCAAATGGAAGATCAAAAGATTAAAATCTAATATTCTAAATGAAGATATTTTGCGAATAAAAGTTTCTGGGGAAAAAATAGTTAATGGAGATTTATATAAACTTGAATCCAATTTTGATTATTTATTTTCAATCTTAAATGGGAAAATAGATGAAGGTATTATCAAAAATTTATTCACAACTATAAGAAATGATAATAAAAAGATAGATATTAGTTTTAAAATTCCTGATAGAGTTCTTACTGGTTCAAAATATGATATCGATATAATTCTAAATAAGCCTCTTGAAGAAGTTATTATTGCTGGAGCTATAAAACCTCATCAAGTTAATTCATTATTTGATCAAGAAATATTATTGGAGCCGTTGGTGTCTGGAGGGATTTTTAAAATAACAAGAGCCCCTTCAAAACCAGGTATACAAATTTGGTCAGGAATCATAGCTCACCCTGAGGGAATGATTACTTTCACAAAGAGCATTGAAATTGTTGATGAGATATAGCCTAAGCGTCGTTTAACGCAGCTACACCTGGTAAGGTTTTACCTTCTAAAAGTTCCAAACTTGCGCCACCTCCAGTAGATATATGAGACATTTTCTCTGCTAATCCTGCTTTCTCTACTGCTGCGACTGAATCTCCACCACCAATTATTGTACAAACTTCAGAAAAAGCACTTAAGTCCGCAAGAGTCGTAGCTATTGCATTTGTACCGTCTGCAAATTTATCAAATTCGAAAACTCCCATTGGACCATTCCAAATAATTGTCTTACATTCTGCAAGAGCATTCTGAAAAACTTTAATGGAATCTGGACCAATATCGAGACCCATCCAATTCCCACTAATTGAATCAATTTGAGATATTTTACTATTGGCGTCCGGAGAAAATTCATCAGCTAAAACAACATCAGTAGGTAATAAAAATTCTACTCCTTTTGCTTTTGCTTTTGCTTCTAAATCTTTAGCAAGCTCGAGTTTATCTTCTTCTACAAGGCTCTTTCCAACATCTAAACCTCTAGCTTTATAAAAAGTGAAAATCATACCTCCACCAATCATGATTTTGTCACACTTATCTAGTAAAGAATCAAGTACTCCTATTTTGCTACTAACCTTTGATCCTCCAACTATTGCTGCCAATGGACGCTTTGGGGAATCTATTGCTCCTTGTAAGTATTTCAATTCTTTTTCTAGAAGGAATCCAGCTACTGAGGGACTTAAATAATTAGTAACACCCTGAGTTGAAGCATGAGCTCTATGAGCAGCACCGAAAGCATCATTTACATACATATCTGCATGGGATGCTAATTTTTTAGCAAACTCCAGGTCGTTCTTTTCCTCTTCACCAAAAAAACGAACATTTTCAAGTAAAAGAACATCTCCATTAGATAAGCTATTTGATTGTGCAACTGCTTCATCACCAATACAACTGTTAGTAAGAGCAACATTTTGCCCCAACAATTCACTTAATCTTGCTGCTACTGGAGTTAATCTCATTTTTTCATTTACCTGACCCTTTGGTCTACCAAAATGAGCAGCTAAAATAACTTTTGCAGAATGATTAATAAGATATTCAATCGTTGGGATCGCTGCACGAATACGCGTATCATCGGTTATTTGGCCATCTTCATTTAATGGAACATTAAAATCTACTCTTACAAGAACTTTTTTTCCTTCTAAATTTGTCTTATCAAGACTGGAAAGAGATAATTTTGACATTAAATAAGCTTAATTTTTAATCTTAAGACCCTAACGTTAATTTGTGCTTATTGGGTTAAAAAGTAGCTACTGTTACCTATGCCTTAATAAATTTTAAGAATTAACGATTATAGAAATTTTTAGTCATTAAATTTATACTAAACTTTAGAAGTAAATACTTTTGAGACTTATAAAAACTAAAAGGAATACAAAATTTTATTTGATTTATTGAAGTGGACATACCCAAAATTCAATGGTACCCAGGCCATATCGCAAAAGCAGAAAAGAAATTATCTGAAGTTATCAATAAAGTAGATTTAGTTATAGAAGTTAGAGATGCACGAATTCCTTTATCAACAGGACATCCACACTTAAATAAATGGATAAATAATAAAAAACATATTCTTGTTATTAACAGATCAGACATGATCTCCCCTAATACAATCAATAGTTGGAATAAATGGTTTAATGCTAAAGATCAATATCCTCTTTGGTGTGATGCTAAAAGAGGAATTGGTATTAAAGAAATTTGTAAGTCAGCCAAAGATTCTAGGTCGTCAATCGACGACAAAAGACTCTCTAGAGGAATGCGAATTAGGCCAATTAGAGCCCTTACACTTGGTTTCCCAAACGTAGGAAAGTCAGCATTAATTAATAGAATTGCAAAAAAAAGAGTTGTAGATAGCGCTAGGAAAGCAGGCGTGACTCGTAATTTAAGATGGATAAAATTAGAAAGTGGTATTGATCTGCTAGATGCTCCTGGTGTTATACCTCCAAATTTAGAAGATCAAAAATCAGCACTTAATCTTGCACTGTGTGACGATATTGGTGAAGCTGCTTATGAAATAGAGAGTGTCGCAATTGGATTTATCAAAATTATATCCACTCTCAACAAAGATAAAAATGCGAATATCTCAGTTAAACAAATATCTAATAGATATGGAGTTGATATTGCAAAAGGCTTTAAGAGTCCTTCTGCTTGGATAGACGAAGCAGCATCAAAACATACCTCAGGCGATAAAAGGAGAATGTCTCATAAGTTATTGGAAGATTATAGAAATCAAATGCTGGGTAAAATTGCTTTAGAAGTCCCACTATGGAATTAAATAATCAAAATTCCTTCGGCATTGGAGAAGGTGAGCTTATAGAAATTATTTATGAGCTACCTCTTCCTATGAGGCTAGACAGATGGTTGGTAAGTAAAAGGCCAGAACAAAGTAGAGCAAGGATTCAACATTTTATAAATTCAGGTTTAGTACTTGTAAACTATAAGACCGCGAAAGCAAAAACCCCATTGAAAGAGGGCGACAATGTTCAAATATGGATGCCTCCTCCGGAACCTCTTATTTATTTGAAACCTGAAAAAATGGATTTAAATATCCTTTTTGAAGACGAGCATATCATAGTAATCAATAAACAATCAGGACTAATTGTTCATCCAGCCCCTGGACACAAATCAGGCACTTTAGTGAATGGATTACTTTTTCACTGTAAAGATCTACCTGGAATTAATGGGAAACTAAGACCTGGTATAGTTCACAGATTAGACAAAGATACCTCCGGATGTATGGTGGTTGCAAAAAGCCAAGAGGCATTAGTAAATCTCCAGAAACAAATTAAAGAAAAAATAGCATCACGCGAATATATTGCAGTAATTCATGGAGTACCTAATTCTGAAGAAGGCCAAATAGTGGGACACATTGGCAGAGATAAATTAAATAGATTGAAATATAAAGTAGTTGAAGAAAGTTCAGGAAGGTATGCCTGTACCTATTGGAAATTAGAAGAAAGATTTGGCAATTACTCATTAATGAATTTCAAACTAGATACGGGGCGAACGCATCAAATAAGAGTTCATTGCGCTCACATTAATCATCCAATTGTGGGTGATCCGTTATATGGAAGATGTAAAAAACTACCATGTAAATTAGATGGTCAAGCTTTACACGCCATTAAGCTTGGACTTATACATCCAATAAATGGTAAAGAAATGATATTTGAATCAGAATTACCATTAGATTTTCAAAAATTACTAAGTGTTCTTAAAGTTAAATAAGATTTAAAGAGGAATTTAGAAGAGATTTTGTATACGTGTTTTGAGTTTTAGTGAATATTGTAGAACTTTCTCCTTCATCAACTATCTTTCCGTTATTCATAACTAGCAACCTATCACAAAATCTTTTAGCAATGCCTAAATCATGAGTAATAAAGATAATCGTTAAATTCATTTTTTCTTGCAAGACTCTAAGTAATTCAAGAATTTCTATTTTTACTGAAGCATCCAACATATTTACGCTCTCATCACAAATCAAAATTTTTGGTTTCAACAATAGCGCTCTGGCCAATGAAATTCTTTGCAATTGACCACCAGATAATTGGCTAGGATAAGAATTAAAAAAATCATTATTTAAGGGAAGATTTAAATTTCTTAACATTAATTTTATTTCATTTTCGATTTTTCTTTTATCTGAAATTTTTTGAATAAAAAATATATCTTCCAAAATATTTTTAATTGTCATTTTCGGATTCAAACTTGAAAAAGGATCTTGAAAAATAATTTGCACATTATTCTTCTTTTTAAAAGATTTATTTTTTTTGGATGCATTATTTTTATCATAAATTTTGATTTCACCACCTCTTACTTTAAGAAGTCCAATTAAAGCCCTACATAATGTACTTTTACCGCTCCCTGAAGAACCAACTATTCCAAGAGTCTCATTCTGATATAACTTGAAACTAACTTCATTTAAAGCCTTATTCCATTTATTAATGAAGATTGAAGAATTTAATTTATACCAATGTCTTAAGTTATTAACCTCTAGAACGACCTCATCTCTAACATTATTTTTAGTATTTGGTTCTAATACTATTTTTGAGGCTTTTACTAACTTTGTCCCAATATCTGATTTTGGTGATTGAAAAATATCTAATATATTTCCTTTTTCAACAATCGATCCTTTTTCAATAATTGCAACTTTTTTACACCACTTTGCTGCAAGATTAATATCGTGACTAATTAAAATTAAAGTAGTATCGAATTCATTACATAACTGAATTATTTCTTGCATAATTTCAAAACTTGTTTTGGTATCTAAGCTTGTTGTAGGTTCATCAGCTATTAATAATTTAGGTTTTAAAGCAAGAGCCATTGCTATAGAAACTCTCTGTCTCATTCCACCGCTAAATTGATGAGGGAAAGAATCAAGTCTGCTCTCTTCAATTCCTACTTTTTGAAAAACTTCTTTTACTAATTTCTTAATAATTACAGATGATTTAGTTTGATCATGAGTTTTAAATAATTCATACAAATGATCCCCAACTGTCATTAGTGGATTAAGTTTTTTTATGGAATCTTGATAGATAAATCCAAAATTTTTTCTTCTAAATAATTGTGCTTCTTTATTATTAATTTTCCTTGGATCTAGACTAGAAATAGATAAATACCCTTTAGAAATGGCCTTTTCAGGTAATATATTTACTAATGTTTTTGCAAAAGTCGTCTTTCCACATCCAGAGGGTCCTATTATTGCCAAATGTTCTCCTTTATCTATTTCTAAATTAAAATTTTTGATAATAGGTTTCTGTTTTAAACCATATTTAACAGTAAGATTTTCAACTACAAGAATTTTTTCTTTATTTATTTTCATGATTTTATAGCAAATTTTCCTAGACCTAAATAAAATAAATCTAAAGCAATATAAAATGTCAGAGGCAGCTGCAAATTCAAAAGAAAAAAACGAAATTGAAGTTTCCAAAACTATTTTGCCTGAAAATAAAAAATATGAAAGTGAATCGTTGAATTATCAAATAAAAATTCCCGATTGGCTTCTTAAAGATATTAAAAACTTTGAAAAATCAAATAAAGAAAATGATGAGAATCAAAACCTTATAGTAAAGGCTTTTAAACTTGCTTATAAAGCTCATGATGGGCAATTACGTGCGAGTGGAGAGCCATACATTATCCACCCAGTTGCTGTTGCAAATCTCCTCAAAGAAATAGGTGCTAGTCCATCTGTTATTGCTGCAGGACTTTTACATGATGTTGTTGAAGATACTGGCATTGATTTATCCGAAATAGAAACAAATTTTGGATTAGAAGTAAAAATACTTGTAGAAGGTGTAACAAAATTAGGAGGTATTCACTTTAATAACAGGACTGAAGCACAAGCCGAAAATCTTAGAAAAATGTTTTTAGCTATGGCAAGCGATATAAGAGTTGTTCTAGTAAAACTTGCAGATCGACTTCATAATATGAGAACAATTGAATGGCTTAATGATGAGAGAAAACAAAGAATAGCAAGAGAGACAAGAGAGATTTATGCACCTTTAGCTAATCGATTAGGAATAAATAGATTTAAATGGGAATTAGAAGATTTGGCTTTTAAATTTCTGGAGCCTAAGCAATATCAAGATCTAAAAGATCAAATCGCTGTTAAAAGGAGTGACAGAGAAAAAAGATTAAAAGTAACCTTGAATCTTATGAAAGAAAATTTAGTCTTAGCCGGTTTAAAAAACTTTGAAATAACAGGCAGACCAAAACATCTTTATGGCATATGGAACAAAATGGAAAGACAGCAAAAGCAGTTTCACGAAATTTATGATGTTGCTGCTCTAAGAATTATTGTTGATAATTCAGATAGTTGTTATAGAGCTTTAGCGGTTGTACATGATACTTTCAAACCAATTCCAGGGAGATTTAAAGACTATATAGGATTACCAAAACCCAATGGATATCAGTCCCTACATACTTCAGTGATTGGGAGACATCGACCTATTGAAGTTCAAATTAGAACTACTTCCATGCACCAAATTGCAGAATATGGTATTGCCGCTCACTGGCAATATAAAGAGGGTGGTTCTCCTGCTAAAAGCAATGCCGAAAGATTTAATTGGTTAAGACAACTAGTTGAATGGCAACAAGAAGGTAATGAGGGAGATCATAATGATTATTTAGCTTCAATTAAAGAAGATTTATTTGATGAAGAAGTATTTGTGATCACTCCAAAAGGAGATGTTGTTGGTTTAAGAAAAGGATCTACTGCAATAGATTTCGCCTATAGAATTCATTCTGAAGTTGGAAATCACTGTAATGGAATAAGAATTAATGAAAAGCTTTCTCCATTATCTACAGCACTTCAAAATGGTGACTTCATAGAAATTTTGACAAATAATAATGCCAATCCAAGCTTGGATTGGCTGAACTTTGTAGTTACGCCAACTGCTAAAAATAGAATCCGCCAATGGTATAAGAAAAGCCATCGGGATGAAACGATTAAAAGAGGTAGAGATTTACTCGAAAAAGAAGTAGGTAGAAACGGTTTTGAAACATTGATTTCTAGTGATCCCATGAAAAAAGTTGCAAATCGATGCAATTTAAAAACTACTGAAGACCTTCTTGCATCACTTGGTTTTGGTGGTTTAACTTTACATCAAGTATTAAACAGACTAAGAGAAGAAATAAAATTACAGACGGAAGAGATAAAAAATGATTCTGATTCTGAAATAGCAAAATCTCTTAAAAGTAATAGTAATTTATCCACAAATAAATCTCATAAAGCAGCTAAATCGCCAATTACCGGGATAGAAGGTCTTGATTACAGAATAGGTAAATGCTGTACCCCACTTCCAGGAGAGGAAATTGTAGGAACTGTATCGCTCGGCAACCATGGGATAACAATACATAGGGTAGATTGTGAAAATGTAATACCAATTCCAATAGAAAGAAGATTACCTGTTGGTTGGAATCAAGATAATAAAACTGGCGATAATAAGTTTCCAATTCAGCTCCGAATAGAAGTAATTGATAGAGTTGGAGTTCTTAAAGATATTCTTATGCGGTTATCTGATAAAGGTATAAACGTTAGCGATGCTAATGTTAAAACTGCTTATGGTAAACCAGCTATTATCAATCTTTGCGTAGGTCTAGAAAGTTATAATCAACTTCACAAAACAATTGACCAAATTAAATCAATGGCAGATGTTTTAGATATTGCCAGAGTTGGACAAAGTTAATTTTAGAATCAGGTCAATCTATCTTTTAATTTTTATCTTGTAGATAAAGAAAACAATACAACCGCAAATCAAAGCTAATAAAAATCCAACACAGGATGAACCTAAGAGTAATTGTAGGGAAAAAATTCTACCTTGTTTCCATAAGTCATCAATAACCAAACTTTTTTCAATAATTTCATTAGAGGAAGTATTAAAAAAAATCGAACCAACTTTATAATTAAAATAATAAAGTGGAATATAAGTAAAGGGGTTGCTGATCCAGGTCCCAATTGCAGCTAGAACAATATTTCCCTTAGCTAGTTTTGCAAAAAATACCCCTATTAGAGTCTGAAACCCAAAAAAAGGAAAGCAGCCACTAAATACCCCTATAGCTAAACCTTTAGCATTAAAGAAAGGACTTCCATTCTGAATCCTAAATAATGATAGAATTTTCTTATAGGTAATATCTCTTTTAGATCTCATTCAGAAAGAAAAATTCAAAATTAAATTCTTGATAATTTTACTTAATTATCTATAACAAAGCGAGAGATGGATTCGATAGTTACTACAGAAGATACTATAGCCGCAATTGCTTCAGCTATAAGTATAGGGAAAGGAGGAGTTGCGATAATTAGAGTATCAGGGAATGACTCAATAAATTCTTGCAAAAAGATTGTTCAAACTAAATCAAAATATGCATGGGAATCACATAGAGTTTTTCACGGTTTTATTCAGGCAAATAAACAAAATAAATTTATAGATGAGGTTTTAGTTTTAGTGATGAAATCACCAAATAGCTTTACAGGAGAGGATGTAGTTGAACTACATTGCCATGGAGGAATTATCTTAGTAAATAAAGTTCTCAAGGTATTATTATCAAGTAATTCTAGAGTTAGACTTGCAAATCCAGGAGAATTTAGTCAAAGAGCTTTTCTGAATGGGAAAATAGACCTAACTCAAGCCGAGTCAATTAATCAATTAATTAACGCAAGCAATATCAGATCAGCAGAGTTAGCTTTTAGCGGGGTTCAAGGAGAAATAAAGAAAAAAATTGATGATATTAAAAATGAACTTATAAATCAACTTTGTGAGATAGAAGCGAGAGTTGATTTTGAAGAAGACTTCACAGATTTTGATTACACCAAATATCTAAAAAACATTAAAAAAGTGAAAGAAAAAATAGAGTTACTTATAGAAAATTCAAAAAGAAATTCATATATTCATAATGGGATATCTATTGCGCTTATAGGTAAAACAAATGTTGGTAAAAGTTCTTTACTAAATTTGCTTGCAAAAAAAGAGAAGGCAATCGTAACTAATATTCCTGGAACGACAAGAGATGTGATTGAAGTGAATTTAACTATTAATGACATCCCAATGAAAATAATTGATACTGCTGGCATAAGAGAAACTCATGAACAAATTGAAAGTATTGGAATTAAAAAAAGTTTTGGGAAAATTAAAGAGTCAGATTTTATTATTTATATTTATAGTCTTGAAGAAGGATTTAATGAAGAAGACAAAAAAATAATAAAAGAAATCCCCAAAGAAAAATTAATTACTATTGTGGGTAATAAAAAAGATTTAATTGATCCTAAAAATATTAATTCAAATGAGTTAAAAAACACAATTCTTATGAGCATTAAGAATAATGATGGTGAAAGATTATTAATCGACACAATCATAAAAAAATGCGGATTAAAACAATTAGAAAATATCAATATATTTTTAAACGAAAGACATCTAATGAATTTGTCTGCCTGCCTGTCTAATTTAAATGATACTGATACAATAGTTAAAAATAGATTGCCATTTGATTTGTTATCAATAGAACTTAGAGATGGAATTCAAAATTTATCTAAAATAACTGGTCAAGAATTAACGGAGGAGCTTCTAGATAATATTTTTTCTAAGTTTTGTATTGGTAAATAAATTTGAGTTAAATTACATAGTGATTTATAGTTGACTCTCTAACTTTAGTTGAATTTTTATTAATTATTTTTTAGTTTAGTGGATCTGAATACACAAACAATAAGTAAGATCATTGATCATTGGATCGATGAAGATATAGGTAGGGGAGATCTAACAAGTTCCTCTATTACAGAAGAGAATGGTAATGCATATTGGATTGCAAAAGAGGAAGGTATATTTTGTGGGGTTATGATTATAAAAGAAATTTTTAAAAAAATTGATTTAAAAATCAGTCCAAAATTTAATATCTCTGATGGAGATAAATTTGTTAAAGATCAAAAACTTTTAGAAATATATGGACCATCAAAAAGTTTACTCGCTAGTGAAAGGATCAGCTTAAATATAGCAATGCATTTATCTGGAATATCAACTTATACAAAGAATCTTGTAGATAAGTTAGAAGGCACAAATATAAAATTAGCAGATACTAGAAAAACGACTCCTGGCTTAAGAATATTTGAAAAATATGCATTCAAATGCGGAGGTGGAGTGAATCATAGAATGGGATTATACGATGCGGCTATGATAAAAGAAAATCATATTGCATGGACAGATAATCTTAAGAATGCAGTACAAAAAATTCGCCGAAATTCGCCTTTTACAACTCATATCATAATTGAAGCTGAGAATATCGAACAGGCAAAAGAAGCAGTATTAGCAGGAGCGGATAGTGTCTTATTAGATGAACTTAGTCCTGAAACAATCAAAAAAAACATTCAAGAATTAAGAGATTTATCAATTAATAGCTTAAAAAAAGAAGTCAATAAAAATTTGATAATAGAAGTTTCTGGAATTAATCCTGAAGAAATTAGTAAATATCTAATAAAAGGTATTGATTTGATTTCAACAAGTTCTTCAATTACCAAAAGTGATTGGATTGATTTAAGTATGCGTTATATTAATTAATCATATAGATAAATAATTTAATAAATAATGCTAATCATTTTTAAAGAATTAACAAATAATTTTGAACAATCTCTTTTAGATAGTCTTAAAAAAAATGATAAAGAAAGAGAGTTCGAAATTCTTAGAAAAAATTTAATTACGCAATCATCAAAAGAGGAATTTGGTGATTATCAATGTAATGTTTGTTTAAGTTTATCTAAAATATATAAAAAGAATCCAAGAGATATTTCTAATGATTTTATTAACCTTTTAAATAAAAATAAAAGCATATTAAAATTATGTAAGAGTCTAGAAATAGCTGGACCTGGATTTATAAATATAAAATTAAAAGATGAAGTACTCATAAATGAAATTAAATCAAATATTCAATGCCAAAGGGCTGGAGTAACTCAAATTAAAAAAGATTTTGATAGTGGCTTATCAAATAAAGTCATTGTAGATTTTTCTAGTCCTAATATTGCTAAAGAAATGCATGTAGGGCATTTAAGATCAACAATAATAGGAGATTCAATATCCAGAATTTTCGAGTTAAGAGGTTATCAAGTGTTAAGACTAAATCATGTTGGCGATTGGGGAACGCAATTTGGAATGCTTATTACTCAGCTCAAAGATTTATATTTAAATGATTTAGAAGAGATAGGGAACATCAAGATAAGTGATTTAGTTGAATTTTATAAAGAATCAAAAAAAAGATTTGATAATGAATCTGAATTCCAAAAAAGATCTAGAGAGGAAGTAGTTAAGTTACAAAGTGGAGATATTAAATCGATTAAAGCTTGGAAATTATTATGTGATCAATCTAGAAAGGAATTTGATGAAATCTATAAAAATTTAAAAATTAAAATAGAAGAAAGAGGTGAATCTTTTTATAATCCCTTCTTAAAATCAGTTATTGAGGATTTGAATTTAAAAAAAATATTAGTAGAAGATCAAGGAGCAAAATGTGTTTTTTTAGATGGGATGACTAATAAAGAAGGCAAACCTTTACCGCTAATTATTCAAAAAAAAGATGGAGGTTTTAACTATGCCACCACAGATCTTGCTGCTATAAGATACAGATTCAATAAACCTCCTAATGGGGATGATGCTTCGAGAATTATTTATGTAACTGATCATGGACAAGCAAATCATTTTGCTGGAGTTTTTCAAGTTGCAAAAAAAGCAAAATGGATCCCAGACAATTGTCAAGTAGACCATGTACCTTTTGGTTTAGTTCAAGGAATTGATGGCAAAAAACTAAAAACAAGGGAAGGTGAAACAATACGTTTAAAAGATTTATTAAAAGAAGCAGTTAGAAGAGCAAAAGAAAATTTATTGAAAAGATTAGAAGATGAAAATCGTTATGAGACAGAAGATTTTATTGCAAATACTTCAAGAATTATTGGAATAGGAGCTGTTAAGTATGCAGATTTAAGCCAAAATAGGATTACTAATTATCAATTTAGTTTTGATAAAATGCTTTCTCTGAATGGAAATACGGCTCCTTATTTGTTATATACACTTGTAAGAATTGAAGGAATTAAAAGAAAAAATGATTTTGTTTATGACTCTAAAGATTTTCAATATATAAATTATGAACATAAATCTGAGTGGAAACTTATCAGAAAATTACTTAAGTTCGATGAAATCATAATATCTATTGAAAAAGACTTAATGCCAAATAGATTATGCAATTATCTTTTTGAGCTATGTCAGACTTTTAATAGATTCTATGATCAAGTTCCAATACTCAAAGAAGAAAAATATATAAAAATTTCTAGACTTAATTTATGTGATCTAACTGCAAAAACACTAAAATTAAGCTTAGAACTTCTAGGAATTGAAACTTTAGAAAGAATGTAATGAATGATTCTGATCAATTAAATAATCTTTTCCCAAAACCAAGAGAAGAAATAATAAATATGCAGTCTTATTCTGCTCCTTTAGAAAATAGAAGAAATTTACTCCGTTTAGATTTTAATGAAAATACTCTAGGTCCAAGTCCTAATGTTTTCAAGGCATTACAAGCGATAAAATTAGATGAGATTTCAATTTATCCAGAATATAATTTATTAAAAAATTTTTTATGTGATAAATATCTTGATTCAAGAAAATTTGATACCGATGAGATAGGAATTTTCAATGGAGCAGACGCAGCAATAAATGCAATTTTCAATTGCTTTGGAGAAAAAGATCAAATATTTCTAACCACGAATCCAACTTTTGGTTACTATTCTCCTTGTTCAGAAATGCGAGGAATGAAGAAAATAACTTGTTCTTACATTGGAGAAAATTTTCTATTCCCCATCAAAGAATTTAGAGAAAAAATAATAATTTATAATCCAAAGTTAATATTCATTTGTAATCCAAATAATCCAACAGGAACAGTTTTAAGTGCTCAAGAGATAATTAACTTAGCAAATATCAAAAACGATTCATTGATAATTGTTGATGAACTATATGAAAAATTTAATGGGGATAGTCTTCTTGAATCGATAGATTTTGAAAAGAATAACAACATACTAATAATCCAATCTCTCTCAAAAACAGCTGGTTTAGCTGGTTTAAGAATAGGTTTTACTTTTGGCAATAAAAATTTAATTCAGTACATTAACAAAGTTACAGGACCATATGATGTAAATAGCTTTGCTATAACGGCAGCATTAGCAGCACTTAAAGAAAAATCATATATTGATAATTATGTTTTAGAAGTAAAAAAAGCAAGGGAATGGATTTTAAATAAATTTAAATCAACAAAAATCAGAACTCACTTTAGTGGTGGTAATTATTTCTTAATTTGGCCAAAAAAAGATCCTAAAATTTTAATACAACAGATGAGAGAAAAAGGTATTCTTATCAGAAGTATGGAAAATAAAAAAGATATTGGTAAGTCAATAAGGGTTAGTATTGGAACTAAAGAACAAATGATTTTTTTCTGGGACAATTATAAGGTTTTAGATTTAATAAATTAATTACCAAAAATATATATTGTATTTTGATCGATTCTTTTAGATTTTATTTGAATATCTTTTCTAACATATTTTACTTTAAAATCTTTCATATTTTCGATAAATAAATCAGCATTTGAGAAATCACATTCTTTATTAATTTTTTTGCCACGAGCAAAGTGAACAGGAATAACTACATTAGGTTTTAAGATCTTAACGATTCTTGAGGCTTCTTCTCCATCATAGGATTTTATTCCTCCTCCAATTGAAATAAATAAGATATCTGGGCGAGACAAAATAATTTGACTATTAATATCAATATCACCAGCAGCGCCTCCCATATGAACAATTTTAAGATCATTCTGCTCCCAACTCCAAACAGTTGCCATCCCAAATCTTCTTCCATCTACTCTGTCATGTGGGACGGAAATTCCATTTAATAAAATATCCTCAAATTGATAGATTCCTGGCTCAACAAACATTAATTGATCATTAGGGTTATATCCTTCATCTAGAAGCCTAGAACTAGCCAAAATAAAATCTGCTTGTACTGCATTTGGCTCTTTTAAATTGATTGCACAACCTATTGCTTTAAAGGGATTGATAAGAATCGAATTTTCTGTACTATTAATTATAAAACTACTATGTCCCAGACTTTTTATTACTAAATTACTTGCCAATAATGGGGTAGGAAAGAAAAAGATAAATAATATAAAAAAGAAAATGTTTTTAATTTGAGAAATCATAATATAATTTTTTTTGTATTTTACTTTTATTCAGCCATTTTTAGAAAATTACTAATTAATTTATGACCAAATTGTGTCAATACACTTTCAGGATGAAACTGTACCCCATGTAAATGTTTATATTCTTTGTGAGAAATAGCCATAATAGTTGAGTCTTCTAAAGTCGCAGTTATATCTAAACAAGATGGTAATGAACTTGAATCAACTATAAGACTATGATATCTAGTCGCCACAAATGGAGTCTCGATATCTTTAAACAAACCTTTTTGATTATGAAATATTTTGGATGTCTTACCATGCATAAGTTCTTTCCCAACTATAACCTTACCTCCAAAAGCTTGGGCCAAAGCTTGATGCCCTAAACAAACTCCTAATGTCGGAATATTTTTAGATAATTTTTTTAGTATTGGCAGACAAATTCCAGATTGATCTGGATTACCAGGACCTGGAGATAATAGTATTCCACTAGGATTTAGTTTAACAATTTCTTCTAAAGTAATTTCATCATTTCTTTTAACTATTAATTCTCTTGTTATTTCATGTTCAACAGAAAGTTCTCCTAAATATTGAACAAGGTTATATGTAAAACTATCGTAATTATCAATAACAAGAAACATATTTATATGGATTCAAATAACAACTTTATTTTAGGAACAAATATATATACGGCAATAATAACAGAATTAATGGAAGCTAATAAAACTGCCCCTGCAGAAGTATCTTTTGAAATTTTAGCTAAACTACTAAATTCTTTTTTCACTAATAAATCAACTATTGATTCTATAGAAGTGTTTAAAATTTCTAATATTAAAACAGACATAATTGTGGCAATCAAAATTACATAATTACTTTGACTAATTTGCAGTAAAAAACCAATCATTAAACTTGTAACTGCAAAAATTAATTGAATTTTAAAATTTCTTGAAGTTATAAATACGTAACTAATGCCACTAAAAGCATACTTAAAACTTTTTAATACATGAGTAGAAGTTTTATATGATTCTATTCTGTTTTTTAAAGAGTTTATTTTTTTTTCCATAGATTCTTAATCTAATTGTTTAATTAAATATTCTTGAAAATTTAACATATTTTCTAAATCAAGATCATTATTATGTTCCCATCCCAAAAGATGTAAAAATCCATGACTAGCCAACCAGAGCATTTCTCTATAGATTGAATGTTTATATTCATAAGATTGCTCAATTGCCATCTCTAATGAGATAAATATATCTCCCAACTCAATATGATCTAAAGTATTTAGAGATTCATCAGAAATGATTGGAAAAGATAGAACATCAGTTGGTCCATTTTCTTGCATCCACTTCTGGTTCATAAAAGCAATTTCTTGATTAGATATTATCTGTAAGCCTAATGAAAAAAAATTCTTTTCAAAAATGAAATTTGGTAATTTATAATCGTCTTTTTTTAATATTATTTTTATCCAAGATAAAAAAACTTTCTCCCAAAAAATAGATTCAAAAATAAGCTTATTTTTAGAATCTTTAAACTTATTTGAAAATTGGGGAAATTCATTAGATTTAAAAACCAAATCTAAATTTATTTCAGAAATAATTTTTTCTGTCATACATTCTTAAACAGGAATATTAGGCTTACCTATTGTGGCTACAAGTATTAATATTCCAATTAAAACTAGAAAGGTTATTGAAAAATGAGAAATACTTTTTGAACCCTTCCTTACCATATTTCGCATAGCAAGCTTTATAAAGCTTGGAGGAGCAACTTTTTTTTCTATATTTTCGTTTTTATTTTTCATTAGTTATTCAATAGATTCGTTAGAAGAAATATTCATGCGTAATAATTCATGAATAAATGGTTCAAGTCCACCATCTAAAACACTATCTAAGTCATTAGTCTCCTGCATAGTCCTGAGATCTTTTACCATTTGATAGGGATGGAAAACATAATTTCTTATTTGATTGCCCCATGCAGCTTCAACAATATCGCCTTTAATATCAGCGACTTCTGCCGCTCGTTGTTCTTTAGCAATCACTAATAGTTTAGACTTAAGAAGTAACATAGCTTTTTCTTTATTTTGTAATTGAGATCTTTCTTGGGTACATCTTACTGAAATCCCTGAAGGCAAATGAACAATTCTTACAGCTGTTTCTACTTTATTAACATTTTGTCCTCCAGCCCCACCTGATCTACTTGTTGTAATTTCTAAATCTTTTTCAGGTATATCAAGTGAAATATTGTCATCTAATTTAGGCATGACCTCTACCCCAGCAAAGCTGGTTTGTCTTTTACCATTAGCATTGAAAGGAGAAATCCTTACTAATCTATGAGTTCCTTTTTCATGTTGTAAATATCCGTATGCATATTTTCCATCAATTTCAAAAGTTACACTTTTAATACCTGCTTCTTCTCCTTGAGATAATTCATTGATGATTAAACTCATTTGATTATTATCGGCCCATCTTGAATACATTCTCAATAAGATCTCTACCCAATCCTGTGCATCTGTTCCACCAGCACCTGCGTTAATAGAAACTACTGCTCCTTCCTTATCGTATTCACCATATAACAATCTTTCAAATTCCCATTTATCTAAATTCTCTCTTAATTTCTTTAGGCCCTGCTTGGATTCCAAAATCATTTCCTCTTCTGGTTCTAAAGAATAAAGCTCAAGAGAAGCATTAGCATCTGAAATAAAAGTTTTCCATTTATCCAACAATTCGAGTTGTGCCTTAACATCATCAAGGATTAACATTTGTTTTTTCGCTTCTTCTTGATTCTCCCAAAATTCAGGCTGAGCAGAAATTTGCTCTAACTCTCTCCTTTTCGCTTTTAATCTTGGAACGTCAAAGACAATCCTGAGCATTACCCAGGCGCTCTGTTAGTTCCGAAAGATCTTTCTTGAAATCTGTAATATCTATCAAAATAGAATTAAATCATTATTTATAATCTAACAGGCACTTTTGTTTAATAGTATAAACTAAGTATTATTTTAAAAAAATGTCCAAAGTTGAAATTTATACTTGGCAATATTGCCCATTCTGTATTCGAGCCAAATCTCTACTCAAGAAAAAAAATATAAATTTTAAAGAATATAAGATTGATGGAGATGAAGATTCCAGAGCATTGATGACTGAAAGAGCTGATGGTAGAAAAACATTACCACAAATATTTATAGATAACGTGGGTATCGGAGGCTGCGACGAACTCTACACATTAGAAAATGAAAATAAATTAGACGCATTATTAAACTAGATCTTATGAAATTTCTATTCGTAATAGATCCAATAAAAAATATAAATCCCTTAAAAGATTCAACTGCTGCATTAATGCAAGCATCCTCCAAAAAAAATATTGAAATCTGGAGTTGTACTCCTCAAGACCTTGAAGCCAGAGGTGATGAAGTATGGGCATCTTCCGTAAAAGTTGAAGTCAATCCGTGGATTTCTTTCAAAGAGAATGATTGCATCCCTCTCGCCGAATTTAATTGCATTTGGATGAGAAAAGATCCTCCTGTAAATGAGGCTTATTTGTATGCAACCCATCTTCTAGAAGTTGCCGAAAGAAAAGGAGTCAAAGTAGTTAATAAACCTTCATCATTAAGAGCATGGAATGAAAAGCTAGGTGCTTTGAGATACAGCCACTTAATGGCACCTACAATAGTAGCTAGTAAGGTAAAAGATCTTATTAATTTTGCAAATATAAATAATGAAGTGGTCATAAAACCTCTTGGAGGAAAAGGTGGTCAAGGTGTTATAAGGATAAACAAAAATTCACCAGGTATTAAATCAATCATTGAATTAATCACTTCCCAAGAAGAATTACCCGTTATGATGCAAAAATTTATTCCTGAAGTCATAGAAGGTGATAAAAGAATAATTATCGTAAATGGTGAAGCGATTGGATCTATAAATAGAATTCCTCAAGGAGGAGATTTTAGGAGTAATTTGGCAATGGGCGGGAAGGCTCAACCAACAATATTAACAGCAAAAGAAAAAAGTATCTGTTCAGAGTTATCTCAACACTTTAAAGATGAAGGTTTATTTTTTGTGGGTATTGATGTAATAAATGGAATGCTTAGCGAGATTAATGTAACTAGTCCAACAGGTTTAAGAGAAATAGAAAATTTATCCAATAAGAATGTTTCAGAGGAAGTTATTGAAAAATTAGTGCAAATTATATAGGATTTTTCGCAAAAAATATTTGTTTTACTATTGATTCAAATTTTAATTTAATCTCATCTATTTCTTTCTCTAAAACAGATCCCGAAACTATACCTGAACCGGCAGTAAATTCAATATTTTCTTCAATGTATCTTGCTCCTCTTATTACTAAAAGAAATGAAGCATTTCCTGACGCATCAACCCAACCCATTGGAGAAGCATAATTTCCTCTAGGAAATGACTCAAGAGTGTTTATCCAATCCAATGCTGAATTTTTTGGGTATCCACAAACAGCCGGAGATGGATGAAGGTTTTTAAGTAATTCAAAAGGACATATATTTTCAACTTTAGAGAAAATGAGTGTTTGCAAATGAGAAATATCTCCAAATGAATTTACCTTAATATCACTTTTTTTAAAGTTTTTTATTTTTGAAACTTCTAAACATTTAATCAAATAATTTATTACATAATTATGTTCCTTTAAGTCTTTAGTACTTTTTAGGAGTTTCTTAAAATTTGAATTAGTTGAGATAGTTCCAGCAAGAGCCTCCAAAGTTAAATTAGGTTTAGTAAAAGAAAATAATTTTTCTGGAGATGCTCCAAACAAAATATCCTTACCATTCCTTTTCCAAACATATCTGCATGTATTTGGTTGATTCTTTTTTAATCTTTTTAAAATTTCTACTAAATCTAATTTATTTTTTAGTTTTATTTTAATCCTATTAGCTAAAACTATTTTTTCGAGGATACCTTTCTCTACTAATTGAATTCCTCTATTTAATACTTTTTTCAAATTTACATTAGAAGTTTCTAAGGAGTTTAAGAAATCATCAATATTAGGGTAATCAAAACTAGTTTTTAAGCCAGATAATTTTATTAATTCTGAGCCAGAATTAATAACTTGATTTCTAATTGTCCATATTTCTTCAATTAATGCTCTTAATGATGATTTACCTTCAACATGACCATTGATTCTTAACCAGCAATTCTTATCACTTTTAATAATTAATATTTTTGGTAAGATGGCTTCCAAACTAGGGACATCTGAAGATAAATTATTATTCAAATTTTCAGAATAAGAAAATAAATAAATTATTTTTGAAAGTGCAGAATTATCTGTTTCATTAGTCAAGTTAATTAAATTTTTAAAATTCTCAGAATTAAACTCATTTGCTACCTCGAATCTTTTTGGACCATCCAAAGTAACATATTTACATTTCTCGAAAGCAATATATGAAATGCCATCAGATTCCTCCCAAAATGAAGAAAACGGATATTTATTTATAAACAATTCATATACTTGAAATAAATCAATTAAAGGAATCTCAACACAAATACTTACCAATCCCGAATTTTCCACTTTCTTATCGAAAGAGGAAAATACATCTTTTAAAAAATCTGTAAATTTTAAATCATTTTTCATCACTTATTGAAAATAACTAAAAATGATGCAATAAAGTAAAAAATGTAACTCAATTTATAAACTACATTTAATAATGAGGGAATTTTGTATGTTAATTAAAAATGAACGAAAATAAAAAAAAATTATGGAAACAAGCAATAAAATGGCCTCTTTATTCTGTTGCAATTCTTCCAGTTTTTATAACAGGGGCTTATTTACTCAATCAATATGAAAAAGTAAAAATTTATAATTTAATTGCATTTACTTTAGCTGCAATTTTGATATTAATTTGGGAAAATCTAACTAATGATTTATTCGACGCAGAAACAGGAATAGATGAATTTAAATTCCATTCAATTGTAAATCTTGTAAAAAATAAAAAAATAATTTCATTTATTGCATATACATCTTTAGTTATTGGTTTATTAATAATTTCAATTATTTCAGTATCAACAAGTATAAACATTTTAATTTTGGTAGCAGCTTGCTGCTTCTTAGGATATTTATATCAAGGACCTCCTTTTAGATTTGGCTATCAAGGTTTAGGAGAACCATTATGCTGGCTTGCATTTGGACCTTTTGCTTACTCTGCTATCTTAATCGCTTTAAATCCATCTAATATTTATTTCGAAGATATTCCATGGAAAGTTTCTTTATTACTTGGTTCAGGACCTTCATTGGCAACAACTCTCGTATTATTTTGTTCCCATTTTCATCAAATTTCTGAAGATAAAAAGCATGGGAAAAACTCACCTTTAGTACGCTTAGGATCAAAAAAAGGTTCTCAATTTGTGCCTTGGATAATTTTTACAATATATATTTTTCAACTTTTCAATATAGTTACTGGATTTATTCCAGTTTTTTGTATCCTTTATTTGATTAGTTTTCCACAAGCAATAAAGCTTATAAATTTATTACACTCTTCATATAACAAACCTTCAACAATAAAAAATTGTAAATTCGTAGCAATAAAATTTCAAACTCTAAATGGAGTTGGCTTAATCACAGGATTAATATTTAATTACTTGATTAATAAATGAACTTAATATTTAAAAAAAAATCTTATAACTTTAAGTTATCCACAAAAGTAAAAAATTCTAAAACCACTTACCTTACAAAATGGGGTTGGATAATTAAATTAACAAGTAATGATAAAAAAATTGGGTTTGGGGAAGTTTCACCGCTTTTAGAAGAGGACTTAAAAAAATGTGCAAAACAATTAAATATGATTCCTGAGTATGTAGAAGTATTTAATTTATCTGAGCTAATAAATATTTTTCACCCATGTATTCAATCTGCAATAAATTCAGCATTAGCAGAGATAAATGGGGAAATCATTTTTAAAGACAACTATTACTTCGATGAAATTGATAAAACAGCCATACTTTTAAATCCTGAAAATTTAATTTCAGATCTAAATGAAATTAAAAAAAAACAATCTAATATTGGAAAATCAGTGACCATAAAATGGAAAGTAGCATTAAAAAAAAACCATGAGGAAGAAGCAATTTTAGAAGAAATTTTAAGCCAAATAGATAATAATATTAGGTTAAGAATAGATGCTAATGGTTCCTGGGGAAGAAAGATAGCTAATAGATGGGCTGATATTTTGAAAGATAACAAAAATATAGATTGGTTAGAACAACCTCTATGTGTTGATGATCTGGATGGGCTTACAGATCTCAACAAAAAAATTCCAATAGCCTTAGACGAATCACTTTTAAAATTTCCAAGTTTGATTGATGAATGGAAGGGTTGGCAAATTCGAAGGCCTTCACAAGAAAATAATCCAGTTAAGCTTTTAAGAGAATTAGAAAATAAAAAAGCTTTAATATCTATAAGTACCTCATTTGAAACTGGAATAGGAAGGAGATGGCTTTATCATTTATCGTCTTTACAATTACAAGGACCAACTCCAAAAGTTTCTGGTTTGGCAATGAATAAATTTCCTAATTCATTTCTATTTTTAAATGAAGCAAAAAAGATATGGGATCAACTATGAAAAATAAAATACATATTATTGAAGTTGAAAATAATGAAACTCAATCTGTAGAGAAAATTATTAAAAAAATGAGAGAGAATAAAATTATTTATGTAAAAAACAAATTTTATAAAAACGAAGATGTATTAGATTCAATTAATGCAAAGGGACCAGCAATCATCTTAAACAGTAGTGGTAGTTCTGGAAAACCGAGACAATGTTTTCACCATTTAGATAATCTTAAATTATCTGCAGCTACATCAGGTCAATGGCTTATAGAGCAAGGATTTGAATTACAAAACTGCTTAATTTTAAATACTTTACCCCTGAACCATATAAGTGGATTAATGCCAATTTTTAGAAGTCAAACTTGGGGATGTGATTGTATTAATATTTCTCCGAATTTAATAAAAAAAACTAGAGAACTTTTGCTTTTTACAATTAAATGTAAAAAAAACAAAAAACACTTGATTACGTCATTAGTACCTACCCAATTACAAAGACTTTTAGCTCAAAAAGATGGTATTAGTTGGCTAAAAATTTTTGATCTAATTTGGGTAGGCGGAGCTTCAATTTCATACGAAACTGCAGAACAATGTATACAAGAAAAAATAAAATTAGCACCTTGTTATGGCTCAACTGAAACCGCAGCAATGGTTACGAGTTTAAAACCAAAAGAATTCTTAATGGGTTTTGAAAATGTAGGAGAAATACTAACTGATACAAAAATAAGAATTAACGCAGAAGGATTAATCGAAATAAAATCAGCTAGAATTGGAATCGAAATAATAGATTCTTCAAAAACTGAAAATTTCAAAAATAAAAATGGGTGGTGGCAAACCGGTGATTTAGGTGAAATTAATCAAATCAATAATTCTTTATATTTAAACTTTCTTGGAAGAAGTGATAACGCTTTTAATTCAGGAGGAGAAATCGTTTTCCCAGAAGTAATTGAATCTCGATTAAATGATTTCATTATAAAAGAAAATATCCCAATTAATAAATTCAATATTTCAAAGGTATCCGACAAATTATGGGGAAATAAAATTAAAATAATTGTTGAATTTAGAGAACTTACAAATCATAAAAATATTGAAAATTCATTAAATTTATTAAAAAAATTTTCTCAAAGTTGGCCTAAACATGAAAAACCTGAAAAGTGGATTGTTAAAAACAAAAATACCAGTACAGAAAAAATAAACTATAAATTTAAAAAATAATAATTAGCATTCTTTTAAATTCGTACTTACATTTGAAGCCTCTATCCATCTTTCTAACTGATCGGGAAGTTCTATTTTGTTTCTTGAATCAACATCTAAAGAACAATGTATTATTTTTCCTTCTGCTACTTTATTACCATTTTTTATAAAAAAGCTATTTACTTGGAACAAATGGGTATTAATTTTATGAGGGGCAATTTTTACTTTTAAGAAATCCCCAATCTTTATAGGCGCAAGAAAGTTTGCTTCGCAATTTACTATGGGGAAAATAATTTGACTTTTACGTATAGAAAAGTCTGGAAAAATATCTTGATAAGGAATCCCATAAATTTCAATACTCTCTTCCCAAGCTTCGTGCGACCATTTTAATAAGTTATGAAAATGAATTACACCTGCAGAATCACAATCACCAAATCTTACCTTCTTCTGCAATATTAACCAATCAGCGGGTTTCATTTAAAGAACTTATCTATCAACAGATCCCATAATGACATCTATTGAGCCAAGGATTGCCATAATATCTGCGATTTTTGCACCTTTTAGAATATGAGGCAATATTTGTAGATTATTTAAATCAGCTGCTCTGATTTTAAATCTCCATGGGGTAACTTCATTATTTCCTTGAATATATATACCTATTTCTCCTTTACCGGACTCTAATCTTGTATACAATTCTCCGTTAGGAATTTTAAAAGTTGGAGCAACCTTCTTAGCTACATATTGATAGTCAATACCAAATATTTCACTTTTCTTATCTTCAGTCGCCATTCTTTGGGCTTCTAAATTTTCTGTTGGACCGCCTGGAATCATTTTGCATGCTTGGCGAATGATGCTTAGCGATTGTCTCATCTCTTCAACTCTTACTCGATATCTCGCATAACAATCACCTTCTTTTTCTGAAGCAATCTGCCAATCAAAATCATCATAACATTCATAACTATCGACTTTCCTTAAATCCCAGGAAACTCCAGAAGCTCTAAGCATTGGCCCAGACAAAGACCAATTAATTGCCTGGTCTCTTTGTATTGTTCCGAGACCCTCAATTCTTTTTTTAAAAATTGGATTATTTGTGATTAATTTTTCGTATTCATCTATTTTAGGACCGAACCAATCACAAAAATCTATACATTTTTCTAACCATCCATATGGAAGATCACATGCGACACCACCTATCCTAAAGAAATTATTATTTATTAGCCTTTGTCCAGTAGCAGCTTCCCAAAGATCATAAATCATTTCTCTTTCTCTAAAAATATAGAAAAATGGAGTTTGAGCTCCTACGTCTGCTAAAAAGGGACCTAGCCATAAAAGATGATTAGCAATACGATTAAGTTCCAGCATAAGAACTCTGATGTAACTTGCTCTTTTAGGAACTGGAATATTAGCTAATCTTTCAGGAGCATTTACTACAATAGCTTCATAAAACATTCCTGCTGCATAATCCATTCTGCTTACATAAGGGACATACATTACATTTGTCCTATTTTCAGCTATCTTTTCCATTCCTCTATGTAAATATCCAATTACTGGCTCACAATCAATGACATTCTCACCATCAAGAGTTACAACTAACCTTAAAACCCCATGCATTGAGGGATGGTGTGGGCCAAAATTGACCACCATTGGTTCTGTTCTAGTCTCTAACTGAGCCATTCGAAATTTAACTTCTAAATAAATCTTAGTCGAAAGTTATGCAAACTGACCTATCTGATTCATCTTTTTTTAATCATAAATCAGTTATGACTGATGAGATTATGGCCTCATTAGAGCATTACCCATTAATACATAACAACCAACTTAAAGGAATAGACGCAACTTTAGGCGGAGGAGGGCACTCTTATCATTTATTGAGAAAATATTCGGATTTAAATATAATTGGACTTGATCAAGATCCATTCGCGAGAAAATCAGCATCAACAAAGCTTGATGAATTTAAAAATAGGATAGATATAAGAGCTTCAAATTTTGCGGATTTTGTACCAAAAGAAAAAGTTTCTTTTGTGATTGCAGATCTTGGAGTAAATAGTAACCAAATTGATGACCCTCAAAGAGGATTTAGTTTCCAAAGAGATGGTCCACTTGATATGCGCATGAATCCTCTTCTTGAGGTTGATGCAAAGAAATTAATTGAAGATTTAAATGAAAAAGATCTAGCTAACCTGATTTATAAATATGGAGATGAGAGATTATCAAGAAAGATTGCTTGGAAAATAAAAATGGATTTGAAGGAAAATGGGAAATATTCTGGGACAAAAGAGTTAGCTTATTCTATTGCTGGCTGCTTCCCACCAAAACAAAGATATAAAAAAATACACCCAGCAACAAGAACATTTCAAGCACTAAGAATTGCTGTTAATAAAGAAATTGAAGTATTAGAAAAATTTTTGCAAGTTGTTCCTGAATGGCTTTTGCCAGGGGGTATTATTTCTATTATTAGTTTTCATTCCCTTGAGGATAGGTTAGTTAAAAGTTCTTTTAAGAATGATCAAAGACTAAAAAGCCTGACAAAAAAACCAATTACTCCTTCCGATCAAGAAGTCGAACTAAATAGAAGAGCTAGAAGTGGAAAATTAAGAATTGCTCAATTAAGAAGCCAATAATTTCTAACGTAATGATTTGATCGTATTTGTAAGAATATGAATTGCTTCTTTTATCTCTTTTGAATTAGTGCTTAATCCAATACTTAACCTTATTGAAGATTCTGCTTCTTTAAAAGATCTACCTAAGGCTAGTAAAACATGAGATGGTTCACCATTACTGCATGCAGATCCACTAGAACAAATTATTTTGGATTTTAAAACCTTATGAAACTTTGCTCCGTTTAAATCCAATACAGTCAAATTTAAATTTTGAGGTAGTCTTTTTTCTATGGAGCCATTAATTAATAAACCAGAATTATTTTCTAACAAACCCTCCAAAAGATTATTTCTATACAAAAGTAATTTCTCAGCATTACTTTTTTGATTAAAAACTGCTATCTCTATTGCTTTAGCAAAACCAACTACTAAAGGAAGAGGTAATGTACCAGACCTGAGACCATATTCCTGACCTCCTCCAACAATTAAAGGCTCAAGATTAATTTCTTCATCAATCAAAAGAAGTCCTATCCCTTTAGGACCATATATTTTGTGAGAACTCATCGTTATCATATTTACATCTGATAAAAGGTTGTCTAACTCGATATAACCTAAACATTGTGCAAAATCAGAGTGAAAAGTTATTCCTCTCGATCTACATATTTTTGAAATATTATCTACAGGCTGAATAACTCCTATTTCGTTATTTGCCAACATGACACTAACCAGAAATGTATCTTCTCTTAAATTATTCTTAAACTTTTCTTCTGAAATTAAGCCATCTTTCTCAGGATTAATCTCTGTAACCATAAATCCCTCTTTTTTTAGTTGGTTTAGGGGCTCCAAAACAGCTTTATGCTCAGTTTTTAAGGTAATAATATGTCCATAGTTTCCTGTTTTTTTATAGTAATTTCTAGCAAAACCTAATAAGGCTAAGTTATTAGATTCTGTTGCCCCACTTGTAAAAATAACTTTTTTATTCTCAATAAATAAATTTTGTTCTATTTTTTCTCTTGAGGCTTCCAATATAGCGCTTGAGTTAATCCCCGCCAAATTAGATTTGCTAGAAGGATTAAAAAATATCTCACTCCAGAAAGGTTTCATAGAATCAACAACATCTTTAGAGCAAGGAGTCGAAGATTGATAGTCTAGTAGTATAGGAGTTGATAGCATTATGTTTAGTATATAAAATTCTCTTTATTACTAGAAAATCAAATTAAAGAATTTTAAAAATGAATGAAATTAATCAAATAAATAATGAACCGGTAAGAAAATCAAGAATTTTATTAGTTGATGATGAGCCTGGTTTAAGAACAGCTGTTAAAACATTTCTAGAAGATGAAGGCTTTGAAATATTTATTGCAGTTGATGGAGAGGATGGTTGGGAAAAAGCTCAAACAATTTTTCCCGATTTGATAATTAGCGATGTAATGATGCCTCGAGCTAACGGTTATGCTTTATTAGAAAAAATTAGAGAGGATGAAAAATTAGGAGGAACTCCAGTTATTTTTCTAACTGCAAAAGGAATGACCCTAGACAGAACAGAAGGTTATCTTGCAGGAGTTGATGATTATATTTCCAAACCTTTCGATCCCGATGAATTAGCTGCAAGAGTTAAAAATGTAATAAACAGACAAGAACGTTTACTAAAAGAAGCGGCACGATTCGCAGATATTGATGTAAGCAAAATGGCGAAACAAATTACTGAAATAAAATCTATGCTCACAGACCAAAACCAGACTAATCCAGAAAATAAAATAAATCTTCCTAGTTTTACTCCAAGAGAAGCAAGTGTTCTTCAACTAGTAGCAGAGGGGCTGATGAACAAGGAAATTGCAAGACAGCTTGAAACATCTATTAGAAATGTTGAGAAATATGTAAGCAGACTTTTTATCAAGACAGGTACATCTAGCCGAACCGAATTAGTTCGTTATGCACTTGAAAATCGTTTAGTAAAATAAATTATTAAATTTTTTCGAATTCAATTAGTTTTGAAAAATAAAAAGGAGCTTGATTTAATTTCTTTTTAACTATTTTAAATCCCCTTTCTTTAGCAGCATTAATAATGCCCTTTTCTTTCAATGTATATGCTCTTGTAGTTTTACTTGGCCCAGGAAATAATTTCCCAATATTTTTTAGAACAGCAAGCACTGGAGTATAAGGAGCAAAGCTAACGATTAGTTTTTCTTTGCTTAAATCGCATAAATGTTGGACCATTTCTTCTGCTACAGGTTGAGGATAATGAATAAATACATCCAAACAAACTACTACATCAAATAATCCTTTTAATTTTTCCAGATCACAGACTTCATATTTGATTTTACTTTGATTCAAACCTAATTCATTAATCCGTTTTTTTGTTTCTCTAATCATTTCAGAAGAAATATCGCTCACCTGTAGTTCTTTTATACCAAGTTTTAGTAAAGGTATGGAAAGACTTCCTACACCACATCCTGCATCACAATAACTTTTTTTTGTTAGTTCAGGATAATTTTTGATGTATGAGACCACATCATCTACAGTTTTTTGATGTCCTTTCCTAATATTTTTCTGAACTGTATTAATTTCATCAGATTTGCTATAAATTTTATTCCATCTTTCAAAGCCAGTTCCATTAAAATACTCCCTAACTTCACTTTTTTCGATAATCTTATTTGACGTCATAATATTCTATAAAAATTTATTCTTTTTATACTAACTAACTGGCGCTAAATTAATTGCACGCCATTATAGGAAAGAATTGATTTGTTATTTTGTCAGAATTGAATTCTAAAGATATTTATAAAATTGCTGTCGTAATGGGTAGTGATTCAGATCTAAAAACATTGAAACCTGCCATTGACATTTTAAGAGAATTTGGAATAGAAACTGAAGTTTGTATACTTTCTGCCCATCGAACACCTTTTGAAATGATGGAATATGCAAAAAATGCAGAATCAGAAAACATAAAAGTAATAATTGCCGGAGCTGGTGGTGCTGCTCATCTTCCAGGAATGCTGGCATCCATAACTTGCATTCCTATTATTGGAGTACCAATAGAGAGTAAGACACTTAAGGGGGTTGACTCTCTTTTATCAATCGTTCAAATGCCCGCCGGGATTCCAGTTGCAACAGTTGCAATTAATGGAGGTCAGAATGCTGGATTATTGGCAATAGAGATGATCAGTTTATTTGATGAATCCATAAAGAAAAATTTAAAAGAATTCAGAGAAAATCTTCATACACAGGTAAGAACTAAAAATAGCAAGTTATCAACTATTGGGGCTGACAATTATCTTCAAAATAAATGAACTAATATTTTCCATTAGGCCTTTTTAAGAAAGTTTTCTTTTTTAAGATAGTTAATAACTTTTTCAACGGAATCATTTAAATCTAACGAACCTGTATCAACAACAATTTCTGGATTATAAGGAGCTTCATATGGACTAGAAATCCCAGTAAATTCCTTAATTTCACCCAAACGAGCTTTCTTATAAAGACCTTTAGTATCCCTATTTTCGCAAACTGTGATATCTGCAGCACAATAAACTTCAATAAAATCCTTAGATCCAATAATTTTTCTCACCTTATCTCTATCGCTAATAAATGGTGAAACGAATGCTGTAATAGTTATTATTCCAGCATTCATAAATAAATTAGCTACTTCTCCAATTCTTCTTATATTTTCTTCTCTATCTTGATCCGAAAACCCAAGATCTTTACATAAACCGTGTCTGATATTATCTCCATCTAACACGTAAGTCGAAAAACCATCTAAGTGTAAAAATTCATTTAAAGCATTGGCTAAAGTACTTTTACCAGAGCCAGATAAACCTGTAAACCAGATAACCATACCTTTATGACCTCTCATTTTCTCTAACTTTTCTCTATCAATAGTTAAATTGTGCCACTTTATATTGGTTGACTTTGTTTGATCTTGTTCTTTCATTGTTTGGATCATCAAAATTAAAAACCTATCCTAACCCTTGCTTCATAAATTATGAAATCCCTCTTTACGAAGAAACTCAATTGATTTCGATACCATATCACCCTGTAACTGAATATTACTATCAATTAATGTTCCTCCAGTACCACAAAAAACTTTAATTTTTTTAAGTAATTCTTTTAATAATATTTCATCCTCAGTTCCTAATCCTCTAATTAAAGTGATAGTCTTACCCTTTTTACCTTTTTTTTGTTTTGAAATATTTATTTTTGATCTTTTATTAAAAGTATTTACCTTAGCTGTTTCTTCAGATTTTTTTTCTTGATTATCAAATTCGATCCAATTCTTTTTTCCCATTATTTTAAATATAATCTATAGTTAGTTAATACTTATTCTATAGAAAAAGTGGTAAGTACATTTTCTCGCAAAGATCAAAATTATAAGAATGACGATTTAAATCAACCCTCCAAAGAGGGAAGATTTGGAAAATATGGTGGTCAATATGTTCCTGAAACGCTAATGCCTGCTCTTTTTGAGCTTGAAACAGCCGCATCAAATGCATGGAAAGATAAACTTTTTGTAGAAGAGTTAAATCATCTTCTTAAGACTTATGTAGGCAGAGAAACACCTCTTTATGAAGCAAAAAGACTTACTGAACATTACCAAACTAAACAAGCTACTACAAGAATATGGCTTAAAAGAGAAGATTTGAATCATACTGGTGCTCACAAAATTAATAATGCCCTTGGACAAGCTTTATTAGCAATAAGAATGGGCAAGAAAAGAATAATTGCAGAAACTGGCGCAGGTCAGCATGGAGTTGCTAC
The DNA here is from genome assembly GCA_003216415.1 of Prochlorococcus sp. AG-402-O16. Taxonomy (GTDB): domain Bacteria; phylum Cyanobacteriota; class Cyanobacteriia; order PCC-6307; family Cyanobiaceae; genus Prochlorococcus_A. Next base: position 43,874 of record QCIY01000002.1, read on the forward strand.
GGCTACTGTTTGTGCGAGATTTGGCTTGAAATGTATTATTTATATGGGTGCTGAAGACATAAAAAGACAATCCCTCAACGTCTTCAGAATGAAACTTCTAGGAGCTGAAGTTAAAGTTGTAAATTCAGGAACTGCAACACTTAAGGATGCTACTAGTGAAGCCATTAGAGATTGGGTTTCTAATGTCGAAACCACACACTACATTTTAGGATCTGTTGCTGGTCCACACCCTTTCCCAAAGATTGTGAGAGATTTTCATGCAGTTATAGGAGAAGAAACTAAAAAACAATGTCTTGAATCGTTTGGATCTCTACCCGATATTTTACTTGCTTGTGTAGGTGGGGGATCAAATGCAATGGGACTTTTTCACCCTTTCGTTAAAGAAACTTCTGTACGACTTATTGGAGTTGAAGCCGCAGGAAGCGGAGTTGATACTGACAAACATGCTGCAACTATCACTAAAGGGTCAGTTGGAATTTTGCATGGATCAATGAGTCTTCTTTTGCAAGATGATAATGGTCAAGTGCAAGAGGCTCACTCAATAAGTGCAGGTTTAGATTACCCAGGAGTAGGGCCTGAACATAGCCATTTAAAAGATATAGGTAGAGCAGAATATGGATCAGTCACAGATCAAGAGGCTTTAGATGCCTTAAAACTTGTTAGTGAACTTGAAGGAATTATTCCGGCACTTGAAACGTCCCATGCCTTTGCTTGGTTGGATAAATTATGCCCTACTCTTGAAAAAGATACTCATATAGTTATCAATTGCTCTGGAAGAGGTGACAAAGATGTTAATACTGTTGCATCTTCATTAGATATTTAATTAATACATTGGAATTGATGGGTCAATATATCTACTCCATCCATCAATACCCTCCTCCAAATTCCATATTTCGCTCACAATATTATTATCTAAGCACCATTGACAAAAGTTATAACTTCTTATTCCTGCATGACAGGTAACAACAATTTCCCTATCTAAAAAATTAGCAAATATTTCTTCAACGTATTCAGGTGTAACTTTGCTAATTGGTATGTGTAAAAATTCTCTTGAGAAACTAGCTATTTCTAGCTCTGACTTTTCTCTTACATCAATCAAAACTGGATCTTCCTTCTCAGAATTAAACCAATCATTGAGACTAGAAGCATTGATCGATTTTGGATAATTTCCCAATTGAGAGGATAAATTATGTGTTATTTACAATTTAATAAATTAGGTTGCAGGAGTAAATTAATTGTTAAAAATAAAAATAAACAGTGAGAATGAAACTTAGAGTATTATCAATAATACTAGTATTATCTTTATTGCTTTTTTTTGGATTTAAAAAAATTTCTGCCAATAAAAATAAGGAGCAAAGTACAAATATTGAACAACTAAATATATTAAAATATTTACCAGAAGATAATAAATTATTATTCATTTCAAATTTTGATATTTCTAAAGTTATTAATAATATAAAAAATGATAAAAATTCCAAAAATCAAGAAAACTATATTCTAATAAAAGATTCTTTATTGGATTATTTAGGTATAGATCTAGGCAATAATAAATTAGAAGATATTTATAATAATGAACTTATAATTTCAACATCTGAGAATGATAAAAATCATAAAGATGATATTTTAATAGTTTTTAAAATGAAGCCAGATAAAAACCTAGATGATATACTTCATCTTTCCAATCAAATTGATCAGACTGATAAAATCATACCAATTTATAGAGAAAATAAACTAAATTATCTTAACTTTATATATAAGACTGAAGATAATTACATTCTTGCTTCAACAGATAAGAAATTTATCCTAAATAGTATTAACAATAGTAAAGATATTAAAGAAAGAAAATTTAAATATGATAAAGAACTTTTTGGATTAAAAAATCACAAAAATATCCTATTTGCAAAGAAATTTTGGGAAAGTATATTTTTTAATAATGAACTTTTTCCCGAAATAAATAATGACGTTATAGCTACAACTTTTGATTTAAAAAATAATCATCTAATTTTAAAATCATATTTACTAAATTATAAAAAAAATCTTGAAATTATTGCTTACGATAAGCTAATAAATAAAGAGTATAATCATAAAGGTAAAACTGAAGTTTCGATTTTTAGTGATTTAAAAAATTTTGACAAATATCTAACACCTTTAATAAATGATTTTGAAAAAAGTTTTTTTGAAGAATTTAATCAAAAAACAAATCAAAACATTTTAATTCTCAATTCAAGTAAAGATTGGCTTATTACATTTGAAAAAAATACTGAAGATCAAATTAATTTAAGTGATATGAAAAAACTAAAAGATTTCAACAAATATACGTTGAAACAAAATGAAGATATTTACTCGATATATTCCAAAGATATTCTTGAAGAAAAAAACGATGTAATACAACAACTAACTTATGAAAATATTTATTCAGTAGAATCAGGAGATTTACAAATCATAAGTAATTATTTAATTGATGATAAAAAACTAGCAACAATCTCAAAGAATTTTTTTAATCTAAAAAGTAATAAAGATAGATCTGCTTTTCTTTATGCAAAAGTTGACTTACAAGATACAAATTCCAAAAAAATTGAATATTTTTCTGATTTTAAAGATCTCAATTTTTTTATAAGAAATATTTTAAAAATATCAAATGAAGAATCTCTAGAAATCGTAAAACAATCTGTTCCTGAAAAAAATCCAATTCTTTTTAAAGAAACAATCTTAAATATTCTTTAATAGTTTTATTGATTAAAGATCAAAAAACAATCAATTTAAATTTTCTTGAAGTTGATAACTTGTGGTTAATTAAAAATTAATTGACTATCTTTAACCTATAAGTATTTGAAATTGAATTAAGAAATTGGATAGCAAAAAACTAATTTTAAAACCAGGATTAGAGGGTGTCCCAGTTACTAATTCATCTATCTGTGATATTGACGGCAACAACGGTAAATTATTATATAGAGGCTACTCCATAGAGGAATTATCCAAAAAAAGCAGTTTTTTAGAAACTGCTTATCTATTAATTTGGGGCGAATTGCCTACAGCTACTCAACTTAGAGATTTTGAACAGGAAGTTCAGATGCATAGGAGGTTAAGTTTTAGAGTGAGAGATATGATGAAATGTTTCCCTGCGACAGGTCATCCTATGGATGCTCTTCAATCTAGTGCAGCTTCTTTAGGGCTTTTTTATTCACGTAGAGCAATAGATGATCCTAATTACATCTACAACGCAGTGATAAGACTAATAGCAAAAATACCTACTATGATTGCTGCATTTCAACTTATTAGAAAGGGACAAGACCCTATTCAACCTCGAGATGATTTAACTTATTCATCAAATTTTCTTTACATGCTGACTGAAAAAGAACAAGATCCTATAGCTGCAAAAGTTTTTGATAGGTGTTTAATTTTACACGCTGAACATAGTTTAAATGCAAGTACATTTAGCGCTAGGGTGACTGCAAGTACTCTCACAGACCCATATGCTGTCATCGCCTCTGCAGTAGGAACACTTGCTGGACCACTTCATGGAGGAGCAAATGAGGATGTGATTGCAATGTTAGAAGAAATCAAAACTCCAGAAAATGCCGCTTCTTTTTTGAATCACTCAATAAAAAATAAAAGTAAAATCATGGGCTTTGGTCATAGAGAATATAAAGTCAAAGATCCAAGAGCAATAATTCTTCAAAAACTGGCAGAAGAGCTATTTATTAGATTTGGAGCAGATGAAATGTATGAAGTTGCTAAATCATTAGAGAAAGAGGCAATACCTAGACTTGGGCCTAAGGGTATATTCCCTAACGTGGACTTTTATTCTGGTCTAGTTTATAGAAAACTTGGCATTCCTCGTGATTTATTTACTCCAATTTTTGCTATATCTAGAGTTGCTGGTTGGCTAGCTCATTGGAGAGAGCAACTTGGAGCAAATAGAATTTTTAGACCATCGCAAATCTACACTGGTTCTGCACCAAGAGATTGGATCAGCCTAGAAAATAGAGAATAATATTTGCAGCTTTTCATAAAAAACACACATATTGTTTGTGAGGAGTTAATCTATTAAGTAAATAACATCAAAATTTTGGAATACGGATTAGATCTCGAATATAGTTTTAATGAATTCTTAAAAGGTTTTGGCCTTTCTAGTGAAATAGCTCATATAATATGGCTGCCTCTACCTATGCTCTTAGTTTTAGTAGCAGCAGTTGTTGGAGTTTTAGTAACAGTTTGGCTTGAAAGAAAGATATCTGCTGCTGCTCAACAAAGAATAGGACCTGAATATGCAGGAGCGCTTGGCGTACTACAACCAATTGCAGATGGTCTTAAATTACTTGTTAAAGAGGATATTATTCCTTCTAAAGCGGATGGAATCCTCTTCACTGCAGGACCTATATTAGTTCTTGTCCCAGTGATTCTCTCCTGGCTAATTGTACCGTTTGGACAAAACCTTTTAATAAGTAACGTTGGTATTGGAATTTTCCTATGGATTGCTTTAAGCAGTATCCAGCCAATTGGACTTCTTATGAGTGGATATGCCTCCAACAATAAATATTCATTATTAGGAGGATTAAGAGCTGCTGCACAATCAATAAGTTACGAAATTCCTTTAGCTTTATCTGTACTAGCAATAGTACTAATGACAAATTCTCTAAGTACTATTGACATTGTTAATCAACAAAGTGGGGCTGGAATCTTAAGCTGGAATATTTGGAGACAACCAGTTGGTTTTATAGTCTTTTGGATTTGTGCTCTTGCAGAATGTGAAAGACTCCCGTTTGACTTACCTGAAGCTGAAGAGGAATTAGTTGCAGGATATCAAACTGAATATGCAGGGATGAAATTCGCATTGTTCTACCTTGGTAGTTACATTAATCTAATACTTTCAGCATTATTAGTATCAATACTTTATTTGGGAGGATGGAGTTTTCCGATTCCAGTTGAATTAATAGCTAAGTTTCTTAATTTGCCCATTAATGCCCCCTTAATACAGGTTTTCACTGCATCAATAGGAATTGTAATGACTGTATTGAAAGCATATCTTTTAGTTTTCATTGCAATATTATTACGTTGGACAACTCCTAGAGTAAGGATAGATCAACTCTTAGATTTAGGATGGAAGTTTCTTCTTCCAATTTCTCTTGCTAATCTTTTGATAACTGCAGGATTAAAACTTGCCTTTCCGCAATTCTTTGGCGGTTAAATTTAAGTAAAAATACTTAAATTTTAAATTAATCCACTAAAATAAAATAACTAAGTAAATTCTTCAAAATGAAAAATTTCCTTCAACAAATAAATAGCTATATAAAAGAAGCATTTAATGCTGGCAAATATCTATACAATGGATTATCAGTAACTTTTGACCATCTGAGAAGAAGACCTATTACTGTCCAATATCCATATGAAAAATTAATACCTTCTGAAAGATATAGAGGCAGGATTCATTATGAATTCGATAAATGTATAGCTTGTGAAGTTTGTGTGAGAGTATGTCCCATAAATCTCCCAGTGGTTGATTGGGTGATGAATAAAGAAACAAAAAAAAAGGAACTTAGAAATTATTCAATAGATTTTGGAGTATGTATATTTTGCGGAAATTGTGTCGAATATTGTCCAACTAATTGTCTATCAATGACAGAAGAATATGAATTAGCTACTTTCGACAGACACAATCTAAATTTCGATAATGTTGCACTTGGAAGACTCCCTACAAATGTCACAACAGATCCGTCAGTAAAACCACTAAGACAACTTGCCTATCTTCCCAAAGGAGTAATGGATCCTCATGAAATACCACCTTCAGATACAAGAGTTGGTAAATTACCTGAAGAAGTCTATGATTGGATTAGACCAGAATCCAATGAAAATAAAGATAAAGTATCTAATCCGAACAATTAATTCTATTAATTTATGTCCATTGCAATAACAACTCAAATTATTTGTTTTACAGTTTTATCTTTAGTTGTCCTTATTGGAGCGCTTGGTGTAGTACTACTTGAAAGTATTGTTTATTCAGCCTTTCTTCTTGGAGGGGTTTTCATGAGTGTGGCAGGATTATATCTACTTTTAAATGCAAGTTTTGTAGCAGCAGCACAAGTTTTAGTTTATGTAGGTGCAGTTAATGTATTAATAATTTTTGCAATAATGTTAGTCAATAAAAAAGAAGATTTAAAACCCATTAATGACATTAAATCTAGGAGAATAATATCCACATCGATATGTTTAACCCTACTCAGCCTTTTAATAAGAGTTGACTTGACCAATGTATGGAGTCTATCAAGCCCTCAAAATTCTATAGGAGAAGAATCTACGATAAGAATTGGTGAACATTTATTTAGTGATTATTTACTCCCATTTGAATTAGCTTCAGTTTTACTTTTAATGGCTATGATTGGAGCTATTGTTTTAGCTAGAAGAGATGTAATGAACAAAGACATTTCAACTGGATTACCTGTTGATCAAGAGTTAATTGAAAAGTCATCAGAACCATTACTTACAAATAAAAATTAACGTTCAAACTTTTCATATTATGAATTTAGAATCCATTCCTATTCAAGCTTTTTTGATAGTATCTTCAGTACTATTTTGTATTGGAATTTGGGGATTATTAAATAGCAGAAATGCAGTTAGAGTTCTTATGAGCATTGAATTGATGCTCAATGCGGTAAATATAAACTTAATGACATTTTCTTCCTATATTGATAACAATTTAATTCAAGGTCAAGTTTTTACAATTTTTGTGATTACTGTTGCTGCTGCAGAAGCGGCAGTTGGATTAGCTATATTGTTATCTCTTTACAGAAATCGGGTGACAGTAGATATGGAAAGTTTTAATTTATTAAAATGGTAAAAGCATTAGATGAAACTTTCATTAGTGCTTATTGTATATCGTTCAAATAGTTCTATAGCTCTAGAAGCTTCAAAATTCTGTGAACAAGTCCTTAAAACTAAAAATATTAAATCAAACAGGATTGAAAGTGATTTTCATAAAGATGAAATTAAAAAAATTTTTTATGATTCAGAATTACAACCAGATATTGGCATAGTTCTTGGTGGGGATGGAACCTTCCTAAAATGTGCCAATGCATTAGGAGATTATGATATTCCATTATTGAGCATTAATATTGGAGGTAATTTAGGGTTTCTTACTCAAGAAAAAGATTTTTTATTTAACAAATCCTTTATTGAAATCCTTGAAAACAAAGAATATATAATTGACTTTCGTAATAGATTAAATTGTAATGTTTGTATTACTGGGGCAAGTAATGGGGAAAAGATTATAAAAAGCTTTGATGCCTTAAATGATTTTTATTTTAAATCTGTTGAAGAGGATATTTCTCCTACCAACCAAATACAAATAGAAATAGATAATGAAAAGGTTAATGAATATAAAGGTGATGGATTGATTATATCTACATCTACTGGTTCAACAGCATACTCAATGGCTGCAGGTGGTCCAATAGTACATCCTAGTATAGATGCAATGATAATTAACCCTATATGCCCAATGAGTTTAGCAAGTAGACCGATCGTTATACCTAATACCAGTAAGGTAGTCATTAAACCAGTAAAAAAAAGCAAAGGGGAAATTAAATTATGGAGAGACGGTTCAAAATGTATGACCATTAAAGAAACCTATTATTGTGAGATTAAAAAAGGAAAATCACCCTGCAGAATAATTAGGTTTAAAAAGAGCAATAGCTATTACAATACTTTAATAAAGAAACTAGATTGGAAAGGAGATTTATCTCTTAAAAATCCAAAAAATTAAATGGCACTTGAAATAGAAAGACGTTTTCTTTTAAAAAATGATAAATGGAAAAAATTCATCACTAAAAAAATTGTTATAGAACAAGGATACTTATCAAAGAGTTTAGATGATTGGATTATTAGGATAAGATTTACAGGCAAAGACTTTAAAATTGCACTAAAAAAACATATCGAAAGCTTTACCAACCTTGAATTTGAATACTCCATCCCGGAGAAAGATGGAGAAGCAATAATGTCCAATCTTTCAAATACAATAAAAAAAGAAAGATTTTTTTTAGAAGTTAAAAAAAAATCTTGGATTATAGATTGCTTCAAAGAAAATAATTATCCACTTGAAATTGCCGAAATTGAACTATCCAGAGAAGAGGAAGATTTCAGTCTCCCATCATTCATATCAAAAGAAATAACTGGACTGACACATTACTCTAATTTCAGTCTTGCTAACAAACCTTTTTCAGAATGGAAGGAGAAGTATTAGACAAATCTCAAAAATAACTAGTCAAAGAGACCACCTTTCCTTTATATTTTCTTTATATTTTAGTAATAGATTTCTTTTCTTCAAATGTATGGTCTTTACGACAAGGAAGGAATATTGAGATTTGTTGATTCAGACAAAGCTGCCTGCATTGCATATGCTGAACTCTTCGAATTACCTTCTACAAATTATTGTTTAATGGATTTTGCTAACGATACAAAAACAGTAAAGGTTACTAATCTTGATCAGAGTCTGGAAGGGAACAACAATTAAATCCGTCTCTACAAATCTTTCCATTATCCATTGCCCAATTCAAAAGTGCTACTCTATTTTTTGAACCTGTTTTTGTAAACATATTACTTACATGGTTATCAACAGTTCTTTTACTTATAGTAAGTTTTACTGCAATTTCTTGATTTGTAAGCCCATCAGCTACGAGATCAATGATTTCCATCTCTCTTGTTGAGAGACCCATCATATCAATGTTGTTTACTTCTTCTTCAACCATTTGCATTTAAACAGTTCCTTTTTTATATTAATTAAGTTTAGCAATCTCATTACACTTGTTAACGAATTAGGAAACAAAAGCAATTGAAATCAAAACTTCAGCAGACTTTAGAAAAAAAATCCAAGGTAATAACGGCAGAATTAATGCCCCCTAGAGGTGGAGACCCCATAAGATCTCTTAAGATAGCACAACTTTTGAAAGATAAGGTACATGCTGTTAACATTACTGACGGAAGCAGAGCTGTAATGCGAATGTGCAGCTTGGCAATGTCCAAACTATTACTGGAAAATGGGATAGAACCAGTAATGCAAATATCTTGCAGAGATCGTAATAAAATTGCTTTACAATCTGACATTCTCGGAGCAAATGCTTTAGGAATTAAAAACATCTTATGTATTACAGGTGATTCGGTAAAAGCCGGGGATCAACAAGATGCTAAAGCAGTACATCAGTTTGAGTCAGTAAGATTGCTAAAACAAATTAAGGCCTTCAATAAAGGCATTGATCCAACTTTTGGGGAACTTCCCGATAAAAAAACATTTATATATGCAGGAGCTGCTGCAGATCCAAGTTGCAAAAATCAAAGAAGTTTAGAAAATAGAATAAAAAAGAAAAAAGAGGCCGGAGCTCAATTTATTCAAACTCAAATGGTTATGGAAAAAGAAAATTTAATAAATTTTTGCGCAAAAATAGCGGAGCCCCTCGAGATTCCCGTAATTGCAGGTGTATTCCTATTAAAGTCATACAAAAATGCTCTCTTTATAAACAAATACGTTCCAGGAGCGAATATACCTGAAAATATTTTAAATCGTCTTAAAGATGCCAAAAACCCCCTAGAAGAGGGTATTCAAATTGCAGCTGAACAAGCTCAAGAATTTTTTAATATCGCCAATGGGATTCATCTAATGGCAGTTAAATCGGAACACTTAATTCCAGAGATTCTTGAAAAAGCTAATCTTAATCGGGAATATTAATCAAATCAGTACCTAATAATTCTGCCATTACCTTCTGCTGAGGAGATGGCTCGGTCATATCAGATCTTCTAGAATCTGTTATCAACCAATCCAAAGATGCATCTTGCAAATCAAAGTGATCTCCATTTTTGCCCACACAATAACGGCCAAATACTAATTTATCTACAAGTCGAACACCCTTACCGATTTTGGAATAATCAAAAATAATTGAATTATCAATTATTGCGCCTTCAGAAATACAACAACTTGGGCCAATCATTGCAGGTCCAATAATTGTTGCACCATCTTCTATTCTTGTCATTCCACCTATGTATACTGGCCCAGTAATATCAACTTCATCCCAATTAGCAGCAACATTTAATCCCGTATAAACTCCAGGTTTAATTTCTTTGCCAGGTATCTCAACTTGTCTTACCTTACCTTGTAAGACATTACGAATAGCACTCCAATAATCAGGAACTTTTCCAATATCTACCCATTCAAAATCCATTGGAAGTGCAAAAAATGGCAAATCCATTTCAACAAGTTTGGGGAAGAGATCAGCACCAATATCAAATTTTTCACCTGATGGTATGTAATTAAAAATTTCAGGTTCAAAAAGGTAAATACCTGTATTTATAGAGTCACCTAAAGCTTTATCTATAGATGGCTTTTCTTGAAACGCTTTGATTCTCCCATTGCTATCTGAGACAACTACGCCATAACTGGATACTTGATCTCTAGTTACTTTTTTAGTTATTAAACTTGCAATTGCTCCCTTTTCCTTATGTTTTTTAACTGCTTCAGTCAAATCTAAATCAACTAAAGCATCGCCACATAGTACAACAAAAGTTTCATCAAAGAATTTTTGAAAATCTTGAATTTTTTTCAATCCTCCTGCTGAACCTAAAGCATCTCCGATTAATTCCCCATCTTCAATTCTACCTTCGAAACTATATGCTATCTCCACCCCGAATCTTTGACCATCACGAAAGTAATTTTCAATTTCTTCAGCGAGGTGAGAAACATTAACCATTATTTCTTTAAAACCATGCTCTTTTAAAAGTTCTAAAAGAAACTCCATTACAGGTTTTTGTAAAATCGGTATCATTGGTTTTGGAATAATATGAGTTATGGGCTGAACACGTGTACCTTTACCTGCCGCAAGTATCATTGCCTTCATGAATTCAAAACCTCTTTTTAAAGATTATACGCTATTAATATTAAGCTCCTTATCAGCAGAAGAATAGTTATTGCCTACCTCAAGATTTTCTATAGGCAATTGAGCTAAACTTCCATCAGGAATTATTCTTTTTATTTGAATTGGGCCATATAAAGAATTAATTTGTTTAATTTCAATTTTGTTTTCAGATGATAAAAATAACAAAGCCCAAAAGACCCCAAGACGATCTTTATCTAAATCATTTTTTACAACTGCTTGCCATTTCTCAACTAAATATTCAAAATCAGTCCACTGTAATGCTTTTTCCCACCCATCAATAAATTTACCTAGTGCCTTAGTAGTTTCTGGTAATTTCTCGCGATGCGCTAATGATTTCACGTGAGAAATTAAAGCCTTATCAGAATATTTTTTATTTCTTTTTCTCTTCATGAGAAGAAGATCTTGAGTTTCTATAACTTCAGCAATCGACTCTAACTGACTTACCAGTTCTCCCAAAGTTGTTGTACGTTGAAGAATAGGTTGTGCTACTGATCTTCTCCTCAGATATTTTTCAGGATATTTTGGAATATCAAATTCTTGATCAATCCAATCTTGATCATCCACGTCAAAATCATCTTCAAAATCTGAAGAATTTTCTTTGAAAACATCCGATTCCAATACTTGAGCCTTTAAATTTACTAGCACGGAAGCAGCAAAAAAAGCCTCGCTCGTCTCAGATAAATCCTTATGATATGAATTTTGACTTTTTGATTTTCTATCGTAAGTTTGTGAGTATTGCTCTAAAAAACTATCTATCACACTTATTACATCAATATCCCATGGATCAAGATCACCTTTACCAGCGGCATCTTGGAGAAACTTAATCAACAATCTAGGTCCCAATTGTTGCCTATCAATGGAATTTAAATAAGGAATTTCAAAATAGCAAATATCTAATCATAAGATATCTTCTTAATTATTTAATGCCAAATAATATTGCATTAATTTAAAAAAATTATATTGTTGGAGCTTTTATGATGTCATTGTTTTTAGTTCCTGAAAAAATATTTGTTTTCACAGCACTTTTAACTGCAGTTAAATCTCTATCGACTAAATTATTGATAGATGCAATATAACTTTCAGTAACTAATCTTGGGTACAAACCTATTCCAATTATCGGTAAGAGTAAACAAGCAATAATATAAACTTCCCTTGGCTCTGCATCGATGAGTTTTCGTTCTTCAGCTAATTTAGGATTTTCTTTACCAAAGAAAATTTCTCGTAACATTGAAAGAAGATAAATAGGAGTAAGAATTACACCAATAGCAGCTAAAGAGGCCATTACTACCCTAAATGGAAGTGTATAAACTTCATCAGTAACAAATCCTGTGAATACCATTAATTCGGAAACAAATCCACTCATACCTGGTAAAGCAAGAGAAGCAAGAGAGCAAGCAGTCCATAGGGCAAACATTATTCTCATTTTCTGACCTACACCACTCATTTCATCAAGTTTAAGAGTCTTTGTTCTGTCATAGGTAGCACCAACAAGAAAAAATAAACTTGCACCGATTAATCCATGACTAACCATTTGCAACATAGCCCCGCTTGTTCCAAGGCTACTAAAACTCCCTATACCAATAAGAACAAAACCCATATGACTTATCGAACTGTATGCGATTTTTCTTTTAAGATTTCTTTGAGCAAAAGAAGTTAATGCAGCATAAATTATATTTACTACACCTAGAACTATTAATAATGGAGCAAATTGAGCATGAGCAACGGGTAATAATTGTGCATTAAATCTTAACAGAGCATATCCTCCCATTTTCAGTAAAATTCCTGCAAGAAGCATATGAACAGGAGCTGTAGCCTCTCCATGAGCATCTGGGAGCCAAGTATGAAGAGGTACTATTGGGAGTTTCACTCCAAATGCAATTAAAAGAGCGACATAGCAGAGTATTTGGAATTTTTGACTAAATTCTTGAGCTGCCAAGTGAGAGAACTCAAAGTTAGGAATTTCTGTACCATAGAAACCCATTGCTAACGCTGCTAAAAGAATGAAGATAGAACTGCCAGCTGTATAAATAATGAATTTTGTTGCTGCATATTGTCGATTTTTGCCACCCCATATGGCCAATAATAAATATACGGGAATTAACTCAAGTTCCCAACTTAGAAAGAATAAAAGCATATCTTGTACGGCAAACACAGCGATTTGTCCACCATCCATAACCAATATCAAAAAGAAAAATAACTTTGGTTTGAACTTGACTGGCCATGCTGCAAGAACTGCCAAAGCAGTTATAAAACTAGTTAATAAAATTAACGGCATAGAAATGCCATCAGCGCCAACAGACCAAGTAAGACCTAAATCAGGGAGCCAAATAATATTTTCTTTCAGTTGAACATTTTCATTATTAATATCAAAGCCATTTATATATGAACCTACAGTTATTAAAAAAGTTACTAATGCAATAGATAATGCAAACCATCTCACCTCTTTGCCATCCCCTTTATCTGGGAAAAAAGGTATCACAAATGCACTACCAATTGGGAATAAAATTGAAGCAGATAACCAAGGAAAATTAGACAATCCAGCTCCCAACGTTCCCAACATTTGTGTCGCAAAATGTGTAAAAAAATAAGTACTCAATTTAATAAGAAATTTATCTTAAATAAAGTCTAGAAATTATCTGTATTTTTTCACCCAATGGACAGTGAAGACACACAATTGTAATTAAGTTACTTGAGGAGATTGAAAACCAAATATGGCAACTAGTAGGATTACTCCTCCAAAAACAATGAGAGCGTAAAATTGAGCCCTACCGGTCTCAAAATATTTTAAACCTTCTCCACTCCCTAAAGTCACAAGTCCAGTAAGATTTACGACGCCATCAACAACCTTAGAATCAACTTCTAAGACTTCTTTTGCAAGTTTTCTACTACCCTTAACAAAAAGTTTTTCGTTAATATCATCTAAATACCATTTATTAGATAAAAATTGGTTGATATTTGGAAACTTTTCGGCAAATAAAACTGACAAATTAATTTTTTTCACAAAATATGCCTGGTAAGCAATGATGATTCCAGCTGATGCAATAAGAACGGACGCTATTGCTAAAGGCAAAAATTCTTTTAATTCAAAGGCTTTTGCAACAGTCTCTGCTTCTTCAGGATCTATTAAATTTGCAATTTTACTATCCCATGGAAGTCCCATAAAACCTATAATTACAGAGGGTACAGCTAGGAATACCAAAGGAAATGTCATTGACCAGGGCGACTCATGAATAGAGCCATGTTCTTCATGCTCTTCTTCATTTTCTTCATCTAGATTTGATTTAGAAGCTATCAAGAGCTCTTTTTGTAATTCTTTATTCTCCCCTCTGAAATCTCCTTCAAATGTCAAAAAATAAAGCCTAAACATATAAAAAGCAGTCATGCCTGCTGTTAAAAGTCCTATAAACCAAAAAGCTGGAAATGATATAAATGCATTTCCGAGTATCTCGTCTTTACTCCAAAAACCTGCTAATGGTGGAATTCCACTAATTGCAATACAACCTATTAAAAATGTTGTTGATGTATATGGCATTTTTTTTCTTAAACCGCCCATCAATCTCATATCTTGAGCTAATACAGGCTGATGGCCAACTACTTCTTCCATAGCGTGTATTACTGAACCAGATCCCAAAAATAGCATTGCTTTAAAGCAAGCATGAGTCACTAAATGAAAAATTCCTGCTACTGGTGCTCCACAACCCATTGCGAGCATCATATAACCAAGTTGAGAAACTGTACTATAAGCTAAACCTTTTTTTAAATCCATTTGGGTCAAAGCTATAGAGGCGCCTAAAAAACAAGTAATGGTGCCAACTAAAGCAATAATGAACTGAATAGAGGGGAATATTGAATACAAAGGTTGCAGCCTTGCTACAAGAAATATTCCAGCAGCAACCATTGTTGCAGCATGGATAAGTGCCGAAATAGGTGTCGGACCTTCCATCGCATCAGGCAACCATACATGAAGGGGAAACTGAGCAGATTTTGCCATTGGCCCTAAAAAAACCAAAAAACAAAGCAATAAAGCAGCCCAAATGGGAATTGAATTGTCAGATATTGATTTAGAAATTCCAGTAGCTATTTCATTAAAATCAAAACTATTTGTTGCCCAAAACAGACCAAGTATACCTAGTAATAATCCGAAATCCCCGACTCTATTAACAACAAATGCTTTTTGTGCAGCGTGGGCAGCACCATCTCTGTCATACCAAAAACCAACCAACAAATAGGAACACATTCCAACTAATTCCCAAAAAACGTAAATTTCTAATAAATTTGGACTAACTATTAATCCCATCATTGAACTACTAAATAGTGCTAAATATGTAAAAAATCTGACATAACCCTTGTCATGCGCCATATAACCATGAGAGTAAATCATTACCAGCAAAGTTATTGTGGTTACTAAAGCAAGCATTAAACTACCCAGAGGATCAAGGACAAAGCCCATAGGAATTGTAAAATCCCCAGCATTGGCCCATACAAATAATTTTTCTACTGATTGGTAACCATTAACTTGTTCAATCAGAGCTTTATAACTAATTACTGCAGAAATACCAACTAAAGAAATCAAACCTATAGAAACAATCTCTCTTGAATTATTAATTTTCTTGTTGATGCTTATTAGTCCTAAGCCAGAAAGTACTGCTCCAATTAGCGGGAAAACAGGAATTAACCAGGCAATTTCTGAAGCTTGAGGCATGTTTTAAAAGACTTATATTTTAATTTTAAACTGTCAATTGAAAAATTCAGACAAAAATGATGAATTAAATGTTTTAACAGCAATATTTATATACTTGTGGGACCACCAAAGTACTCCTATCGCAATCAATATGCCAAGTTGAGAGAACCTAAAAAATTCCTTAATTATAAATTGTTGCCTGCCTTCAAATATTGCTACAAAAGGGATTATGGAAGTATTCTTTTTGAATGTTTCAAATTCATCTCCAAATTTATTTGCTAATCTTTTATCTCCATGCCAAATAGCAAAAAGATGATGCATTATTAACCCTATAGAAGTTACTAATGTGAATGATGTCCCAATCCATAAAGTATGAGCAAAACACCAAATTATCTGACCAAATGCTTGTGGATGTCTTGAAATTCTCATTATCCCAGTTCCATAAATTCGGACTTTAGGTTTTAAGACTGACGGTATTTCTAGAAGATTGTAAGTGGCGGGATATAAAAATAAGAAACTTATTGCAGTTAAACACCAAACTACTATTAGAACAAAATTATTACCCTGGAAATTCCACAATCTTATTCCATCATATCTATGAGCCAAAAAATAACTAATCAAGATTATTGCAGATGGCAAACTTAAAGTAACAAAGCATAACCTCCATAGTCTTGGTCCCATAATAGATTCTGCTTTAATTCTTAAAGCAGCTCCGCCACTATGTATTACTGCAAAAATAACAATTAAGAAAAATATAATTAAAGAAGTTTTATGAGTCTCCATAAATTTTGATTATTCAAATAATTTAATTCTTAACAAGAATACATCTAAGTACTAGAATTATAGATAAATGTGGGGACAGTAGATGCCCGAATTACCATTTACTCTCGACCAATTAAGAATATTAAAAGCTATCGCGGCCCAAGGAAGTTTTAAAAAAGCCGCAGATATATTGTACGTAACTCAACCTGCTGTGAGTTTACAAATACAAAACCTAGAAAAACAACTTGAAATTACAATTTTCGATAGAGGTGGCAGAAAAGCTCTTTTAACTGAAGCAGGAAGACTTCTACTTGAATATTGTGAACGAATTTTGAATCAGTGCGACGAAGCTTGCAAAGCTATTGAAGATTTAAATAGTTTAAAAGGTGGAACTCTTGTCATTGGAGCCAGTCAAACTACAGGAACTTATTTAATGCCAAGAATGATTGGACTATTCAGACAAAAATATCCTGAAGTATCTGTTCAACTTCAAGTTCATAGTACTAGAAGGACTGGCTGGAGCGTTGCTAATGGACAAATTGATTTAGCCATTATTGGAGGACAATTGCCTGCAGATTTAGAAAATCTACTACAAGTCATACCATATGCAACAGATGAATTAGCCCTTGTTTTACCCTCTAAACACCAACTTTCTAATAAAAAAGAACTTCTAAAAGAAGATTTATATAAATTAAATTTTGTAACATTAGATTCTCAATCTACAACAAGAAAAGTTGTAGATAAACTTCTTCAAGATTCTGGGCTTGAAATTCAAAGATTAAAAATTGAGATGGAACTAAATTCTCTTGAAGCAATCAAGAATGCAGTTCAATCAGGTCTAGGGGCTTCATTTTTACCTGTTGTATCAATTGAAAGGGAATTAGCGGCTGGGACGATCCATAAAGCGTTTCTTGCCGATTTAGAAGTTAAAAGGGAACTCAAATTAATTACAAATCCATCAAGGTATACTTCACGAGCATCAGAAGTGTTTAAGAAAAATATTCTTCCACAATTTGCCAGTTTAGAAAGCCCATTGAGAAAAATTTAAAAATACATCAAAACTGAATTGCTTCTTTATTTATCCCTACGCCTCCATCTTCGGCTTGTCCATCACCCTTAATTATAAATTTATTTTCATTTACATCAGTCTGATAAACGCACTTAACTATTGGTTTATCTCTAATTGATCCAATGTAGGCGAAAGTATTCATTCTTTGCTTACATTCTCTTACATCTTCATTACTAATTGCTCCTTGTTTTTGTAAAACTGTCCAATTCTCCCTCCTGATTACACAACCTGGCTGAAGAGCTGGCTGAGTGACAAAACTAGTCGATGGATTCAAAGTTGTATACATTTCAACATCAATTACAAAAGCACTTGCACCCCATTGTCTACAAAATTCAGGATCTGGAACAGCCATATCTAATTGTTGTTGACTAGCAATATTTCCCTGTCCTCCATCTGTTGTACTTGTAATCGCACTCCCAATGCCTACTCCTAAAATTAATACACCAGCGAGAACAGCAATGGTTCCTGTATTGATGTTTATTTTTTGTTCAGAAGAAGGTAATCTTCTATTTCTCTGTCCAGAAGGATCGATCTCTCTTTGATTTGAAGAGTAATAACTTCTATTGGAGTCTCTCCTTGGCCTTCTATTTGGGGGTTGTCTATTCACAGTTCTTGATTTGTCTTAGGTAAACCCATTGAAAAGTTCATAACTCTACAATTTGGGTTATAACTTAATTCACCATTTTGGAGCAAAAATTTAATTAAACCTTCAATTTCGGATCCTATTTTCCTAAGCTCGTAATCATCTAAATTCTTTCCTGCCCTCTCTTTTATTAATTGATTGAATTTTTGATTTATTTTGTTCAAAGAACCTTCGTTCCAAATAAATTCATTATCCGGATCTAAATCAAGAGTCAGTTTGTTTGGGTGAAATTGTAACTCTTTATCAACTACTTCAGCAGTAAAAATTCTTACATGACGAGTAGTTGATTTTAAAAGCATTTTTTCCATAATTTTGCGAAATAATCAACGAAAAAAACTATAATGTTCTAACTTTAATGTAACTTAATAATAAGTGTAAATTTATTTCTTGATTTAATAATGCGTGTTGTAATTGCTGGTGCAGGTTTGGCAGGTTTATCTTGCGCTAAATATCTTGTAGATAATGGACACATTCCAATCGTTCTTGAGGCTAGAGATGTTCTTGGAGGAAAAGTTGCTGCATGGAAAGACGAAGATGGAGACTGGTATGAAACTGGTTTGCATATATTTTTCGGAGCCTACCCCAATATGTTGCAACTTTTCAAAGAATTAGATATCGAAGAAAGACTCCAATGGAAAAGTCATTCAATGATTTTTAATCAGCCCACTGAACCAGGAACATATAGTAGATTTGATTTTCCAGACATACCTGCACCTGTAAATGGTGTTTCAGCGATATTAAGCAACAATGATATGCTTACATGGAATGAAAAGATTCTTTTTGGATTAGGCTTAGTGCCTGCAATGTTAAGAGGCCAAAAATACCTTGACAAATGTGATTCCAAATCATGGACAGATTGGCTTAAAGAACATAATATTCCCGAAAGAGTTAACGATGAAGTTTTTATAGCTATGAGTAAAGCTTTAAATTTCATCGGGCCTGACGAAATATCATCCACAGTATTATTAACTGCACTCAACAGATTTTTACAAGAAAAAAATGGTTCAAAAATGGCATTTCTTGATGGAGCTCCTCCTGAAAGACTTTGCCAACCAATGGTTGAATATATTACTTCTCGCGGAGGAGAAGTACATTTGAATAGTCCATTAAGGCAAATAAATCTAAATGAAGACAGCACTGTAAAAAGTTTTACTATTGCCTCTTTAAATGAAAACGAGAAGAAAGAAGTAACTGCCGACGCTTATGTTAGTGCAATGCCTGTAGATCTCTTTAAATTAATTATCCCTAAACAATGGAAAGGGTTAGATGCTTTTTCTAAATTAAATGGTTTAAATGGTGTACCAGTAATTAATATCCATTTATGGTTTGACAAAAAATTAACAGATATTGACCACTTACTATTTAGCAGATCACCACTCCTTAGTGTTTATGCAGATATGAGTATCACGTGTAAAGAATATGAAGATCCAAATAGATCAATGCTTGAATTAGTCTTTGCACCAGCTAAAGATTGGATAAATAGAAGTGATCAAGATATAGTTGATGCAACTATGGAAGAACTTAAAAAATTATTCCCAACACATTTCATGGGTGACGATAAGACAAAATTAAGAAAATATAAGGTAGTAAAAACTCCAAGATCTGTTTACAAAGCAGTTCCTGGATGTCAAGAGTTCAGACCTAGCCAAAAATCTCCCATTAAAAACTTCTTCTTAGCCGGTGACTATACAATGCAAAAATATTTAGCCTCTATGGAAGGTGCTGTTTTAAGTGGTAAATTATGCGCGGAATCAATTAATAATGAATATTCCAAAACTCCCCAAAATGTTTCTTAATAACATTTAAAGTAATTTAAAATATAATTAAAACTTTTTGAATAATTCAATTTCTCAACTAGACAAAGCATATGAGATATGCCGTAAAGAAACTCAAAAATGGGCTAAAACTTTCTATTTGGGAACTCTTTTATTACCATTAGAAAAAAGAAAAGCTATTTGGGCTATTTATGTATGGTGTAGAAGAACAGATGAGATAATGGATAGCTTAGAGGCATCAACTAAATCGCAAAATGAACTTTCAGACAATCTGGATGAATGGGAAGAAAATACAAAGAATTTATTCCAAGGAAATATTAAAACAGAATTAGACGCAGTTTTAGTAGATACGATCGAAAAATATCCACAAAACATGCAACCTTATATCGATATGATAGATGGTCAGCGAATGGATCTTAATAAATTTAGATACAAAGATTTTGAGGAATTAAAACTTTATTGTTATAGAGTCGCAGGGACTGTTGGTTTAATGACTCAGAATGTCATGGGTATTGACACCGCTTATACATCCGCTCCGTGGA
Source organism: Prochlorococcus sp. AG-402-O16 (assembly GCA_003216415.1). Taxonomy (GTDB): domain Bacteria; phylum Cyanobacteriota; class Cyanobacteriia; order PCC-6307; family Cyanobiaceae; genus Prochlorococcus_A. The sequence continues at coordinate 64,259 of QCIY01000002.1, forward strand.
GCGACAAGCCAGACCCCTCAGAAGCAGCAATAGCTTTAGGAATAGCCAATCAATTAACAAATATATTGAGAGATGTCGGAGAAGATAGACAAAGAGGTAGAATTTATCTCCCACAAGCAGATATAAAAAGATTTAATTATTCTGAGGAAGAACTTTTAAAAGGCGAAATCAATAATCAATGGAGAGCGCTGATGAACTTTCAATTAACAAGGGCTCGCGATTGGTTCCAAAAATCTGAAGATGGTATTAAGTGGTTATCTTCTGACGCAAGATGGCCAGTTTGGACATCTTTACGACTCTACAGAGGCATATTAAACGCTATTGAAAGGTTAGACTATGATGTTTTTAATAACAGAGCTTTTGTAAAAAATTCGGTAAAAGCTTTCGAGATTCCAATATCTTTTTTTATTTCTAGGATTAAATAATTAAGCAGGTGTCTTCTGGTTAGCTAATAAATCTTTTAATTTAGATAGTTCTCCAGCCCATCTTGGATCAGGTGCTTCAAGGTTGGGGGCATCACTATGGACAATTTTCTTAAAATCTTTCCTCTTCTTATTTTTATTTAAGGTTCCGCTATATTTTTTATTTGAAGCAGAATCTTTCTTTTCTGATAACTCTACTCTTAATTTAGAACCATTAAATTCAAAACCGTTTAACTTTTGAATTAGCAAATTAGCATTCTCTTCATTATTTGTTGTCGCGAAACCAAACCCCCTAGATTCCTTAGTTTCCTTATCTAAAACTGCTTTAAATCTAATCGAGTCAGAGACTGATTTTAAAATCTTATCAAATTCTTTTGGATTAAATCCTTGTGGTAAATTGCCGATGTAAATACGAATGCTCATAAATTTTTAAAAATGATTTTGAAGTCTGAACTGTTAAACAAAACTAAGCTATGTGTATTTAATCACATTTTGGCGCATTTTGTTCAATCCATTGCTTTGCTTTATAAATAGCTTCATCAAAATTATTCAATCTTTTATACGCAAGCTCCTTTGAAAGGTACTTTAAAAGCTTTCCTAAGAGTGGGCCTTCCTTGATTTTTAAGTTTTTTTTAATTACATCACCATTCAGTAAATTGGAGGGATGAAATAATTTATCATCCTTATCACGCCATCTTTTTAGCCAATTAAAGCGTAAATTTTGAGGTAAATAAAAAATAAAAGATGGAAGTAACATCTCTAATTCTTGATGTAATTCAAATCTATCTAATTCATTTAACTGAGCGATATTTTTGTTCTTTAAAAAGAAGTGCCATTTTCGCAATAATTTAATTTTTGTAATTTCAACATTACTAAATTTAAATTTCTCAAGAGATGATACATCGAAAATTTGAGAAATAAAAAATAATGGTAAAAATTTCTTCTTTTCATTCTGATTAAGTAATGCATAATTAATTTCTTTTAAATCCAAAAAAAAAGAATCTTTATTTGAATTACCAGACCCAAATATATTAAAATTTTTTATCAAAATAATAGCCTCAAGGGCATTCTTCCCATTTACTATTTTCTTTATTTCATAATTAATCCTTTCTTGAGCAACAAGATATAATTTACTTTTATTTTTTTCTATATAGGTAACTAATTTTAAATCAATTTTAAAATTTAACTCTGCAACAAATCGAAAACATCTTAATATTCTTAAAGGATCACTCAGTAAATTTATTTCTGAATAGGTTCTTAACAAAGATAATTCTATATCTCTTAAGCCATTTAATGGATCAAACAAACACTTCTCATCAAATAAAAAAGCAATTGAATTAATAGAAAAATCTCTTCTACTCAAATCTTCTTCAATATTGGGAGACATTTGATTAGCAATATCAATAGATATACGATTAAGAAAAATTCTTACCACTTCTCTTTTTTCATCTAAAATTATAAATTTAGATTCAATTTTCTCTGAGATCTTTCTCCCAATTTCTATAGCATTTATGGGCACCACAAGATCAACATCTACCTCCTCAGTAACTCTTCCCAAAATAATATCCCTTATATAACCACCAACTAAATAAGAACCTTCAGGTAAAAATAATAAAATAGAATCCCAACTATAAAATTTTATACTTCGTTCTAATTCATCAATTATTAGTGTATGATTTGTAAGATAATTATTATTTCTCATTTTTTTCATTAATTATGTGCATTTGCATCAACTGTAAATGGGTTGATAGATGTATTACTTACCATGATGTTGAAAATAATCATGGTGTAGATAATATCTGTGATGTTCCTAATTTTAAAGCAAAAAAACCAATCATTCATGTCAGTATAGTTAAGGATAAGAATGGTGACTATAAAACAGATTGGGATGTTCAATCTTGTGAAAGTTATACGAATGAATTTGGTAAATGGTCTAAATGTAACCCAGGTATGGAATTGCCTGTTTAAAGGTAATTTATGAAACATAAACTCAAACCCAGACAAAATTACAATACATTAGTAATACATAGCACAGACGATTCTTTTGGCTTCGGATATAGAAAAAAAAATAATATTGAATCTGATGAATTATTTATAAAAAAATTTGATAATGACTTATGTAATAACTTGATTATTGAATTCAACAAATTTATTTCCAAAGAAAATTTACAAAAAGTAAATAAGATATCTGTCAACATAGGGCCAGCAAATTTTAATGCTTCAAGGCTTATTGTAGTTTTAGCAAGAACTATCTCACAACAAATAAACTGTCCCTTGGACAGTTTTAGTTCATTTAAAATAATTGCGAAGAGAATTGCATCAAAAAATAATATTTTCACAAACAAAGAATCATTTTGGATTTACAAAAAATTAAAACGAAATGGATTTATTGCAGGTAAATATGAGATTTATCATGATGAAGAAAAAAAAGGAGATATTCTCATTCGAGAAACAGTTTTACCAAAAGTTATAAAAGAATTGGAGAGTAAAGAACCTATTTTTGAGGCTAATTATCAGGATGAAGAAGACTTAATAGAATTATTAGATTTATCAAATAAAAATTTATTTATTACGAATTTAAATTCATGGCAGAAAGTTTTGCCACTTTACCCTATTTCTCCAATTAATTAAGAATTCATCCAATTAAATTATTAATATCATCTTGAAGATGCATTGTTACAGAATTCAGGTCATTTCTTGATGAGCTTTGTGGAGGTTGAACAGGTTTTCCCACTTTAATAACTATTTTTGAAAAGAAAGGAATGCAGAATTTAAATCTTAGTAGTCTATGTGAATTAACTATTGCGACAGGCAATAATAATTTCTGATTTTTAAAGGCTAACAATGCAGCCCCTTGTTTGGGCTTATTAACTCGCCCATTTTTCTGACGCGTTCCATCAATAAAAATCCCAATACTTTTGTTATTCGATAACTTTGTACATGCTATTTTAATAGTATTTTTATCTGCAATTCCTCTTTTTACAGGATAAGCTCCACAAGACTTGATCACAAATCCAAGAAAAGGTATTTTAAAAAGCTCTGCCTTTGCCATAAAAGATATATTACGCCCAAGAGCATGTCCTAAAAAAGGAGGATCAAGTAAAGATCCATGATTAGATACCATTATAAAAGAATCTTTTTGCGGAATATTTTCTCTACCTATTAAATGACCTTTAAAAACAAATTTATAAATCGGAAATACCAAAAAATTACTAACTAATTGATAGATTAATTTTTGAAAAACATCATTTTTCATACGAAATTAATAAGTGATTTGATCAGAAGAAGAAACTTGAGAAAATTTTACATTCTTCAGATGTCTTTTTCCTAAACCGCTAAGTACATTTGAGGGACCAATTTCAACAATATGAAGATCATTATCTTGTGCCATTAAATCCATAGTTTCTCGCCACCTTACCCCGTTACACATTTGATTTTCAAATCTAATTTTAAGCTCATTTGGATCGCTACAGAGTGAAGGTTCACAATTACTGATGACTGGAAAAGAAGGATTTTTAAATTTAATCTGTTTTAAATAATGTGAAAATTTTAATGAAGGTTCATTCATAAATGGTGAATGAAATGCTCCTGATACATTTAATTTAAGGAATCTTTTACAAGAAATTTCGCTGGATAAAATATCTAATGCTTCATTAGAACCTGATAAAACAATTTGGGAGGAGCTATTATCATTAGCAATTACAACATCATCAATTTTTTTTACTAATAAATCCAGTTGATTTCTATCAAAACCAATTACTGCTGCCATAGATCCCTTCCCAGCATTTACCATTAATTGAGATCTTACTTTTATTAGTGATACACAATCTTCATATGAAAGAACATCCGCACAATATAGAGCCGTAATTTCACCTAAACTATGACCAGCAACATATGATGGTTTAAAACCATTATCTTTTAGAGCGTCTAATAAAATCGATTCAACTACAAAAAGACATATTTGTGTATTAATTGTATTATTTAAATCACAAAGAGGATTTTTTGGCTCAGAATTTAAATCACAAATTTCAAATAAATTTCTCTCAAATATCTCAGAAGCATAATTAAACCTCTCTTTTGTGTTGGGCAAGGTTTCAATTTGTTTTGCCATTCCAATTTTTTGCGAACCCTGTCCAGGGAATACCCATGCAACTTTCATAATCATCCAATTTTGTTTTTAACCCCATTTAATAAGGGCCGCACCCCAACTTAGCCCAGCACCAAAACCACTCATAGCAATAATATCATTTTGTTTAATTCTATTATTTTTAATAGCCTCATCCATCATTAGTGGAATTGTTGCCGCTGAAGTATTACCATATTTTTCTAAATTGCTAAGAATTTTTTCTCTAGGAATTTTCAACCTATCACCTACAGAATCCAATATTCTTTGATTAGCTTGATGTAACAGAAGCCAATCAACTTCGCCAGAACTATAATTAGTTTTTTTGAACAACTTATCAAGAATTATCGGTACTTCTCTAACTGCAAATTTATAAACTTCTTGACCATTCATCTGGATTGGAGAAAAACCTCCACTTAAAAAATCAATATTATCAATTATTGAATCTTTTATATTTTTTGATGGAAGATTAAGAAAAGAACCCCTTTCCCCATCAGTTTGCATATCAAAACCAATGAAATTATCAAATTCACTTGTAGCTTCAATTGCTAATGCACCTGCACCATCTCCAAAGAGAATGCAACTTCTTCTATCATTCCAATCAACAAAACTTGATAATTGATCTGCTCCTATAACAATAGCTCTTTTAAAACTGCCCCCTTTTAAAAATTGTGAGGCTGTTATCAAAGCGAATAAAAAACCACTACATGCTGCAGTTAAATCAAAAGCTACAGCGTTAGAAGCTCCCAATTTAGCTTGAATAGATGGCGCTGAACCAAATAAATCATTAGGAGTAGAAGTTGCTAAAACAATCAAATCAACAGTTTTAACGTCCCAATCAGTCATTTCAATCGCGGCTAGTGCAGCCCTATAGCCCATCTCAGTGACATCATCTTCTAAGCTAGAAATTCTTCTCTCAGAAATGCCAGTTCTAGATTTTATCCATTCATCACTTGTATCTACCCTTTGACTAATTTTTTGATTAGTTAATATTTGATCGGGCACAAAACTACCAGTTCCTTTAAATGAGACTCCAATCTGATTAACTTTTATGCCTTCCAAAAGAGTTTTTTAGTTACTTATATAAGTCAAACATAAATTTGACGCAATATGTTTTATGAATTTAAAACTTGAAGCTTTTGAAGTTGATTTAAATTTTCCATCACATCATGATTCACTGCAGAATGAGCCAAGCGAAGAGCACTAACTACTGACAAAGACTTACTACTGCCATGACCGATGACGCAAATTCCATTTACCCCTAGTAATAAAGCTCCGCCATGTTCTGCATGATCTAACCTTTTCTTAATTCTGAGAAGATTACTTTTTAAAAAAGCTGAACCAACTTTTCCCCGCCTTCCTCTTGGAAGCTCAGATCTTAAAATATCCAACAAAACACCCCCCACAGACTCAAGAAATTTTAATAATATATTCCCGGTAAATCCATCACACACAACTACATCGAAACTACCTGATAAAACATCTCTACCTTCACAATTACCTCCAAAATTAAAACTTGTTTCGGAAGATAGTAATTCAAATGTTTTGAGAGACAAATCATTACCCTTACATTCTTCTTCTCCAATATTTAAAAGGCCAATTCTTGGTTTTTTTACTTGTAAGACATCTTTTGCGTAAATATTACCTAAAAGAGCAAACTGATGAAGATAAGAGGGTTTGCAATCAGTATTTGCGCCAACATCTAAAACTAACACAGGGCGAGTTTGATCCCTTGTTGGAAATAATGCACCAATAGCTGGCCTATCAATCCCTTTCAGTCTACCAATTCTAAATATTGCAGAAGCCATCATAGCGCCTGAATTACCAGCTGAGTAAACAGCTTGCGCTTTATTATTTCTTACTAAATCCATTGCAACATTTACACTTGCATTTTTCCTTTTTCTCACTGCAGTAGCTTCTTCATTCATTCCTATAGGATCTCCACTATCAATTAACTCAAGACGATTATTATCTATTTCTTTTTGAAGTAATTCTAGTAAACCAAACTTTTCAGCTGAATTTTTAACTTTTTCAATTTTACCCACAAATTTTATATTTATAGGAAATCTACTTATAGCTTCAAGGCAACCCTCGAGAATTGGGCCAGGAGCATAATCTCCGCCCATACCATCAACTGCGATCCAAATTCTCTTAGATTGCTTGTCTTCAACCTTATCTAAAATATCATCGCTATTTTGTAATCTTTTTAATGGGTCAAAAACTAATGGCTGTAATGTATTTTTTGCCAACGAACTAGCATTTGAAACCACACTACTAGCAGTATTCACGACAGATTCAGCACTTGAAACTACATTACCTGCAACATTACTAGCAACATTACTGGCTGTGCTAACGACGGATCCCGCACCAGAAACTACGTTACCTGCCACGTTACTAGCCGTAACTGCAGAACTAGTTGCTGTATCTACAATTGAAGTTACAGCCGAGTTTCTTTTGTACCAAATAACTAATCTTCTGATAGCTCTGGATTTATTAATTTTATGTACAGTATCCTTCCCCATTTATTTACCATCAAATGGAGCAATATCTACAATACGCTGAAAAAGATATCCTGTACCTCTTGCTGTTAATATCAATTCTGGATTTGCTGGATCAGCCTCAAGTTTTGATCTTAATCTGGATATGTGAACATCAACTACCCTCGTATCTACATGTCTTTCGGGTGTGTAGCCCCAAACCTCTTTTAATATCTCTCCTCTGCTAAATGGCTCTCCGGACCTACTTACCAAAAGCTCTAACAGGCTAAATTCCATACCAGTTAATCTAATTCTCTCGTCGCTTTTAAAAACTTGTCTTCGATTTGTATCAATTTTTATATCAGTGACCAAAATTAATCCTGAATTAGGCATTCCAGGGATTTGTTCTTTGTCAATTCTTCTTAGAACGCATCTAATTCTTGCTTCTAATTCTTTGGGGCTAAATGGTTTTACGACGTAATCATCTGCCCCTAATTCTAAGCCTGTTATCCTATCTGCAACATCTCCTAAAGCAGTTAACATAACAATTGGTACATCAGAATCTTTCCTTAATTCTTGACAAACTCCATAACCATCTAACTTTGGCATCATGACATCGAGTACTACTAAATCAGGTTCGTAATCTTTAAATAACTTTAGTGCTTCTTTACCATCACTTGCAGTTACAACTTTGTAACCAATCATTGAAAGACGCGTTTCGAGAATTCTTCTAATACTTGCCTCGTCATCTGCGACTAGGATTGTTTCTTTAGTTTGACTAGATAAAGCCATTTGTTTCTATTAGCTAATCAGAAAGAGAATTTATTATTATCCTAATCTAACTTGTAGAGGGGCAATATCCCAAACATTCAAGTTCCATTACTTTATTCAAAAACTTAATGTCCAGCAAATTGTCGACTTTTATTTGTCAAAATTGTGGAACTGAAACTTCTCAATACTTTGGGAAATGTCTTAATTGCAACTCATGGAATTCCATTGTCGAAGAAATTAAAAACAAGACTTCTAAGTATAAAGAAGTAAACAATGATAAGAAAGCTATATCCTTTAATGAAATTTCATCTAAAAAAATATCAAGATTTACCAGTGGATTTAAAGAATTTGATAGAGTGCTTGGAGGTGGAATAGTCCCTGGATCTGTAGTTTTACTTGGAGGAGAGCCAGGTATAGGTAAAAGCACAATCGTTCTTCAATCAGCAGGAAAAATATCTCTAAATGAGAAGGTTTTATACATTACTGCAGAAGAATCATTAGAACAAGTAAAAATTAGATGGGAAAGATTAAATCAAAAAAGTAATGATTTAAAAATTTATGCAGAAACAAATTTATTCCTAATTATTGAGGAGATCAAACGTTTAAAACCAAGTTTAGCAATCATTGATAGTATTCAAGCTATTCATAATCATGATATGGAAAGTTCGCCAGGATCAGTTTCTCAAGTCAAAGCATGTTCATCTGAATTGCAAAATCTTGCTAAAGAAAATAATATTGGTCTTTTAATAATTGGTCATGTTACTAAAGATGGCGCTTTAGCTGGTCCAAAAACCCTTGAGCATTTAGTTGATGTAGTAATAAACTTTGAAGGAGATAATATCTCTTCACATAAATTACTAAGAAGTATAAAAAATAGATTTGGATCGACCTTTGAAATCGGAATTTTTGAAATGCTTGAAGAGGGCCTACGAGAGATAAAAAACCCAAGTTCAGTCTTTACAAATAAAGAAAATATTTCAGGTGTAACAACTACGATAACTAATGAAGGCACTCGATCATTCGCAGTTGATATACAAGCACTTGTAAATAAAACTTTTTACAGTAACCCAAGAAGAACTACAACTGGAATTAGCATTAATAGATTACATCAAATTCTAGCTGTTATTGAAAAACATGTTGGTATTAAATTATCTGAATTTGATTGTTATATAGCTACTGGGGGTGGTTTTGAGATAAATGATCCTTCATCTGACTTAGGTGTAGCAATATCAATATTATCAAGTCTGAAAAATATTCCTCCTTTACCGAGTTGCTCATTTATAGGAGAATTGGGTTTGAGCGGTCAAGTCAGAAAATCAAATAAACTTCGAACAAAAATAGAAGAGGCTGCAAGGCTAGGGTTTAAAAATATCGTGGTGCCAAAATCTGATGAGAATCTAAAAAAAAATTTTAGAAATTTAATCAATATTAAAGAGATTTCAAATATTCAAGAGGCAGTTGATTTTTCTTTTTTAGAGTAAAAAATATTAAAGGTACATATCTATTGAACTCCTTCCTGAGTTTTTGAGCCAATTTTCAATATCAAGATACCCACCAGGATATAATCTCACTGCCTTAGACCAAACTTCAGCAGCTTTATCAAACCAAATATCTCTCTGATCTAAATCACCATTTTGTTCAGCATATCTTCCCCTTTTTTCATAAATTAAACCTATATTTTTAAGGCATGATGGTTGTTTTGGATTTTCTACTAACGCTTTTTCATAAGTTTCAATAGATAAATCTTCTTCACCATTACTCATATAAATTATTGCCATATTTTTAAGAGTCTCACCCCTATCGATTTTATTTTCTTCAAGCAATAAGCTCTCTTTATAATACTCTAATGCTTCCGAATAATCTCCATTATTTTGGGCTGCTAATCCATCTCTATAGTAGATATAAGCTTTTTTTTCTTTCTCTGCAATAGGCATTATTTTAACAATAGATTCAGCAATTACTGTAAAAGCTTTATCAATAAAATTGTCTCTGTTTTGATTACTGGGCACTGCTTTGAATCTAATAAATTTAATATAGTAATTTAAAAAATAACTATTTAAAAAGTCTATAACATTTATTATTATAGTTAAAAATGAAGTCAATCATTAATTTGATACTATCGAGAAAAATATGAAGAGTATTCAATTAAGCATTACAGGAATGAAATGTGGAGGTTGTGTTAGCACAGTTGAAAAAATATTGAAAAACTCTGATGGTATTCAAAATGTTTCTGTTAACTTACTAACTGAAAGTGCATATTTTGAAATTAGCCAGAAACATATAGAAATAGAAACTGTTCTAAAAAACCTTAAAGAAAATGGGTTCCCATCAAAGATTTACATAAATGATTTATCAAAAAAAATAAATCAGGCAGAATTAGAAAAAAAAAAGAAATGGAATAATCAATGGCAAAAACTAACTTTTGCATTATTACTTTTACTATTTTCGGGTTTAGGTCATCTCGCAGAAGGAAAGTATATAAATTTTCCAATATTAGGTAATATATTTTTTCACGCTTCTTTAGCAACATTAGCCTTACTTTTCCCTGGAAGAGGAATAATTGTTAATGGCTTTAAATCATTTGCAAAGAGCCGTCCGGATATGGATTCTTTAGTAGCTCTTGGAGTAACTAGCGCATATACAACAAGTCTTCTATCCTTATTATTTCCTAGCACTGGCTTTCCTTGTTTTTTTAATGAGCCAGTTATGCTTTTAGGTTTTATCCTAATTGGGCGTTTCTTAGAAGAAAGAGCTAGATATCAGACTGGTTCATCCATTGGTGAGTTATTAGATCTTCAACCTGAAATGGCAAATATCTACACAAAAGATAATCAAATAAAGTCAATAAGAGTAAACACTTTAATACCTGATCAAGAGATTCAAGTTTTAGCAGGAGATAGAGTACCTGCTGACTGCATTGTTACTCGAGGTAATTCATATGTTGATGTTTCACATATTACTGGAGAATCCAAACCTATCGAAGTAAAAGAAGGCCAAAATCTATCTAGTGGGTCTTTAAATCTTAATTCAACTCTTAGACTTAAAGTACAAAAGGTCGGAGGAGATTCTTCTCTTGCAAAACTAGTAAATCTTATTGAGTCTGTAAACGCTAGAAAACCTCGCATTCAAAGAATTGCTGATGAAATTGCAGGAAAATTTACTTACTTTGTACTTGTTTTTGCTACTTTAACCTTCTTCTTTTGGTGGAAGGGAGCAAGAAACATTTGGCCTGATTTATTAATTCATAATCATCAATTCATTAGTCACTCAAGCCATACACTTCATAGTTCGCTTGGTATTAATGCTGAGAATTTCCTGAGTTTAGCAATTCAATTGTCAATTGCTGTTTTAGTAATAGCTTGTCCTTGTGCATTGGGTTTAGCCACCCCAACAGTAATAACTGTCGCATCAGGTAAAGCAGCAAAAAAAGGGGTTTTATTTAAAGGCGGGGACAAAATAGAAATGGCTTCAAAAATTAATCATATCATTTTTGACAAGACAGGTACTTTAACAAAAGGCAAGCCTTTTATTGTTGATTACAAAAATAATAATGATCATTCATTTTTATTAAGAATAGCTGCCAGTTTAGAAAAAGAAAGCAGACATCCAATCGCGGATGCCTTAATTCAAGAGGCAAAAAAACAAAATTTAAGTTTATTTCCAATAAAAAAAATTATTACTCATTCAGGTCGAGGTATTTCTGGAGAACTTGATTCAATTGATGGACTTATTAATATTGGTAATATTGAATGGCTACTAAGCAAAGGATTAATTATTGATAGTGATGCAAAAAAAGTCATTGAAAATGAAGAAACAAAAACGAACACTATCATTGGAGTAAGTATCAAAGATAAATTATTAGGCTTTATCTTGCTAGGAGATTTACTCAGAGATGATTCAATTAAAACAGTTCAAAATTTGAGAGAAAACAAATTTAAAATTAATATTTTAAGTGGAGATAGAAAACAAACAGTTTTAGCTTTAGCAAAAAAAATTGGTTGTAAACAATCAGAAGTAAAATGGGATCTTCTTCCTGAAATGAAGCTAAAGACTATAGAAAATTTAAAAATTAATAATAAAGTAGCAATGATTGGTGATGGTATTAATGATGTCCCTGCCTTAGCATCCTCAGACTTAGGAATTGCGGTGGGATCAGGTACTCAAATAGCCAAGGCAAATGCTGACATAGTATTAATGGGAGATCAACTAAATGGACTACCCTACGCCTTAAATCTTGCAAAAAAAACTATAAGAAAAATAAAGCAAAATTTATTATGGGCTTTTGGATACAACTTACTAGCTATACCTTTAGCTGCCGGCATTTTATTCCCTAAATACGGCATTCTTCTTACTCCCTCAATAGCAGCATTATTGATGGCTATTAGCTCTATTACAGTTGTAATTAATGCTTTATCTTTGGATTAAATGAAAGGAAAATTTATAGTTATTGAGGGTATTGATGGTTGTGGTAAAACTACCCAAATAGATGAACTATCTAATTGGCTACCTAATAGTGGTCTAATAAAGAAAGGGTCTAAATTAATCAAAACTAGAGAGCCAGGAGGCAGTCTTTTAGGAAAAAAACTTAGAGGACTGATTCTGGATAATAATGAAAATAACAAGCCTTCATCTCTTGCCGAATTATTGCTTTATTCAGCGGATAGAGCTGAACACGTTTCCAAAATTATTTCACCTGCATTAAATAACAATGATTGGGTAATAAGTGATAGATTTTCCGATTCCACTTTGGCTTATCAAGGTTATGGAAGAAATATAAATTTAGAAATAATAAAAAATATTGAATCTATTGTGTGTCAAGGAGAATCTCCTGATCTAACTTTCTTCTTAGAAATTTCTCCAGAAGAGAGCATATTCCGAAGAAAAAATCAAATTCCAGATAGAATAGAATCAGAAGGTATTAGATTTTTAGAAAAAGTAAATGAAGGCTTCAAACTAATTGCCAAACAAAAAAACTGGAAAGTAATATCTGCGTCACAAAATATTAAAACTATTTCTAATCAAATTAAAGAGACTGTAATAAATAATTTTTCTAATAACAAATGATTGAGGTTAAAAAAAATAATTTTTTATTGAATGAAGAAGTAAATAACTGTCTTAACAACATAATTAAAAACAAATCATTTGCTAATGGTTATATATTTTATGGTTCTGAAGGCGTAGGGAAAAAGCAAACTGCTCTTCAATTTATAAAAAAGATTTTCAAACAATCTTCACCAAGCGATAATGTTGAAGAGAAAATTACGAACAATAACCATCCTGATTTTTTAATTATCGAACCTGATTATCTTTTGGCAACTAAAAGTTCTGGAAGTTCCGATCTTGAAAAAACAATAAAAAGTGGATCTGAGATTATTAAAATTGCTCAAATACGAAATATCAAAACTTTTCTTAGTCAAAAATCAATAAACTCAGAAAAAAAAATTGTTTTAATTATTGATGCACACCTCTTAAACGAATCAGCCTCAAATTGCCTTTTAAAAACCTTAGAAGAACCTAGTAACGGTATTTTCATTTTACTAACATCTAAATTAAATCTTCTCTTAGATACGATCATCTCAAGATGTCAAATCGTTAGATTTCGATCCTTTTCTAGTAAAGAGATGAAGTCTATTTTGAAAGAATATTTAGATACTTCTAAATTAAATATTAATACAAAGTTAAAATTTGAAGATTTAATAAACTCTGCAAATGGATCTCCAAATCAATTATTGAAAAATATTGAAATTTGGAATGATTTCTCAGATGAAATTATAAGCAAATTAGATTCTCCAATAAAAAATAGTCTGGAAATATTAGAAATATCTAAATCAATTTCTGAAAAATTAGAAATTTATCAACAGATTTGTTTAGTAAATTTAATTCAAACTATTTGGTGGCGCACGACAAAAAATATTGGTTTAGTTAGAAAACTTGAAAGTTTAAAATATCTCTTAAGAAAAAACATTCAACCAAGGTTGGCATGGGAAATTACTTTTTTAAAAATTTCAATGGAAGATAAATGAGGTTAATCTACCGCAGAATTTATCAAATCAGGATTTCTTGCTTGAATAAAATCTTGCCGAGCAGTTTCCACTTGAGATCCTATAGGTAACTCAAGACAATATCCAGCACCATATACAGTTTTTATATAAATAGGTTTACGTGGATCGGGTTCAAGTTTAGTGCGTAAATGTCTAATATGAACTCTTATTGTCTCAATATCATCATCAGGTTCATATCCCCATACTTCTTTCAGAATTAATGCTGGCGATACAGTTTGACCATGCCTCTGCAAAAGACAATGAAGAAGTTCAAATTCAAGATGCGTTAATCTAACAGGAGATTCAAACCAGATAGCTTCAAATCTTTCTGGAACAAGAGTTAAAGGTCCATAATTTAATATTTCTTGCTGGTTACTAGAATTCAATTGTGCTCTGTTGGTTCTTCTTAATAAAGCTTTTATGCGTACATGTAGTTCTTCTAGATCGAATGGTTTAGTAATGTAATCATCTGCCCCAGAATTAAACCCAGTTACTTTATCTTTAAGGCCACCTAATGCAGTGATCATCAAAATTGGGATATTGGATGTTCTTTCATCTCTTCTAAGTCGCTGGCATAAAGTTAATCCATCAACATTTGGCAGCATTAAATCTAGGAGTATTATATCTGGTGAATATTGAAGAGCTAGTGCTTGTCCTTTGATACCGTCTTCAGCTTTTTGGACATCAAAACCAGAATGTTCTAAATGCCTTGCCACCAAATCACGCATATCACGATCATCTTCAATTAAAAGGATTGAAATTTTCATATTGTATAGACTATTAAATTAAAATTAAGTTTCAGTATTATGATTCTCTCAAGATTTTATAAAGATTGCTGGATTAGTGTAAACAATTTTATCAATTAGATTTATCAATTAACCTAGTAATAGCAGGGTATTAGAGAGAAATTGCAAATTTTTAAAAAGTATAAATTTTACAATTTCTTTCGATTTTATTTACTTTTTCTTAATAATCAAGAGGATATTAGAAAAAATAATGATTTAATTTGAAAAAATATCTAACTTCAATTAACGTAGTAAGATCTGTGAAAATGAAATTAAATGGTGATTCTCAGTTTTCAAAGATGATTTAACCGAGTTTAAAGTTTTTGATTTATTTTGAGCATTTAAAGTAATAATTTTGTATATATTAGAAAAATTTAAGTATCTATGAAAAAGAAGTCTATTATTTATTCTGATTTATCAAAAAAACAACTAGAAAATCTTAAAGAATTTTACATTCAAAAAAAAGTTGAATCGATGAGTCATCAAGAGCTAAAAGAATATGTACTAGAAATTATTGCTCATCAGATAAACGATACTATTGGTAAAGAAGAAGAAATGGAAGCATGGAGAGAAATGTCAGATTTTTTTGGAGAACAATTTGAAATAATTATCTTAGAAGTACAATCGAAATACATTGACGATAAAAACATTCTTGAAAAAGAAATAGATCCTCAGAAACAAAGAATAGAATTACTCGAAAGGAATAATTTAGATCAAGAGAAAAAGGATATGTGGGATGACTAGAATGACCTTCAAGATGTAATTTTTACCATACAAAAAGGAAATATTTCTAGATTTTATAGAATGAAAAAATTAATTAAAGAACGTATTTTTTTTATGTGGAGAATTGGCTAATTGTTCTATTTACTGTTCTAAAAATACTGCAATTTTATTTTTTAAAAGTTATCCTTAAGTAGTTCTAATTAATTTTTTTTGTTCTATTTACTGTTCTTAATAATACACCAAAATTTTTAGAGTATATTTTTGGCTAATCAATTTCTAACAAAAAAAGCCCATATGGGCCTTTTTGAGCTTATGAGCGTTCATACTGTTTCAAATAAAGCTCCCCGGGCGAAAGTCGGGTAGACCTTTCCTGATAGTGCCTGACTGAAGTTGATATAAAAATTCCATGAGTTTGAGATATATTCCCAACATATTACCAACATGATCAATCAAGAAAACCGTCCCTTTCTAACTATTAAAGAAGTCTCAAAGTTAATTGGAATTTCAATATCAACAATAAATCGGTTAATAAAAAAAGGAGATTTTCCTGACAAAATAAAATTATCCCCTAGAAGAACAGTTTTAATGAAGTATGAAATACAGGAATGGATCAATAAGAAAAAAATTAGGGACTGAAAGATTGCATGATTATTATTAAAAAATATACAACAATCATCAATTTGCATAAGTTCGATACACTTTAGGTTTTTGAATTACTTCTAGAATTCTTAATTACTTTTTTTCAAGTTAATTCCAATACTACTTAAAAGATCAATCCTTTCCTGTGATAATCTATTTTTTTGGTTTGCTCTTTTCTGCGTTCGAATCCATTCGGCAAGAACTCTGTTGGTTTTTGGAGTTGGGAGAGTCTCATTTTTGGTAATAAAGTCTTTTAAATCTTCAAAACTTTGCAACCAATTTTCATTTAAAGGGTCCCAACTCCAATTGGGGGTACTTTCAAGTTTATCTATTTCATATTTTTCAAGATATTTTTTAGCATATCTTGCCCTCTGATCTCTCCTCCAACCTAATATATTTTTTATAGTATCTTCGTCTAGTAAATCCTTTTCTTCTAAATATATTAAATAAATATCAAATTTTTTATTCCATTTATATCTTTCTAAACTATCCCAATTCCAATGCTCAACTGCTTCAAGCATCTTTATACGCTCTGCAGTTAGCAAAATATTTTTTTCCCTATATTGTTTCCTTTGTGTATATACCCATGATTTTAATGGTGGTTTTTCAGGGTAGGTATGTTTGTTTTTATGAGAAAACTTCTTTAACTCTTTAATATTATTTTTAAAATCTAAATCTTTTTTATATTCCCAATGCCAATAAGTTAGTGATTCAAGTTTCTCAATTCTAATTTCTTCAAGATCACCATTTGAGTATATTGTTCTTTGCCTTTTACACCAACCACCCAAAGGCGTATTTTGAGGTGGATAGGTATGATGATTTTTCCCCTCATACTTTTTTAAATCAAAATAATTCTCATACCATTCAGATTCTTCTTTATCCCACATCCACTCAGAAAGACTATTTAATTTATCAATTCTTTTTTGGTCTAATTCTCCATTTTTATATAATTGCCTTTGTGCTGTAACCCATGGACCTAATTTACTTTTATTTTGATGAGGACAAGCATGTCCATTATTAACTATAAAAGTTTTAAGTAATTCAAACTTTTGATTCCACTGAAAATCTTTTTCATCCCATATCCACTCAGGTATTTTATTTAACAACGAAATTCTATCTTCTGATAATTTATTTAATTTAAAGTTATATCTTTGTATTCCAACCCATCTTCCAAACTCAAGATGAGAAATATTTCTTCCTTCATTATCTGCTAAGAATTTTTGAAATTTTCCATAATTTTCTAACCAATCATCTGATGTATTCTCGATCAGTAAAGTATAAAGAGAATCATAAAATTCAGGATTAATATTATCTGGCAAATCGAAATAAATTTTTTCTAATCCTTTTTTTGTAATTTTTGTGATTTTCCTTCTTCCTAATTGAATTCTTAGTTCATCTATCTTCTCGAGCAGTTCATCATCTTGTGCTTTTAATGCAAGAATTACACTCCATACTGTTTGAAACTTAGTTGCGAGTATCTGTTTATCTAAATTCTTAATTTCATCCAAAAACACAGGGACAATTATAATTCCTTCTTTTTTATTGTCTGATTTTCTTATTGCTCTCCCTACTGCCTGAACGATATCAATAGCACTATGTTTTGGATCTACAAATGCAACACCATCGAGAGTTGGCACATCAACCCCCTCAGATAAACATCTTGCATTGGATAAAATAAAACAACTATTTTTTCCTACTGAATTAAGTTGTTGAATTTTTTCATCTTTTTCTGTGGCATTCATCTTACCTTCCACAAAGGAAGATGAGATTTTAAATCCCTCATCTAAATCTTGATTAAAGTTATCTAATACTCTTGGGAGATTATCAGCAAATACTTCTGCATGTTTAATTCGATTATGGAATGAAATTAATTTTTGTATCTTATAGTTTTTTATTGATTTGATTATGGCAATAAAGGTTGCAAGACTCTCAGAGTCAAAAATATATTCTCCATTTGTTGAAATCAGATCTCTTTTAGAAATTTTTTGCTTAATTTCCTCATTATCAACTCCTACAATAATGACCTTATAGTTTGACAGAATATCTCCTTTTATAGCATCTGAGAAACTCAATCTATGCAGTACTTCTCCAAACAAATTTTTATCATCCATTGATGCAACAGCAATATTTTTTTCTTTAGATTTAGATTTAATTCTTGTAGACAAAATTTTTGGAGTTGCTGTAAAAAATAGTTTCTTTGTTGTATTTATTTTTTTATCATCAAGAATATTTCCAAAATAACTTTCTTTTCTGCCACTACAGTTGTGTGCCTCATCTGCAATAGTTAAATCAAACTTAAACCCGTCAATTAATTTATGTGCATCACAAATCAATTTAGATGATTGATAAGTGGAGAAAACTACCTTACATCCTGACTGAAGAAGAAATTCTTTTATATTTGATAAATCACTAGTAACGGAAATACCTAATTCAGAGGTATTTGTGATCCATTCATCTTTATTTTTTTTATCTCTCGCAACAGTCTGATCTGAACAAATACATAACCATTTGAAAGTTTGTGATTTATGAGTGTTCCAATTCTTGACTGTTTGCCTTACAAGACTTAATGAAGGTAGTAATACTAAAGTATTTTTAGCAAATAACTTTTCTTTAATCCAAAGCGCAGTAAGAGTTTTTCCAGAACCACATGCCATTATTACTTGTCCCTTATTAACTTTTTTTAGTCTCTTCAATACATCCTTAATCGCTTCCTTTTGATGAGGTTTAGCATCATATTTTTTGAGTGGCGAACCCAAATACAGGTTTTTAATAGAGGAAGGATAATTTATATCTGAATCTCTTAAGTCTTTTAATAAAATCCTTACGACTTTATGCCTTTTTAAAAGTTTATCGGCGTTGGGTCCAATTTTGTTCGTGCTAGAAATTAATAATTTTCCCTGAAATCTATCATCACTTGATTCTGCTATAAAACTGTTCAATTCATCCTTATTCAAATAATTTTCTGGAGAAAAGCATTTTGCCTGAACTGCCCACCTTTCACCATTTCTATGATGAAGGATTATGTCTACTCCACAATCAGTTCCCCACTCAGATCTTTTTGGGTAATCATCCCATCTCCATACTCCTTCAACTTGACTTGCCCATGTTGGATCAGTTTTTAGGAACCATAATGCGAACTTTTTTTCAAATTGATCTCCTCTGACATTACTATCAGCGTCTAACGAAGCATAAAATTCATCAAAGGTTGCCAATTTATATCTCTGATCAAATTAATATGACAATTTTACAGATTTTTAATGAATTTTCCCAACATTTTCCCAACATTTTCCCAACATTTTCCCAACATTTATAAAAGAAAACATAAAAAAAGACCTCTAATGTATTTTCCTGAGGTCTTTTATTTAAAATTGAACTCCCCGGGCGGGATTCGAACCTGCGACCAATCGATTAACAGTCGATCGCTCTACCGCTGAGCTACCGAGGAATATAAAATGAATTTAACTCTTTAAAGTGCCTTATGACAAGTAAAAGAATTAATTATATTGAAATTTTGATGGTTCTTGCCAGCTAGATAAAAAACCATTTTTCAACTCTGCTACTGAATCAGCGTAAGTTAATTCTTCATAACGATGTGTAATCCATAAAGCGGATAAAGGTTTTTTATGGTCACTTGTAAGATTTTTAATAGTGTTTAAAACTTTTACTTGGCTGGTTTGATCAAGTAAAGCTGTAGGCTCATCTAAAAGAATAAAATTTCTATTACTAATAAGAACGCATGCAATAGTTAAGCGTTGTTTTTGCCCACCGCTTAACGTGTGTACTGGCCTTTTTTCAAAACCATTCAATCCAACCTGATCAAGGACATATTCAATTTTTTTATTAATTTCATAATCACTTATATTTTGTTTAATATTAATCAGAAGTTCACTCCTACAATTTGGCATCAATATTTGATGATCAGGGTTTTGAAATACCATCCCTATATCTGCTTGAGAATTAATGACTCCATTTTTGGGTTTAATGATTCCATTAATTAATTTTAAAAGGGTACTTTTTCCACTCCCGTTTTTGCCGACGACCATCCAGAATCCAGGTTTTTTTATTGATAAATTACATTTAAAAAGTAAATTTTCTTTTTTTCCAGGATATGAAAAAGAAACATCTTTGAAATGAATATGAGGTATTTCAGTTGATACGGAATCTCGCATTAATTCAATTAATCTATATTGAGAGAAAATCCTGGTCTTTTAGATCCTCCTGCTACTGATGATTTTTCATATATCTGAATAGAAATTATTTCTTTGGTTCTAACAGCAATTAATTTATCTTGCACTTTGTCACACGTTAATTCAATTAAGTTTGAAGATTCTAAAGTTTCATTCATAGAACTTTTTATTTCATCATAGATTCGTTTAACATCCTCAAATTCTTTCTTCTGAATTGACAGTGGAAAAGGTGAATATCTTAGACTGAGTTCGAGCGAATACATAATCATTATAAAAACTTCCTTTTATAATAATAAATATTTTTACTGAGAAAGTTATTATTAATTAAATTCTTTTGAGAAAATTATATAAAAGATCTTTAAATACAATTATTATGGAAATATGAGATTTAATTTTTCAACTTAAATAATCATTTCATGGAAATAGCAAATGATATAACTTCTCTAGTTGGAAATACCCCTTTGGTTAAATTAAATAGAATCAGAAAGTATTTTAATTGTTACCCAGAAATAATTGCCAAACTAGAAAGTTTTAATCCATCAGCATCAGTTAAGGATCGCATCGCTTATTCAATGTTATGTAAAGCTGAAAAAGAGGGATTGATAACACCAGATAAAACAACATTAATTGAAGCAACAAGTGGAAATACTGGTATCGCATTAGCGATGGTTGCTGCGGCAAAAGGCTATAAATTGATATTAACTATGCCTGACACGATGAGTATTGAAAGAAGGGCAATGTTGAGAGCCTATGGAGCTGAATTACAGTTAACGCCAGGGCAAGAAGGAATGAAAGGAGCCTTAGATTTAGCTAATGAATTGTCTTCAAGCATTGCAAATAGCTATCAATTTAATCAATTTGAAAACTTTGCTAATCCAGATATTCATGAAAGAACAACGGCTCAAGAAATATGGGCCCAATCCAACAACAATTTAGATGGACTAGTTACGGGAGTAGGCACAGGAGGGACAATTACTGGTTGCGCACGTTTTTTGAAAAAAGTAAATCCAAATTGCAAAATTTATGCTGTAGAGCCCAAAAAAAGTGCTGTAATTTCCGGAGAAAAAGCAGGATCTCATTCGATTCAAGGAATAGGAGCAGGTTTCGTACCGAAAGTCCTGAATACTAAATTAATTGATGAAATTATAAAAATAGATGACGACGAAGCATTCCATTATGGGCGTTTATTAGCTCGATTGGAAGGTCTTTTATCAGGCATCAGCAGCGGAGCGGCTTTAGCTGCAACGATAAAAATCGGTGAAAGGAAAGAACTAATGAATAAAAGATTGATAGTAATTCTTCCAAGTTTTGGAGAAAGATATTTATCAACCGCAATGTTTGAATCCAATACCTCAATTCAAGCCAGAAAAGATGGTTATCTTTAATTCCTAATTTATAAAAATGGAAAAGAATTTATATGAAGAATTAGGCCTCAAACAAAATGCAACCAAAAGTGAAATTAAATCTTCATATCGTTCTTTAGTTAAGCAACATCATCCTGATGCAGGTGGAGAAAAAGAACGATTTCTTGCAATACAAAATGCCTGGGAGATTCTAAATAACCCTATAAAAAAAGAACAATATGATAGAAATTTCTTCTCTTCCAGTTCATCATTTGATTCATTAAATGAAAATTGGGAAAAGAAATTTAATTCAAAAAAATATAATTCGTCAATTAAAGACAAAGAAGTTGAAACATGGATTAGAGAAATTTATACTCCGATCAATAGATTAATTAGCCAAATAATTAAACCTCTTAACAACGAAATCAAAGAACTTTCTGCAGATCCATATGATGACCAACTAATGGAAAATTTTTGCATTTATATAAGTCTTTCTCAAAAGAAAATTGAAAAAATTGAAAAAATTTATAACAAGAAAATAGTTCCAAAGTCTATTACTGCTTTAGGCCTAGATCTGTATCATTGTTTTTCTCAAGTTAAAGATGCATTATCAGAATTTGATAGATATACACAAGGATACGTAGATGATTATTTATTTGATGGTAAAGAAATGATTAAGGGAGCAAAAAGAATTCAATCGAAGATGTCTGCAGAGAAAAAAAATAAAAACTTTTAGATATAAAAATTTATTGAATATATTCTTTAAGTTGATCCAATTTCAACCAAACATCTGGCACAGGCCTGCGCCATCGAACCTGCGCATATTCGTCTTTAACTGAAAGAATCTCTCCAGGACCATCAAAGACATAATTAGGTAGATCATTATCACTGGCTAACGCCTCGATACTTTTTATATAATTTTCTCTATCGACAAAAACTAAGGCTCCTTTCTTGAGAGGTTTCTTTGGAATAGAATCTGTCATAATTAAGTCAAAAAAGCTATTTGATATATTATACAAAAACTTGTTTGATAAATATTTAAAAAAATTGATAACAGAATAATAATTACAAACGCCTAAAAAATTTAATAGCCTTAAATGATAAATATCTCTAAAATATGCGTCTTTTACTACTTGGCTGCACAGGATTTGTTGGCAAAGAATTAGTACCAACACTACTCAATAAAAATCACACAATATATATCGTAAGTAGAAAACCCATAAGTAAATTAAAGCTTGATTTAGATTTCAATAAATTTAAATTTTTTCAAATAGATTTATCAAAAGAAAAAAACTGGAATAACGAAAATCTTCTCAATATTTTAAGAGAGACTGATGGAATCATTAACTTAATGGGAGAACCCATAGCAGAAAAAAAATGGACTTCTGAACAAAAACAGGAGATTAAAAATAGTCGTATTAACACTACGAAATTTATGATGAAGACACTTAAAAATTTCAAAATCAACCCAAAAGTCATTATAAATGGATCAGCAATAGGTTATTACGGTACAAGTTTGTCGGGTGAATTCACTGAAAATAGTATTGGAGGAAGGGATTTTTTAGCTAATCTTTGCAAAAATTGGGAAGCGGTAGCTACTGAAAAACCATTTTTCTCAAGATTAGTTATTTTTAGAATTGGAATTGTTCTAGAGGCAGATGGAGGCGCATTAGGAAAAATGCTCCCAATATTTAAAGTTGGATTAGGAGGGCCAATTGGAGATGGTAAGCAATGGATGAGTTGGATTCATAGGAGTGATTTATGCGCATTAATTACTCAGGGATTAGTTGATAAAAAGTATTCAGGAGTATTTAATGCTGTTGCACCAAATCCAGTATTAATGAGAGAATTTTCTGAGACTTTAGGCAAATGTCTGAATAGACCTAATTTACTTCCAGTACCTGGAGCGGTTTTAAAAATATTGTTAGGAGATGGAGCAAAAGTTGTATTAGAAGGACAAAAAGTAATCAGCAGTAAACTCAAAAATTATAATTTTAAATATCCTCTTCTTGAGAATGCAATTTACGCCTCCACCAAGAATTAATCCCGTTTACTAAAGCACCAATAATAAGAATTGTTATTAATGGGACTATAAGAGGATTCCAAACTATCTGTATAAAATTAATAAATATAAATATTCCATTTAACTGCATGATAATTGCAAAAATAAAAAATATTGCAAAAAAAATTACTGTAAATAAATTAACTAATAACAAATTTTCAATTATTTGTTTTAGATAATTTTGATTATTTTCCTTAATCATTTTTTAATACAATATTCATATCATTAACCATCTTAAGACAAGCTTTATTTTCACCAAGTCTTTTTTTGGCATTTTCATTACATGAGATCATAAACCTCTTATTTAGCTTTATTAGATATATTACTTTTATGATCAATTTTATTGTCTGATTTATTTGATCATTCTTATCTTTATAATTACTGACACAAAAAACATATTTTCCAAGCAAACGTCTTTGCGCTTCTGCAAAAGATTTTGTAAATTGTGGACCTTTACCTTCAATCTGAATAACCGGTTTTCCTAATCCAATCGCTTGCTCTGCTACAGTTCCTGCCATGCTGATACAGCATCTACTTTTCAATAATATTTTTTCAAAATTATTCCAATATATATTCACTTCTAGAGATTTATATTGAAATTTCAAGACATAATTCTCTTTTGTTTTTTCTTGGTATAACCATCTTCTATTTTGAAATATCTCCTTTATTTTTGATGATGATAAAGCATTAACTATTGCAAAATTAAATTGAATTTTTTGAAAATATCTTAAATCTGACAGAGCCTCCAATACCTCCAATATCAAAACAAAATTATCTAAAATCTCGGGGAATCTACTTCCTGGAAATATACCAATACTAAATTTAGATTTATTTAATTCTTTATTTTTAGGAAAAAACTTATCCATAAATGGATTGCCCAAAAAAGATACTTTCTTTTTTAATTGCAAAGTTAAATCATTAGCTGTAAGAGAATCTCTTGTGTATATCTTTTTTGCCTTTTGTGAAAGCAAAAAAAATTTAGTAGGCCATGGTAATTTTAACTTCCCTTCATAATGACTGGAATAAGCAACTAAATATGTAAAAAAATCTTTTTTACAAATCCATGCAAAAAAAACTGGCACAATATCTCCAACTACAAAAAAATAATCATATTTTTTTCTTAGTTTATAAGTTAAATATAATCTTTTTAGAATATAAAATATTTCTCCTCCAAATATCTCAGTTAGTCTTCCCTTAAAAGAATTATAGCCAATTCCTCCAGTACTAAATTCTTTAGTTTTTCCAATAATCTTAATTTTTTCTTGCTTGTAATGGTTTCCTTTACCAACAATTGGCAAAGCATTAACAGAATAACCAATTTTTACGAATTGCTTAGCTATTAAACTTCCAGATAGATCTTCTCCATGCCCATTACTTAATATTAAAATTTTAGACAATTTAAAATTCCAACCATTTTTTAACTTTGGTTAACTCAGGCCAATCTGGATATCTACTTAATCCATCTTCAACAGATTCTTTCAACTCACTTTTCACATCTGGCATCATCAGAGACATTTTTTTTATTAGCTCAATATGATCCCTGACACCTTTATTATTAGTTGCCAAAAGAGCTAAAGACAAATTCATTCTTGCTTGTGGATCTTGCTGATTTAACCGAACAGCTTGTCTGGCAGCTGCCAAAGCTTCCTCATTATTGTTCAAAAGTAATTGAAGCCATGATAGACAAGTCCATGCAGCAAAATGATTTGGTACTTGCTGTATAATTTTTTGAAAATCTTGAACGATAGGAATTAAATCTTGCCCAGCTTTATATCTCGATAGAGCTGCATTAAAATCCTCTTCAATAGGATTAATTTCGTTATTCATTATTATTTAAACTGCAAAAGAGCTTCCACATCCACAAGTTTGAGAAGCATTAGGGTTTACAAAATTAAAGCCCCCTCCAATTAATTCCTTACTAAAATCTAATTGCATTCCATATATATATAGGAGACTTTTAGGATCACAAACAACTTGAAAGTTTTGATCAGCATTTAGTGAATAATCATAAACTTTATCATCTGGATTTATTTCACTATTTACTATAAAATCCATCGTATAACTCATCCCACTACAACCCCCCGATCTTACGCCTACCCTAAGTGCTTTTTTATCACTTTGACCTTTTAATAAATTTGAGATCTGCTCTATAGCATCATTCGTAATTAAGATACCTTTGCCATCATCAGAATTCTTAATTTCCTGTTTAACTTTTACATTTTCCATAAACAATGATCTCCTACTACATATAATATAAAAACTTAATCGATAGGTTGCATAGAACAAACAATATCCAAACTTGATTTGTTATAATTTTAAGAAAAAAGTGAAAATTGCGATAGTTGGTTCAGGATTAGCTGGTCTTACAGCAGCGGTCAATTTAGTTGATGAGGGACACGAAGTAGAAATTTACGAGAGCAGGTCTTTTTGGGGAGGTAAAGTAGGAAGTTGGGAAGATAAGGATGGCAACCACATAGAAATGGGTTTACATGTATTTTTCTACAATTATGCAAATCTTTTTAAATTAATGAAAAAAGTGGGAGCTTTAAATAATTTACTCCCCAAAGATCATACTCATCTGTTCATCAATAATGGTGGGAATTTGAAATCTTTAGATTTCAGATTCCCCTTGGGTGCTCCATTCAATGGACTAAAAGCTTTTTTTACGACTGAACAACTTACGTGGGTAGATAAGTTAAGCAATGCCTTAGCTTTAGGCACAAGCCCAATAGTTAGAGGATTGATAGACTATGAAGGCGCAATGAAAATAATTAGAAATCTTGATAGGATGAGTTTTAAAGAATGGTTTTTAAACCATGGTGGAAGTGAAAAAAGCTTAGAAAGAATGTGGGATCCTATCGCATATGCTTTGGGTTTTATAAATTGCAAAGATATTTCTGCAAGATGTATGCTAACTATCTTCATGATGTTTGCCTCAAAAACAGAAGCCTCAAAACTAAATCTTTTAAAAGGTTCTCCTCATAAGTGGTTAACTCAACCTATTGTCGACTACATCACAAACAAAGGAGCAAAAATACACCTTAATCATAAAGTAGAAGAAATTATTTATGAAAAGAAATCTTCCTCTTACTCAGTTAATCAGTTAAAAATATCTTCTCCTGAAGGGATTAAGGCAGTTTTTGCAGATAAATTTCTAGCTGCCTGTGATGTTCCTGGAATAAAAAAAATAATTCCAAAAGAATGGTATCAATTTAAAGAATTTGAAGGTTTAAAAAAACTTAGAGCAGTTGCTGTTGCCACAATCCAATTAAGATACGACGGTTGGGTGACCGAATTACAAAAAGATAATACTGGAAACGCTCCAACTGGTCTAGATAACCTTCTTTATTCTGCTGATGCTTCTTTCAGTTGTTTTGCTGATTTAGCACTAGCAAGTCCAGCAGATTATAGAAAAAAAGATATGGGATCACTCCTCCAATGCGTTTTAACTCCAGGCGATAAATGGATGGGAAGATCTACGGAAAGAATTACAAAAGAAATAGATAAAGAGGTTCGCCGTCTATTCCCATCTTCAGAAAACCTAAAATTGCTTTGGAGTAATGTAGTACAAATTCCACAATCACTCTATAGAGAATCTCCGGGAATGGAACCTTTCAGACCCGATCAAAGAACATCTATATCTAATTTCTTCATGGCTGGTAGTTACACGAAACAAGATTACATAGACTCTATGGAGGGAGCTACTATGAGTGGTCATTTAGCTGCTGCTGCCATCTTAGAGAAGAGAGCAGAATTAGCAAAAAATCTTGCTGTAAGTTAATTGATGGGTACTTGGCTAAAACATGACGTAATAACAGTTGTTAATGCGCCTCTTGAAAATGTTTGGAATACATGGAGCGATTTAGACTCAATGTCACTTTGGATGAGCTGGATTGAATCTGTAAAAACAGTTGATGAAGAAACTAATACGTTACCAGATTTAACAGAATGGACTTTAGCGGCAAATGGCTTTAGGTTTAAATGGAAAGCTCAAATTACAGAAAGAGTCGAAAAAAGCAAACTTAAATGGAAATCAATTGGAGGTTTACCAACTGAGGGATCAGTAGTTTTCGAAAGTAAAAATGATCAAATCACAACGGTTAATTTAGCCATAACGTATGAGCTACCTAAAATGATTGCGCGGTTTATGGAAGAAAACATTTTAGGCAAAATGGTTACAAAAGAATTGCAAGCCAATCTTGATAGGTTCAAAGATTTAGTTGAAAAGAACTATGCAAAAGATCTTTCTAGCTAAAAATATTAATTGCTACTTCTAATAGTCCTTCAAAAGTATATTTTTGTGCCTGACTATCAACTCTTCCAAAAATCTTGTTACATATTTTTGTTGTCTGGGGTCCAATAGTTAACAACTTAATTTGATCAAAATATTCTAACCATTGTTTACCAAGTTTTTTTTCTAGTAAAAAAGCAGAATTTGATACGGTTTTGCCACTTGAGAAAATAATTGCATCTACTTTTCGATCAGAAATAATATCAATTGTTTCCTCTGGAATTGAGTCAGGACATCTAGTTTCATATGCAGCAACATCAAATACACGGGAACCAGCCTTCCTAAATTGATCTGCAATTAGATCCCTACCACCTGTTTGGACTCTTGGTACAAAGACTCGAAGTCCGTAACCAGAGACTGGGAAATTATCAATCAAACTTTCAGCAACAAATTCTGGAGGTATGAAATCAGCCTTAATCCCAAAATCATCAAGAGTTTTTGAGGTTTTTTCTCCGACTACAGCGATTTTTACTTTTTTAGAACATTCTCTTAATGAACTATCAAAATATCTAAGTCGTTTATCCACAAATTTGATTCCATTACTACTGGAAAAAATAATCCAATGAAAATCATTTATTTGATTTAATGCTTCGTCAAGAGGATTCAAATCATCAGGATCACCAATACTTATTGCAGGCAAATCAAATACATTAGCGCCCTTGCTTGTAAATATCTTTTTTATATCCAATATCCCTTCTTTTGATCGAGTGATAATTATATTTCTTTGATCAAGGGGTAGATCAAATATTGGCATCCTTACCCTCATCATTATTATCTTGATTTTTATTTTTTAATTCATCGAGAAGTTTTAAAACTGATAATCCTTTATTAAGAACAATATCGTCTTTAAAAATTATCTCTGGAACTCTTCTCATCTCTATTCTTTTTCCTAAAATGCGCCTTATGGAGCTTTTAGCAGTATTCAAATTTGCCACAATCTCTTTCATCACTTTATCTTGAGCAGTTGAAGTTACGTAAATTTTACAGTGTTGCAAATCACCTGATAAATCAATTTTAGAAATATTGATGAAATGATCTCTAATAAGATCATTTTCCAAATTATTTTGCAAAATAAGGGTTATTTCTTTCTTCAAAAGAGCAGAAACTTTTGCAATACGGTAATTGTTTGGCATTATGGTTGTAAATTTATTGGATTTGTCATCGCTTGCAAGACAAAATAAACAGTTATGAAAGCACTTAAGACAGAAGATATCAAACCTACTATTGTTAGTGGATTTGATCTATTTTTGAATAAAGGTTCAAGCAATGCAACAAGTCCTCCAACAATGATGGATATTAAATACTTGGGATATCTTGCAACATTAGAGAAAAATTCGCCCATCAGCTCCACAAATAGATTACTTTTTTAGCTAAGTTTTAACAAACATTAAACAGCATGATTACATTATATCAATTTAGGCATAGTGCTTTTTGTTTAAAAACAAGAATGGCTCTTCATGCAAAAAAACTTCAATATCGAGTTGAAGAAGTAACACCTGGAATAGGTCAATTTGAAATATTTAAATTATCAGGTCAAAAAAAGGTACCTGTAATAGTCGATAGTAATGATCAAATTATTAATGACTCTTCAACTATTTGTGAATATATAGATAAAAAAAATGATAACAATCCACTCTTTCCTGAGGACCCAATATTATTCGCACAATGCAAACTAATTGAAGACTGGGCAGATACTACAATGGCTACGACTTGTAGAAAAGCTTTAATAAAATCTGCAATAGAAAGTCCACAGCTAAGAACTGCATTACTTCCAGATGAAATACCTTCCTCAGTTAAAAGTATTGTTGATAAATTACCTTTTAAAAATCTAAGTAAAATCTCTAATGTAGTTTTGTCTTCTAAAGATAATTTAGAACTCCAAAAATTACTGGAAGCTTTATCAAAATCCTTAATCAACAAACAATATTTAGTTGGGGATAGTTTATCAATTGCAGATATTTCAATTGCAGCTCAATTATCCCTTCTTAAATTTCCAAAGTCTGCAGGGCCAATTCTTTCAGGAGAGGGGAGTCAAGAATTCATAAATAACCCTTATCTAGAAAATCTTTTCATGTGGAGGAACAATTTAGAAGAATATCTTTTTAGTGCTAACTCTCAATAAATTCAAAAGTCAATTTATATTTATTTGTTTTAACAGCATGAATAGAAGGATCACCAACTTTTGAACCATAAGAAGCAACATATTGCACTCCACAAATTGCTGGTTTGATTGAATTATTAACTTCAAATATTTCTTCAGAACATTTTTGAAATTTACTAATTGTCTCTACCTGATTAATCCTAGAAGCACCTGGTTTATGGGCTGTTTGTATAACTAGCTCATCTGCGAAAAAAATATTATCATCTTGGATCTGATTTCTCCCTTTAATTCTTGATTCAATATAAAAATCATCTTTTAAATAAGTGATTTGATTATTAATTGATTTAGGATCATTTACAACCTTTATTAAGGTGTCACCAAATATTGCTTTTCCA
Source organism: Prochlorococcus sp. AG-402-O16 (assembly GCA_003216415.1). Classification (GTDB taxonomy): domain Bacteria; phylum Cyanobacteriota; class Cyanobacteriia; order PCC-6307; family Cyanobiaceae; genus Prochlorococcus_A. The sequence goes on from QCIY01000002.1 coordinate 94,619, forward strand.
ATAGATTCAGAATTTTTTGCACGATTACCGACAATTAAATCTGAATCATTCTTAAAAAAATTTACTTTATAAATAACTGGTTCTTCTGAATCATTAATTATATTTTGAGAGGTAACAAGCCAACTCCCCTCGAACCACTTAGGATAAATTAAATCTTTAGAGGTATCAGATAATTTAAAATTTGGCAAATATAATTCTGGCCATTGATTTACACGATTTTGCAAAAACTCACGTACGTTAGAATCTACTAGAGCAAAAGAACTTTCTAAAAAAATTACTTGAAAAGTCAAGCAAAGAATTAATCCAAGAAGAATTTTCATTATGTCAAATCCACTAATAAGAGCATCAGATCATTATGTATTATTTGAGCCAGATTCAAAAGAAAAAATCGTATCAAAGCAAGAAGCAATTTTATGGCTAAAGAATTGGCTTAGTAAAACAGAAACACAAACAATATATCAAAATATAGAAGATCCTGATCAGGAATTTTTTGAAGAATTATTGGAAAGCACTTATGAATTAGAAATCAAATTAGGATACGTTATCAAATGGTTTGCAGTAAGAATTGAACCAGATTAAATAATTATTTCTTTTTGAATTGCATTGATTATTTTCATGGCAACTTCTTCAATATTTTCTTTTTTTACCTGAATTCTTAAATCTGCTTGAGAATATAAATTTTCTCTAGATTGAAAAATGCTCATATATAAATCATTTAGATTCTTTCCCTGAAGTAGTGGCCTGTTTTCAATTTCATTTTTTAATCTTTCAATTGCTATATCTTTATCTAGATCTATCCAAGCAATGATTCCCTGTCTTAAGATTCCCCAGTTTTCCGATTTGGTCACTATCCCTCCGCCAGTTGCTATAACTAATGAAGGAATTTTGATAGTTTCTTTGAGGCAGTTTGATTCTAATTCACGGAAATTCTCTTCTCCTTCATCTTTAAAAATTTGATTGATAGATTTTTTTGCCAACTTCTCTATTAATGAATCTAAATCAATGTATTTATACTTCAATAATTCAGCCAGTTTTAAACCTGTTTGTGACTTACCACAACCCATCATACCTATTAAAAATATGCTTCTGCCCTTGATAGCCTTAACTGTTTTTTCGATAATGGATTGTTCCATAAAGACAAAAGCGTATATAAAACCTTAAGATAGTATTATCGCAGAAAGGTATGACTTCTACACAATCCAAACCATTACATGGAAAAGGTCGTGAATGCGTCATAACTCGACGTGCCTGCTTTAGTTCTAGTCACCGTTATTGGCTTCCTGAAAAAAGTCCAGAAGAAAATTTATCTCTTTTTGGAAAGTGCAGTTTTGCACCAGGTCATGGTCATAATTATGAACTCATTGTATCAATGGGGGGAGAACTAGACTCTGATGGAATGGTCCTAAATCTCTCTGATGTAAAACACTCTATTAAAGATAAGGTCACTGGACAATTAGATTTTCGTTTTTTAAATGATGTCTGGCCTGAATTTAATGTTAATAATCAAGAGGGTATTCTCCCTACAACTGAAGCATTAGTGAAGGTCATTTGGAGTCGTCTAAAAAACGATTTACCTCTTACAAATCTAAGGCTTTACGAAAACCCAAATTTATGGGCAGATTATTTTGGAAAAAACATGGAAGCATTTTTAACAGTCCAAACTCATTTTGCAGCCGCTCATAGACTCGCAAAAGAAGAGATATCCTTTGAAGAAAATAAAAAAATCTATGGGAAATGTGCCAGAGTTAATGGACATGGTCATAACTATCTTGTCGATATAACTGTAAAAGGAGACATTAATAGTAGAACTGGTATGGTATGTGACTTATCTGCTCTCCAAGAAATAATTAATGATTTAGTTGTTGAACAATTAGATCATACTTTTCTAAATAAAGACATCAAATTTTTCCAAAGTTGCGTTCCGACTGCTGAAAATATTGCTTTATATATTTCTGATATTCTGAAAAAACCGATTCATGCACTGGGCGCAACTTTGCACAAAATAAGACTCCAAGAAAGCCCAAACAATGCAGCAGAAATTTATGTTGATCAAAAGTTAACCAATTCATTAAAGTTGAAATTAGAAAATAATTTAGTTACACAAACTTGAGTATTCCAAGAGTAACAATAGTTATAGCATCTAGTCTTGATGGGAGAATTGCATTTCCTGAAGGTGGAGAGTCACATCTTGGAAGCGAAGAAGATAGAAAAATGTTAAATCAAAACTTATCATTGGTAGATGCCACTATTTTTGGTTTAGGGACTTTAAAAGCTCATCAATCAACATACCTAATTAAAAATCTCAATAAAAATAACGAAGCAAAAATATCAAAAAGCCAACCAATTTCTATAGTTGCTTCAAATAGCATGAAATTTAACAGTGCTTGGAAATACTTTCGACAACCAATAAGAAGGTGGCTAATAAGCTCAAGTAAAGTTGATAATTTGTCGAATAATGACTTCGAGAAAAAACTCTTTTTCGAAAATTCATGGGAAAAAACTTTAATTTCACTCAAAAAAAAAGGTATAAATAATCTAGCTCTTTTAGGAGGAGCAAAACTTATAAATTCATTTATAAAAGAGGATTTAATAACAGATATAAAAATTACAATAATTCCGCGAATTATTGGAGGTAGATATACATGGATCGCTCCAGAACAATCAAATGAAATTTTTAATCTAAAAAGACTATGGGAAATAAAATCAATTAAAAATTTAATGAATAATGAAATCCATGTCCATTACAAAAAAATTTAGAATAGATTAAACAATATATGAAAAAAAATATATATAAAGTTGAAGTCAAATTGTCCATTAAGGAAATCCCCAGAAAGATATGGAATGAATTAACAAATGAAATCAAAAATCCATTTTTTGAATGGAATTGGCTTAAAAACCTTGAAATATCAAAAAGTGTTTCTAGAGAAACTGGTTGGCAGCCTCTATATTTTGTTGCTTATCAAGATGAAGAGATATTAGGTATTGCTCCACTTTTTTTAAAAAATCATAGTTATGGAGAATTTATTTTTGATCAATCATTTGTAAGATTAGCCCAAGAGCTGAATTTAAATTATTATCCCAAATTAATTGGAATGAGTCCTTATAGTCCTGTGAATGGATATCAATTTCTTTATAAAACAAACAACGATAAAAAAGAAATTACAAATTTGCTGATAAACCATATCGAAAGTTTTGCAATTACAAACAAAATTTTAAGTTGTAATTTTTTATATACTGACGAAAGCTGGGGAAAACATCTTAAATCTTTGGGATACCATGAATGGATAAATGCAAGCAGTGAATGGAGGAGTAATGGCGAAAAAACATTTGATGATTTTCTTTCTAGATTTAACTCTAATCAGCGAAAAAATATAAAAAAAGAAAGAAAATCAATTAGTAAACAAGATATTAAAGTAGACATTTTTGAGGAGCAAAATATTAACCAAGAAATCCTCAAAAAAATGCATAATTTTTATGAAGAGCATTGTTTAAGGTGGGGAGTCTGGGGAAGTAAATATCTAACATCTACATTTTTCGAAAATATTTTGGATAATAAAAAAAATCTTTTACTTTTTAGCGCAGCAAAAAAAGACTCTGATGATATTTGTGCGATGTCAATGTGCGTAAAAAATAAAAATTATTTATGGGGTCGATATTGGGGCAGTCAAGAAGAAATATCTAATTTACATTTTGAATTATGCTATTACCAGCCAATTGAATGGGCAATAAAAAATAGTATTCATTTTTTTGATCCTGGTGCTGGAGGCAAACATAAAAGAAGAAGAGGATTTTTTGCAAAAGGCACCATAAGCCTTCACAAGTGGTTTGATAAAAATATGGCAAATATAATTAATCCTTGGCTAAATGAAGTGAATAGACAAACCGAAAGGGAAATTGAATTTGAAAATAATTCTATACCCTTCAAATAAAAATTATTTAGCTTTACCAAATATTATATTAGTAATGTAGTGTTTCATTAACTGAACAATATGAATTCTAATGAAAGTCTCGAAGAAAAAATAAAGATTGATAATGATCTATCCAAGAGATATATAGACCTAGATCCAAACGGTTATTTTATTATAAAAGTAGATTTAGAAGAAAAAAAAATAATTCTAGAGCACTTTTTAAATAATATTAATGATGAGGGATATGCCATTGACCCAGAAACAAATGAACCTATCAAATGCGACTCTCAAAGTAAAAGGGTTAGTAATGCAGTTTTTGAAGGTATTAGTGCTAAACAACTTGGAATATTGATCACTGAAGAGAGAAATGACTTAATTACGAGATTTGATCATGCTCTATATTTAGGCCGGGAATTACAAAAAGCGGAAGAATGTTTACACAAAAAATTACCATATATTCAAGATTAAGAAATTAAACGAAAAAATCTTATTCTTTGATCTGATGTTAAATTAAATTAAATTAAAAAAATTAATGAACGTCATTTTCTACTTTGCATTTCTAGGTTTTGGTTTTGGAGCTGCTTTCGCACTAGATAAAATCTTAAGGGCAGTTAAATTAATCTAAAAAACTACAAAAATTTAATAGTCTCTCCGTACAAATCATATTCATCAGCATAACAAATAATTGCTTCAACGAATTTACCGATATAATTTTTCAAATCACTGTTATCTTTAATAGATAAAATTACAGTTCCATCAATTTCAGGTGCAAAATGAAAAGAACGACCTATTAATTCCTTATTATCAGATATTTTTTCTACCAAAATCTTCATTTTTGAACCAATATATGACTGATTTTTATCTTTAGAGATATTTTGTTGAACTGAAATAACGTTATCTTTTCTTGCTTCTGCGACCTCTGAGGATACTCTATTTGGTAAATCAAAAGCTGAAGTTCCTTCTTCAGGAGAAAAAATAAACACTCCTACATGATCAAACTTATGGCTTTCCAAAAATTTAAGAAGGTGTTCAAAATGTTCTCTTTTCTCTCCTGGGAAACCCACAATAAGACTGGTTCTTAATACAGCAGATGGAATTTCTTCTCTAATTTTGCTCAAAATTGATTCATTCAAAGAAGCCTGCCAAGGTCTATTCATACTCTTCAACACATCTGGATGACTATGCTGAAGTGGTAAATCAAAATAAGGTACTATATTTTTTGAATCTTTGAAAGCTTTAATCACTTCATCAGTTAAACCAGTTGGATAAGCATAATGTATCCTTATCCAAGGAATTGGAACTTTTGAAAGCTCATTCAAAAGTTTTGCTAATGAAGGTTTTCCATAAATATCTTGTCCATAATTAGTTGTTATTTGACTAATTAGTATGATTTCTTGAATACCCTGTTTTGCAAGACTTTTAGCTTCTGAAATTATAGATTCTATTGTTCTACTTCTTTGAGGACCTCTCAACTTGGGAATGATACAAAAAGCGCAGTTATAATTACAGCCCTCAGCAATACGAAGATAAGCAACAAATTTTTTTTTATCTACAAATCGAGGCATTACTTCATCTGCAATAAATTCCGGAATTTTTGAAACTTCATTAACAATTTCGCCTTTTTCTACTCTATTCAAAACCTTGGCTATCTTTTGATAATCTCCTGTTCCAATCAAACCTTTTATTTCGGGTATTTCTTTAAAAAGTTCTTCTTTAAAATGCTGAGCCATACAGCCTGCAACAATTACTTCCTTTCCTTGATTTGTATATTCTAGAATTTGTCTAACTGATTCCTCTCTTGCTGTTTCAATAAAACTGCAAGTATTTACAACAACAACATTTGCATCTTTTGTATTACTATCAATTTCATAGCCCTCTTTATCTAATAATCCTTGCATATGTTCAGTATCAACAAGATTTTTCTCACAACCAACATGACTAAATGCAATCTTAGGAAGTTTTTTTTCTTTAACATTGAGATTTTTTTTATTCACAAATTTTAAAAAAATTAAAAATTTTAAACAGCATTTCGTATGCAACTCTCATGCCAAGATAATATTAGGATAGATTATGTAAATAACAAACTTTCATTGTTTATGGCGCTTAAGACTTTTAAAAGTAGAAATAATAAAGATTTGAAATGGCCAAAAATCATAATCGCAATTCTTAGTACTATAGGCTTAGTTGATACAGGTTCGATTACTTTAAAAAACTGGGGATTATTTACTTCGCTTTCATGCCCAGGTATAGAAAATGGTTGTGAAACAGTTTTAAATAGTCCTTGGGGTACTTTATTTAAAAATAATCAAATTAATATACCTCTCTCATTAGCTGGATTTATAACTTACTTATCAATATTAGTTATCACAATAATACTTTCACTAAATTTAATTTCTCCGAGAGAAAAGCTAAACAAGTTTTTGTGGTGGTTAATATTTCTAATTTCTTGTGCTTCCTCTACATTTAGCTTTTTATTAATCAATATAATGTTTTTAAAAATTCAAGCATATTGTTTTTTTTGTATACTTTCAGCAATTATATCTTTTTCTATCTTTATAACTTCTATGATTGGAGCAAAGTTTGAAAGTAGAGAACCTATGATTTTCCGAGGTTTTATAGTAGCCATAAGTATCCTGCTGGGTGGCCTAATTTGGTCAACTAACGTTGACCCCTCCAATGCTATTGATGTTATAAGACCTACCGAAAATGTATCACCGATAATTACCACTTCAAGCTCTCCCCAGAAGGTAAATTTTGCAAAATTTTTAAAAAAAAGCAATATTATTATGTACAGTGCGTATTGGTGTCCTCATTGCCATGATCAAAAACAACTATTTGGTAAGGAAGCAGTTAAAGAATTAAAAGTAGTTGAATGTGCTAAAGATGGTAAAGATAATGAGTATGAGCTATGCCAAATGAAAGGAATTAGTGGATTTCCCTCTTGGGAAATAAATGGAGAAATCATTAGTGGTGCTAGGGACTTAAATGAATTAGCGATCAAGGCCGGTTATCAAGGAGAAACTAATTTTTAATAAATCTTTTATGGATTTTTTGATCTAATTGTTGTCGAGTATGGCATAGCCAATTTTTATCTTTTTCTGGAAAATCATATCTATAATGACCTCCTCTACTCTCTTCTCTAAATAGGCAAGCTTTTAATAAAATTAAAGTTGTTATTTGTCTATTCTTTAAGTCAAGTAAAAGATTAAGAACCCTTCTATTGCGTTCACTAAGTTTAATTTGTTGATCAAATTTTATTTTTTCAAGACTATCGAGTAAAGGATTATTTTGTAATTGAACAATATCATCTTGAATATAATTTAGAAATTTGCTCATATTGACTTTATTTCGAGATACGCCTAGATTCGACCAACAAAGTTTTCTTAATTCATCAATTTTTTCAGCAATTTTTGAAATTTGATCTTCTTTCGGATCTTCAATAGCAAACTCTTGAAATGATCTATCAAATTGTACAAATTTGGAAAGATCATTTAAAACAATTGAAGACATTTTTCTAGCAAAAACGAGACATTCCATCAGTGAATTACTTGCCAATCTATTAGCTCCATGCACGCCTGTAGAAGCAACTTCTCCTACAGCGTATAATCCTTTCCTTGTAGAAGAAGCATTTAGATCAGTTTTAACACCTCCCATCCAATAGTGAGCTGCAGGAGCTACAGGAATAACCTCATTTAAAGGATTAACACCATAATCCAAACATCTACTTAAGATAGTAGGAAATCTCTCTACAATTTTCTCAGGATCAATATACCTGAGATCTAGACCAACATGATCAACATTATTATCATGCATATTCTTCATAATTGCTCTACTAACCTGATCTCTTGAAGCTAAATCACGATTTTGAAGATTTTTAACTGGGCTCTCACCATTTTTATCAATTAAAATAGCACCTTCGCCCCTAAGTGCCTCTGAGATTAGAAAACAAGGTGCGCCATAAAATTTTAAAGCAGTTGGATGAAATTGAACAAACTCTAAATCTTCGATAGCAGCGCCTGCTTTCCAAGCAAGAGCGATCCCTTCTCCAGAGGATTGAGCGGGATTTGTTGTATTAGTAAATAAATGCCCACCCCCACCTGTAGCTAAAACAACAGCTCTCGATTGAATCCAATATAAATTTGCCCCATCAAGAACCTGAACTCCTCTACATTCTTGATTTTCAATAAGAAGTTCAGTTACCCTTACGCCCCTACAGTGAAGAATATTTTTTTTATTCTCAATATGGTCTTCTAAAACTTCAACTAATGCTCTTCCAGTACGATCTTTAACATGTAATACTCTTCTGCGAGAATGGGCTGCTTCTAAAGTAGTAGATAGTTGATCAGAACTTTGATCAAAAATCATCCCTAAATTTTGCAACCTGTCTACACAACCTGGGGCTTCTTTAACCAGCATTTCTACAGCTTGAAGATCACATAGTCCATCTCCTGCTTTTAAAGTATCATCAGCATGAAGATCATATGAATCATCTTGTCTAACAACAGATGCAATTCCTCCCTGAGCCCATCTGCTTGAAGATACCTTACTAGTGTTCCGATTTAAAAGAAGCACTTTTAAATTTGCGGGTAATTCGAGGCAAGTCATAAGGCCAGCAGCTCCAGCACCTACAACGATTACATCCCAATTATTAATTGGTATCGTTTGATGCGAAAATGGAGGCCTCAGCATTAAACCAATCCACTAAAAGTTGGTTGAAGAATTGCTAAAAAAATAAAAATACCGTCAACAATTAATGTAGTTTGTATTACATAACTAGAAACCAAGAGAGCTTTACCATGAGTCGTATTAATAGTTGCAGAATCAAAAATTTCTTTTGAAATAAGCCAAAGTATCAAAGCAGTAAAAAAAATTATTGATAATGATTTGATTTGAATAAGATTTTCTGAGGTTTTTTGTAGAATAAGAGGTGCATTTTCAGAATCTGCAGTTATGACCTCTCTCCATTGATCCATTATTCCGATCAAAAATATTGAAATGTCAGTAACAGCAGTTCCAAACAAAGAAGAGATATAAAAACTAGATCCAATTTTCCAATTAGTACCAAGGCCAATTAAAGCTAATGGAAGAACTACAGCTTCAACAGGTATGTGTAGGATAGGAAATGGACTTAACCATCCCCAGAACAAACATCCACCAAGCCAACTCCCTGATACGCCAAGTAATAATGAACTGACTATAAACCATTTATTTGGTTGTTTCTTGTACAAAAAATAAGCCCCCAAGAGGATTATAAAGGTAAAACAAAGAGCACTAATTGGTTCTAATCTCACCCAAGGGGCTTGAACAAATATAGGTAAAATTACAAGAAAAGAAGACCACAATCTTAAAGAAATAGGTCTTGATAAAAAAGTACTTTCGTATGAATCAACTATTTTATGCAATTCATAGTTCGATTTATTTTTCACTTCTAATTTTTTTGTAATTAATTCTTTCAATGAACAAATTTATTTATCTATTTTAATTAATTTAAATCGTGTTTTAAAAAACTGCGAATGCTATATTCTAATAAATGAAAGGCACTTAATTTCACATTTTCATTTGGTATTTTAAAAGTATTTAATACACTTTGAGTCATATATGAGTTTAGAATAAAAATTAAGCAGAATATTTGGAATTTAATTGTGTGGCAAGAAATTAATTATAAAGAAGATTCTAATGATCTTCTTGTTCCCAATATTACTTATAAAATTAACCCTGCAGAAATTGAAAGTATTGATGCTAATTCCATAGCGCAAGAGATAGGATTTGAATCAGGTGATTCCATAATTACTATTAACGGTAAAAAACCAAGAGATTTAATTGATTATCAGATTCTCATTAGTGAAGAAATTGTTGATATATCAGTTTTAGATAAAAATCATGAAATTCATAATGTAAGTATTGAAAAAGATCAAGACGTCAATTTAGGTATTAATTTTAAAGATGCATTATTTGATTCAATCAAACAATGCAATAATAAATGTCCATTTTGTTTTATAGACCAACAGCCAAGCGGCAAAAGAAAAAGCCTTTACGTAAAAGATGATGATTATAGATTAAGTTTCCTATATGGCTCATATCTAACTCTTACGAATTTAAAAAAAGAAGACTGGGATAGAATCTCTGCGCAAAGACTTTCCCCACTTTTTATTTCTGTTCATGCGACAGATCCTACTACTCGAGAAAAATTATTAAAAAATAAAAAAGCAGGAGTAATTCTTGATCAAATTTCATGGTTTGAAAAGAACTCTATTCAAATACATGCGCAAATTGTTGTATGCCCGAACATAAATGACGGAAAGATTCTTGAGAAATCAATTTTAGAACTTGCTAAATTTTACAAAAAAACTTTTCAAACAGTACTTTCAGTTGCAATAGTTCCTGTTGGACTTACAAAATTTAGACCTGAAAATGATGGATTAAAATCAATAGGCTCAGAATACGCAAAAAAAATTATTAAACAAGTCGAAAAAATTCAAGCCTCTTTACAGATTAATCTTGGGACTCGTTTTTGTTGGCTAGCAGACGAATGGTATTTAATAGCCGGTATAAATTTACCTAGTTACAAAACCTACGAAAATATGCCACAAGAATCTAACGGAGTAGGATCAATTAGATTCTTTCTCAAAACATTGAGTGAGAAAACAAAAAACCTACCACAAAAATTAGAACATCCTAAAAAAGTTAGTTGGATTGTTGGTAAATTAGTTTATGAAGCCCTAATTCCTACAGTTAAAAAATTAAACTTAATTGATGGATTGAAAATTAATTTATATGGTTTACCAAGCATTTATTGGGGCCAAGAACAAGTTGTTACAGGACTTTTAACTGGAAAAGATCTAATTTACGGGCTGAAAAATGAGGATTTAGGAGAAGCTATTTACATTCCATCAATTATGTTAAAACTCAACTCTGATTTATTTTTAGATGATAAAAATATTAAAGAAGTGGAAAATCAATTAAATACCAAAATTCACGTTCTTGATGATTCAAATGATATTATAAATACTCTGATTGGAAAATCGAATAACAACGATACTTAAAAATGCTTAGAAGAGTATTAAATCCTATCTTATTTTTGCCCCTTGCCATATGTCTGAACTCTATAAATGTACTTTCGAGCGAAAGAAAAGATAATATAGATAATGTTTTAGAGGAGAAATCAAATAAGCCTTTTATTAGTCATCAAGAGATAGAAAAAATTATATTAAATAATCAAGAGTTAAAATCATTAGAAAATTTAGTATCCTCTGCAAGCTTCAATCTTTCAAGTCAAATTGCTAAAAGATACCCATCCTTAGATTTTCAAGCCAATGGGTTGCCAAAATATGTTTCAGGTAAAAAGTACAGTGGGAATTCACCGACTTTAAAAACATCACAATTTACAGCTAATCCTTCTCTAAATATAAAGTGGGATTTAATTGAACCCATTAGAGTCTCCGAGATTAAAATTGCCAAAGAAAATTACAAAATTGCAGAAAATAATTATGAGATCAAGAAAAAAGATTTAATTCAAGAGGCAAGAATTAGGTATCACAAATACCAAAAATCAAATCAAGAAATCCAAAATAAACGAGAAACACTTGATTTATCAATTACAAGTTTAAATAATGCGATAGCAAAGTTAGATGCTGGAATTGGAACAAAATTTGAAGTTCTCGAAGCAGAAGCTCAATTATCTCGAGATAAACAATCTCTTAATGAAAAGAAAATAGAGCATGAGATTAATAAAATTTCACTTAAAGAGATTCTTAACATTAAGGAAACTTTCGAAACTAATGAAGTGCAAAATTTAATTGGTTTCTGGAATCACAGATTGAATAAAAATATTAAGGAAGGTCTAGATAAAAATCTTTCCTTAAAAAACCTTCTTCTCCAAAAATCAATCAAAAAGAACCAAGCAAATAGTTTTTTAGCTCAAAATAAGCCTAATATTTACATTAGTAACACATTCTCAAGTACATTTTCCAAGGGTGACTCTCTATCCACCGAAATTGACCCTGAAGAATCTGGATCTAACTATACAAATACAATAAGTCTAAATTTCGCATGGAGTATTTTTAATGGCGGACAGAATAAGAAATCTTACAAATCAAAAATAGCAGATGCAAAAGCTGAAGAAAATGCTTATCAAAATCTAAAAAATATTTTGACCACAAACATTAGTAAAGCCTATTTGAATCTTAAATTAAATGAAGAGAAAATAATTTCTTCTCTTAAAGAAATTGAATCTAGTAAAGAGTCTGTAAGGCTTTCCAGACTTAGATATGATGTTGGAATATCCACTCTCAAAGATGTACTTGTAAGACAAAGTGAATTAAGTAATGCAAAATCAAAAAATATTAATGCTATTTATAATTACAACTTGAATTTAGATGAATTAGAAAGATTAACTTTTCTTGAAATAAGTAAAAATTGTTTGGAAAATAATATTAATAAAATTAATGATATAGAATCTATCTGCAATATTTGAAGATGAATAACCTAAATTTAACCAATGAACAATTAAGTAAATTAGATTCTTTATTTGAATTAGTTAGTCAACGTCAAATAAAAGATTTCGGTAATATCAGTGCTAGCAACAAAGCAGATGGATCATTAATAACAAGTTGTGATTTATGGAGTGACAAAACAATCGTAGAAGGTCTAGCTTCAATAGCGCCAAATGAAGGTGTCCTTAGTGAAGAAGGTGGAAAGTCCATTCCCAATACAAAAGCATATTGGGTGGTCGATCCACTTGATGGGACAACTAATTTTGCTGCTGGTATTCCATACTGGTCCATATCAGTGGCGAGGTTTGTAGATGGTAGACCTCAATCTTCTTTTTTAATAATCCCTACATTGAAAAAACAATTTGTATCCATTAAAGGTGAGGGTGTTTGGTTAAATAATCATAAATTAAATCCTAACCAAAATAATTACGAAAGTGAGTGCATTTCTTTATGTAGTAGATCTATTAAAATTCTACAAAAAAAACCAAATTCAATATTTCCTGGGAAAATAAGACTCTTAGGTGTATCAAGTTTAAATTTAACAAGTGTAGCCATGGGACAAACTTTTGGAGCAATTGAATCAACCCCAAAAATATGGGACATTGCAGCTGCCTGGCTTTTATTAGAAGAACTAAATTGTTCTATAGAGTGGTTAGAAACAGATCCTTTGAATTTAGTTTCAGGACAAAACTTAAGCGATGTTAATTTTCCATTAATTGCTTGTAGATCAATAGAAAAAATTGAACTATTAAAGCCATGGGGTAATTTATTATTAGAAAAATAGTTGCATTATAAATAAATCTTTGCTTGAAAATATCTTAATTAGATACAATTAAAAAAATATATAAGATAAATATTTGAAGAAAATCAATATGCAACGCAGTTCAACTTGGATACTGAAAAGTTTGTGGGGAGCGTGTGAAAGATGGAGCAAATCTGATTGCATTGATCTAAGTGCTGCATTCGCGTACTACACCCTACAATCATTTTTTCCTATTCTTTTAATTTCTCTTTCAATAGCATCATGGTTCCTAGGCAAACAAGAAGGATTAGATCAAGAAATTATTTCTATTGCGGCCCAAATTTTACCCCCTTCAGTAGTTGAATTAGTAGAAACAACATTATTTAAATTAATTGATCAAGGTTTTGGAGCAGGAATTCTTGGGGCTATGTTTTTACTTTTTACAGCAGGAAATGCATATTTATCTCTTCAAAGAGGTGCAGATAGACTTTGGGAGGACGAAATCCCTTCAAAAAAAATTAATGCTGCTTGGCGAGAGCAAGCTTCGAGGTTTCTCCGAAATAGAGTTGAAGCTTTTTTGATAGTTTTCTTTATAGGTTTTTTAATGGTACTAGATCAGATTAGTGCGAATCTCAGAATGATACCAAGTAACGTTTTGGAAAATCTTGCAGAATCAAATAATTTAATTTCTGAGTTATTACGAAAATTACCGTTATTACAAGTTGGTCAATTCGTAATACCACTATTTGGATTTTCTCTGATGGCTCTTTTATTACAAGCACTCTTACCTAGCAGAAAAGTTCCATTAAAACCACTTTTGCCTGGATCTTTTCTTATTGGAATTGGCTTAACGACTTTGAACCTAGCGGTAAGTAAAAGTATTCTATCCCTTGGTGCACGATTTCAAGCATATGGCTTTATTGGAGGTTTTCTTGTACTTACTCTGTGGGTCTGGCTACTAGGTGTAATTTTATATTTTGGACAATGTTGGAGTGTTGTTATTGCTAGCATGTCTTTAGTTCATAAAAAAAGACAAAAGGGATAAAAAACTACTATGAATTATTTTCTTAATGCTAATAAAAATTTACTTATTTATTCATTACTAATAATGATAGTAGTTCCCCTTTTTGGAATTAACTTTTTTATAAGCTTTCTTGGAAATATCCTTCTTTTATTATTTCTAATTCCCCTTCTTTTATTACTGCTATTATTTATAGGTTTAAATTTTTACAAGTCAAAAATTAATATTTGTAGTAATTGTGGTGCAATATCATATGGTTTAAGTGAAACCTGCAGTAATTGTGGCACAAACTTAGAGAATTTTAGTAATATCAACCAATTAGACAAAAACCCGAGTGAAAGTACGATAGAAGTAAAAGCTGAAGAAATCAAATAAAATCTAACCTATCCCTATCTGTCGAAGAATACTTTGTCCAGTAATTAATTCAGTTCCCAAACCAATCAAAATGCCCATCATTGCCATACGACCATTCCAAGTTTCAGCAAAATTTACAAAGCCAAACCTTTGTTGATTTTCATCATTCATAGTTAACTACACTATCTAACTTTATATTTTAACCTTTCGTGGCAAAATTTATGATAAATAATCAATTAATTATTTCACATGTCTAACACCATCCACAGGTCGATACTCATCTCCAGTTAATTCTTCATATATAATTGCTGGCAAGCCTGTATCAAACATTGTTTGCAAAGCTTCCTTTAGCATAGGATTCCAGCCTCCAGTACTTACTTTCCCATGTCTTACCGTCCAATCCCAAGTACCCTGTAAATCCCGAGGTATTCTTCCCTCTCTATCTCTACGAGCGACTAAATCTAAAGATTCAACTAAACCAACAATAATTGGATTTTTACCATAAGAAGGAGTAAGGCTTAGCTCAAGTCTTACAGGATCTTCTTTAACCATTTTCAAACGAAACCTTGGTGGCAACTTAAGAGATCTTATGACCGCTGAAACAATTTTTGTTCTTAATTCCAATTTTTTTTACCTTAAATTTTAAAAATACTAATCAGTTGTTGAACCCCTTTCTTCTATTGTAGAGTCATTATCATTTGAAAATCTCACTGTTAGTAATTCCTCTTCTGTTATATTTCCTGATTTATCAAGAAGTTCAGGGTGTATAGTGTATTTTTTTTGTTTAAAATTTGATTTGTAAATATGTTTTTTTTCGGTGCCAGAAATACCCCAACCATTGGACATTACTTTAAAAGCTTTCCAGACTAGATAAGTTAAAGCAGCTGAATATATAATAGGAAAAAGGATAGTCATCAAACTTATCAATTAATTAGATATATGATTAACATCATAGCCCGAAAAAAAGAAAATTAGCTAATTTAAGGTAATAAATTCTTCTCTTGATTAAATTTAATTTTTTTAGTAGTTATATTAAAACTACATTAATAATATGAACTTAATCTTTTTAAAAAAACATAAGAAATTCAAAATTGAAAAGTTACAACCACAAGCTATTATTATTAACTTCCGCAATTACAATGGCTATTATATGCCCTACAAATGTAATATCACAAACATACACTAAACCAAAAATTAATGAAGTTAATATATATTCAAAGAAATCTTTCATAACTAAAGCTGTAGAAAGAACTGGTGCTTCTGTTGTGACAATTGATACTCAAAGATATGTTAAAAAAAGAATATTTCCAAGAAATTCTCAACCGTTTCTAGACCCATATTTTGAAAGATTTTTTGGATTAGATTTACCTAACGAAAATCAGCCAAGGATAGAGCAAAACCAAGGAAGTGGATTTATATTCGCAGATGGACTTGTAATGACTAATGCTCATGTTGTAAATGGATCGGATAAGGTAACTGTTGGTCTAACCAATGGCAAAAAATTAAACGCAAAACTTATAGGGCAAGATTTTTTTACCGATATAGCTGTTCTTAAGATTGAAGGAAAAGGACCATGGCCAAAAGCGAAACTGGGTGATTCAGCAAAAATTAAAGTTGGTGATTGGGCAATAGCAGTTGGAAATCCATTCGGTCTTGAAAACACAGTTACGCTTGGTATCATTAGCAATCTAAATAGAAACGTCAATCAATTAGGAATATACGATAAAAAACTTGACCTAATACAAACAGATGCTGCTATAAATCCTGGAAATTCTGGAGGTCCACTTTTGAATAGTTATGGCGAAGTCATTGGTATTAATACCTTGATCAGATCAGGTCCAGGAGCAGGTTTAAGTTTCGCAATCCCAATAAATAAAGCTAAGGAAATTGCTTATCAACTAATAAATAATGGGAAAGTAGTACATCCTATGATTGGAATTAGCCTAATAGATGTAGGAGATTCTCAAACAAACAATAATAGCGTAAAAGTTGGTTATGTAGTACCAAATAGTCCAGCTCAAAAGAGTGGAATTATGGTAAATGACATAATCATAAAAGTTGGTAATAAAGATATTGAAACAGCTTCAGACATTATTAGTCAAATAAGCAAAAATGGTATTAATAAACAAATAAATATATTGTTGAAGCGTAGAAATAAATTGATTAAGTTAAAAGTTAAACCAATTGATATTACTAAATTACAAAATAACTAAAAGTCTCAACAGTCGTTCTGTTTAAGTATTTCCACACACATAGAAATACAATTACCATCATGTATATCACAGGTTGAAATACATTCAAAATAACTTTCAATAGGATCAGCAATTTTATACTGTTTTTCTTGGAAATCGAAATTTTTCATATAAATTTTTAAAACTTATTTTGTATTTTTAAGATTAAACAAGGACCGTAAAATTTGTAAAGTGAAATAAGTGATCTTGCCTAGCCAAATGTAAACATTGTTAAAATAAACCAAACTTTCAGCAACGATAATTATTTATTAATTACTAAATTTTTTGTGCTTTTTATTTTTTTTCTAAAAAGTATTCGTAATTGCCATCATATGAAAATAACTTTGAATCCTTAATTTCAACAATTCGATTTGCAACCTTTGAAATAAAATATCGATCATGAGAAATGATTAATAACGAACCTTTATAATTATTAATTGCTAATTCTAGATTTTCTTTAGATTGCAGATCCAAATGATTAGTTGGCTCGTCCAATAGCAGAAAATTACTCGGATTCATAATAATAAGAGCCAATGCTAATCTTGCCTTTTCTCCACCACTGAGTTGTTTAATATATTTAAAAACAGTTTCATCGTAAAAACCAAAACCTCCTAAAAACGTTCTTACTTTTTTTTGTGGCCATTCAGGAGATTTATTACATATTAAATCAATAACCCTTTCCTCTTGTGAAAGTGCTTCAGCCTGGTTCTGTTCATAATAACTAGTTTTTATATTATGTTTACCAAGATTAATTTCTCCAATTTCAGGAGATATTTTTTTCATAATAATTTGAAGCAATGTAGATTTACCACAACCATTAGGTCCTAATATTGCTATTTTCTCACCCGATGAAATCTTTAGATTAACATCTAAAAAAAGAATCTTATCATCATAACTATGCGATAAATTTCTGATATTTAGAACTGATTTTCCAGAGCGTGGACATTCTGGAAAATCAAAAGAAGGACTTTTTGATTTTGTTATGGGAGCTTCAATTTTAGAAATTTTTTTTAATTGTTTTTCTCTACTCTTTGCCTGAGAACTTCTAGTTGCACTAGCTCTAAATCTATCTATATACTTCTTCTGAATCTCAATTTCTTTTTGTTGTAATTGATATGCCTTATTTTGTGATTCTTCATTTAAAGATTTCTGCTCAATAAAAAAAGTATAATTTCCATTATATATTTCGGATATTCCTCTATCTATAAAAATTATTTTTTTACATAATTTGTCTAAAAAATATCTATCGTGGCTAATAATTATTATTGCAATCTTAAGAGACGATAGATATTCCTCCAGCCAAAAAATAGTATCTAAATCTAAATGATTGGTTGGTTCATCAAGTAAAAGTAAATCAGGTTTTTGTAGAATTATTTTTCCAAGTGCAATTTTCATCTGCCAGCCACCTGAAAAATTTCCAACTAATTTATCGGCATCTTCTGTAGAAAAACCTAATTTTGGTAATATTTTTTCTACATCAGATTGCATTTTATACCCGCCTAAAGCTTCAAATTTTAATTGATATTTTGCTAGTTGATTTACTAATTTTTCAAGTTCATCAGAATGTTTTTTAGTATCCAATGATTTCATTTTATTCTCAATCTCTAAAAGTTTGATGGCAATAATTTGAATATCTTTGAAAGAACTTTCTAATTCCTCTCTAACTGAATGATTTAAGTTGCAATCAAACTCTTGTTTTAAATAGGCAATTTTAGGATTACCTTCTTTGATGATTACTCCACTTGTTTGTTCTTCCTCTCCAATTAAAATCTTAAATTGGGTTGACTTACCTGCACCATTTGAACCAACTAAGCCAACTTTTTCTCCCTTCCTAATTTCCCAATTAATATTTTTTAAAACAACGTCAGTAGCATAAATTTTGCTTACTCCTTCGAATCTAATCACTGTTAAAAAATAGAATTTACAAAATTTGAGGCTTATTTACTAAAAAATATTTTGTGGAATAAAATTGAATTATGAAAAGAATAGAACAAATTGTAGTAATTTTCATAGCTGCAGCTCTTGCAATTCCAAGTTATTGGTTTTTTTGGACTTTAGCTGGTGGAGGTGGCTATAACAAAAGAATAAAACCGATCACTAACCAAAACAATGATTATTCGAAACCTTTACCTAAAGACCTCCTCGAGCCTTAACTAACCACATTTTAGTTGCATCATCGTCAATAGTACTCAAATATTCAATAACCTCTTCTTTAGTTACAGAAATATTTAAATCATTGCCAATATCACATATTTTATCCAAGGCCTTTTTTGGATTAGTCAAAGCTGTCATAAACAAACTTTGTTTTTTTATGGAGTCGTTTGCTATTAACTTATAAAGCTTTTCAGCATTACTAGACATGTTGTTTAAAATCTATTTAATAATAGGTTATTACTTCAAGCTACATTTTGTTCATTATATTTATTAATAGATAAATCATTATCTGTATCTTTTATTTCTTTTGCTGATGCATCTGCCATACTTCTTGCGTCCAAACATAAAACCTTTCTTAGTTTCGCAAAGTTAGCTGCATGAGATTTTCTACCATCTTTTTGTGCATAATATTCAGATTGTTGAAGAATATGGTGAAGATGAGTTAACAAATATGGACTAATTACTGCTGATACCAAAACATCACTATTTTCTTTATCTTGAGATTCAGAATTAACTAGTCTTTTTTTCTTTTTATCAATTATCGACCTTTTAGGTGAATCAAGTTTTCTTGAATTTTTCATGGTGCAATAAAAACAATTAATTGATACGGGCATATATTTCCTTACTAATAATATACACAAAGATAGTATCCTTGACTAACTGTGTATACTAATAAGTAACAGTTATTCACTTTGACTCATGGCTACCCGTCAAAATTCAACAAATGGGAAGCCTAAATCTCCCAGAATTCAAGTAGTTCTTCCGGAATTAATTTGTAAGCAGCTGTCTATTTTAGCCACGAAAGAATCTAGGACAGTTAGTAATATGGCTAAAGTATTAATTCAAGAAGGTTTAAAAGAATACTTTGAGAAAGAGGGCAAAGGAATCGTCCCAGATAATAATTTAAATACAGATAAATTTAGAGACGAACTTGAAAAACAAAGTGTCAGAAGATTAAAAAGAACTCCTCAAAGGATTAGATACTATAAAAAATCTGATTAAAAATGATCAATCTTGAGGTAATTTCTGTAAATCTACAGTTTTGCCCATGACTACCAAAATATTTCCTCTTTCCAAAATATATTTTGCAGGAGGATTAACTGTTAACTCTTCCGCGGGTCCTGCTGCAAGAACATTTACTAAATAATTTTTTCTCAAATTTAAATCTCTCAAGGATCTTCCGATAAATTCCTCTGGAACAGTTATTTCATCTATACCAGTTTGGTTATCTAGTTCTAATCTCTCAATTAGGTTTGGTCTAACCAATTCTAAACCTAATCTTTCTCCTTGCATTCTAGAAGGGAAGACAACTTTATCTGCACCTACCCTTTTTAACATTTTTTCGTGCAAATCACTCGTAGCTCTTGCTATTACTCTTTTCACTTTGCTACCTTCACTATCCTTAGCAATAAGTGTTGTAGTTATACTTGCTTCAATAGGTTCACTTATACCTACTACAACAGTATTCATTTCAAGTATCCCAGATTCCCTCATAGACTCTTCATCAGTACAATCTACAACTCTAGCTTCTATTGAAGGCTCCAATTGTCTCAAATCATCAATAGCTTTTTCCGAATAGTCTGCAGCCAAAACATCTGCACCATTACTTATTAGTTCTCTACAAACTGCGGTTCCAAATCTTCCAACGCCTACAACTGCAAAAGTGAGGGTTTCCTTTTCTTTATTTTGAGACCACTGCCACCAATCAGCCATAATAAAATTAAGTGAATCCTAAACATAAAGATCAGCCTTAGGATAGCCGATTCTCTTTTGTCTATCTATTCTACTCTTATAAAGAGCCTGCCAAAGTGCACTTAATAGCAAAAGTATACCAAGTCTGCCCACAAACATACCGATAATAAGAATAAATTGGCCAAAATGATTTAATTTTGCAGTTAAACCAATATCAAAACCAACTGTCGCAAATGCAGATATGCAAGTGAACAAAATTTCTAGGAATGTAAAAGATTCTTTTTTAACAAACGTATTAGTGGTACTTAGCAGCATTGCCATTAAAAGAACGAAAAGCATAGATCCTACAGTGATTCCAACTGCCTTAAGAATAACTTTATCTGAAATTAATCTATTGCTAATAATTACATCTTTCTGACCTCTCAAAGTTGATCTAGTTGCAGCCATTAAAGCGATAAATGTAGTTGTTTTTATACCTCCACCAGTACCGCCAGTACTTGCTCCAATAAACATCAGTGTCATTAATAATAAGAGACCGGTATCTGAGATAGAGGTCAAAGAGATCGGATAATTTGTGAAGCCTGCAGTTCTTGCGCTCACTGTTTCAAAGATTGATGATAATAATCTTTCAAACAAATTCAAATTATCGAAAAATTGACTATTTAATAATGATTCCGTGATAAAAAATCCTAATGATCCGAATAATATTAGAGATAAACTTGTCCTAATAACCAATCTAGAATGAAGACTTAATTTGTTGTATGAAAGATTTTTTTTGTTACTCCAAATATCATCAATAACCCGCCATCCCAGTCCGCCCATAACAATGAGAAAAACAAACACACTATTAACCAGAAAATTTGTTCTATAGTCTTGAAGACTATTTGACAATAAAGAAAAACCTGCATTGTTATAAGCAGATATGCTGTGAAAAATTGAGGACCAAAGTCTTTCCCAATTATTTTGAATATCTACAAATCCAAAAGAATATAAAATAATTGCACCAAAAGATATGATACATATCGCAGTTATAGCAATGCTTTGGAAAGTTCGACCAATTCCTCCAACTCCAAATTCATCTAGAGTCTTCCCTTTATCTAATCTAGTTCTAAGCTTTGTCCCCTTTACAACAAAACCTTGTAAAAATGTGGTAATAGCCATTAATCCTAAACCACCTGATAAGAGCATAAATGCCAGAAAAACTTGGCCAAAGAAATTTAAATCAACACCAATGTCTATTATGGTTAAGCCAGTAACGGTTATAGCAGAAGTAGATGTAAAAAATGCTTCCCACAAACCTACTTTTGAAGATGAACATAAAGGGGAACTCAAAATTAAAGTTCCAATGAAAATAATAAACAACCCTGTAACAATAGTAAATTGAGGAACTGATAGCTTTCTGTAAGCATCTTTTAACCTATAAACAAAACTTGTGAATTTCACTTTATTTATCTGAAGTTTAAAATTATCAAGGCTGGTACCGTAAATGACATTATAAGTGTTAATCCAGCTCCATATTTTGCGATATCAAAAAATCTATATCTTCCAGGACCATAAACCATTAAATTTGTTTGATAACCCATTGGAGTCAAGAAAGATTGACTTGCACCGAATAAAACAAGCATTATTAATGCGCTTGGTGAAACGCCTAAAACATTTGAGAATTCAATAGCCACAGGCAAAATCAAAGCAACCGAAGCAGCATTACTTAT
The DNA here is from genome assembly GCA_003216415.1 of Prochlorococcus sp. AG-402-O16. Lineage (GTDB taxonomy): Bacteria > Cyanobacteriota > Cyanobacteriia > PCC-6307 > Cyanobiaceae > Prochlorococcus_A. The sequence goes on from QCIY01000002.1 coordinate 116,925, forward strand.
AAATTGTGTAAGAATAACTGTCGATACAAAAATTACGACTAGTGCAAAATAAAGAGGCATTCCATTAAGAGCAAAGTTTAGATTGACTGCTATTAAATCTGCTAATCCTGTTACTTGCATAGCTACACTAAAGCATGATAAAGATCCCAATAATAAAATGACGTCTAACCTAATTGATTTTTGTATCTCTGCAGGTCTTAAACATCCGCAAGCAACCATGGCAATAACTGCTAAAAGGACTGAACCTACTAATGGAATATTGGAAACCGAAGGTAAAACCACCATGCCGATTGCAATTGCAATCGATATAGGTTTTTTTATCAAGAAAGGTAAATCATCTTCGAATTGATCTAAAATAAGCAAATCATTACTAGCTTGCAAACCTCTTATTGAATCTAACGGTGCTTGCAATAATAAAACATCTCCAGCCCTTAAAACAGCTTGGCCTAATCTCTCCTGAACAGTTTGTTGACCTCTTCTTAGTGCCAAAACTGTTGCATTATGACGCTGCCTAAATCTTAATTCTCTCAAACTAGCCCCAGCCAGAGTTGAGCCCGAGGGTAACAGGGCTTCAAAGGTCTTAGTACCTTCATCATCTGAGAAAACATTAGCTCCATCGAAAGATGTTTTATTTTCGCCTAACAGTATGGTGTGTTCCTGCTGCAGCCTAAATAAGTCGGCCCTTGTAACGCGTATTATTAATCTATCGTCAGGTTCAATCTTTCTATCAGCCAAAGGAGGAAGAATAACTTTTCCATTTCGTTGCAATTCCAGAACATCAACGTCAAATCGTCTTTGCAATCTACTATTTCTGACAGATTGTCCAACTAATTCTGAAGTAGAGGGAATAGTAATTTCAGTAAAATATATATTCATATCACCATTTTTAATAAATTCCTTATCTCTCCCTCTATCTGGCAAAAGGACGTCAGAAACTAGAATCATATAGGTTGTACCTATAAGCCATACAGGAATTCCGATAGAAGTCAAACTAAATAATTCCAAAGCTCCATAACCTAATTGCTGACTAATATCACTTACAAGAAGATTTACTGAGCTACCTAATAATGTCAGAGTTCCACCTAGTAAAGTTGCAAAAGAAAGAGGTAATAAAACTTTTGATGGTGATACATTTCTCCGCTCGCACCAACCTTCAATTAAGGGTAACAAAGATGCTACTACTGGTGTATTAGGTACAATTCCAGATATTGGAGCAATCAAAAAAGCTATTAGAGAAATTAATTTCCTTGGAGTTCTAATATTTTCAGAAGAAATCAATTCTCTTACTCTGTCTAAAGCACCACTTTTAAATAATGCAGAAGAAACTGCAAATAAACCCATAAGGGTAATTAAGGATGGGCTACCAAATCCAGCTAAAGCTTTTTCAGGAGAAAGAACCCCTGTAGCTATAAATATTCCAACACATAACAAACCAGTCAATTCTGGCGCAATAGTATTTTTAATAAACAAAATTATTGACATTATTAAAACAACTACCGTTATAAACGCATCAAAGTTATTACTAACTACTGAAATTAAATTCATACGAAACTTATTTAACTCAATATACCCAAAAACAATATTTCAAAAAAGTTTAATTGGAATTATCTTTTTTATGAAACTTTTTAAAAATAGATTTTTTTTGGAATATCCAAGAAGATACAGATTTTAAGCTTTCAGTAATATTAGGCAACTTAGAAGAATATATAAGTCTTCTTGCCTCAAAAGCCAATTTCCCAGATAAAGTAACCCCAAGCCCAGAAATTGAAGCTTCACCTATTCCTAAGCTAATCATTTCACCATTTTCTTTAAATTCAAAGGGCAAAGGATCCTTTCCTTGAATTAAAAGTTCTAAATTATTAGCCAGATGATTTCCTTGCTGCATAGCGACTTGAGCAGTTATGGGCAAATCCTCCATTCCTTCAATAACTGAAATATCGCCAATAGCAAAACAGTTTTTATGGTTTTCTATTTGTAAATTATTATCAACTAAAATTCGTCCAAATTTTTTTGTTATTTCGTCAGTTTCTAAATAAGACAAATTAGGTTTAACACCTGCAGTCCAAATAACAATATCTTTATCCAAAGAAGTTATTCCAACCTCACTAGAAATACTAATTTTAGTTTCTGAGACTTCTTGAACTATGGAATTCAAAAGAACGTTGATTTTTCTTTTTTCTAATGCCTTCTCTGCTTGTTCTCTATTAAAAATTTTGTTTTTATTAAGGATTTGATTTGATTTTTCTATTACATTAATTTCAAATTGGTCTGTAAATATATCTTTAATTTTGCATGCTAACTCGATGCCAGAGGGACCACCTCCAACTATGAATAACTTTTTATGAAAAGCAGTTTCTTGTGATTTTTTTAAAAAAGAATTTAATTTATTTAGATCGTGAAAATCATTAAAAAAATAACAATTTTCATTTACACCTTTTATTAAAAAACTATTTGGAATAGATCCTGTACAGATAACTAGATAATGATAACTTAATTTTAAATCGTCACTAAATTCAAGAATATTTTCTTTGAAGACAATCTTGGTTAAACAATTTTTTAAGAAAGTGATACCCGCATCAGAAAAAATATTTGCAAATTTTGGGGTGGCTTCCCAACTTCTTATTTCTTTACTTAAAACTTCGTACATTAAAGGTTTAAATATAAAGTTAGTTTCAGAATCAACCACGAGAATCGGTAAAGAGGGATTAAGACTCTTTAAATTCAAAGCGAATGTCATACCTGCAAAACCTGCTCCAACTATTACTAATGGTTTTTGTATTGGATTCATTAGAGAAATATTGTTATGCGTAAATGTATTATTAAACTATAGGAATAATTTTTAAATTGAGCGAAATAACATTAAACTCATAACCGAATTGAAGAATGATTGAAAACATCCACAAAGATATTCAAACTAACTTAAGGAAATATAATCAAGAGCTAGTAGATATGAAACCGCAAGGAATACTCACATGGGGTTATGAAAAGTTTGATAATCAATTTGCTATTACAACAAGTTTTGGTATACATTCATCAGTTCTTTTAAATATGGTCAGCAAATTATGTCTACAAAAAAAAATCAAAATATTTTGGATAGATACAGGTTACCTACCTCCAGAAACATACCATTACGCTGAAAAGCTTATTGAAGATTTATCCTTAGAAGTAGAAATTCTGCAAAGTGAATTATCTCCAGCAAGAATGGAGGCTAAATACGGAAAACTTTGGGAAACGAATAAAGAGAGTGATTTAGATAAGTATCATGAATTAAGAAAGATAAAACCTTTAGAAAATGGTCTAGAAAAATATAATATTTCCTGTTGGGCAAGCGGTGTTAGATCAAGTCAAACAGAAAATAGAACCAAAATGAAATCCTTAGACGTAATTCGTCAAAGACTTTCTTTAAGACCTTTATTAAATTGGACAAATAAAGATATTTTTTCTTATATGGAAGAGAATAATTTACCTGACCATCCACTTTTTATCAAAGGTTATTCTTCTGTAGGCGATTGGCATTCAAGCGGTCCCGATGGTATTGAAACAAAAGGCAGAGATACAAGATTTGGCGGGATTAAACAAGAATGTGGAATACACACTAATAATTAAATTGATCATAAAAAAATGGTCTCAGATATAAATTTTTTATTAGTAGGCAATAGTAGGCTTCATTGGGCAAGATGTTCTAAAAATCATTCTAAATTCTTTCATACGAAAAAAGATCAAAAAGTACCTGAAAATATAGATCTTGATCAATTAATTTGGGCTTCAGTAGGAAAACTACCAAATTTCTTGCTGAAAAAAGACAATGAAATAAAAACTAAAGATATTCAGTTATCAAATCTTCCTGATTATTTTGGAGTTGATAGAGCTTTTGCCTGTATTGCAGCTTTAAAAATTATTGAAAACCCTTTCAAAAAAGATTTGCTAATTGCAGATTTTGGGACAATATTATCAATAACAAAATTGAATTCAAATGGATCTATTATTGGAGGTCAACTTATTCCAGGTTTTCTAACACAATTAAAATCAATGGAACAAAATACAAAAAATCTTAAAGTTCCCAAAAAATATGATATTCCGATCAAAGATTTTTTAATTAATACAGAAGAAGCAATTTTAAAAGGAGTAATCAACTCTCTTACTGGAGTGATTAATACTTTATTTAATCCCGCAAAGGATATTTTAGTAATCTGTGGAGGAGACTCTGAATTCATTACAAAATCTCTAAAGACTCAAAAAGAAAATATTATCAATGCTCCTAATTTAGTTATGGAGGGGATGATTATTCACCACTTGTCCTTATAAAAATTATTTTAACCCAAGGTCTGCAATTATATGATCAGCCATTATTGCTGCTTTTACCTTTAAGTAAACTTTTTCGATGTTACCATCAGTATCAATCAAATAAGTATTTCTCATCATTCCCATATATTCTTTTCCCATGAATTTCTTAAGTCCATAGCTATCGTAATCAGAAGAAACTTTAAAAGGTTCAGGATCAGTTAAAAGAATAAAAGGTAAATCAAATTTTTCTATAAACTTCTGATGAGAGGAGGCATTATCTTTACTAATACCAAGCACAACAATATTATTTTTTTGGAGTAAATCCCAATTCTCTTTAAAATTACAGGCTTCTTTAGTACACCCTGGAGTATTATCTTTTGGATAAAAATATAGTATTATTCTTTTACCTTTAAAATCACTAAGAGAAACTTCTTTCTCAAAAGAATCTTTTAATTTAAATTCTGGTGCTTTGTCGCCAACCTTAAGAGCCATTGAAATTATTAAATGAGTATAAATATAAAATACCAAAAATTTGGTTTTATGAAATTAAAGGTGTGCAAGATGTCGCAACGGTAGAAGAAATTAAAACTGCAAAAAATCTATCAAGTTTAAGATCAAAGATTTTTTTAGAAACAAGAGCTTATTTACGACAATCACTTTCAACGCTTTTTGATTTAGATCCCCTAAAAATTCCGATTAATGCTCATCCTGGAGAACCTCCAAGCTTACCATCTGGCATGGGAAATATAAGTTTAAGTCATTGTAAAGATGCCATCATTATAGTCTGGCATAAAAGCAAAATAGGGATTGATATTGAGAGAACAGATCGAGATTTTAACCATGTAAAATTTGCAGAAAAATATTTTTTTCATACTAATAAATCAATCCATAATAATTATTTGACGAAGCATATGATATTAAATCAATGGTGTGCAGTTGAAGCGGCTATAAAATGGGATCATGGAAAATTATCTAAAGACATAAACCATTGGCAATATTTTGAAAAGCCAAAAGAGTTAATTCATAAGAAGAAAAACATACATTTAAATTATTCAAAGATTAACTTCCATAATTGGACTATTGCTTTAGCCTACGAAAAAAAAACTTCTTTTAATCCTGAGATGATTTGTTGTTCGAAAAATTTTTAGTTTTCTTTTCTTCGAAGCAGTTCTTCATATTTAGTTTTCTCCCATCCATTATTATTTGGTTCCCATATTTTTAAACCTATTAAAGATTTAGGAAGATATTCTTGTGCAACCCAATTGCCTGGATAATTATGAGGATTGACATAACTATTAGAATTATTTTTTAAATGCAATGGTACATCAAAAGCATTGGTAAATTTGATTGTTTCAATTGCTTTAAAAATGCTTTTCGTACTATTACTTTTTGGAGACATGGCTAAATATAAAGAAGCCTGCGTTAAAAAATATAATCCTTCTGGAAAACCAACTCTATCAAAAGCATCACAACAAGATTTTACTACTACTATGGCATTAGGATCAGCCATACCAATATCTTCACTAGCAGATATAAGTAGTCTTCTAAAAATAAAATTAGGATCTTCACCAGCCTCCAGCATATTCGCAAGCCAGAATAAAGTTGCATCCGGATCAGAACCTCTTATGGACTTGATAAAGGCGCTTATTACATCGTAATGATTTTGACCATTTTTATCGTAAACAATATTTTTCTCTTGAATTGCATCCTCTGCTATTGAGAGATTAATATTGATTTCTTTAGCATCATTTTCAGCAGTTGTTTCTATGGCCATCTCTAAGGCGTTGATTAATGTTCTTGCATCTCCGCCAGAAAATTTAATTAAATGACTTTTTGCATCCTGGGTTAAAGAAACCTTTTTTGAATCTTTTTGTTTTGAATAGTGAGTTATAACTTTTTGTATTATTTTCTGCAAATCATTTTCAGCCAAAGGAAGTAATGTAAAAATACGCGACCTACTAACAAGCGCTTTATTAACAGCAAAGAAAGGGTTTTCAGTTGTAGCACCAATAAAAGTTATTGTTCCATTTTCTATTGAAGGTAATAATGCATCTTGCTGAACTGATGTAAATCTATGAACTTCATCGATAAATAAAATTGTTTTTCTTTTTGAATTTATTAATCTATCTTTTGCATTAGCGATTTCATTTCTTAATTCTTTAACACTTGATAATACTGCATTTAACTTTATTAATTTTGAACGCGTATTAAAAGAAATAATTTCAATTAGAGTAGTTTTTCCAACTCCAGGAGGGCCAGAAAAAATAAAATTACTAATCTTATCTTTTAAAATTGCACTTCTTAAGAGCGAGTTCTCATTCAAGATTGGTTGTTGACCAAAAAAATCGTCCAAATCCTTTGGTCTTAATTTATCTGCCAAAGGTGCATTATTTTCTATTTGAGAATAATTAGTAAATAAATTTTCAGAATGCATATAAATAAAATCAACAAATCATTACTTTCAAGTCTATGTAATTACTGTAGGAGTTTCCATTTGAGTAAGTTTTGAAATATTTAATAAAGCATCTAAATCATTTATTAGAGGTTTCAAAGCGACCTGAGGATTTAACGAAAGATTTAATTGAGGATTGAAAAATTTTTCAAAGTAAAGTCTTAATGTTGCACCCTTAGTTCCAGTTCCAGAAAGGCGCACAATTACTCGAGAATTATCATCAAGCACCAACCTTAAACCTTGATTTTCACTTGTAGAATTATCAACGGGATCTAAATATGAAAAATTATCTGCATTTTTAACTAAATGACCAGCAAAATTAGTTCCTTTTAAATTTTCGAGCATAGAGGTTAGATTACCAAAAATTTGATTAGCAATATTTAAGGGGATTGCCTCATAATCATGCCTTGAATAATAATTCCTACCAAATTGTTTCCAATGATTCTGCATCAAATCACTTACCGAACATTTTTTCTCAGCTAAAACTTGTAACCAATACAAAACTGCCCATAATCCATCTTTCTCTCTTACATGATTACTACCTGTTCCAAAACTTTCTTCTCCACATAAAGTAATTAAATTAGAATCCAAAAGATTTCCAAAAAACTTCCAGCCAGTAGGTGTCTCGAAACAAGGTATATTTAATGCTCGAGCAACATTATCAACCGCTGAGCTAGTTGGCATGGATCGTGCTACACCTGAAATACCATTTTTATATCCCGGGACACATTTAGTGTTAGCAGTTATAACTGCAAGGCTATCACTAGGATTTACAAAGCATCCACTTCCTAAAATCATATTCCTATCTCCATCTCCATCGCAAGCAGCACCAAAACTATAAGATTTTTTATTTAATAACAAATCAGCTAAATGGGAAGCGTAAGTAAGATTAGGATCAGGATGTAAACCTCCAAAATCTTTTAACGGGTTACCATTCATAACACAATCACTTGCAAGACCCATTTTTTCAACAAAAATATTTTTTGCATATGGGCCTGTAACAGCATTCATTGCATCAAAGATTAACGAGAAGTCTTTTTTTAAAAAATCACTAATTTGATCAAAATCAAAAATTTTCTCCATCAAATTAGAATAATCTTTCAATCCATCAATTATTTCTAAGGTAGTTTCACCGTAAGAATAAGTTCCATATTCATTAAAATCAGGTAATTGAATTTTACAAATTTTATATTTAGTTAGTAATTGTGAAGCCTTGAAAATCCTATTAGTAATTATCTCAGGAGCTGGACCACCATTAGAGATATTCAATTTCACTCCAAAGTCACCATCAATCCCACCAGGATTATGGCTTGCAGAAAGAATAATTCCCCCAATAGCGTTTTCTTTTCTAATTAAATGCGATGTAGCAGGAGTAGATAATAAACCGTATTTTGGAACAATAACCTTTTGAACTTTATGAGCAACGCATATTTGCACAATTTTTTCTATTGCTTCAATATTGCCATATCTACCATCACCACCAACTACTAATGTTGAACCTTGTAAATCTTCCAATGATTGTAAGATTGCTTCAATAAAAATTTCTAGATAATGTTCTTCCTGAAACTGTAAAGTACTTTTTCTTAAACCAGAAGTTCCTGGTTTTTGATCTAAAAAAGGAGAATTTATATTAATTTCATTAACTTGAGTCATATTTTTAAGAAACTTCCAAAAATCTAACTAAATTAATGAGGCATTTCGGAAGTTCTTAACATAGCGATAAACCATAATGAAGAAATTAATAATGCACTCAGAATTCCATAGTTGACACCAAATTTAGAGATTGTAATTGGAACTATTAGTGGAAATGTTAATGCTCCAAACAAGGGAGTAAAAGCTACAATTTTTTTAAGCATTAATTTAATTCATTAAAACCATTCTGTCTCAGCTTTATCTTTTTCATTAGTGTCGTCAAGTGGTGTAATTCTATCAAACTTCATTGATATACTTTTTTCTTGCTCCCCAGATAAATCAACAGCTTTAATATCATATTTTTGAGTCCCGTCTCTAAATGGAACTTGAATTCTAAAGGTACCGTCTGCAGCAAGGGGTACATCTTCTCCACCTATTGTCAGTTTTGCAGAAGGGTCTGTAGCTCCATAAACAATTAATTCTGCATCAGCAACGAGCCAAAAAGATCTATTTTTAATAATTCCACTTCCAGAATCATTTATACCTGATGACCATTTACCAGCCCCTGAATCTGTAAGATTATTATTGAGATTTGTTGAATTTAAATTTTCCATAAATTCTTCAGAACCAACTTTTCTTCTTAGAGGAATGTTAATTGCTGCTTGATATAACCTTTCATGCATACCATTTTGTTCTGAAATAACAGGATTTGAAATATCTGGAATTGACTCAGAAGTAGAATCCAAATTAAAAGGTACAAATTTATCAAGAATTTGCTCAGAGGGATGAGACCCAGGAACATGACTTATCGAAGAGAATGCCAATGACATCCAGTTAAAACCATATTTATAACCTAACTCAACTTTATAGTCTCTATCTGCAAGTGGAATTGGCAAGTACCACTCAGTACTATAACTATCAACTGCTATCTCCCTTAGTGTTCCTTGATTTAAGTTGCCTCCTTCGGAACCAGATGCATCAAATAATCGTAAACACAATTTATTAGCACCCAAGGATTGTGCTTTTTCTCGATCAGCATCAGAAATTTGCCAGAAAACATACGCCCAATCAGGATCTCGAGGTAAGAATACTACATTAGTTTTGACTTCTTCACTACTTTTGTCAGTATTGGACTCAAAAGTTTCTTCAAATTTTGGCTGGGGTGAACTGATATATATTTTTTTTGAAGATCTTTCTTGATATTTAAGTATTAAATCAACTAGAACTATCTTGGTTTTACGACTGTATAGCGGTACTGATAATTTACTTGCTTCTTGACGTAATTGTCTGAGGGTAAGTGAGAGTAATTGATCTTTATTCATGATCCCATCAGCCACTTTAAAATCTCCAATTTTGTTTGGGATCAGTATGTTCTTTTTTTTGGGGAATTGTGTGTCTTTTTGACCTGTCGTCAGGATCCTCTGACTACTCAAAAATTCTCGAAATTGATATTTATCGTCAAAACTGTTGGTATCAATGCAATTAATTAAATTTCAGATTCTTTTTAAATATAAATTAATTTTCTTTTTTTTTAAATTTTATTACCTAAATTTGTTAACAACTCAACAAAAATATATTTTTTCTTCGGGATCAATCGGAAAGGTCTCTAGGGTTGTTCAACTAGAAGTACCAGATCATCTATCTCTAATTCCTCAATATTTTTACCTATTTTTTTTGAAAAAGTACTTAATTTTTTTGAAGTAGACTCTAATTGCTCATAAAAAAGATCACTAAATTTTTTATCATCAAATTTTTTGGATTGATTATCACACCATTCTCTCAGGAGATTTTTATTTTGATATTCAGAACTTTTATCTGCATAAATAATTTTTAAAATCTGAAGGCAATGAGAGAGTATTCTTAAATGATGTTTCTGCATTATTGGTAAATCAAGATTATCAATTTCTTGAATAGTTTGCATGTTTAAGGGGTTTGACAAAGGATCAAGATTATTAGACATTAATTTTTAATTTTAATAAAAGAAAAAAACTCAATATTAGGGGTATCTTTCGTTAAAGTATATACAGCTAATTGTAATAGGTTATTTTTGGATAACATGGTTAACGAAAATTTAGTAAAAGATGTAGTAAAGGAGCCTTATAAATATGGTTTCGTTACGGATATTGAAACTGAAAAAATTGCAAAGGGATTAAATGAAGACATAATTAGACTTATTTCACAAAAGAAAAGAGAGCCAAAATACCTCCTTGATTTTAGATTAAAAGCCTTTAAGAAATGGCAAAAAATGGATGAACCTGATTGGGCAGGATTGGGATACAAACAAATCGATTATCAAGATATAATTTATTACTCTGCTCCCAAACAAAAAGAAAAAATTTCTAGTTTAGATGAAGTTGATCCCAAACTTCTTGAGACTTTTGACAAATTAGGAATACCTCTTACTGAGCAAAAAAAACTCACAAATGTGGCAGTAGATGCAGTCTTTGATAGTGTTTCTATAGCTACAACATTTAGAGAGGAACTGGCTGGACATGGAGTTATATTTTGCTCAATCAGTGAAGCCGTAAAAAATCACTCGGATTTGATTGAAAAATATTTAGGTTCAGTAGTTCCGGCTAGTGATAATTATTTTGCAGCACTAAATTCTGCTGTTTTTAGTGATGGTTCTTTTGTTTATATACCAAAAGGTGTTACATGTCCTATGGATCTATCTTCCTACTTCAGAATTAATAGTGGAGATTCTGGACAATTTGAGAGAACATTAATCATTGCTGAAGAATCAAGTTCTGTTAGTTATCTAGAAGGTTGTACAGCGCCAATGTTTGATACAAATACTTTACATGCTGCAGTTGTAGAACTCATAGCCCTAGACGACGCCTCAATAAAATATTCAACAGTACAAAATTGGTATGCTGGGGATGAAGAAGGTGTTGGAGGAATTTTTAATTTTGTCACCAAAAGAGGAAAATGTTTAGGTAAGAGAAGTAAAATTAGCTGGTCTCAAGTTGAAACAGGATCTGCAATTACATGGAAATATCCTAGCTGTCTTCTTTTAGGAGAAGAATCTGTAGGGGAATTTTATTCAGTAGCACTCACCAATAATCTTCAGCAAGCAGATACCGGCACAAAAATGATCCATATTGGCCCCAAAACCAAGTCAACAATCGTAAGCAAAGGTATCAGTGCAGGTAATTCAATAAATAGCTATAGAGGCCTTGTCAAAATGGGGACAAAAGCTACAGGATCAAGAAATTACAGTCAATGTGATTCAATGTTAATAGGGGATCAAGCTTCTGCAAATACATTCCCTTACATCAAATCTCAACAACCCAATTCTGAAATTGAACATGAAGCAAGCACATGTAGAATCTCTGAAGATCAACTTTTTTATCTCCAAAGCAGAGGTATAGAATTTGAGGAGGCAATATCTATGATGGTCAGTGGTTTCTGCAGAGATGTTTTTAATCAATTACCTATGGAGTTTGCTGCTGAAGCGGATAAGTTACTGGCACTGAAACTCGAGGGATCAGTAGGTTAATTAATCAATTTCTAAACTGAAATGCAAAGTCAAATGAAAGAATCAGATCCAATATTAGAAGTTGAAAATCTCTTTGCATCTACTGATAATCTTCCAATTTTGAAAGGGGTTTCACTTACTGTCTATCCTGGAGAAATCCATGCCATTATGGGAAGAAATGGCTGTGGCAAAAGTACTCTTTCGAAAATCATTGCAGGACACCCCTCGTATAATATTACAAATGGCGATATAAAATTTTCAGGTGAAAATATCAACTCTCTAGAACCTGAAGAAAGAGCTCAATCAGGAATTTTCCTTGGTTTCCAATATCCAATAGAAATTCCAGGCGTTAGTAACCTTGAGTTTCTTAGAGTTTCAACGAATGCTAGAAGAAAATTTCTTAACAAAGAAGAATTAGATACTTTTGATTTTGAGGAATTAGTTAAAGAAAAATTAGAACTTGTGAAAATGGATCATGCATTTCTATCAAGAAGCGTAAATCAAGGATTTTCCGGAGGTGAAAAGAAAAGAAATGAAATTCTGCAAATGGCTTTATTGGAGCCAAAGATAGCAATATTAGACGAGACCGATTCTGGTTTAGATATTGACGCTCTTAGAATAGTCGCATCAGGAATTAAGAAAATATCTAATTCACAAACTGGAATTATATTAATTACTCACTACCAAAGATTACTAGATGAAATTGAACCAAATTATGTCCATGTTATGGCAGATGGACAAATCATAAAAACTGGTGGGAGCAATCTTGCTTTAGAGCTCGAAAATAAAGGTTATGAATGGACTGATAACTTTGTAAAAGAGTCTTAAATAAATGGAAATTATTGAACAAATAAAAACCAATAAATTAATTGATAATCCAACAGAAATACAAAAAATCTGTCTTCATAAATTACGAGAAAGCCCCCTCCCTAATACTAAAAGCGAACAATGGAGACTTTCAAACAAATTAAAATTTTCAAACTTTTTAGACTACTCAGTCAATGAAAAAGATCCAAAATTTGATATACCCTTTCCGGAAAATTCTGAAAGTAATATTAGATTAATCATTGGTCAAAATTACCAAATTAAATTAATAGAAGAAAATTATTCAATACAGCAACTAAGTGAGGATGAATTAGATAAATATATCAAGGAACAGATATCTCGTTTTGATCAAAACGAAAATTGGAGTGACCTTCTCAATCTGTCTTTAAGTTGTACTAAAAATATCTTGGGATTAAAAATAAATGGATCAAAAATACCTCCTATTGAAATCTTTAGTCATGCATCAAGTAATTCTTTAAACGCAAAAACTCTTGTAATATTTTTAGAAAAGAATTGCGATATTGAATTACTACAAGTAAATCTTGGTCAAGAAAACTCTTCATTGTCTCAATCAACTTTCTTTTGTTTAGAAGAAAATTGTTCAGTCAATCATGGTGTTGTTTCTTACGGTGAAAACAGATCAAATCTTCTAAATTCCCTAAATATAATTCAACACAAGAATAGCGAATACAACCTAGGATCTTTACATTTCAAATTCAATTTTGCAAGATTTGAAATTAGTATTACACAATCTACTGGAAACGCTAAAACTAATATCAAAGGTATGCAAATAACAAAAAAAGATGAACAAATTTCTACTTATACAAAAATAGATTTTAATGGCCCTAATGGATTTCTAGATCAAATCAACAAATCACTTGCTGACGATAAATCCCATGCAATATTTGAAGGTTCAATAATAGTTCCAAAAATTGCCCAGAAAACTGATGCTTCTCAATTAAGCAGAAATTTACTTTTATCAAATGACGCACAAATAGATACCAAACCTCAATTAGAAATAATTGCTGATGATGTCAAATGCAAACATGGAGCAACAATTTCACAATTAAATGAAGAAGAACTTTTTTATATGCGAACAAGAGGGATCACATTACCTGAAGCAAGTAAACTACAATTAAGTTCTTACTTTCAAGAAATAATTTCATTTATTCCCGTGGCAAAAGATAGATGGGATTTGCTTGATAAACTTTTAAATGAGAATTAATGGAAACGATTCAAAATTTTCCTGAAATAACCAAGAAAGACTTTCCTCTTTTGAATAAGAACTTCAACAGTAGTGAGCAAATCATTTATTTAGACCATGCTGCAACCACTCAAAAACCAATACAAGTCTTAAAAAAAATTGATGAATACTATAGAAATTTTAATGCCAATGTACATAGAGGTGCGCATCAATTAAGTGCTAAAGCAACAGAAGAATTTGAAAATGCAAGATATTTAATTAGTAAATATATAAAAGCGAATTCAACAAAAGAAATTATTTTCACAAGAAATGCTACTGAGGCAATCAATCTAGCGGCTAGATCATGGGGTGAATCTTCATTAAGAGAAAACGATGAAATTCTCTTATCAATAATGGAACATCATAGCAATATTGTTCCATGGCAAATGGTTGCGGCAAAAAATAAATGCAAATTAAAATTTATAGGTATAGATAAAAATGGAAAATTAGACATAAACGATTTTAAATCAAAACTAACATCTAGAACAAAGATAGTTAGCCTAGTACATATTAGTAATACGCTGGGTTGCTGTAATCCAATCAAAGAGATAACTAAATTAGCAAAACAAAAAGGTTCTTTAGTCTTAATAGATGCTTGTCAAAGTTTGGCGCATCAAAAACTGGATGTGATTGATCTTGATATAGATTTTTTAGCGGGATCAGGACATAAACTTTGCGGTCCTACAGGTATTGGCTTCCTCTGGTCAAGAAAAGAAATTCTAGAACAAATTCCTCCTCTCTTTGGAGGTGGCGAAATGATTCAAGATGTTTTTGAAGAGACAAGTACTTGGGCAGAGCTCCCACATAAATTTGAAGCTGGGACTCCAGCTATTGCAGAAGCGATAGGTCTTGCAGAGGCAATTAATTACATAAACACTATTGGATTGAATGAAATTCATGAATATGAAAAGACTATTACTAAATATTTATTTGAAAAATTAAATCAAATAGACAATATTGAAATTATTGGTCCATCCCCGGAGATAGATCCAGAAAGAGCATCACTTGCCACCTTTTATATAAAAAATATACATTCAAACGATATTGCTGAAATTCTGGATTCAAAAGGAATTTGCATCAGAAGTGGGCATCATTGCTGTCAACCTCTTCACAGATACATTGGAATTAAATCAACGGCTAGAATTAGCATGAATTTCACAACCAATAAGGAAGAAATTGATATATTTATAGGAAAATTAAAAGATACTATTGATTTTCTAAAAATCAATTCTTAAATATTCAAAGCATTTTTTAAAAATACCTGAGATTTTTGCATTACTACTGCTTTATTTTCAATATTTTTAAACCCATGCCCTTCATTTTCAAAAAACATAACTTCTGAATATTTATTATTCTGAATCAAAATTTCTTGAATTTTTAAAGTTTGTTTATACGAAATAACTGTATCTTTTTTTCCATGAAACAATAAGATGGGTTTTTTTATTTTGTTAATATGATTTATCGGCGATCTATTTATATAGTCATCATGATTTTTTTCATAATTTCCTACCAAGGAATTTAAATAATCTTTTTCAAACCTATGCGTGTTGTGATGCATATCCTTCAAATCAATCACAGGATATTTACAAATTGCAGCTGTAAATATAGACCCATATAGTAAACAATTCAGGGCAGTTAACCCACCAGCACTATTACCAAAAATTACCACTTTCTCACTATCAACTAAATCTGATTTGATTAATTCAAGAGCTAGTGCTTTGCAATCATAAGAATCAACAATACCCCACTTATGATTCAATCTATCTCTATATGCTTTACCAAATCCTGATGATCCTCCATAATTAACTTCAGCAACAAAAAATCCCTTCGACGACCAATATTGAACTTCAGAATTATAAGATCCATCAAAAAATGAAGTTGGTCCGCTATGAGCTCTAACAAGGAGTGGTGGCTTTCTGAAATTAACAACAAGCGGTCTATAAAGAAAAGAATGTGTAATTTTATCTTCAAAACCTTTAAACCAAAATGTTTCAGGTTTGGAAGAATCTTTTATATGAACAATATAAACCTGCTTAGAAAAATTTGATAAAACTTTTTTTGCAAAATCAATTTCAAGCACAATTCCCAAAAAGTCAGATCCATATCCTTTTATAAGAACTTTTTTCCGAAAAACACTGAAATCACTTATTGAGGTAAAAGGAGTGGAAAATTCTTTAACAAATACTAGATCTTTATATTGTTCTACTATTAAAGTATTTTCTTTTTTTGCTAAACAAAATAAATTTTTTATATCCCCTGAGAAGAATGTTATGCCTGAGACCCATTGTGGTACTCCATATTCAATCTGATTTCTCTCTACTCTTTTCTTAATAAAAATATTCTCGATTTCACTAACATCTAAAAACAATAAGTTCCACCATCCTGAACTATCTTCAGAGCATACTAAAAGTGTTTCACTTATCCAATAGGGTTGAAAAAAAGATACGTTTTTTTTGGTATTGATCAGCTTATTTGAGAATTTTTTTAATTTTTGTATCTCTCCATCTGGGTCTATTTGAGCAAAAAACAGATCATTTTTCTCCCAGGGCATGTATGGAGAATCCCATTCGATCCAAGAAAGTAATTTCGCAGAAGTATTAGAAGATAAATCTCCGGCAAAGTTTTTAAATTTTTTTATTCGATGAATATCTTGTTTAGTTTTTTTTAGGTTTAAAGAAAATAAATAATCTCTATCATTTATTTCGCAAATACCATACAAAAAAAAATTTTCAGAAATAACAAATGAAGAATCGAAATTTCCCTCAATTGATTTAGATAGTTGTCTAGGTTCTTGAACTGCATTAAGAAACTTATTTTGCGCTCGCTCATTAGATGCTACCTCTCTAAAAATTTGAAACCATACTGCCTTTGTCAACTGGTCAATCCATATCAAATAAAAATTATTTTTAAAATCTATACAACTATATGATTTACCACCATATCCGTGAAAATTATTTTTAATTTTATATTTTTTACTAGTTAATTTTTGAGGCAATGCATCTTTGACATTAAATGGTCTTGCAAAAATGGCATTTTCATTTTGACCTTTAGCAACAACATCAATCCAAAAAATAGTATCCCTAATAATAGTTAATTCCTTAAAAGCCTTGTTTTTAGATACATTTTGCCTAACTTTTAACTTATAGTCGTTACTCATTTAAAAAAGTATAAAGAAAGTAAATTTAAGTGCTAGTATTTTTATAGCTAAACTCTTTACTAAAAACTTTTTTAACGTGGCAAACCATTTTTCACAACTTGCAAAAAAGTCAAGAACAAATGGAAACGCAGAAAAAATTGCAAAAGAACAAACAGTTAAGCCATCTCTAGACATTTATAAACTTGGTGATAATGTATTAAGACAAAATTCCAAAAGAATAATTAAAGTTGATGAGTCAATTAGAAGACTTTCTAGAGAAATGCTTCAAAGCATGTATGCAGCTAAAGGAATTGGACTTGCAGCACCTCAAATTGGCATTAATAAAGAGCTTCTTGTCATAGATGTAAATTTTGAAGATTCAGCAGCAGAACCTTTAATATTAATAAACCCAGAAATTACAGACTTTGGAACAACCCTTAATTCATACGAAGAAGGTTGCTTGAGCATACCTGGTGTCTATTTGAATGTAGTGAGACCATCGACTATAAAATTAAAATTTAGAGATGAAATGGGAAGGCCACGTAAAATGAAAGCAGATGGTCTTCTAGCAAGGTGTATTCAACACGAAATGGATCACTTAAATGGAATATTATTTGTTGATAGAGTTACATCAAAAGATGATTTGAACAAAGAACTTTTAAAAGAAGGGTTTAACGAAAAAGACGTTATTTCTATAAATAATTAATTTAATGACTGAAACTACAATATTTCAGAAAATAATTAATGAAGAAATACCCTGCGATAAGCTTTATGAAGATGATTTTTGTATTGCGTTTAATGATATCCAGGCGCAAGCTCCAATACATTTTTTAGTGATTCCTAAAAAGCCAATTATCAGTTTATTGGAATGTATTAAAGAAGATGCAAATTTATTAGGGCATTTACTATTTGTAGGTAGCAAAATAGCTAAGGCAAAAAATTTAACTACTTGGAGAACAGTAATCAATACTGGAGCAGAATCGGGACAAACAGTTTTTCATTTACATATTCATTTTTTATCTGGAAGAAAAATGAATTGGCCCCCAGGTTAAAACTCTCGAAATAAATGTTTATGAGTTATAAATAAGTAAAAAGCAAAATGAATACACCAGATTCCATAAAGGCAGAACCCAAAAACTTATTAAATTTAATCTCAAAAAATTGGGAAGAATTAGATGATTCACTCAAAACAAAATTAATAAAAATTTGGAGCGTCTTAACCTATAAATGGCAGTTACAGATTTTATTTAATTTACCTTTTCTAGTATGGTGGGCATTAGATAAATACTTTCCAAAAGTACATGAGTTTGATGCAACAATCTTGAATTACTTAAATTTACCTGACTGGGCACTTTCATTTTTTAGCTTTGGTAAATAGACTTCTAAAAGATATAATTTAATTTATAAAACTTGTCGAGTAATGAATAAAGCCGTTAAAAATAAATCTAAATTACTTTACCAATTACAAAAATTAAGGAAGTTATCTCAGCCATTTTTTCTCCCCATAGATCAATGTAATGGATTTCAATTTATATGGCTTTTAATTTCTCTTTTATTTTGTGTTGGTGGAGTAGTGCTTGTAGGTCTTACAGGAATAATCAGTTTTTTTGAAAGCTTTCAACCTATTTTTCTTAATAAGTATTTCGGAGGTGTAGTAAGTACTGTCAATTCAATTTGGGCTGGTAGCTGGGGATTGCTTTTCTCTGCGTTATTTCTAATTGGATCAGGAAGTTTTTTTAGCTTAAGACGACAATTAAAAAACCGTAGATGGTTACATTGGTTATTCCTTGCGATAATTGTATTAATGCTTTTAGCTGTTAACGGAATTAACGCAGGAATAGGATTTATAGCAAGAGATTTAACAAATGCTTTAGTAGAAAGACAAGAAGATGGATTTTATCGGATATTGGGGATTTACGCTTGTTGTTTCGCTGTGGCTCTACCAATACGTGTATCCCAAATATTTTTTACATACAAATTAGGAATAATTTGGAGAGAATGGCTGTCAAAAAGTTTAGTCAAAGATTATATGACTAATAAAGCTTATTACCAATTAAACCCAAATGATGAAGAACAAACTGATGTAGATAATCCTGATCAAAGGATCACAGATGATACGCGAGCTTTTACCGGGCAAAGTCTATCTTTTACATTAGGAATTTTTGATGCACTATTAACATTTTCACTAAATATTCTTATTTTATGGAGTATCAGTACAACACTTACTTTTTCTTTATTTGGTTACGCTGCATTCGCAACTTCTATCCTTTTAATTGCTGGGAAAAATCTTGTAAAGATAGACTTTGATCAACTTAGATACGAAGCAGATTTTAGATATGGCTTAGTACATATTAGAGATAATGCTGAATCAATAGCCTTTTACTCTGGAGAGAATCCTGAGCGAAGTGAAACTGAAAGGCGATTAGGAGAAGTGGTGAGAAACTTTAATTTACTAATTATATGGAGAGTAATAATTGACGTCATGAGAAGATCCATTAATTATGCTGGAAATTTCTTTCCATATTTAATAATGGCAATACCTTACTTTAAAGGTGATATTGATTATGGGCGCTTTATTCAGGCAAGCTTCGCATTTGGAATGGTCGAAGGTTCGTTATTTTTCATTGTTAATCAAATAGAAGAACTTGCAAAATTTACTGCTGGAATCGGCAGATTAGAAGGATTCCAATCAAAAGTCGAATCCATTAGTCAAACATCTCCTACAAGCAATCAAAACATTATTTCTGATTATCCCTCAATTCTGATTAATAATGCTGACCTTTGTCCACCAGGATCAAATAAAACAATAATTAAAAATTTAAATTTGAGCATCGACAATAATCAATCACTCTTGGTTGTAGGGCCCTCTGGATGTGGAAAAACATCTCTACTAAGAATGATCAGTGGTTTATGGGAACCCGATCATGGAGTAATTAAAAAACCAAAAATTGGAGAATTATTATTCATACCTCAAAAACCTTATATGTTACTAGGTTCTTTAAGGGAACAATTATGTTATCCCACAGAAGTTAAGAAATTTAGTGATGAACATCTTACTTCTGTACTTCATGAAGTGAATTTAAAGACCTTAGTTGATCGTTATCCTAATCTTGATATCAAACAAGATTGGCCAAGAATTCTTTCTCTAGGGGAGCAACAAAGATTAGCTTTTGCAAGACTCTTACTAAATTCTCCAAGATTTGCAGTACTTGATGAGGCAACAAGTGCTTTAGATATTGACACTGAAAAAAAACTTTATAATTTACTAAAGGAAAGAGAACTTTCTCTTATTAGTGTTGGACATAGACCAAGCTTAAAAGATTTTCATGAAAATATTTTAGAATTAAATGGGAAAGGAGACTGGAAATTATTGACTTCGGATAAGTATAATTTTAAGGATTAGCAAAAAAAATGAATTCTAAAGAAGAACAAACTAACTCAGAAGTCACTAATGTAGAAAATAAGAGTTCTATGGAAAAGCAAAAAGATGCAAATTACATCAATGAACAAACTGAAGATAATAAATTAGATGAAAAATCAATGGATCTTAAAGATGAATATAAATTCGGATGGGGTAGTTATTCTGAAATAACTAATGGAAGATTTGCGATGATCGGATTCTTAGCAATAATACTAATTGAATTATTCAGTAAACAATCGTTTCTAAAATGGGCAGGAATTTTATAATTAATCATCAAATCTAGAACTATTATCTCTAGGTTTTTTCTTGTTTGTTCCAACGGTATATCTACCATTTTGATTTTTTGAACTTGATCTAGCTGAAGAGCTTACTCTACGAGTCTCACGAGTTTTTTTTACTTGATTAGCATCTTTGAATGAAGCATCTTCTACTTGGGCGGTTGAAGTTTGCTGCCTAATAGTGGATCTTGTAGGTTTCTTTCTTAATTGAGTAGAATCATCAGGAGCAGACATATTATCTTGTCTCGAAACTGTCCGATTCATTCTGGGTCTTGATCCTGTTTTAACTTCATTGCGAGATAAGTTTCGTCTCTCACCAAAGTTATTTCTTTCTGATTGATTACTATTTCTATCTTCAGGAGTTTGTCTTCTTCTTCTTCTTACAGGTTCGTCATTTTCGAACTGGTTTGCTTCTCTTGTAGATGACCTGCTTCTACTAGCAGCAGCAGAAGGTATAGCTCTTGAAACATTCCTCCTACTAGATCTCTCCGCCATATAGTCTTCTTCAAATTCATCTTCTTGAGGTTTAAATCTTCTTGATGGTCTTTCAGCTTCTTCAAACCTTTCGTAATCGTCATTCAATCGACCTCTAGAATTTCTTGGCACATCAGAAATAGGATCTTCATCAAAATAAGATGACCTTCTAGCTTGATCAGTAGCAACTCCCCTCAATCGCACACTTTCATATGCGAAAAAAACAGTGGTTCCTGCTAACAAAAATTGACCAAACTGAAGGATAGGATCTAACCTCCAGCCTTGAAAAAATAATATCCCCCCGCACAAAAGACCTATTGCTGCAAAGAAAACATCATAATCTCTTGCTAATGCGGGTTTAAAAGACCTTAAGAAATAAAGGCCTCCTCCACATACTGCGAGAACTATACCAACAATACTGGCCCAATTGAGACTAGCATTGACCACATTCTTACTCCAAAATTTATTTTTTAAAGGGGTACTTAAATCCCCCTATATATATAGTGTACTTAAAACTTCTACAAAAACTAGCGTCTTCCAGTAGAAGTACGATCAAGGGAATCTTTCTGACTAACAAAAATCAAAAATGCAGAAGCTGGAATAACAATAATTAAAGCGGCGGCAATAAAACTACCTATCATTCCAACTGCGGAATTATTTGCAACTTCAGCAGAAAAATCTGCAGCTAGTAATAAATTTGAGATTTGAAACACTTTTTAAATATTAGATTCTCAATTTATAATACGAATTAAATACGTTTCAATGGGTTATTTATTAAGATGAATTAAATAATTGTGATTTCCTTGCTAGTAAACTCACTCCAAATTTTAGATTTTGGTTTAGAGATTTCTCTATCATATCTAACTATAGTTTTTTTAATAAGATTAATTCTTACTTGGTACCCAAAAATTGATTTAAGTAAAGGTTTATGGTTATTAATTTCAATACCATCAACCTCTATTCTAAATTTAACAAGAAAATTAATCCCCCCTATAGGAGGCGTTGATGTAGGTCCAGTAATTTGGATAGGAGTTATAAGCTTTTTAAGAGAAATTTTAGTTGGCCAACAAGGTCTTATCAAACTTGCATTGCATACACATATTTCTTAGAAATTATTTCATTATTCCTCAGTAATTTGGTAATAATTCTTCTTCTACATATTTTGTATGTATCTTACCTTCCTTAAATTTAGCTTTATTCAGTAAGGTTAGATGAAAGTTAATTGTTGTAGGAATGCCGGTTACTGCGCATTCATTTAAAGCCCTGTTCATACGTTTAATTGCAGTATTACGATCTTTGCCCCAGACTATTAATTTACCAATTAATGAGTCATAAAATGGAGGTATTTCATAACCGGTATAAACATGACTATCCACCCTTACGCCAGGACCGCCAGGAGGAAGCCAACCAGTTATTTTTCCAGGTGATGGTCGAAAATTATGAGAAGGATCTTCAGCGTTTATTCTACATTCAATGGCATGACCGTTTAAATGGATATCATCCTGATTAAATTCCAAGTTTGCTCCGCTTGCGATTTTAATTTGCTCAGCTATTAAATCAACTCCTGTAACCATTTCAGTAACAGGATGTTCAACTTGAATCCTAGTATTCATTTCCATGAAATAAAAATTATTATCATCATCAACTAAAAATTCAACTGTACCAGCTCCTTCGTAACAGATACTTTTTGCAGCAGCAATAGCTGCATTTCCCATTTTTTTTCTTAGTTCAGTGTTAATTGCAGGGCTAGGAGACTCTTCCAATAACTTCTGATGTCTTCTCTGAACTGAACAATCTCGCTCTCCTAAATGAACAACATTACCTGACCTATCGGCCAAAATTTGAATTTCTACGTGTCTAGGCTTCTTTATGAATTTCTCCATATATAACCCATCATTACCAAAAGCCGCCTCTGCTTCTCCCTGAGCTGCTTTAAACATTTTTTCAAGATTATCAGCTTTTTCAACCAATCTCATACCTCTTCCCCCTCCTCCAGCAGTCGCCTTGATAATTACCGGATAGCCGATATCATCTGCCAATTTATAAGCCTCATCAACATTTGATAACAAACCTTTACTTCCAGGTACTGTAGGAACTCCTACTGCTTCCATCGTTTCTTTAGCTGTAGATTTATCTCCCATAGATCTAATTGCTTTAGGAGATGGACCAATAAAAACTATGCCATGATCGTTACACATCTCAGCAAATTTATCATTTTCAGCAAGAAATCCATAACCAGGATGAATAGCATCAACCCCCCTAGATGTAGCAGCAGCTAGTATATTTGGAATATTTAAATAACTTTTATTACTTAACGAATCTCCAACACAAACCGCCTCATCAGCAAGCTGAACATGTAATGCTTTTTTATCTACGGTGCTAAAAACGGCAACTGTTGCAATACCTAGTTCTCTACAACTTCTTACAATTCGTAAAGCTATTTCTCCACGATTAGCAATTAAAACTTTTTCAACCATTATGAAAATTAAATTGAAGAAATGAAAATGACTTAAAATAAAAAATTCTTTGCCAAAGTATTTAACAAAATTTTTTTAGTGATCAGAGGACATTGTTTACAATACAACCTAGAACGTTATATATGTATAAATATTTGTTTTATGCAATAGAAAATTAATTCATAATATTCAAAAATTCTCTTTTAAACCTACATCCTTATTTCAGTCAATAATGTATTATGGCTTTAGGTTTAGGTACCCTTCGGTGCTTGAAAATCCTTTGCGGACGTGGCGGAATTGGTAGACGCGCACGTCTAAGGAGCGTGTGGCTTAGGCCTTGCGAGTTCAAGTCTCGCCGTCCGCATTTAATGTATTCTGGTTCAACTGCAATGCAAAAAAAATCAGTTGCAGTAGTAATAGTTTCTAATGGTCCTGGTGAATTAGCGACATGGGTAAGTCCTGTAGTGGATGAGCTTAACAAAATAAATGTATCTCTATGTGATGACGATAAACTCGATTTCACTCTTAGTTTAGTTCTCGTTCCTTGCCCAAATGCCACTGGTAAAGAATTTTTAGTTGCTAATTCATGGAATAAATTCGAATTAATTACAAAATCAAAAAGTTTTTGGAAATTATTAATAAAGCCACGTGCGTTTGCGAATTGGCCCAAAAAAGGGGTGGTAATCTTTCTTGGTGGGGATCAATTTTGGAGCATTTTACTAGCTAAAAGATTAGGTTATATAAATATCACATATGCTGAATGGATTTCACGTTGGCCTCAATTAACAAACAAAATTGCTGCTATGAATTTAAAAGTAAAAGAGTTAATTCCTCATAGATATAAATATAAATGTCAAATCATTGGTGATTTGATGGCAGATATCAAACTTAATAGTGAACTATCATTAAAAAATAAAGAAAAACAATATGTTGCATTATTGCCTGGTTCTAAAAAAGCAAAGCTATCTGTTGGAATTCCTTTCTTCTTAGAAATTGCAGATCATATAGCTGAAGAAAATCAAAATATAAATTTTATAATTCCCATTGCCCCAACCACTGATAAAAGTGAATATTTATTTTTTCAAAGCGACAGAAATCCAATTTCAAAATATTACTCATCAAAAATAAAAACAATTAAAAAGATCAAAGACTCATGTTTTGATTATGTAATAGAAACATCAAAAAATACAAAAATTTATCTAATTAAGAAACATCCATGCTATGAAATACTAAAAGAATGTGATCTTGCAATTACAACTATAGGAGCAAATACTGCAGAATTAGCAGCAATTGCTCTTCCAATGTTAGTTGTTCTACCAACTCAACATTTAAATATGATGAATGCTTGGGATGGTATTTTTGGAGTAATTGGAAAAATTTCATTAATAAATAGATTACTAACTTTTATAATTAAATATTTTTATTTTAAAAAAAAGAAGTTTTTTGCTTGGCCAAATATAAAAGCTAAAAGAATGATTGTCCCTGAAAGAATAGGAAATATTTCGCCTAGAAAGATTGCAAGAGAAGTATTATTTCTTATGAAAAATAAGGATCAATTAAAAAGTATTAGCGATAATTTATACAAAGAAAGAGGTGATAAAGGTGCTGCAGAAAAACTTGCTTCGATAATTATTAATTCAATTAAAAAACTTTGACAATTACCAGGGATCATCAATTTCAAAATTTTCTGATTTTTTATTATCTTTAACTAAATTTTGTTCACCTAATGGTTCAATATCTAAAGTTTCTGTTGCATTTTGAATTGGTCTTTTCGAAGCTAAATTAGTATTTGATTGTTTATTTTGCTGAAAATCTACATTTTTTTCTTCATTTATTTGACCAGAATAATCATTCTCCATATATAGCTTTTTTTTATTAATTTCTTGTGTCGAACTCTTTATTTCGACATATTCAAGTTCATCTTCATATTCATTTGGAAAATCATCTTCTTCAACAATTTCTTCTTCAAATGATTCAACCATATTGTCTTGTTGTTCTGATTCCGAACCAGATAGTAACTGATTTTCAACTGGGACAAGATTTGCTGAGTATCCATTTGCTTCTCTTTCATCCCATGAAGAACCTCCTACTCCAAGTTTCTCAAGTAGTCCACTACTTAATTGATTCAACTTCTCTTCAGCACCTTCATAAACAATAATCCTATCCGTTCCACTACTTACTATTTCCTCTACAGGAATTTCCCAAGTACTTAAAACACCCTCACCTAAAAGCGGAACACCAACTGCGCCCATTACAAGAGAGATCAAATCGCCAGTCTCTATATCAAAAGAAAAACCAAGAACTCTTCCCAAAAGTTGTCCAGATTCTGTAATCACCTGACAATTAATTACCTTTCCATATCTTTCAGGAGAAAAACCTTCACTCAATGAATCAAGGGAGTCGACTAATATAACATCTCCAACCTGCTTTATGCTCTCTAAGGGCATCCATTTTGGTAACCCTGGTAAAAATCTTGTAAGTGGATTATCTCTAAGTCCCAAAGCGATTACCTCTCTTCTATCAATATCAACTACAACTTCCCCAACCACTCCTAAACGCCTTCCAGTATCAGTAGTTATAACTTGTGTTCCCATTAATTCTGACCTTAACCATAATCGTTCGCTAGGTACAGAATTAGGACGATTCTTATTTGCAGATGTGTTAGACAAACTCATAGAAACCTTTTTAACATTCTGACGTATAAATCTAAAAAAGTGTGATTATGCAGCATTTGGTAACCCAACAACTTGAGTACTAGCACCTCTTGCCTGCGCAACACCAATTGTTCGTTCAGATGCACTTATCATAGGCCTTCTATGACTTACGACTATAAATTGAGCATTTGATGACTGATTAGTTATCAATTTTGATAACCTTTCTACATTGATACCATCTAAAAAACTATCAACCTCATCTAATGCATAAAAAGGTGACGGTTTATATTTCTGCAAAGCGAATAAAAAACTTAAAGCTGTTAATGATTTTTCACCACCTGACATAGATGCTAATCTTCTAATATTTTTTCCCTTAGGATGAGCAACTAAAGTTAAGCCTCCTTCCAAAGGAAAATTAGGATTTTCAAGCTGAAGAAAACCATCTCCATCAGACAAATTTGCAAAGATTTCTCTAAAGTGTTTATCAACCTCCGTAAATGCTTGCATGAATGCCTCTTGCCGCATAGTTGATACAGTTTCTATTCTCAACAATAATTCAGATCTTTCATTAGATAGAATTTCTAATTTTTCTCGTAAACCATTTAATCTTTCAATTAATTCTTCTAATTCATCAAGAGCCAGCATATTGACAGGTTCTAGGCTTTGTAGTTTTGCATTAATAATAGATATTTCTGATTGCAAAAATTCAAGACTCTTACCTTCATATTCTCCAAACTCGGGATAAGGATTAGGTAAATCTTTTTTATAATTTTCTAATTTGATTTTCTCGCTCCTCATCTCTTCTATAAGAGAATGAATATCTCTTTCAAGATATTCCAGCTTTAGTAGATAGTTATTATATTCTTGCCTTTTATTGGAAATTGAAGAGTTTAATTCATCCCTTTTCCTTCTCAATAAACCTAAATCCTCTTCTAAAGAATTTCTTTGCTTATCGAGAGCTAAAAGGTCTTTTTTAAATTTATCTCTTTTTTCTATCCATTCACTATGAGCAACTGAAAGTTCTTTGACAGATTCCTGTAAATTTTTTTCTTGTAATAATATAATTTTTAATGAATTATTGATACGTTCTTTATTTAAAGCAAATTGATTCTTTTTATCTAATAATGTATCTCTCTCCTTAGTAAGTAATTCAAGTTTTTTATCTAGATTATTAAAATCATTATTAAATGCTATAAGTGATGATTTTTGATTTTTTTTATAATTTTCTTGAAGGATGATTTTCAATTGATCAAACTTATAATGATGAGGCTTCAATTCATTTTTTAAACGATCTAACTCCTCAGCTAATAAATTATTAGCACTATCAAGTTTATTTAGTCTCAAATTACAATCTTCAATTCTTTGCATAACAACCTCAAGAGAATTTTTATTTACTTCGATTTCTTTGTTAAATGAGGCATACTCCTGAATTATTTGACTTCGGTAAGAATTTAATTTATTTAGTCTATTATTTTTTATGATAAAGTCATTATTTGACTCTTTTAAAGCTTCTTTAATAACCATTAATCTTTCTTTTATAGGGCTAGAGTCATCAAGATCATTATTAATTCCAAATCTAAAAGCTAAATCTTTATTTAACTTGCTGCCGCCTGTAATAGCACCACTTACTTCTAATAATTCACCACCTAAAGTAACCAACCTAATTTTTTGTTTAGATAACCTAGCTGAGGCTAAATCTGAAAAAACCAAAGTATCTCCAAAAACGTATCTAAAAATATCTGAATAAATATCATCAAAAGTAATTAGATTAATAGCTTTATCAATAAAACCAATCTCTCTGTTATTTTCAAATCTTGAAATTGCATAATTCTTATTTTGACTTTTAAACCTATTTAAAGGTAAAAAAGTTAATCTTCCCGCTTTCTTCTTTTTAAGAATTTCAATTGCTTTGGCAGCAATATGATCATTATCAACAACAATTTGTCCTAGTCTATTTCCAGCAGCAATTTCTAAAGCATATCTATTTTTCTCACTTACCTCTCCAAGTTGAGCTACATAACCATGTATACCCTCTAACCCTGCTTCTAAAAGAATTCTGAGAGCATATGAACCTCTGGATTCATTCAAAGTTTCCTTCCTACTTTCAAATCTAGATAAATCCTTTTCAAGCTTTAATTGCTCATTGTTTAGCCTTAATTTAGTTTTAGTTAATAAGTCAATTTCATTTTTTAAAGAATTAATTTCCAAGCTATTACTTGCCAAGTTATTGTTATTTATGTCGAATGTCTCTTTTTTAATTTGATTTCCCTCCAAAAGTTTCTGCTTTTCTGAAGCTAAAGCGCCGATCTGAGAAGATATTTCATTTTTTTGAATATTATTTTGAATAGTTTCTTCTTCAACTTTCCTTTTTTTTATTTCCAAAGGATTAATTTTATTTTTTATACTTTCAAGCTCACTATTTAATTTGATACTTTGTTTGGAGAATTCTCCAGATTCTCCCGCTGCATCAGAAAGTTTTTTTCTGGATAATTTATGTTTTGAAGTAAGATCATCAATTTGCAAATTCAATTTAATTAACAAATTATCATCAAAATTTTCATGTCTCATCTTTTCTGAGTCGATATTCCTCTTAGATATTGCAATTTCATCTCTTTGCTTTTGTAATTTGATGCCCTCTTCTTTATTCAAACTTGATATCCTATCAAGTTCTCTCAAGCTAGAATTAATACTTCCAATATCAGAATTCACTTTTATCAATTTGTCCTCCCCTTTCTCCTTAAGCTCATCAACTATTATTTTAAAAGCACCTTCCAAGACTGATATTTCTTTATTAATGGATTCTTTTTTTTCATTAAATAATATTTTATTTTTTTCAATTTCAGTTTCTTTTTTCTCTATAGATTCAATATGCTTAACTTGTTTATCAAAAATAAGAATTTTTTCTAATTCCATTATTTGAAGCAATTTTGCCTTTAACTCTTTATATCTTTTTGCTTTTTCACATTCTTTTTCAAGCTTATTTTTACCAGATTGTAATTCATTTTCTAAAATTTCACACCTTTCTTGTCTTTCAAAAACGTCGTTTAATTTTGCATTAGTTTGTTCTATCCTTGTATCAAAAAGTGCGACTCCTGCTAATTCATCAATAAGATTTCTTCTTTCCTTATTGTTCATTGATACTATTCTTGTTACATCACCCTGCATAACAACGTTGCTGCCCTCGGGATCAACACTAATATCCCTTAATATTCTCTGTATTTGTTGTAAAGTACATTGTTTTCCATCAGAAGTATAAGTCGAAGCATAAGAACCGCCAGGCATAAGCCTTAATTTTCTTGATACTACCCATTCTTTTTGACCCTTATTAAGAGAAATTTCTTCTTCTTCTAATTCCAAGGGCGGAAGGTCCTCTCTAGGAGACCAATCTTGAATATTAAATTTTACCGATACAAATGTTTCTGATGATTTACCCTCTTTAACTTTGGAGTTATTTATTAGATCTGGCAATCTTTCTGCCCTCATTCCTCTACTATTCGCTAAACCTAGACAAAATAAAATTCCATCTAAAATATTACTTTTCCCAGAACCGTTAGGCCCAGTAACAACTGTAAAACCCTCTTCAAGGGGAATTTTTACAATTCCCCCAAAAGATTTAAAATTTTCAAACTCGACCTGATTGATATGTACCAATCTCAAGTCTCAATAGCTAAATAAGAATAACTAATTTGAAAAAATTCTCAATAGAAATATTACGATTATTTATAAATGAATATTAATTATTTGTGCTCAATCTACAAAAATTACCCGAAATTTCAAACAAACCATAGAGAAGTTTACCGTCCAAAATGAATCGAAAACATTCAGAGTCTAATTTATCAGATACATTTTGAAATATCCCATGATCGATTCTTTTTACAAAGCCTCGATTTCCAGAAAGTTCATATTCTCCTCTTGATAGCCATACAAGTCTATGATTTGGCTGTTTAAAAATTTCTATAGAAGCTTGATTTAATAAAGGTATTTTTAAAAATTTCCAAGTTAAACAGTCTGTTCCATTTTCAACAAGAAAATCATAATGAGTATCTAAAGAGCTAGTACAATAAACCTTATGTTCAAGCAAAACCCATTTGTTCATTATCTAGTTGATAAATAAATCGAATCTATTTTCAAAACAGAGTTGATATAAAGATATATTTTAATTAAAATAAATCCTTTTATTTAATTACTTGCATCAGGGACAAATCTTAAGGCAATGAATAGCAAACTTCCAGCTCCAGCTATAGCTGCTGCCACTAATCCAAAATCTGTAGGGATTGTGCGAGATGCAAAAATTAATGATGCAAATGTGGTATCCATAATGAAATTTAAACTCATTTAATAAATTCAGTAATAGCTTAACAAAACCTTCTTGCAGAACAGAGTAGATAAATAAAATGTAAATAAACTTTGATATGTTCTTATTCTATACAAATCGCACAAATCTTTAGATAAGGGTTCCAAATTAAGAAGATAGGGTCTAATCTTAAAATAAATAAGTTTTAATAATGGAGACTTATCATCCTCCCAAAGATGTAGAAGAAAAAGAAGATAACTCTGAACTTCCCGAAAAAGAAGTTATCTCAGAGAAATGGTTACTTGAAAAAATTGACAGTTTAATACCTTTGATAAAAGAAAAATGGCCTACAATTGCTCATCAAACCATTGAAGCCACAAAAGGAAGTATTGATGATTTAGTGGAAGTAATAGCAAGCCATACTGGAAGCTCCTCAGTTGGAATAAAAAGCCAACTAATTGAAATTATTGATTCAATTAAAGAAAATAAGTGGGAGATATCTGAGAAAATTGGACCTATTGAAAGTCAATTAGAAGAGTTATTAGAGGAACTTAATAATACACTGAGACCAAAAATAGAAAGCCCAATTAGAAAACAACCAATATTATCTATTGCTATTGCGGCCGGTATTGGGTTAATCATAGGAACTCTCCTAACCAGTGGTAGAAAATAATATGGAAAAACCAAAAAATAAAAACTTTGCAAATACCGCTTCAAGAATTTCAGCTATCGCAAGTTCAGTGATGGATTTGCATGTAAGAATAGCTCTTCAAGAAGTTGATAGAGAAAAAAGAAGATTGATTAGTGGCGGAATATTTTTGGCAATTGGAAGTACATTACTATTATTAGTTCTAATTTGCATCCATATTATTTTTTATCTTTTGCTGACGAACTATAATAATTTGAATACTGAATATAATTTACTAATTATAATATTTATCGATTTATTTCTTGCAGGATTAAGTTTAAAGCTTGGGGGAAAATTAGCCAAGGGACCTTATCTTCCTCAAACATTAGAGGGTTTGGGCAAAACAACAAAAGCAGTTTTAGGCAAAAAATAAATTACCTTATTAAATACTTTATCCATCGGCAATCAATTCCCCCATTACTAACAGGAATTTTCAATGAGGATTTCATTTTCAAATATTTTGTTAGTTTTGGATTTCCACTAAGCAGCCAAAATTCCCAACCTGAAAAGTTATTTTTTAGGAAGATTCCCATTTGTTCATATAAATAAATTAATTCATTTTCATCTCCCAATTTTTTCCCATATGGAGGATTACATATAATTATCCCAGGTGTAAATTTTACTTGGAGTTCTAAAAAATCATGATTTATAATTTCAATATAATTTTCAAGTCCTGCCAATGAAGTGTTAACTTTCGCCTGCTCATAAACCTTTTTATTAATTTCGCAGCCTATGATTTTTGGTAATTTTTCATAATTTATAATTTTATTTTTTGCTTTATTTTTTTCATCAAGATAAATATCTTTGCTGAAGTCCAACCAATTCTCAAAAAGATAAACTTGATCAATATTTATAGGTGCTCCAAGCAATTGGTTAAGAGCCTCAATTAAAAAAGTTCCTGAGCCGCACATTAAGTCAATCAAAGGGACTTTACCATTCCATTGAGTCATATTTATCAATCCAGAAGCTAAATTCTCTTTTAATGGCGCATTTCCAACTGCAGGTCTATAGCCTCTTTTATGTAAGCTCTCTAAACTACTTTGTAGACTGATAGTCGCTTTATTATTATTTAAATGAAGATGAATAATAAAATCAGGATTATCTAAAGAAATATTTGATCTTTTATTCCAAACTTTCTGTTGCAAATCAGTTATAGAATTTTTAACTTCAAGAGCAGTAAAATGTGTATGACTTAATGAAGATGTTCTTCCTGTTACTTGAACATTAAATGTTTTTTCATAGTGCAACCAATCTAACCAATCAAATGAATCTCGAACCCCCTCATATAAGGATTGCTTGTCATAGCATTTAAAACTTGTAATTTCTCTATAAAAACGAAAAGCTAATCTTGAATAAAAATGAACTCTGTAAAAAGTGGCATAATCACATTTAAAATTTATAAATCTTTTATAAGTATTAATATTTAACCCACCTAAATTTGATATTTCTTCAGCTAAGTATTGCTCTAGTCCCTCTGGAGCTGATGCTACTACATTCATATACGATAAAAACTTAATAAAAAAACTATTCAATACTCATTTTGCCTGTCAGAATATAAATGTCCAATTGGACTAGGTGATCTCAACCGATGTTTCGGACAGCGGTTCGATTCCGCTCAACTCCACTTTTTGGGGTTGTAATGGTTTCGACGGGGCATAAGGAAGGTGACTGAAGCTGGCTCGGTTAGAGCAAAAACACAAACGCTAACAAAATCGTTAGTTTCTCCCGTCAAACAGCACCAGTTGCTGCTTGATCCTTAAGGAGATGGGGTTATGTCAGCCTTATCAACCAAATGATACAAGGAGTCTGGAAGGACTCCACTTTTTTAAATAACTAAGAAGTTGTAATAGATAATTTATTTATGTGTAAATATTGCTGCAATTACTTGTATTAAAAAGAATTTTTTTAATTTTATAAGTATAAATACTGAGAAGATTAGCCTTAAATTAATTTATCTTATTAAAAACTCTAATCCTTTAAAATGGACTCTAATAAAAACTTAAATGACTTGTTAATAAATCTCAAACCTAAAGTTATAAGATTCACTGGTGAAAAATTCCCGACTGAACTATGGAATAATAGTTGGCAAATAAAAAAAAATAAAAAGATATCTAACCAAAAATTTACTTAAAAACTAGAAAAAGGATTTTTAGGCATTTTTTTTAAACAATTTTTTGAAGCCTCCTGAAGTTCTATAAATTCATTTTTATTTAAATTCCACTTGAATACATTTGATATATCTATAACTTGAGATTTTTTTCGCATTCCTACAAGTGGAATAGTCCCTTGATAACAACACCAATTAATTGCTACTTGAGCTTGAGAAACTGATCTTTGATTCGCAATTCTTTTAAGACTCCTCCGCAATTGATATGTTGGTTTTTTATAGTTTTCAAATAAAGCATTACGAATAAAACTCTTTTCTTTGTTTTCGTCTTTATTTGGATCAATACACAGTATTCCAAATGACAACGGACTATAAGCAAAGAATTCAATACTATTTTCTTCACAAATCTTTTTTACCTGATATTGTTTTTTTAAATCTGGAGCAAGTAAAGAAAACTGTATCTGAACGCTTTTTAGCCTCTGATCTCTTTTTGCCAAGAAATTAATTAATTTCGTCAACCTTTGAGGACCTATATTTGATAAGCCTATTTGAAAATCAAACCCTTGATCTTTTAAATCGCAAAGATTATTCAACAGCCCTAATTCCTGCCAAGGATTGTATTTTGCAGTTGACCAATGCAATTGCACTATATCTATTTTATTGTTAAGTCTTTCTAAACTTTTTAAAAAAGGTTTATTAAAACCTCTTTCACCAATTCTC
Organism: Prochlorococcus sp. AG-402-O16; assembly: GCA_003216415.1. GTDB lineage: Bacteria > Cyanobacteriota > Cyanobacteriia > PCC-6307 > Cyanobiaceae > Prochlorococcus_A. The sequence goes on from QCIY01000002.1 coordinate 151,067, forward strand.
CAAGGATAAGGTGCAAGTTTGGTTGCTACTTGAATTCTTTTTTTTTTTGCAGAAGGAGTATCTAGTAAAAATTTGCCTATCAATGATTCACTTCTACCCTGAAGATTCCCAGTACCATAAGAATCTGCAGTATCAATCAGATCAAAACCTCTTTTCAATGATTCATTGTATGTCTCACGTAAATCATCGTCATTTGAAGATTTATAATTCCAAAAAAACTTATTCCCCCAAGACCAAGTACCCAGTCCAATTCTTTTCTTCACTTGACTATTTAAATAAAGCACTTTATTTAAGATTATCTAATAATATTGACCTCTTTAAAAATATTTCAAAAAATAAGTTTTAAAGCATAAAGAATCAATTCCTATTGACATTAGGAAATTATTCTCCAAAGTAAGAGAAATAAAAATAAAAAATTGTTCATTACCGTTTGCGGACAAAAAGGGGGTGTTGCCAAGACCTGCACAAGTATTCACCTTGCAAGTGTTTGGCATTCTGAAGGCAAAAAAGTTTGCATAGTCGATGCCGACAAGAATAGATCTGCATTAGCGTATTCATCTAGAGGCAATCTTCCATTTCCAGTTTTCCCAGTCAGTTCAGCTGCTAAAGCATCAAGATCATCAGAAATTGTAATAACTGATGGCCAGGCTAGCAGTGATCAAGAAGAACTTAAACACTTAGCTTATGGTTCAGATTTAGTTATCTTGCCTACAACTGCAAAAGCAAGATCAGTAGAATTAACAGTCGAACTAGCTAATTTATTAAGCAACTTAAAAGTTAACTATGCAGTAGTAATAGTAAAAGTTGATTTTAGACAGCAAAAGGCAGCAAAACAAGCCAAAGCAGCTTTAGAAAATTTTGGTTTATATGTTTTTGATACATTTATACCCTTACTTTCAGCATTTGATAAAGCGGAAGCCTCTGGGCGTGCTGTATTTGAAGCTGTAGACGATTTAGGTAGATCAGATCCTCGTCGAATGACGGGCTGGTCTGCTTATTGTTCAATTGCCTCACAAATTCCATGCCTGATTTCGAAGCCCTCATCCGACACCAACAACTTAAACAACCAACAACCAATCAGCGCTTAAAAATAGTTGATTCTCCTGACTTTGAAGAAGAAAAAAACGAAGAAACAATAATTACAAAATCTGGATTATTAGTTAATTTTTTTGGAGGTTTTATAGGTTCTGTAATTGGAACTTTAACAATTCTATTTCTTTATATAAATGAATATCTACCATTAGATTTAATAAGACTTAAGTAGTATATTCGCTATTTATTTACACATATACGATTATGAATACACTCTTTTTTATTTAATTTAGTGATAGCAATCTATTAGAGAGATTATAAAAGAACAATATAAGTCACACACAAATCACATTAATCACATACAAATCACACTCAAAATCCAAAGTCAGATTTATCCTGAACATATCCGTGACCCATTGGGTTGTGGTCCTGGATGTACCCTTGACCCATTGGGTTGTGGTCCTGAACATAACCGCTACCCATTGGGTTGTGTTTCTGAATATACCCTTGACCCATTGGGTTGTGGTCCTGGATATACCCTTGACCCATTGGGTTGTGCCTTTGATGGTACCCAGGACCCATTGGATTATAAGATTCAGATTTAGCAGAAGGGTTAATTAAAATGAATCCACTTACAGTAAGAGCAACAGGAACTATAAATTTAGAGATTTTCATTTTTCTTGCTGATTAGTTATCACAATCTAATCACACCATCTCAAAATGTACTACAAACACAATGATTTGTAATAGTGAACCTAATGCTTTTGAGTTATCGCAAACAAATCGCATTTCTTAAAGGTGAATATACGAAATAATACACAACTACTCCAAATCAATTGCTATTAGTACGTTTTAAAGATTATCAATAAATCACACTTTTACGTTGTATACTCACTATTTATTTCGACATACTTTTTAGAAAGATCACATCCCCAAGCTGTACCTTTCGATTCGCCAGAATTTAGATTAATCATAATTTTTACAATATCATCAACTAAATATCTACCTTTCATTCTCGACCTAATATAGTCTGTCACTTTTTGTGGATCATATTTTTTTAACTTGCCCTTTTCCAAAATCTGAGCATTACCAATATACAAATCAACGTTATTTAAGTTAAATTTAACTCCAGAATTACCTGCAGCAGAAATAATTCTTCCCCAATTAGGATCACAGCCATGTATCGCAGTTTTTACCAAAGCAGAATTACAGATAGATTTCGCGAGCACAATTGCATCATCAGTATTTTTTGCTCCTTCGACCAAAATTTCTAATAAACAATTTGCTCCCTCTCCATCCCTGGCAATATTTTTTGCCAAGTTTTGGCATACTATATCAATCCCTTCTTGGATAATTGGAAATAACCTTTTTTCAACTTTCTCTCCTGCATTTATGCCAACAAAAGAATCATTTGTGCTTGTCTCTCCATCAACTGATATTGCATTAAAAGATTTTTTAACTGCAATTGCAATCATTCTGTCCCATTCTTCTTTTTCAATCCCTGCATCACAGGTTAGAAAAGCAAGCATTGTAGCCATGTTGGGGTAAATCATTCCTGAACCTTTTGCAAATCCAGCTATTTTTATTTTTCTACCTTGAAAAATCGTCTCTATTAAGACTTTTTTCAAAGTCAAATCAGTAGTTAAAATTGCTTCTGCTGCATTTTGAAAATTATTACCTTTTAAATCATTAACTAAATTCGGTAAATTTTTTACTAAATCATTTATTTGTATTGGAACACCAATTACACCAGTTGAGCACATTAAAACTTCTTCTTCTTTTATTCCTAAAAGTTCCGCAATCTTTCCTGTAGCAATTTTAAAATGTTGGATTCCAAGATTTCCTGTACAAGCATTTGCTTGACCAGAATTAATTAGTATTGCTCGTACAAAACCTGAAGTTGTTTTAATTCTTTCCTCACAAATATCCACACAAGAAGCACGCACTATTGATTGGGTAAACATCCCGCTAAAAATGCTTCCTTCTGGAGCAAGTATTAGTGCTAAATCTTTTTTATTAGAAGGTTTTAATCCAGCAGATATCCCAGCAAAAAGAAACCCCTTGGGTGTTACCTTACTGTCATCAACTAACGACCAATTGGAATCTAACTGGCTCAAATTTTTTGGTATTTTAATTCATACTAACTACTCTTTAATACTAAAGAAACACGTAATTAGATTATTATTAATTATATGGATATTCTTCAAAAATCAAAAAACAACCTAAGAAGAATTGGTTTAACAGGAGGTATTGCCAGTGGGAAGACAACCATAACTAATTACATTAGAAAACATAAAAATATTCCAATAATAGATTCAGATAATTTATCAAGAGAATTAATCAAACCAAACACATATGGATATAAGAAAATTTTAGATTATTTTGGAAACAAAATTATTGATAATAAGAACAATTCAGAAAGGGTAATAAACAGAAAACTTTTAAGGAAAATTATTTTTGAAAATTCAGAAAGTAAAGAATGGATTGAAAAACTTCTTCACCCATTAATTAAAGAAAAAATGATAGAAGAATGCAGTCAATACAAAAATTATCAAACTATAGTATTGGTCATTCCATTATTATTTGAAGCAAAATTTGAAGATATTTGCACTGAAATATGGTTAGTTAAATGTCCTAAAGAACTACAAAAAAAAAGACTCATCGCAAGAGATAAAATTAGCGAAAAAGAAGCATATGACTCTATAAATCTTCAATTAAGTTTTGAAGAAAAAAGAAAATTTTCAGACGTTATTTTAGATAACTCAGATGACCAAAATAAATGGATCAAGACAATAAAAGAGCTTCTTTAAAGCTTTAGCTATTCAATTTTTCTGCAAGAAGTTTATTTGCAAGTTTAGGGTCAGCTTTACCTTTTGTTCTTTTCATTAGTTGACCAACAAAAAAACCAAGCAATTTAGTTTTACCCTTTCTAAATGCTTGCACCTCATTTGGATGTTCATTTATAAGTTCATCAATTATTGGTAAAATACTTGAAGAATCAGATATCATAGCCAACCCTTTTTCTTCAACTAATTTTTTAGGAGAAATGTTTTTTTGAATTAGTTCTGGTAAGATTTCTTTTGCAATTTTTCCACTAATAGTATTTTTTGAAATCATATTAATCATTTCAGCAAGATTTTCAGGACTTAGCTCTAGTTCGCTAAAAGTAAGTTTGTTTGCTTTCAAATAGCCAACAATATCGCTTGTTACCCAATTGGAAGCTAGTTTGGCTTCAGCACCACTAGCTACTGTTTCTTCAAAAAAGTTTGCCATGTTAACTTCATCAGAAATTACCCTCGCATCATATGCTGACAAGCCAAATTCACTTACATATTTATTTCTTTTCTTTGAAGGTAATTCCGGTAGTTCTTTAAACCATATTTCTTTTTGGGCTTTTGTTATTTCAATTGGTCCTAAGTCAGGATCAGGAAAATATCTATAATCACTACTGCCTTCTTTTAATCTCATACTTTTTGTTAATTGCTTAGCTTCGTCCCATAACCTTGTTTCTTGGAAAATTTCTCCTCCATTTTCATAAGCTTCTATTTGTCTGGCTATTTCATAATCACAAGCCTTTTGAATCGCAGAAAATGAATTCATGTTTTTAATTTCCACTTTGGTACCAAAAGGGGCGTTAGGTCCTTTTCTAACTGAAATATTAACATCACATCTCAATGAACCCTCCTGCATATTTCCATCTGATACCCCAAGATATCTAACTGTTCTTCTAATCTCAGAAGCATATTCAGATGCCTCTTTACCTGTTCTGATATCCGGTTTACTTACAATCTCACAAAGTGCTATTCCAGCACGATTATAATCTACTAATGAATACTTAGAACCAGCTAGTCTGTCACTGCCTGAATGAACTAATTTGCCTGCATCTTCTTCCATATGTAGCCTTTCTATTCCAATTTTTTTAATATAAGGTTCTTTATCCTTTTCTATTATTTCAACCTCTAACCAGCCATTTTCAGCCAATGGCTCATCAAATTGTGAAATTTGATAATTTTTGGGCAAATCTGGATAAAAATATTGTTTTCTATCAAATTTACAATGCTCTGCAACATTTAAATTTAATGCTAAGGAAGTTTTTACGGCATACTCCAGAACAGTCTCATTCAACACTGGAAGAGTTCCTGGTAAACCACATACAACAGGATCTATATGCGTATTAGGTGCATCACCAAAAGCAGTTGACGCAGATGTAAATATTTTACTTTTCGTATTAAGCTGTACATGAGTTTCCAAACCAATCACAGCTTCCCAAGATTCAAAATTGTTCATTATTAAAAGTCTCTTTATTAATATTATTGGATATAAAGGAAAAGAGGACCAAAACACAAATAAAAATATTAAATATTAAATGACTCAAGAAACAAAAAATTCAATTTTAATTATTGGGGGAGGACTAATAGGTTTATCTATTGCTTATGAATTCTCTAGAAATAATTTCAAAGTTTTAGTTTTAAGCAAAAACAGAAATGAATCAGCTGGATTTGTTGCTGCAGGAATGTTAGCCTCTCATGCCGAAGGTCTCGAAGATGAATTATTAAAATTTGGCCAAGAAAGTCAAACTCTCATTCCACAATGGATAAAAAGTATTGAACAAGATAGTAGTATTAAATGCGGTTTAAAAAAATGTGGAATAGTAGTTCCTTTTAAAAATAAAGAGGATCTTGAAGAGTTTCCTACTTATGAATATGGAAAGTATTTAAATCAAAAAGATCTTCAAAAAGAAATTAATGGAATAGCTTCTATTTGGAAACATGGTTTACTTTTTGAACAGGATGGTCAGATAGATAACCGAAGAAGACTGATGCGGGCCCTTGAAAGAGCATGCTCCTTGCATGGAGTCGAATTTCAAGAAGGATCAGAAGTACAGGATTTGTTAGTAGAAAAAAATACAATCACTGGTGCAACAGTTTTATGTGCCACAGGGCAAATAAAAAAAATTAAATGTGAAAAAGCGATTCTATGCAGCGGTGCTTGGAGTAAAAAAATTTTCAACAAGATTCCAGTCTTTCCTGTAAAGGGACAAATGCTATCAATACAAGGTCCAACAAATTTTTTAAAGAGAGTTATTTTTGGTCCAAAAACCTATCTAGTTCCTCGTGATGATGGACTTATTATCGTTGGAGCAACAGTAGAAAAAGATTCAAAATTTAATCAGGGAAATACTCCTAATGGTATAAATCAACTGCAAGAAGGCATTCGCTCTTTATTGCCAGAAGCAATTAATTGGCCACAAATGGAACATTGGTGGGGATTTAGACCTTGCACACCAGATTTTAAACCAATACTTGGAAAATCTAGGATTGAAAATCTTTTTTTAGCTACTGGACATTACAGAAATGGAGTTTTATTTTCTGCAATAACAAGTAATCTTCTTTTTAAATTAGTTCAAAATTCAAGTCTCAAAAAAATTGAAAAAAGCTTTTTAGAAAAATTTAATTTAGGAAGATTTGAGATTTAAACTTTAATTTTCAGATCGCCATTGCGAATCAGAAGTTTCCCACTCACATAATTCCTCTTCGTTAAACCATAGATTAATTTCAAATTTTGCTGTATCTTCTCCATCAGAACCATGAATAATATTCCTTCCAATATCAATAGCTAGATCTCCTCTAATTGTCCCAGGCTCTGCTTCAAGAGGCTTTGTTGCACCTATTAATTTTCTAGCACTCAAAATAACTCCTTCGCCTTCCCAAACCATTGCAACAACTGGACCACTTGAAATAAAGTTTACTAAATCTCCAAAAAAAGGTCTTTCTTTATGTACACCATAATGATTTTGAGCAAGATCTTTTGAGGGGATTAATTGCTTTAAACCAACTAATTTAAATCCTTTTTTTTCAAATCTACCAATGATCTCAGCAACATATCCTCTTTGAACTCCATCTGGTTTAATTGCAATAAACGTTTTCTCTTTGGACATTTAATTAATCATCACTCTATGTATATTCAACTTTTGGGTGGTAACTTGGCAAGTAATCATTAAAATAAAAAATATTGTTTTGAGTTATTTTCAAAAACTTTTATTAATTACAAAGAAATAAATTGACCAATTTTGAGCCCAAAAAATTAAAGAAAAATTGGACTATTGAAGATAGTATTTCAACCTACAACATTGACAAATGGGGTGATAAATATTTTTCTATTAATTCCAAAGGAAATATATCAGTAAACATAGATAAAAAATCAGAAAAAAAGATTGATCTTTTTAAGCTTGTCAAAGAACTTAAAACTAGAGAAATAAATACACCGTTAATTATAAGATTTAACGATATCTTGAAAGATCGAATAAATGCATTAAATGAAGCTTTTTTAAAAGCAATAAAAAATTATAAATATAAAAACATTTATCAAGGCGTTTTTCCTGTCAAATGTAATCAACAGAAAAATGTACTAGAAAAGATAATAGAGTTTGGTAGTCCATGGAATTTTGGTTTAGAAGTAGGAAGTAAATCAGAACTATTAATTGGCCTTGCACTTCTTGAGAACCAAAATTCATTACTAATATGCAACGGATATAAAGATAAAAAATATATTGAGATTGCTACTTTGGCAAGAAAAATCGGCAAAAATCCAATAATAGTTATTGAACAACGAGATGAAGTTAAAAGAATCATTCAAGCAACTCAGGATCTGAAAGCGACTCCTTTGATAGGAATTAGAGCAAAGTTATCAAGTAAAAGCAGCGGGAGGTGGAGCAAATCTATTGGAGATAATTCCAAATTTGGATTATCAATCCCAGAAATTATGTCAACAATAAAAGAACTTAAAGAGGCAAATCTGATAAAAGAAATGAAATTGCTTCATTTTCATATAGGAAGTCAAATAAGTGATATCGCTGTGATCAAAGACGCATTACAAGAAGCTAGTCAAATTTATGTTGAACTATGCAAACTAGGAGCGCCAATGAAATATATCGACGTAGGGGGAGGATTAGGAATAGATTACGATGGAACTAAAACTTCCTCCAACACTTCTACAAATTATTCTCTTCAAAATTATGCTAACGATGTGATTGCAACTATTAAAGATTCATGTGAAATAAATAAGATTGAGCATCCAACTATAATTTCAGAAAGCGGAAGAGCAATAATTAGTCATTGTTCAGTTTTAATTTTTAATGTATTAGGCACAAGTCATGTAAATTCCAAACTACAAATTTATGATAAGAAAAATAAATCTTTAATCATTTCAAATCTACTGGAAACTTTCTATGAACTAAATAAACTTAAAAATAAAAAAATAAATTTATCTCAAATAATTGAACTATGGAACGATGCAAAAAAGTTTAAAGAAGATTGCTTAGTAGCTTTTAGATTAGGATTTTTAAGTTTAGCAGAACGAGCTTATGCTGAAGAACTGACCTGGGCTTGCGCAAAAGAGATTGCTAACAACCTGAATAGTGATGAAATCAATCATCCTGATTTATTTGAAATTACAGAAACTCTGGCATCAACTTATTATGCAAATTTTTCGATCTTTAAATCTATTCCCGATAGCTGGGCAATCAATCAAATTTTTCCAACATTACCAATACATAGACATTTAGAAGAGCCATTCTGCAAAGGTAATTTTGCAGATTTAACTTGTGATTCAGATGGAAAACTAAATAGTTTTATTGATAATGGAAAAAGTAAATCATTACTAAATTTACATAAGCCAGAACAAGATAAAGATTATCTAATTGGAATCTTCATGACTGGAGCTTATCAAGAGGCATTAGGAAACTTACATAATTTATTCGGCAATACAAACGTTGTTCATATAGATATAAATCAAGATAATTCATATAAAGTCAAAAATATTATCAAAGAGGACAGTAAATCTGAAATTTTACAATTACTGGACTATAGTTCAGCTTCTTTGGTTGAATCTATAAGAATTAATACTGAATCAGCAATTGATGAAAAGAAATTAACTATAGAAGAAGCAAGAAAATTAATTGATCAAATCGAGATGAGTCTTAGAAGAAGTAGTTATTTATCAGAATAACTTTCTAATTTTTTTTGCAAATGATTTTTTGCATAATCTAGAGCAACATTTAACTTTTTAATATCTTTTGCACCAGCTTGAGCAAAGTTAGGTTTTCCTCCTCCACCGCCCGAACAAATTCTTGCAATCTCGTTAATTAATTTACCTGCATGCAATCCTATTTTTACTGCATCATCACCAAAAGAAACTACAAATAACAACTTTTTATTTTCTGGATTTGGTATTCCCCCAAGAATAACTATTGCTTTATCTCCTAAGTTAGAAGTTAAATTTAGCGCTGCAGATTGCAAAGAATTTCCATCTAAACCATCAATCTGATTTATTAATATTGAAAAAGAATTTACGATTTCTGAGGATGATTGTAGAGAAGAATATTTATAATAAGCAATTTCATCTTTCATTTTTTGTATCTCTTTATTCTTATTTATTAGTTCTGCTTGCAAATTATTAACCCTTTCAAAAAGTTGATTGTGATTTGCTTTTAACAAATCACTTAGTTTATTTACTAAAGCATTCCTTTCACTGAAATAGTCGAAGGCTGATTGGCCTGATAATGCTTCGATTCTTCTTATGCCAGCTGAGATTCCTTCCTCACTGATTATTTTAAAACAACCCAATTCAGATGTAGTTCTAACATGTGTTCCACCACATAGTTCCATTGAAACTCCTGGCACATTAACTACACGTACTTCGTTATCATATTTTTCTCCAAACATAGCTACTGCTCCCTTTTCAAGAGCCTCACTCTTGGACATATTTTTTATCTCTAAGACATGATTTTCCATAATCCAAGAGTTAACGAGCGACTCAATCTTAGAAATTTGATCTTTAGAAATAGGATTAGAAGAATTAAAGTCAAAGCGCAATTTATTAAAAGCTACTAATGAACCTTTTTGACCAACACTTTCATTAACAACTAATTTGAGAGCAGATTGCAATAAATGAGTAGCTGTATGATTTGCAGCAGCC
>QCIY01000003.1 GCA_003216415.1 Prochlorococcus sp. AG-402-O16
ATCAAAAACAAAAAATTACGATAATAGAAAAAATACTCCTGAGCTCGTCGGTGCTCCGATAAGAAAAGATGATCCAAAGATAAATCCTAATAATCAAAAAAATAAACAAAACATTTCTTTTAACCAAACTAGTCCCAACAGAACTGGTTCACCTAATAGAATTAATTCTCCCAATAGACTTGGGGTGCCTAATAGACCTGGGGCGCCCAATAGACCTGGTTCCCCAAACAAACCTGGATCATTCAATAGACAAGGCAATACCAATAAACCTGGCATGCCTAGTAGACCTGGATTAAGAAACAAACCTGGAGATCAAGGGAGACCTGGATCATTCAATAGACAAGGCAATACTAATAGAGCTGGAAGTCCTAGTCGTCACAATAGTAATTTCAGTCAAGGAACTTCCATTAGACAAGGTGGGGCGAATAGGCCTGGTTCTAGATTCAATGGCCAAAACTCCGCTGGCATTAGGAAACCAGTATCACCTAATGAGCTTTTGCAGCTTCAAAAAACTAATAAATCTGACAAAGATAAACTTGGTACAAAGAGTAACGAAAAACAAACTGTAGAATCACCTAAACAGAAGGTGAAAGCTCCTAACAATCGTCCAAATGGTGCCCTGGGTTCCAAAAAACCACCTAATAGAACATTTTCAAATAGTTCAAAAAAACCTGGAAGGACTGATTGGGATGATAGTGCAAAATTAGAAGCATTAAGAAATAAAAATCCCCAGAAACAAAGACAGAAAGTTCACATTATTGGAGAGAATGATGATTCATTAACATCTGAAACTAGTGGATACTCAGGTGAGAAAATTTCAATATTATCAGCTAGTTTAGCCCGTCCAAAGAAAGATAAATCAACTGAACCTAAATCTCAAAAATCTATAAAACAATTTAAGAAGAAGAAAAAAGAGTCCACAAGACAAAGACAGAAAAGAAGAGCTATGGAATTAAAGGCTGCAAAAGAGGCTAAGCAAGTAAGACCTGAGATGATAATAGTTCCCGAAGATAATTTAACGGTTCAAGAATTAGCTGATAAGTTAAGTCTTGAAAGTTCTGAAATAATCAAGTCTCTTTTCTTCAAAGGAATAACGGCAACTGTAACTCAATCACTTGACTTAGCAACTATTGAAACAGTAGCGGAAGAATTTGGAGTACCTGTTTTGCAAGATGATATCCAAGAAGCTGCTGAGAAAACAGTAGATATGATTGAATCTGATGATATTGATAATCTAATAAAAAGACCACCTGTTATTACAGTAATGGGGCATGTAGATCATGGCAAAACAAGTCTTTTAGACTCCATTAGAGAATCAAGAGTAGCCTCCGGAGAAGCAGGAGGTATAACTCAACATATAGGAGCTTATCAAGTTGAATTTGAACATGAATCTAAAAAGAAAAAATTAACTTTCCTTGATACCCCTGGTCATGAAGCCTTTACGGCAATGAGAGCAAGGGGAACTAAAGTAACTGATGTAGCTGTTCTTGTAGTAGCGGCAGATGATGGTTGTAGACCTCAAACGCTTGAAGCTATAAGTCATGCAAGAGCTGCGAAAGTACCAATTGTTGTAGCGATAAATAAAATTGATAAAGAAGGGGCATCTGCAGAAAGAGTCAAGCAGGAACTGTCAGAAAAAGATTTGATTGCTGAAGATTGGGGAGGAGATACTGTGATGGTTCCAGTGAGTGCAATCAAAAAACAAAATATTAATAAATTGCTCGAAATGATTTTATTAGTTTCAGAAGTTGAAGATCTACAAGCTAACCCTGACAGATCGGCCAAAGGAACAGTGATTGAAGCTCACCTAGATAAAGCCAAAGGTCCAGTAGCTACTTTATTAGTACAAAATGGCACCTTAAAATCTGGAGATGTTTTAGCCGCAGGTCCAATTCTCGGGAAAATTAGAGCAATGGTTGATGAAAATGGCAATAGAATCAAAGAGGCTGGACCATCATTTCCAGTTGAAGCATTAGGATTTAGTGAAGTACCAACAGCTGGCGATGAATTTGAGGTATACCCTGATGAAAAAACTGCTCGAGCTATTGTCGGAGATAGAGCCACAGATGCTAGAGCAACAAAATTAGCTCAACAAATGGCCTCCAGAAGAGTTAGCTTATCTTCCCTATCTACTCAAGCAAATGATGGTGAATTAAAAGAGTTAAACCTCATTCTCAAAGCTGATGTTCAAGGCAGTGTTGAAGCAATATTGGGATCACTAGAACAATTACCAAAAAATGAAGTTCAAGTAAGAGTTCTTCTCTCTGCCCCAGGAGAAATTACCGAGACGGATATAGACCTCGCAGCGGCCTCAGGGTCAGTTATCATTGGTTTTAACACCTCATTAGCATCTGGGGCAAAGAAAGCAGCGGATGCAAATGATGTTGACATAAGAGAATATGAAGTAATCTATAAACTCTTAGAAGACATTCAATTGGCTATGGAAGGTCTACTCGAACCTGATCTTGTAGAAGAGTCATTGGGCAAAGCCGAAGTAAGAGCAACTTTCGCTGTTGGCAAAGGAGCTATCGCAGGCTGTTATATACAAACTGGAAAATTACAAAGAAATTGTTCTCTTAGAGTTATCAGATCAGAAAAAGTAATTTTTGAGGGTAATTTAGACTCTCTAAAAAGGTCTAAGGATGATGTAAAAGAGGTAAATACAGGATTTGAATGTGGTGTTGGTTGCGACAAATTCTCTTCGTGGATAGAAGGGGACTTAATTGAAGCATTCAAATTTGTCACTAAAAAAAGGACATTAACGCAATAATTAAATATTGAAATTGTTAATCTTTATTCCTATCAAAGAATAATAAAGTAGGGAATAGCATACAAGCACCCAGTTGTATGAGAAGGTTGTTTTGCTGTAACTCACCTCCGCTTGCAATTTTGGAGAGCATTATGATAAGACCCAAAAATGCCGAACCACTAAAAGCTATCCACAATATTCTTCTTAATCCCTTGAAAGGGGCCTGGGTTTCCTTTAATAACTTCTTTTTTAATTCAGGATCTATTTTTGACATAAATACTTTCAATTATAGACTTAAGTCTATATGAAAATATTAATATTTAAATTTTGCCGGTATAGCTCAGAGGTAGAGCAACTGTCTCGTAAACAGTAGGTCATTGGTTCAATTCCAATTATCGGCATTTCAAAAGCAAATCTTAAAAAAAATGATTAATAGAATAATAAAATTTAAAAATCTGTATAAAATTTTAATTTTTATTCCTCTCATATTTTATTTTGGCAAGAGGAGTTACATTGCTTTTGATGAAGGATTTTATGTATTACAAGCTCGATGGATACTTGAAAAAGGTAACTGGATAATTCCTCTTTGGTGGGATGAATATATTTTAGACAGAACTATAGGATTGCAGTTTTTAATAGCAAAATCTCAAGAAATCTTTGGAAGAAATATATTTTCCGCATATCTGCCCACTACAGTTGCTGCAATATTGATGCTATTTATAACTTACAAATTACATGAAGAATTTTTTAATAAGAAATATGCAATTATATCTCCACTAATTCTTTCTACTACATATCTTTGGTTTGACTACTCTCACTTGGCAACTCAAGATATTATTTATTCTTGTTTGGTGACTATTGGAGTATTTTCTTTAGTCAAAATAAAAAGTAAAGATGACAAATTCTATATTCTCCTTTTTGGTATTTGGATAGGCTTATCTTTTATGATGAAAACTTTCCTAGTATTTGTCCCTTTATTATCACTCCTGCCTTTTTTATATACAAAAAAAGATCTTATATTCAGTAAATTATTTTGGCTTGGACTATTCATTGGATTTATCCCATATTTACTTTGGTCGTTCTCTATTAACCCTTATTTGGACAAAAATATTATTTTTTACTTAATTGAAAAGTTTAACTTTCTCACTAATAAAAATACTTTTACAAATCCTTTCTATTATTATTTTTGGAATATTCCCATAACATTCCTACCATGGAGTATTTTTGCAATTATTGGCATAATATTCAATATTTTTGAAAGTAAAGAGAATAAATACATAATTACCTTCTTTCCCTTAATAGTGATAACCATTCAAAGTTTTTTTTCTACTAAAACTCCATACTACAATTTACAAATTTCATCTATTTTGACGCTAAATACCTATGTAGGAATTAAATACATGTTTAATTCTAAAAGATATAAAACAATTTTTATATTTATCACTTCAAAAATCATTCCATTATTTATAGTTGCATTAACTTTCACATATTATTTTTTCTTTAAACATTTAAGTAACTTTAACTTGAAGGAAAACACATTTATAATTCTTGGATTATTATTTTTTGGAATATCTTGGTCATTCATAAAACATAATTACTCATTCAAAGAAATATTAGTAACTCTAATAATTGGACCTTACTTGTTAACTTCATGTCTATTGCAATCAGGATTATTCACTGATAGATCAAAAGAACTAAGAGAACAAATGGAATACATATCATCTATTGATATAGTAAAAAAACAGCCTATCATGGTTGATAAAAAAAGTATAAACAGCTCTCAATCTCAATCAAAAATCATTCAAATTTCTTTATTAACTCCTAGATTAGGTGAAGGTATAGAAAGTATAGATCAGTTAAAAAAATCTGAATTAGCGTGGTCAACTGAAACTAAAGAATTAAAAAACAATAATTATTCTTACGAAGTTATATATAAAAATGATATTTTAAAACCATGGAAATTAATATTAAAAAAATAAGTAAGTCAGATCAATTAAAGTGTCTATATTAGGCTTTATGGAGTAATGGAAACAGTTTGTTCTTGGGATTTAACGAATAATAATCTTCATCAATTATTCAAAAATAAAAACGAATTTATTTCTATTAAAGTCCGGGGTAATACTTGGGAGCCAATAACTAGATGGCTGAGATTAGATTCAAGAATTTTTAAAGAAACTACTAGCAAAGCAAGAATAACCTTATGCGATATTGAATCTCTTGCAGAAATTTATAACTATAGATCCATTAGATGGAAAGCAAAAAAATTAACACCTTTACCAACTAAACTAATTCCAAAATCCCTAAAAAATATTTTTCGCAAACTGCCGATTATCAAACAACTTGCCTATGAACTAGAAATAGTTTTTTACAACTATAAGGAAACCAATTTCAACCATCTAATTTCAATAGTAATTCCTGCAAGAAATGAAGCTGGAAATAAAGAACTTTTAATAAACGCATTAAATAAATTTAAAAGAATACCCAACAAATTGGAAATTATATTTGTTGAAGGCAATAGTAATGATAATACGTATAAAATTCTGAAAGAGTTAAAAGAAAGTTTCTCAGATTTTTTCAAGATATCTCTTTTAAAACAAACTTCTAAAGGCAAGAAAAATGCTGTTGTAGAGGGATTTAATATTTCTTCTGGCAAAACTCTCGCAATTATTGATAGTGATTTTACTGTAGATATTGATGACAGTATTGCAGCAATTATGGAATCAACCAAAAATGATAATATCTTAATAAATTGTGCCCGCACAACTTTCCCAATGGAAAAAGATGCAATGAGATGGGCTAATTATATAGGTAACAGACTCTTTGCAATATTTCTATCAATTCTCATAAATAAGCCAATATCAGATTCACTTTGTGGAACAAAAGTTTTTTCAAGAAAATTCTTTAAACTTATGAAACAAAACGGAAGTTGGGATTCCAAGTCTGACCCATTTGGAGACTTCACAATAATATTTGAAGCAGCAAAGAATAATATCAAAATACTTAATTATCCAGTTAGATATTATGCTAGAAAATCTGGGGCACCAAATATATCTAGATGGATTGATGGATTAAAACTGCTCAAAGTATGCTGGATTTATATGATTTCTGATCTTTGAATATAAATGAAATTTCAGTAGTATTTTCTAAAGATTTTTATTTTCGCCAAATTAGTTATAAAGTGGTTAGATTCTTAATAGAGATAAATCCATAAGAATTTCATGGCATGAATTTTAATTTTGAATTCAAAAAATTAAATAAAAAAAAATTTTACAGAAAGAACTACGGGAAAATTCTCACTGTAAGACTTCCTTGTAATCCAATATTCCCAATAGGACCGATTTATTTAGTTGACCATATTCATAAATGTTTCCCAAATATTGAGCAGCAATTTATTGATCTTGCAATAATTCCATCTAATAAAGTTTCCAAATATTTAGCAAGAAAAATTGATCAATTTAGACCTCATCTAATCATTTTTTCTTGGAGAGATATACAAATTTATGCACCTGTTGATGGCAGAAGTGGGAATCCTCTACAGAACTCGTTTGAGGTTTTCTATTCAAAAAATATCCTCAAAAAAATCAGAGGTTCTTGGGGAGGATTAAAACTAGTGGCGTCCCATTATGGAGAAATATACAGAAATACTTCTCTAATCAAGATGGGACTTAATAGAGCACAAAAATATAACAAAGATGTAAAAGTTATCTTAGGAGGTGGAGCTGTTAGTGTTTTCTATGAACAATTAGGAAATTTACTTCCAAAAGGAACGGTAATTTCTATTGGAGAAGGAGAAAATCTCATTGAAAAAATTATTAGGGATGATTCGATAGAGGAAGAAAGATGTTACCTGGCTGGACAGAAACCTCGAAACAAATTAATACATGAACAACCCTCAGGCACTATTAAAACAGCCTGCAACTATAAATATATTCAATCAATATGGCCAGAATTTAAGTGGTATATAGAAGATAGAGATTACTATGTAGGAGTGCAAACTAAAAGAGGTTGTCCTCATAATTGTTGTTTCTGTGTTTATACAGTTGTAGAAGGGAAAAAGGTTCGTGTTAATCCTGTTAACGAAGTAATAAAGGAAATGAAGCAATTGTATGATCTTGGAGTCAGAGGGTTTTGGTTCACAGATGCGCAGTTTATACCAGCAAAAAAACACATTGAAGATGCAAAAACACTTTTGCAAGCAATAAAAGATCAAGGCTGGGATGACATTAATTGGGCTGCATATATCAGAGCAGATAATATTGATGCTGATCTTGCTCAGCTTATGGTAGATACAGGTATGAGTTATTTTGAAATAGGCATCACTTCAGGATCTCAAGAGCTTGTTAGGAAAATGAGGTTAGCATATGACCTTGAAACAGTATTAAATAATTGCAGAATGTTAGTCAAATCAGGTTTCAAAAATCACGTTTCAGTTAATTATTCATTTAATGTTTTTGATGAAACGCCAAGCACCATCAGACAAACTATTGCTTACCATCGAGAATTAGAAAATATTTTTGGGAAAGGGTTAGTTGACCCAGCTATATTTTTCATAGGATTACAACCTCATACTCTTCTTGAAAAATACGCATTAGATCATAAAATTTTAAAGCCTAATTACAATCCAATGAGTATGATGCCATGGACAGCAAGAAAACTTTTATGGAACCCAGGATCCTTAGGGAAGAAACTTGGTCAAGTTTGTTTAGAAGCCTTTGATAATAAAGAAGATGAATTTGGTAAAACAGTTATGAATATTCTCGAAAGAGAATATGGTAAGTCCTCCTTAAAAGAATCTTTAAAAGTTCGTCCCTTATCGGAAAGGAAACTAGCCCACTCAAAATAATAAATTTAAGAGTTATTAGTCCTCTTTTTCAATTGAACTAGAAATCCCTTTTGATTTTAATGATTCTGAATAAAATTCTGCTGGCTCTAAATCACAAACAATTACTAAACCAATACCTGTGTTGTGAGCCTCTAGCATTATAGAAATGGCATCTTGCTCGCTTAATTGAGGAACAACTTCTCTTAGTGTAATAGTTACATACTCCATAGAATTAACTGGATCATTATGAAGTAAGACTTTATATTTGGGAGATTTATTTTTTAATTCAATAGGTTGGTTTTCAATAACTGCTGAATTATTACTTACACTTTGTTCTGAATTTATAGATAACATTAAGCTTTTAGAAACTAAATAATACTAATAATTATATAGTAATTATTCTTTCCATTGCATCAATGACATTAGATCGTGAGTTAAATGCTGATAAACGAAAATATCCTTCTCCTGATAATCCAAATCCGCTTCCAGGTGTCCCCACGACACTTACTTTTTGAAGAAGGAAATCAAAAAAGTCCCATGATGTCATTTGATCTGGAACTTTGATCCATATATAAGGAGCATTATCCCCACCATAAACTTTATATCCTGCAGTCTGAAGTTTATTTTTCATAATTGCTGCATTTTCCATATAAAAATCAATTAAACCTCTAACCTCCTTTTTTCCTTCCAGCGAATAAACAGCCTCTGCTCCTCTTTGAACGATATAGCTTACTCCATTGAATTTTGTAGATTGTCGCCTATTCCAAAGAGACCATAACTCTATTTTTTCATTTTTTGAACTGAAACCTAAAAGATTTTTAGGTACTACTGTATAAGCACATCTTGTTCCAGTAAATCCTGCATTCTTTGAAAAAGATCTAAATTCAATAGCGCATTCCTTTGCCCCCTCAATCTCATATATTGAGTGAGGTATATCCTTATCTTGGATAAATGCCTCATAAGCTGCATCAAAAAGTATTAAAGATTTGTTTTTGATGGCATAATCAACCCACTTTTTCAATTCTTCTTTTGTAATCGTTGCTCCAGTAGGGTTATTTGGAAAACAAAGATATAAAATATCAACTTTACTTTTAGGTAATTCTGGCAGAAAGTTATTATCCTCGTTTATTGCAAGATATTTCAATCCTTGATAAGTACCATCTTCGAGAACATCTCCAGTTCTTCCCGTCATAACATTACTATCTACATAAACGGGGTAAACAGGATCTGTTACGGCAATTGAATTATCTTTGCCAAGAATATCTAAAATATTACTACTATCACATTTTGAACCATCTGATACAAAGATTTCTTCAGGTAAGATTTCACATCCTCTTGAAAAAAAATCATGCTCAGATATTTTTTCTCTAAGCCAAGAATAACCTTGTTCTGGCCCATAACCTCTAAAACCTTGAGAAGTTCCCATATCATTTAAAGCTTTTGCCATGGCATCTCTGCAGGCTTTAGGTAAAGGTTCTGTAACGTCTCCTATACCAAGCTTAATTAAGTTAGAACTCTTGTCTGATTGAGAATATAGTTTTACCCTTTTAGCAATTTCAGGAAATAAATAACCGGCTTTGAGTTTTAAATAATTTTCGTTTACTTGAACCACTTTACATAACAAAATCTAACCAATATAAGGATAATGGATCAACGTGCTTTAGTGGTGATTAGATGTTAATATTATTGTAGTTATGATTAAATCAAGAGATGATCATGGCTATGAATTCAATTTCAAATAGTTTGAAAGTCGTCTAAGGCTTAATACATAGCAGAATTAAATTGTTATTAATCTTAATTTTAAAAAGTAAATAATAATAGCTATAACGGTTGCTTTCTTAAAAGAGAAAAAATTTAACTTTTTATTTTAGATGATTTTCAAAATTCAAACCATTAATAATCAATTATATGTCTCAGCAAATTATCATCGCTGAGCAGGCTCGAATTGCAGCACTACTCACGGATGATCGAGTTGATGAATTAATCGTCGCACAAGGTCAATATCAAATTGGCGATATTTTTTTAGGGACAGTTGAAAATGTCCTCCCAGGCATTGATGCAGCTTTCATAAATATTGGTGAAAGTGATAAAAATGGATTTATCCATGTATCAGATCTAGGTCCATTAAGACTCAAAAAAGGAATATTAGGAATTACTGAATTACTAGAACCAAAACAAAAAGTTCTAGTACAGGTAATAAAGGAACCCACTGGATCTAAAGGTCCTAGACTTACTGGAAGTATTTCAATACCTGGAAAGTATGTAATATTACAGCCATATGGTCAAGGAGTAAATATTTCAAGAAAAATAAATACAGAAACAGAAAGAAATCGTTTAAAAGCACTTGGGGTTTTAATAAAACCTCCTAGCACAGGTTTACTATTTAGAACAGAAGCTGAAAAAATAAAAGAAGAACTACTTATTGAAGATTTAGAAAATTTGATTCAACAATGGGAAGATATATTAAAAGTCTCTGAGAATTCTAATCCACCAAATTTAATAAAAAGAGATGATGACTTCTCTCTTAAGATTTTGCGAGACCATATCAAACTATCAACTAAAAGAATAATTATAGATAGTAAATTTTCAGTTGCTAGAGCAAAAGATTTCTTAATTAATTGTGAATCAAATGTAGATATTGAATTTCATGATAATGATTTAAACCAACATATTTTAGAAAAGTACGAAATTAAAAAAACAATTCAAAAAGCTCTTGAAACCAGAGTAGATCTTCCTTCAGGAGGCTATATAATCATTGAACCAACTGAAGCTTTGACAGTAATTGACGTAAACTCTGGATCGTTTACAAGATCTGCTAACTCACGACAAACAGTTTTGTGGACGAATTGCGAAGCAGCAGTTGAAATCTCAAGACAAATGAAATTGAGAAATATTGGTGGAGTTATAGTAGTAGATTTCATTGATATGGAATCTAGAAGAGATCAATTTCAGTTGCTTGAGCATTTTACTTCAGCAATAAAAGATGATTCGGCTAGGCCTCAGATAGCTCAACTAACCGAATTAGGTTTAGTTGAGTTAACCAGAAAAAGACAAGGTCAAAATATATATGAATTATTCGGTAAAAAATGTCCTGAGTGCAATGGTACAGGCCATGTAGAAAATCAATTGAATTATGAAATTTCTAATCTACAAATTAAAAATATTGTAGAAAAACCTAATCAATCAAATAGTACAAAAACTCTAGATATAGATACTGTTCAAGCAACTGATAAGCAGGAAAAAATAATTGACAAGGAATTCCCTAACCTCAAGAACCTAAATAAGGAGGATCCTTCTAGTAATAAAGAAAATGACAATGATGATTTGAAAATATTAAATTCAAAAGAAAAAAATATTATAACTATTGATCTTACTCATGATGAAAAAATTGTTTTCAGTCAATTAGGTATAAATCCACTAATAAAATTAGGTAAAGACTATCTCACTAGCAATAATTTTGTGCGTTTAAAGGACAATGGTAATGAAAAAGAAAATACTTTAGACAATAAAAAAATAACAGGAAAAAAAGTAAAAGAAATTTCAAAATCTAAAGAAGCAAAAGAGATCAATATTAATACTGAAGAAAATTCAAATTCCGAAGATCAACCAATAAAAAACGCATATGAGAATGAAGAAGTTGTATTGTCGGATAAAAAAGATGAAAATAAGCTTACAGATGAGATAAACAATGCAAGAAAAAAAAGAAGAAGATCCTCAGCAAGTACTGAATAAAGTTTTCGAAGTTGGAATAGATGAAGTTGGAAAGGGAGCAGTTTTTGGTCCTGTTTTCTCAGCAGTTGTAATACTAACTGAAAAAAATAAAGTTACCTTAAAACAATTTGGAGTAATTGATAGTAAAAAATTAACTCCCAAAAAAAGAGAATTACTTCTGCCAAAAATTTTATTACTTTCATCAGATTATGGGATTGGGCAATCATCAGTCAGAGAAATAGATCAGCTAGGCATCAGGGTTGCAACAGAACTATCAATGATAAGAGCTTTAAAAAAATTGAAAGAGAAACCAACAGAGATAATAATTGATGGCCCATTATTATTAAGACCATGGAAGGGCATTCAGAAAAATGTTGTTTCCGGAGACTCCAAATTTACAGCAATTGCTTCAGCAAGCATAGTTGCAAAAGTAACTCGGGATAATCTAATGGAAAGGTTAGAAAAAAAATACTCAGGTTATTTAATTTTTAAAAATAAAGGTTACGGTACAAATGAGCATTTTTCAATTATCAAAAAAAATGGATTGACTAGTCTCCATAGAAAAAGTTTTTTAAAAAAATCAAATCTTATTTGATTCACACCAATCTAAAAAATCTTTAACTAATTGTTGTTGAACTCTTGACTTTATACCCAGCAAAATTCCATTTAAAACCGAATGACCAGTAGATTCCAAAATTTTCTTTGGTACCAGCTTTAATAAAGGGGGTTGACTTACAGATACCCCTAAAAGCGCTTCTCCTTCTAATCCAAGATCAGTTGCTTCCAAATTCGCTTTCAAAATAAGATTGAAGTCATCTATCATCCCCAAACCATCTAATTTACTCTCAAGAGCACTCATTCTTAAAACACCATCTTTATTCTCTACCCCAATTGAAACAACAGGGTTAATATCTAATTGAAAAACCTTAAAACTTGTTACTGTATACTTATACCTACCTTCACCTTCAGGTAATAATTTTTTGGAGTCCAGCATTGCTCCAACAACTCTTTCTTCTTCCAAAAGATATTTAGAAAGAAATTCTTTATTTCGTGTTATAGAAAGCTTTAGTTTCTGTTTAGCATCAAAAGACAATAACATTTTCTATATATCTCCAATGCACATTTGATTTCTTTTTTTCTTACAGTTAATCATGCGCAAACAAGTTGCATATTTAGGTCCTAAAGGGACATACGCAGAAAAAGCAGCTCATATATTATCAAAGCTTGCCAATTTTCAGTCACCTATATTTGTACCATGTAATGGGTTATATTCGGTCATAAAATCAATAGCCTACAACAATTGTGATGCTGCCATAGTTCCTATAGAAAATTCTGTAGAAGGCGGAGTTACAGCTACTCTTGATGCCCTTTGGAAATTTCCCGATATCTTTATCAATAAAGCAGCTGTTTTACCTATAAAACATGCATTAATAAGTGATGGAGAACTTTCAAACATTTCAGAAGTATTATCTCATCCTCAAGCATTAGCTCAATGTTCAGAATGGTTATCTGAAAACCTTCCAAATGCAATCCCTCTACCAACAAATTCAACATCAGAAGCTGTCAGTATGGTAAAAGGTAGTAAATTCAGAGCAGCTATAGGTTCAAAATCATTAATTCAAATTGAAGGACTTAAGGAATTAGCCTTTCCTATCAATGATGTCCCAGGTAATTGCACTAGATTTGTCTTACTAAGCAAAGAAGCAAATTCCAATTCAGCGAACATTGCCAGTTTTGCTTTCTCATTAATCTCAAATAAACCTGGTGCTTTACTTGAAGCGTTAAATTATATTGCAGATTTTGGATTTAATATGAGTAAGATAGAATCTAGACCTTCTAAAAGAGAGTTAGGAGAATACATAATTTATATCGATTTAGAAATCAATGATCAAAATAATATTGAGAATTTTCGTAAATTAAAAAATAATCTAAATCCCTTATGCAAGAACTTTGTAGACTTTGGAAACTATTTCTCCGAAAATGTTCAATTTGATTAATTTATCCTCTACATTTATAAACTCCAAACTCCATTAAACCTTTTCTAAATGCCCAATTCATGAGAAGTATTGTTGGGATCTCTCTAATAGACTTTACTACTGCTAAAGGACCAAGAGACAAAATTGAAAAAGGTCTTCGAAACCCTTCAATAATGGAGTCATACCATGAAGGATTAGTATAGAAATTCCAATTTTCATGTTTAACTCTTCCTGCACTATTTTTATTAGAACTAAGAATATTTCCAAATTCGTTAATACTAATAAAATTAGGATGTACCCACTGTTCAAGTAATTGTTTAAGTACCAATTTCTCAAAAAAGGATGGGGGATATGCAATGAGATCTCTTGAGTTCCAATCAGCCAATGCCAAATATCCTCCAGGTCTCAAAGTTCTAAGCATTTCGTCTGCAAACTTATTTTTATCATTCATGTGAGCACCTGCCTCAACACTCCAAACAGCGTCAAAGGATCCATCTTCAAATTTCAAATCCAATGCATCCATAACTTGGAAATTGCATCTAAGTCCAGAAGGAGTAAGTTCTCTTGCTCTTTTTACTTGAGCAGGACTAATTGTGATTCCAGTGACGTTAAACCCATAATATTTTGCAAGAATTCTAGAACTTCCTCCTATTCCGCAACCTACATCAAGTATTCTTGAACCTTTTGGCAATTTATCTAGACCACTCCACTTTACTAACTCATGAACAAACTGGACTTTAGCCTTTCTAAAATCGATATATTTCCCGGAGGGATAAAAGCCTAAATGAATGTGTTCACCCCATAATCTCTCAAGTAATTTATCTTGGGTCCACGCGTCATAAGCAGATGCCACTGTACCTGAAGAAATATATTTTCTAGCATTAAGTCTCCATATGATAAATAAAGCTAAAATTGATAAAACTAGTAAAAAGAAAGGTAATACTAATTCAAACATTTAATTTTCCTTTATATCAGGAAAACTTTCTTTCAAGGCTGTTCTTGCTGCAAGTTGTTTTCTAGTATGATCAAGCATTTCATATTCTCTTTGCAAACGAATAAAAGTATTTCTTTCCTCTAGAAGTCTTTGCTGTTCCTCCGCAACAGGGCCTCCCAAATGCGCCCCTATCCAAAATGATAATTCCATTGGGTTCTTAGGTAATTTATCTGGAAAGTTTTTCTTGGTATTTGTCAATTTGCTGGTTAGAGTAATAACGTCACTAAGTGCTTCTGTGACTGAATCTTTTAGGGAATCTAATTTTTGAAGATCATCAATATTATCATCGCTAATCCAACTTACCATTGCAGAACAAAATGGAGTTGAGCGAACTATTTCTAAGACTTGAAATCTTTGTTGTCCTAGAGTAATAATATTACTTCTCCCATCTTCAGCAGTTTGATGTTTTATTATTTGAGCACAGCAACCAACGTTTGCCATACTTTTAGTATTTGGATCCCACTTTATAACTCCAAACATAGAATCTGTCTCGAGAACAGATTGAAGCATAATCCTATATCTTGACTCAAAAATATGTAAAGGCAAAACCTCTTGAGGGAAAAGGACTACCTCTGGCAAAGGAAATAAAGGTAATTCCCTTACTGAGAGCTCTCCCATTTTTACCTCATTTACATCTATTTATATTAATCAATTTAGGTCCTTTTCGGGATTTCTTAAAGTTTAACTTCTATATCTACACCACTAGGAAGATCTAACTTCATTAGAGCATCTATAGTTTTCGCAGAAGGACTGTAAATATCAATAATTCTTCGATGAGTTCTTGTTTCAAAATGCTCTCTAGAATCTTTATCAACATGCGGGGACCTTAGGACGCAATAAATTTTCCTTTTAGTTGGTAGAGGTATTGGACCTATTGCCGAGGCAGAGGTAGTATCAGCAGTTTGAATTATCTTATCGCAAGATAAATCAAGCATTCTTCTATCAAATGCTTTTAGTCTTATTCTTATTTTTTGTTGTGCAATTGATGCAGTCATAGTTTCAAATTAACTTCTGGTGGAGGGTCATTGAGAAACAACGACCCTAGTCCATTTACCTATATTAAATGATTAAGGTTAAATTCTAATAATTCTAAAATATTATTTGAGAATTTTAGAAACAACTCCAGCACCAATAGTACGGCCACCTTCACGGATTGCGAATCGCATACCTTGTTCGATAGCTACTGGACAAATTAATTCCCCAGTCATTTTGATTCTGTCGCCAGGCATGACCATTTCAACATTAGAACCATCATCAGAGGTAAATGCTGTAATTTGACCTGTCACATCAGTTGTTCTGATATAAAACTGTGGTCTATATCCCGCGAAGAAAGGTGTATGTCTGCCCCCCTCCTCTTTTTTAAGAACATAAACTTCTCCTTCGAACTGAGTATGAGGAGTAATAGATCCTTTCTTAACTAGTACCATTCCTCTCTCAATATCTTCTTTTTGAACACCTCGTAACAATAAACCAACATTATCGCCAGCCATTCCTTCATCAAGAAGTTTGCGGAACATTTCAACACCAGTAACAGTAGTTAATCTTGTGTCTCTTATTCCAACTATTTCAACTTCTTCTCCAACTTTTACTTTACCTCTCTCAATTCTTCCAGTAGCTACAGTACCTCTACCTGTAATTGAGAAAACGTCTTCAACTGCCATCAAGAATGGTTTATCAACCTCTCTTTCAGGCTCAGGAATGCTGGCATCAACTGCCTTCATTAATTCTTCAATTTTTGATTCCCAAGTTGAATCACCTTCAAGAGCTTTTAAACCGGAAACTTGAACTATAGGAATATCGTCTCCAGGGAAGTCATAACTATCTAATAGTTCTCTAATTTCCATTTCAACAAGTTCAATAATTTCTTCATCATCGACCATATCGCACTTATTGAGAGCAACTACAAGAGCAGGAACTCCAACCTGTTTAGCTAGAAGAATATGCTCTTTTGTTTGCGCCATAGGACCATCTGTAGCTGCGCAAACTAGGATAGCTCCGTCCATCTGGGCGGCCCCTGTAATCATGTTTTTTACATAATCAGCATGTCCTGGGCAATCGACATGTGCATAATGCCTACCTTCAGTCTCATATTCGACGTGAGCAGTATTAATAGTAATGCCACGCTCTCTTTCTTCAGGAGCCCCATCAATGTCTCCATAGTCTTGAGCTTGAGCTTGACCTTTTTTTGCTAATACGTTAGTAATAGCAGCAGTTAGTGTTGTTTTTCCATGATCAACATGGCCAATAGTACCAATGTTGACATGTGGTTTGTTCCTTTCGAACTTCTCGCGAGCCATTTTGAATTAAAGAATCGAGGGTTTAAGAGTGTTTTAGTTTAGAGATCAGGAGTTGCCCTGATTCTTGGAAATGATAGCTTCAGCAACATTACGAGGAACTTCCTCATAATTTGCGAACTCCATTGAAAATATACCCCGACCTTGAGTCATTGATCGGAGTTGAGTGGCATAACCGAACATTTCGGCTAAGGGCACTTTGGCCTGTACCTTAGACAATCCATCGTCAACAGATTGTCCTTCTACTTGACCTCTTCTAGAAGAGAGATCACCAATTACAGATCCAAGAAAGTCATCAGGACTTTCGACCTCAACTTTCATCATAGGCTCTAAAAGGACAGGGTTGCATTTTTTAACCCCATCTTTGAAAGCCATGGAACCTGCAATTTTGAAGGCCATTTCAGATGAGTCTACATCGTGGAATGAACCATCGACTAGTGTTACTTTTACATCAATGAGTGGATAACCTGCAAGAACACCAGATTCACAGGTTTCTTTCATTCCATTAGATGCTGGTCCAATGTACTCTTTTGGTACAGATCCTCCAACAATTTTATTAACGAATTCAAAACCTTTACCAACTTCAGCAGGTTCCATTTCAATAATTACATGACCATATTGACCTTTTCCTCCAGTTTGCCTTGCATATTTACCTTCACCAGTAGAACTAGACCTGATAGTCTCTCTATAAGAAACCTGAGGAGCTCCAATATTAGCTTCAACTTTAAATTCTCTTAACATTCTGTCAACAAGAATCTCCAGGTGTAACTCACCCATACCAGCAATAACTGTCTGATTTGTCTCAGGATCTGTACTTACCCTAAATGTTGGATCCTCTTCAGACAAAGCTGTTAAAGCTTTCGATAATTTTTCCATATCTCCTTTAGTTTTTGGCTCAACAGCCACTGAGATAACTGGTTCTGGGATGAACAATGTCTCCAAGACTATAGGGTCTTCTGTATTACATAAAGTGTCACCTGTTGTTGTATTCTTGAGACCTAATACCGCTCCTAAATCTCCAGCCCTCAATTCATCAACCTCCTCTCTTTCATCAGCTTTTAGAATTACCAATCTAGAAATTCTCTCTTTAGCATCTTTAGTAGAATTCATTACATAGCTGCCCTTTGAAAGAATACCTGAATACATTCTTACAAAAGTTAATTTTCCATAAGGATCAGACATTACTTTAAAGGCTAATGCACTGAAAGGAGCATTATCATCTGAAGGTCTAACGTCTTCTTTACCACTTGGCAAAACGCCTTGTATTGGTTTCACATCTACTGGAGCTGGCAAGTAGTCAACTACTGCATCCAAAACTAGTTGAACTCCTTTATTCTTAAATGCTGAACCACACAATACAGGAACCAATCCATGTTTTAAAACCCCTTCCCTTATTCCTTTTTTTAGTTGTTCCTCAGATAATTCACCTGTTTCAAGAAATATTTCAATTAACTCTTCATCATTTTCTGCAACGCTCTCCATCAGCTTATTTCTCCACTCAGCAGCTTCCTCTTCCATTTCAGATGGGATGGGTGCTTCTTCAATGTCAGTACCTAAATCGTTCTTATATAGATAGGCTTTGTTAGCAACTAAATCAATAATACCTGTGAGATCACCTTCCGCTCCAATTGGTAGCTGTACAGGAAGTGCATTTGCCTTTAGTCGATCTTTAATCTGGTTATTAACTTTCAAGAAATCTGCACCAGTTCTGTCCATTTTATTTACAAAAACCATTCTAGGAACTGAATATCTATCAGCCTGACGCCAAACGGTTTCAGATTGTGGCTGAACTCCACCTACCGCGCAAAATACAGCAATTACTCCATCTAATACCCGCATTGATCTTTCCACTTCAATAGTAAAGTCAACGTGTCCTGGAGTATCTATAATGTTAATTCTGTGATCTTGCCAGCTAGTAGATATTGCAGCAGCAGTAATAGTTATTCCTCTTTCTCTTTCTTGAGCCATCCAATCTGTTACGGCAGCACCATCATGAACTTCACCTATTTTGTGAACTACACCTGAATAAAACAATATTCTTTCAGTAGTTGTTGTTTTACCTGCATCAATATGAGCGGCTATACCTATGTTCCTTACTCGTTCTAGGGGAAAGTCGCGTGCCAATTTTAAAACTCCAAATAAAATAAATTTTGAAAAGTATAGTTCACCCTATGAGTAAACTTTTATAATAATAAACTACTTAAGTACCTTTTTGACGAAATTAATATCTGTAATGTGCAAATGCCTTGTTGGCTTCAGCCATTTTATGAGTGTCTTCTCTTTTTTTAACTGAACTACCAGTTTCATTTGCTGCATCCATCAGTTCACCAGCAAGTTTTTGGGACATACTTTTGCCATTTCTTGCACGTGAAAATGAAACAAGCCATCTTAGTGCCATGGCTGTTCCCCTCTCTTGGCGTACTTCCATAGGTACTTGATACGTTGCACCACCAACTCTTCTAGCTCTTACCTCAACGAGAGGAGTAGCATTTTTAACAGCTGTTTCAAATAATTCAACTGCATCACCGCCAGTTCTCTCACTTATTAATGAAAAAGCATCAGACAATATTTTTTGAGCTGTAGATTTTTTTCCATGTTTCATCAATCGAGAAATCATCATAGAAGCTAAGCGACTATTAAATTGAGGATCTGGAAGAACTGGTCTTTTTACTGCTGCATTACGACGTGACATTTTTTTTAAAAGTACTGTTTACAAATTAATCTTTTGGAGCTTTTGCCCCATACTTAGATCTGGATTGGCGTCTATCTTTGACTCCAGCTGTATCTAAAGTTCCTCTAATTATATGATATCTAACCCCGGGTAAATCCTTAACTCTTCCACCTCTCAGTAAAACTACAGAGTGTTCTTGCAAATTATGTCCAATTCCCGGAATATAAGCCGTTACTTCGAACCCAGAAGTTAATCTGACCCTCGCAACTTTTCTTAGCGCTGAATTAGGTTTTTTGGGAGTTGATGTATAAACTCTCGTACATACTCCTCTTCTCTCAGGGCAAGCTTTTAATGCAGGAGATTTTGTTTTCCTAGTCAGACGTTTTCTTTCTGAACCAATTAATTGCGAGATGGTGGGCATTAATTATCTTTAGATAAAATTTAAAGTTTCTACCATCATAACCTTTTACGAGTACCAACTAAAAGTTTTTAATCATATTTTTTTTAAAAAATTTGTGAAATTAAAATTCTTTGCTAAATATTCATTATCTTTAGATTTATTTTCATATTTATTTTTATAATAGGAATACATAAATAACTACACAAAATTAAATAATCTATGGGAGAGAGTATCAAAAGAATCGTTGGTCCATATCAAGATAGTTATTCCCCAAATGGAATAATAGGTGAGAAAGATGCGTGTGGAGTTGGTTTCATAGCAAATATACAAGGAATAGAAAGTAACTGGATCCTTAAACAATCCCTTAAAGGTCTTAATTGCATGGAGCATAGAGGAGGTTGTGGAGGAGATAGTGACTCAGGAGATGGAGCAGGCATTTTATGTTCAATTCCATGGCAATACTTAGATGAAGAAATAAATCTAAAAAATAAAGAAGATTTTGATAGAGGTTTAGGTATGGTTTTTATGCCGAATAAAAAAGAAAAAATTGAAGAATGTAAGTTAATTTGTGAAGAGGAAGCAGAAAAATTAAGAGTCAACAAAACCATCTGGAGAACAGTTCCTGTTAATAATGAAATCTTAGGTCCTTTAGCTAGAGCAAATGCCCCATTTATAAGTCAATGGATTTTATACATAAATAAAAAAAATAATCAGGATATTGAGAAGCTTTTATTCCAATTAAGAAAAAGAATTGAAAAAAAAATAAGAGAAACTTTTAAAAACCATGTTGGGGATTGTGAATTCTATTTTGCCTCACTAAGTTCTCAAACAGTTGTATACAAGGGTATGGTTCGTTCGGAAATATTATCTGAGTTTTATCAAGATCTAAAAGAAGAGAGTTTCAAGGTCTCATTTTCTGTTTATCATCGGAGGTTTAGTACAAATACACTTCCAAAATGGCCTTTATCTCAGCCCATGAGATTTTTAGGTCATAACGGCGAAATAAATACACTTTTAGGTAACATCAACTGGGCTAAAGCTTCAGAAACACATATAGATGATTTTTGGGGAGAGTTATCCAATGAAATCAAGCCTATCGTAGATGTAAATAAAAGTGATTCATCAAATCTTGATGCAACCCTTGAAATTAATATTCGCTCAGGTCAACCAATAACTGATTCCTTATTAAAACTTGTTCCTGAAGCATTTAGAGATCAACCAGAACTTGAACAGAGGGAAGATATTAAATCATTTTATGAGTATTCTGCGAGCATACAAGAAGCTTGGGATGGACCTGCTCTCCTTGTATTCGCAGATGGGAATTTTGTAGGGGCTACGCTTGATAGAAATGGTCTAAGGCCAGCAAGATATTCAATAACAAATGATGGCTTTGTAATAATGGGTTCTGAAACAGGAGTAGTAGATATTGAAGAGGAAAGAGTAGTGGAAAAAGGTAGATTAGGACCCGGACAAATGTTGGCAGTTGATTTTCATCAAAATAGAATCCTAAGAAATTGGGAGGTAAAATCAGAAGCAGCTCTAAGGCATGATTATAAAAATCTCTTAAATAATAGAACTATAAAAATTCAAAATAGTGAGTGGTTTAAAGACTGCAAACTAAAAGACCTTGAATTGTTACAACAACAAACTGCGTACGGTTTTTCAGCAGAAGATAATGATCTTATCTTAGATTCTATGGCCTTATTATCTAAAGAGCCTACTTATTGCATGGGCGACGACATCCCATTAGCAGTACTTTCATCAAAGCCACATATTTTATATGACTATTTCAAGCAAAGATTTGCCCAAGTTACAAATCCTCCTATTGACCCTCTTAGAGAAAAACTGGTAATGAGTTTAGAGATGCATCTTGGAGAAAGATGTACACCATTTGAGATTAAAGATCCTAAACCTTTTGTTCATTTACAAAGTCCAATTCTCAATGATGAAGAACTCATTTCTATTAAAAAATCAAAAATTAAATCTCAAACAATTTCAAGTTTGTTTGATGTTGAGGAAGGTGTTCAAGGCTTAAAGAACCAATTGAAAGCAATTTGTGAACAGAGCGAGCTCGCTATAAAAGAAGGTTGCTCTTTAATTATTATTTCTGACAAGGGAATAAATCCTAAAAAGACTTTTATTCCTCCTTTACTTGCTGTTGGGGCAATTCATCATTATCTTCTAAAAAAAGAAATCAGGCTAAAAGCTTCTCTAATTATTGAAACAGGTCAATGTTGGAGCACACACCACTTGGCTTGTTTGATTGGATATGGTGCAAGCGCGGTTTGCCCTTGGTTGACCTTCGAAGCAGGTAGACACTGGTTAAAACATCCGAAAACACAAAAACTCATTGATAGCAAAAAAATAAATCCATTATCAATAATTGATGTTCAAGAAAATATTAAAAAAGCTCTTGAAGACGGTTTAAGAAAAATTCTTTCAAAAATAGGCATCTCACTTTTGTCTAGTTACCATGGTGCACAAATTTTTGAAGCTGTAGGCCTCGGATCTGACTTAATAAAAATTGCTTTTGATGGTACAACAAGCCGCATCGCCGGCATAACATTAAAAGAATTAACTAATGAAACACTTTCAATACATACGAAAGCCTATCCAGAGATCGATTTAAAGAAATTAGAATTTTTAGGATTTGTACAATTTAGAAATAATGGAGAATATCATTCCAATAACCCTGAGATGTCCAAAGTTTTACATTCAGCCGTAAAACAAGGTCCAGGATACGAACATTTTGAAACTTATAAAAAACTCATTAGTAATAGACCGACAACATCTCTAAGAGATTTACTAACAATTAATTCAAATAGAAAAAGCATTCCATTAGAAGAAGTTGAAAGTGTTGAATCAAT
Source organism: Prochlorococcus sp. AG-402-O16 (assembly GCA_003216415.1). GTDB lineage: Bacteria > Cyanobacteriota > Cyanobacteriia > PCC-6307 > Cyanobiaceae > Prochlorococcus_A. The sequence continues at coordinate 22,485 of QCIY01000003.1, forward strand.
TTGCAAAAGGTTCTGTACTGGAGGAATGAGTTTGGGTGCATTGTCGAGAGAAGCACATGAAGTGTTAGCAGTTGCAATGAATAGAATTGGTGGAAAAAGTAATAGTGGAGAAGGTGGAGAAGATCCAGCTCGTTTTAATGTTTTAAATGATATTGATAAAAATACTCAATCAGCGACGTTGCCATTTATTAAAGGTCTAGAAAATGGAGACACCGCATGCTCAGCTATTAAACAAATAGCATCAGGTAGATTTGGAGTTACCCCTGAATACCTAAGAAGTGGTAAACAACTCGAAATTAAAATGGCTCAAGGTGCAAAACCTGGAGAAGGGGGACAATTACCTGGACCAAAAGTTGATTCTTACATCGCAAAACTAAGAAATAGTAAACCTGGAGTAGCCCTAATATCACCTCCCCCGCATCATGACATTTATTCAATTGAAGATTTAGCCCAACTAATCCATGACTTACATCAAGTCCATCCAAAAGCGAAAGTAAGCGTTAAGCTTGTTTCTGAAATTGGTATAGGCACTATTGCTGCTGGAGTAAGCAAAGCTAATGCAGATGTAATTCAAATTTCAGGACATGACGGAGGTACAGGTGCTTCACCTCTAAGTTCTATTAAGCATGCAGGTTTACCTTGGGAATTAGGTGTTGCAGAGGTTCATAAATCTCTCTTAGAGAATAACTTACGTGAAAGAGTAATCTTGAGAACTGATGGAGGTCTTAAAACAGGCTGGGATGTGATTATTGCAGCTTTACTAGGTGCTGAAGAATACGGATTCGGTTCAGTAGCGATGATTGCTGAAGGATGCATAATGGCTCGGGTTTGTCATACAAACAAGTGTCCTGTTGGAGTTGCCACTCAAAAAGAAGAATTAAGAAAAAGATTTAAAGGTATTCCAGAAAATGTTGTCAATTTTTTCTTGTATATTGCTGAAGAAGTAAGACAGATAATGAGTAGTATCGGTGTTTCTAATATGGAAGAACTGATTGGAAATCAAGAATTTCTCTCTGCAAGAAATATCTGTCTTCCAAAAACTTCTAATATCGATCTTTCTTCTTTAGTAAATAATGAACACTCAACCACTGATAGATCATGGTTAAAACATTCAAAAAATGCTCATAATAATGGTTCTGTATTAGAAGACGAGTTTTTATCTGATACTGAATTTATAGATTCAATTAAAAATCACCAAAAATTAACCAAAGAAATTGAGATAAAAAATACAGATAGAAGTGTTTGTGCGAAAATATCAGGCGAAATCGCAGAACTTCATGGTAACACTGGCTTCAATGGAGAACTCAACTTAAATTTCAAAGGATATGCAGGACAAAGCTTTGGTGCCTTTTTATTGAAGGGAATGAATGTTCAATTAGTCGGAGAAGCTAATGATTATGTTTGTAAAGGAATGAATGGAGGAATACTCACAATAATTCCACCAAAAATAGATAAAATCTCCTCCGAACAAGTCATCCTGGGAAATACTTGCCTTTATGGAGCAACAGGTGGGAAATTATTTGCATTAGGAAAATCGGGAGAAAGGTTTGCAGTAAGAAATAGTGGTGCTACAGCAGTAACAGAGGGAGCAGGTGATCATTGTTGTGAATATATGACTGGTGGGAAAGTAGTTATTCTAGGTTCCACAGGAAGGAATATTGGTGCGGGCATGACTGGTGGAATAGCTTTTATAATCGATGAGAATAATGATTTGAGTAATAAAGTTAATAAAGAAATAGTTAGCATTCATAAAATAGCTTCATCAAAGCAGGAAGATATCTTATTGGAAATTATTAGAGAATATCGAGCAAAAACAAATAGCTTGAAGGCTGCCAAAATAATTGAAAATTGGTCTTATTTCAAGAGTACTTTCAAATTAATAGTTCCCCCAAGCGAAGAAGATATGCTTGGCATAAAGAAAATGTAAATGCCTTTCTTTGTAAAAACTGAAATTATAAAAAAAGAATACTTAATTAATAATGTTTTAAAACGCAAAATAATTAACGAACATATTGATTGGATAAAAAAATTAAAAAAAGAGGGAATTAATATAAAAAGTGGTTTTTTGGTGGATGAGTTAAAGAGGCCAGGTGATGGCGGATTACTCTTTCTTGAGATGAATAATTATAAAAATGCACTAAAAATAATTAAGAATGATCCAATGATTAAGAATGATCTAGTTGAATGGAAATTAAATGAGTGGGTAGATTCAAATAAATGATAATAACTATCTTGGATACTTTTTCATAAGTTTTTGAATTTCTTCAGCATGGTAACTGCTACGAGTTAAGGGAGAACTAACTACTTGCATAAAGTCCAAATCTTTTTCCCCGAAAACTTTAAAATAATTAAATTTTGAGGGACTCACAAATCTTTGAACAGGTAAATGATTAGGGCCAGGAGATAAATATTGGCCAATAGTAACAATATCAACGAAATTACTTTTTAAATCCTTAAGTAGACTTAAAACCTCCTCATCTTTTTCCCCTAAACCAAGCATAAAGCCCGACTTTGTATAAACTTTGGGAGAATAGTTTCTAGTTCTTTTAAGTAACTCAAGAGTTCTCTCATATTTACCCTGAGGTCTTACTTTTTTATATAGCGAAGACACAGTCTCAATATTGTGGTTTAAAACATTTGGATTGGAATCAAGAACTTTTTCAAGCGCTCTCCAGTTGCCACAAAGATCAGGTATTAAGAGCTCAATAGTAGTTTCAGGAGATTTTTTTCTTACTTGATAAACACATTCAAAAAATTGAGATGCACCACCATCATCAATATCGTCTCTATTAACTGAGGTGATTACAACATGTTTAAGCTTCATTCTGTAAACAGCTTCGGCTAAACGATATGGTTCTGTTGGATCTAATTCTCTTTTAGATCTATCAAAATCAATATCGCAATATGGACATGCCCTAGTACAGCCAGGTCCCATTATGAGGAAAGTGGCAGTTCCACTAGCAAAACATTCACCAATATTTGGACAACTTGCCTCTTGACATACAGTATTGAGATTTAAATCATTTAACAAATTTGCAGTATTCCCAATTCTCTCAACTTGCGGAGCTTTTACTCTTAACCAATCAGGTTTTGAAATTAAACTATTAGGATTATTAGTCAAATTAATTGTTTCTGGCCTGTAATCTTATTTTACTAAAAACAATTTGAATTAACTATTAATAATTTCAGAAATGAAGCCTATTCAATAGAAGTCAAAAATTAAATGAATTTAACTAGTCCTTCGATAATTTAAAAAATCCAAATACAAGTTACTGAATAAACAATATTTTTGTTCCATCAACTAAATTAAAAACAGAATTTAGAACGTTATTTTTAATACAGATATCAGAACATTTTAACAAAACATATTTTAAATAGATCACTCTATATATTTATATTTTTTTGTACTAAAAAGTGTTTTTTTATTAATTTATTGATACAGTAAAAAATATATGTAATAAAACATTGACTTTTAAATTTAAAAGAAAACGTCTTTTACTATCTGAAAAAAATAACAACTCTAAAGCAATAGGTTATGCTAGAGCTACTAATAATGAATATGAATATTTAGAAGAGCAAATAAAAATTTTAAAGGCAGAGGGTTGTAGTTTAGTTTTCTCTGAATTTATAAGTTTAGATGAAGAAATCAAACCCCAACTCAATAAAGCTATAAATTGCTTATCTAGAGGCGATCAATTAATAATAACTCAGCTTGACCGAGCATTTAAAAATAAAAAAGAATGTTTAAGGACAATAAATAAACTTATTAATAAGGATATTAAATTGCGAACTTTGAATGGTTTTTTTGCGGCTAATGAATCAAATAAAGCAAATTCTTCAATTTTTAAGATTTTATATGAATTAGATAATTTAGAAGACAAAAGTTTAGGTGAAAGAAAAAAAGAACAACTATTACGCAGAAAATTATCTGGAAATAATCTGGGAGGAAGGCCCAAAATAAGTCCTTTAAAAGAATCTTTAGTAATCAGATTACGTAATGAGGGATATTCATATCGATCAATCAGATCACAAACGGGGATTGCATTGTCAACAATAAGAAGAGTAATTTTGGAAGGAGAATTAACATAAAATGAGGAAGAAAGAAATTGAAAATTTAATTAAAGAAAATTTTAAAGATACAGCATTGCGGATTTATGAATTAGATAATGAAGATAGAAAAAGTTTGTTAGCAGAATATAGAGAATGGATTATGAATGATTTAGATTCTGAAGAGGTAATGATGTTACCTTATGAAGCCTATACTGATAGATTAGATTCTAATTACTTAGACGATTTACTTTAGTTCTTAAAAGTATATTTCTTATTAAATTCATATACTTCTTTGGCTATTAATGGTAAGAAGGAAGTATCTTTAGAATATTTTTCTCCATTACAAAAAACAACTAATAAAGTATGTAGAGATTGATTAGTAGTCCACCAAGCTGAATCATGTCTAACTTCAGACATTAAGCCTGCTTTACTCCAAAGATTAATACTTTCTGGTAATCCTTCACCCAAAAAACCATCTATTTGATTAAGAGAATCGTTTTTAAGAAAAACTTTATTTAAATTTCTTTTTAAAAAACTTCGTAAATTTAAATCATTTTTTTGATAATCAATATGAATCATAATTTCCTCTAAAACCCTTGCAGCTGAATCAGAATTCATAGCGTTTCTATTTTTATTATGATGTCCATAAAATTCTTTTTCACGACCAAATGGTCCATCATCCCAGGTCTTCTGACAGCAATTTATACCACTCAATTCCTCCCAATGTAAATCATGTAGCCAGTCGTTGATTATGCTTCTTTGATATTTCCAATTTTCCCATAATTCGCCTTCAATACAAGGTCCACTTGTTGTTCCGGTAAGTAAATCAATTAAGAAGCTTGTTGCATTATTACTGGAAAAAGACAACATTTTACTTACAGCATCAATAAGTTCATCTGATAATAATAAACTTCCTTTTTTTATCCAATAAAATGCAGCAAGGCCATAAACCAACTTGACTATGCTGGCAGGGTAAACCATTTTTTTATTATTAATACCAGTTCCAAAACCTTTAAATACAATTTTATTTTCACTTTTATAATTTATCCAAGTTATGGCAATATCTTCTCTTGAAAAATCTTTATTATGAGAACATACTCTCCCTAAAATATCATTTAAGGCTAGACCCATCTCTTTACTTAAATAGTAAAAGGACATTGTATGGAAAATTATAAAAATCCTATGTCACTATTTAAACAAACTAATTTTTCAAAAACTATGTGGTGGAAATTAAAAGTTAATATTTCTGGATTTCAAAATGAAAAAGAAGATAAATTAGTGACTGAAATATTTCAAAACAGAATTTTTAGGCTAATTTATCCAAATATTTATCAACATAACCATAATTTTTCAAGAATTCTTATTCAGCTATACGAAGATGGTTACCTCTGTTGGATAAATTTAGATGGATTGATTATTGAGAAATACGAACTTAAAAAAACTGAGAGTTTTAAAAATGAACATTTCTTTATAAAAGATAAAATTAACTCAATTTTAAAGTGGATTAAGGATCAAGCTGAGTTAAATAATGAATACCTTTGGGGAGGTACATTAGGACCAAATTTTGATTGTTCTGGATTAATTCAGACTGCTTTTTTAAAGCATGACATTAATATACCTCGGGACTCTTTTCAAATAAAAAGTTTTTGTAAACACCTTTTTCATTACAAAGAATCTTATGCGCCTCTTCAACCAGGAGATCTTTTATTTTTTGGAAATAAAGAAAAATGTGATCATATTGGAATATACAAAGGTGATGGGCTATATTACCATTCCTCTGGAAAGGATTTTGGCAGAAATGGAATAGGATTAGATACCTTAAAAAATTCTAATGATAAAATCTCATTGCATTATAAATCCAAACTAATTTCGGCAGGAAGAGTAGTAAGAAGTTATAGATGGGATAGAACAATACGTTAGCAAGAAAAGCTCACCGTTTAATTTAAAATTAAATATAAAAAATATTTCTTATTCTTTTTTTTTAGGAATTAACCTGCAGTCCAAATATTTTTAATGATTGGCATAATGGTATCTAAGTGTAATGTCCCAACAAGTAGCCAAGCAAAAACAGCTCCGCCACAGCCACCTAGCCAAAATCCACTTGTGAAATCAGCCCAACCAGCTCTTGTAAATAAGTCCTTTGGTGGATTATTAACTGTCGCATCTGGAGGTTGAACATTAGGTGCTTTGCCAGGTGCATTATATAGCACTAAAAGTGCTGTCAAGATATGAACAGCTCCAATAGCGGCGAGAAGTCCAGCTGTTAAAGCAAATTCAGAATTTCTTAATGGGCCAGTCATAGTGAAAGGACCATATAGAAGATATCCAAAAGCTGCTCCAGTTTCTAAACCTCTAAAATTAGGAGAAATACCTTCTCTGTAAAAAGGCAAATTATTAATAAAGGCTTTTGTAAAATAGCCGCTATTAACTGGAGTAGCTAAATTACCAACAAATGGATCAGCAACTGTTTTTACTGCCCATTGTTCTGCAACACCAATATCATTTGGCTGAACAGAATTATCTATGTATTTCTCATCAAACTTAATTGAACTTGTTGATTCTGAGAATGATTTTTGAAAGTCGCTCATTTTTTTAATAGTTTAGTGTTTAATAATTTATTCAGTTGCTGTAATAAATCTTCCAATCAATACGATAAAAACAGCAGGCATTGCTATACCAATTAATGGAACAAAAATTGAGGGAAGGAGACTTGGTAAATCAGATGGCATAGTTCTTTAAACATCTTTAAACACTTTAGTATTTATCTGCGAAATAGTGTTAATTTTATTACTGGATGATATAAAAATTATTAACTTTTTACATGTTAAATTTTTTCGCAATTGTAATTATTATTTTTATAGGAATATTACTTCTAGTTTTAAAAAAAAGAAGCTTTAGAAAGTTAATAAATAAGGACAAATTACATTCTATTAAATTTAAAAAAAATAGAAAAAATAATAATAAGTTTATATCTAATAAAAATAATTTTTTATACAATCACGAAGAAAAAAAATACTCAGTTTTTTATAAAAATTCTCAAAGAAATAAAATGTTTGGTCTTTTTCAAGGGAATACAGAAGATAAATTAAAAGCATTAAAAATTGCGGAAGAATTAGCCGACAAATCAACATTACCAATTTTACGAAAAGGCTTAAGAGATATTTCTCCTGAAGTGGTTGAAATTTCAGCTTTATTAATAAGAAAATTCAAGTAAAAATCAATTGTGATTAGTACTACTTATTGACCTAATTCTGTAAATTGGACGACTTTGACTTTCATGATATGTCCTAATTAAAAGTTCGCTCAATAATCCAAAGCTAAATAATTGAACACCAGCAATTCCCAATATTAATGCAAACATTAGCAACGGACGATTTCCAATATCCTCACCCATTATTTTTAAAGCTATCAAATAAGAACTCATAGCAAGGCTAATCAAAATACTTATAATTCCAACAAAACCAAATCCATACATTGGTCTTGTTAAAAATTTAGTCATAAACCAAACAGTTAGTAAATCCATTAAAACTCTGAAAGTTCTATCAATTCCATATTTACTGGATCCATATTGCCTACTTCTATGATTGACTTTGATCTCTTTGATTTTTGCACCTTCAATATTTGCTAAAACGGGCAGAAACCTGTGAAGTTCACCATACAACTTAATATCATCTATTATTTCTTTTTTAAAAGCTTTTAATGAGCATCCATAATCATGCAACTTCAAACCTGTTACGAAAGCTATTAATTTATTCGCTATTTTAGATGGTATCTTTCTATTAATTAATCTATCTTTTCTATCAACCCTCCATCCACAAATCAAATCATAGCCATTATTAATTTCAGAAATTAATAATGGAATATCATTTGGATCATTCTGTAAATCACCATCCAAAGTAATGACAATATCACCTTTAGAATTATCAAAGCCAGCTGACATTGCTGCAGTTTGCCCATAATTTTTACGAAGTGAAATTACTATCAATTCTTTAATTTTAAGAGTTAGTTGTTTTAATACTTGATGAGTATTGTCTTTAGAACCATCATTTACAACAATCAATTCAAAATTGAATTTATGAACTGACATTACATTTATAACTTCATTCAATAAAAAACCAATACTCTCACTTTCATTGAAAACAGGGATGATAATAGAAATTAATTGTTTTATATCTGACATTTATATTTGATAGTAATTATATAATTTTAACTTAATTTAGAACATTAAAATTAAACAAAAAAAATCACCACAAATGTGGTGATTTAAATTATTTAAAGAAAAATTTAGCCAAACTTTCCTGAAGTTGAGGCAATAACAAATGCACCAAATGTAAGAATGTTTCCGATAGTGAAATGTGCTAATCCAACTAATCTAGCTTGAACAATTGAGAGTGCAACTGGCTTATCTCTCCAACCAACAAGGTTAGCTATTGGAGTACGCTGATGTGCCCAAACTAATGTTTCAATTAATTCTTGCCAGTAACCACGCCATGATATTAGGAACATGAAACCAGTCGCCCAAACTAAGTGACCGAATAGGAACATCCAAGCCCAAGGAGATAAAGAGTTTACTCCAAATGGATTATATCCGTTAATGAGTTGAGCAGAGTTTAACCAGAGATAATCTCTGAACCAACCCATTAGATAAGTTCCTGATTCATTGAATTGTGCTACATTACCCTGCCATATTGCTAGGTGTTTCCAATGCCAGTAGAAAGTTACCCATGCTAGTAAATTTAATGCCCAGAACATAGCTAAATACATAGCGTCCCAAGATGAACTATCACAAGTACCTCCACGTCCAGGTCCATCGCAAGGGAATGCATAACCTAAATCTTTCTTATCAGGAATTAATTTTGTTCCTCTAGCATCAAGTGCACCTTTGATAAGGATTAAAGCAGTTGTATGAAGACCTAATGCGATAGCATGGTGAACTAAGAAATCTGCAGGACCAATAGGTAAGAAAGCACTTAATGCGTCTTGTCTATTGATAAGATCCATCCAGTAATGATTACCTGGTAATGAATTAGCAGCAAGACTTGCTGAACTTGTTGGATCAGATAATAGAGCGTTAAAGCCATACATCATCTTACCTTGAGCTGCTTGAACAAATTGAGCAAATACTGGCTCAATTAGAATTTGCTTCTCAGGATTACCAAAAGCTACAACAACGTCGTTATGGACATAAATTCCAAGAGTATGGAATCCAAGCAACATTGTTACCCAACTAAGGTGACTTATTAAAGCTTCCTTTGTTCCAAGAACTCTCGCTAGTACATTATCTTTATTTAATTCAGGATCGTAATCTCTCACGAAGAAAATAGCTCCATGGGCAAAAGCACCAACCATCAAGAACATTGCTATGTACTGATGATGACTATATAAAGCGGATTGCGTAGTGTAGTCCCTAGCAATAAAAGCATAAGAAGGAAGTGCTCCCATATGTTGCGCAACAAGAGAAGTTGCTACTCCAAGTGATGCTAATGCTAGTCCAAGTTGGAAATGTAATGAATTATTTACAGTTTCATATATCCCATCATGATTAATTCCGAAACTACCTTTATGAGGATCATTTGGATGCCTAGTATTATGAGCTTCTGTAATTTCTTTGAGGCTGTGCCCTATCCCAAAAGTATTTCTATACATATGGCCAGCAATTACAAAAACTGTTCCAATTGCAATATGGTGATGAGCAATATCAGTGAGCCATAATGCTTCACTTTGAGGATGAAGACCTCCTAAGAAAGTAAAGATTGCTGTTCCAGCTCCCTCAGCTGTTCCAAATACCTGATCTAAAGAATCAGGATTTTGAGCATATGCACCCCAGTTTAAAGTGAAGAAAGGAGCTAATCCTGCAGGGTGTGGAAGCACTGTTAACCAGTTATCCCAACCTACATGCTGTCCTCTTGATTCAGGTATTGCAACATGAACCAAATGACCTGTCCAAGCGATACTACTAAAACCAAATAAAACAGCTAAGTGATGATTTAATCTTGACTCTGCATTTTTAAACCAGGCCAGAGAAGGTCTGAATTTTGGTTGTAAGTGTAACCAACCTGCAAATAAAGTCCAACAAGCAAGAATACTCATGAATATTGAAGCTTGGAAGAGTTGCTCGTTAGTTCTCATTCCAATCGTGTACCACCAATGGTAGAGACCTGAATAAGCTATGTTTACTGGTCCGCTTGCTCCAGCTTGTGTCATTGCTTCTGTGATACCAGATCCAAAATGAGGATCCCAAATAGCATGAGCAATAGGACGGACATGAGTTGGATCAAGTACAAATTGCTCGAAGTTACCCTGCCAAGCAATATGAAATAAGTTACCAGCTACCCAGAGGGCGATTATTGCTAGATGTCCAAAATGTGTTGAGAAAAGCTTCTGATAAAGCTTTTCTTCGGTCATACCATCATGACTCTCAAAGTCGTGAGCGGTAGCTATTCCGTACCATATTCGTCGGGTCGTAGGGTCCTGAGCTAGACCCTGGTTAAATGATGGAAATTTTGTTGCCATTGAATTAAAAAGGTGAAGTTCAGGTAGTTAGCCCAGCCCGAAAAGGCGAGCGTGGAAGAAAGCCCATGTGGTAGCTATACCACCTACGAGGAAGTGTGTTACACCTACTGCTCGTCCTTGAGTGATTGATAGGGCTCTAGGTTGAATAGTTGGAGCAACTTTAAGTTTGTTGTGTGCCCAAACTATTGATTCGAATAATTCTTGCCAATATCCTCGTCCACTGAAAAGGAACATTAAACTGAATGCCCATATAAAGTGAGCTCCTAAGAACATCAAACCGTACATACTTATTGATTGACCATAGCTTGTTAACACTTGAGAAGCTTGCGCCCAGAGGAAATCTCTTAGCCAACCATTGATAGTAATTGCACTTTGTGCGAAATTACCACCAGTAAGCCCCCAAACATCACTCTGCATTTTCCAAGAGAAGTGGAAAATAACTATTGATAAACAGTTATACATCCAGAAGAGAGCCAAGAACACGTGATCCCATGAAGAAACTTGACATGTACCACCTCTTCCAGGGCCATCACAAGGGAATCTAAATCCTAAAGAAGCTTTATCAGGAATCAACCTTGAACTTCTTGCATAAAGTACTCCTTTGAGAAGTATCAAAACAGTTACGTGGATTTGGAAAGCATGAATATGATGAATCATTAAATCAGCTGTCCCTAATGGAATTGGAGCTATAGCTACCTTTCCACCAACTTCTACTAAACTTCCATTAAAAACTTCACTTAAAGCTTTGTGAGGTAAAGCTTCTGCAGTACCTGCTAAAAGAGAAGTTCCAACAGCAGATGCCTGAATACTCTGTACCCATTGAGCAAAAATTGGCTGAAGTTGGATTGCAGAATCACTAAACATATCTTGGGGCCTACCCAAAGCTCTCATAGTATCGTTGTGAATATAGAGTCCAAAACTATGGAATCCTAACCACATACATACCCAGTTCAAGTGACTGATTAAGGCATCTCTTGCTTTAAGAATTCTGTCTAACACATTATCAATATGTTTTGCTGGATCGTAATCTCTAACCATTGCAATCCCAGCATGCGCGCCTGCTCCCACTATGAATAATCCACCTATCCACATGTGATGGGTAAATAATCCAAGAACTGTCATGTAGTCAGTAGCTATATATGGATATGGAGGCATCGCATACATGTGATGAGATACAAGTATGCTTATTGATCCAAGCATTGCAAGGTTTACTGATAGCTGGGCATGTCTACTTTCTGCCATGAACTCAAAAAGACCTTGATGACCCTTAGGAGCAGGGAATAATATTGGGTCTCCTTGCTGAGAATCTAATATTTCTTTCATACTATGACCAATACCGTAATTGGTTCTATACATATGACCACCGATTATTGCTATTACACCAAAAGCTAAATGATGATGTGAAACATCAGTCATCCATAAGCTTCCTGTCACAGGGTTAAGTCCACCTTTGAAAGTAAGGAAGTCTGAGAAAGCTAACCAATTTAAACTAAAGAAATTACCTGTACCACTTGCTAATCCTGGAAATATCTGACCGATAATTTGTGGATCACAGAGTTGATGCGGCATAGGCATATCTGCAATAGTTGCTATTTCTTTACCATTGATAACTAAAGGAGAGCCTGCATCAATTGCATCTAAGAGAGCTGCAGTAGGAGCTCCAATATGAATACAATGGCCAGCCCAAGCTAAAGATCCTAGTCCTACTAAACCAGCTATATGGTGGTTAAGCATAGACTCAATATCTTGGAACCACTCCATTTTTGGAGCTGCTTTGTGATAATGAAAAATTCCAGCATGAAGCATAAGTGCAGCCATTACTACAGCACCTATTGCTAAAGCCATCAATTCACTCTCGTTAGTGATTCCCCATGCTCGCCACATGTGGAATATTCCTGAACTGATTTGAATGCCATTGTAATTAGCACCAAGATCAGCATTAAGCATTTCCTGACCTACGATTGCCCAAACTTGCTGAGCGCCAGGTTTAACATGAGTTGGATCAGCTAACCAACCCGAGTAATTAGAAAATCTAGCTCCATGGAAAAATGCAGCACTCATCCATATGAATATGACTGCAAGATGCCCAAAATGAGCTGAAAAGATTTTTCTTGTTGCTTCTTCAGCATCGCCAGTATGCACATCAAAATCGTGCGCATCTGCATGCAAATTCCAGATCCAAGTTGTAGTTTTTGGACCTTTAGATAATTTACTTGACCAGAAACCTGGTTTATCTAACTTGGCAAAATCAATAGGTCTTGGATCGGCCTTTACAGGATCTTCCAAAACTTTCTTGTTTTTTTCTCCACTTTCTGGTGGGCTGATGGTCATCTAGCACCTCGAAAATAATTGACATTAAAGCCGTTTGTTCGAATCTTGGACTTATTTTTAATAATAATGTTCAAGAAAACGAATCATTCGAAACTTTTTATATTCGTTTCAAAAATAATAAGGCAAAGATTCTTTGGTTATGCATTAACGTAACAAATGTTCTAATGATTGTTACTATATGAATATTTTGTTAAATTCTAGTCTATGACATCAAGATGAGTATTTTTACTCAAATTACATATAAATTTCTTAAATTTTTTTTTATATTTCAAAGAAAATTTTTTTAATCCGGTCACAGGATATAATTTCAACGTAACTATCAATAGTTTCTGATTTGAAAGGAATTGCAATAGGTCTATCTAATAATTCAAAAGAAATTTTAAAAAGGCTTAAAAAAACCGAATTTATCAACGATATATATATTGCTGGTTCTTCAAAAGATGATGGAAAGGAAAATGAACTTATTCAAGTACAAAAACCTAGAGAAATTTTACTTAAAAAATGGCCGGAGATAGATTTAATAATTTTTATAGGCTCAATTGCTGCATCAATACGCATAATAAATTCTTTTTTAACCTCTAAAGATCAAGATCCAGGTGTAATCGTTATAAATAACAAATGTTCCAAGATAGTCCCTTTAATTGGCTTACATCAGTCAAATACGCAAAATATTGCATGTCAAATTGCTAATTTATTTGGTGGCGAAATAATAGAAACTAATAATTCCAATGATCAAAACTTCTTAAATCTTGATGCATTTGGGAATCAATGGGGTTGGAAAAGATCTGGCAAAATACAAAACTGGTCAAAACTAGTAATAAAACAAGCTAGGAATGAAGAAATATTTTGCAAACAATTATCTGGTAATAGATTGTGGAAAACTTCAGAATCAGGAGAGATTATTAATCAAGTTGATGAAATGGAAACTGAAAAACCAGATTCAACATTTCATGTAAGTATATTCGACAATCATGAAACAACTTGGCATCCGCCCTTATTATGGATTGGATTGGGTTGTGAAAGAAATACCAGCAAAGAATTCATAGCAAATTCTTTAAATAATTGTTTGGAGTCGGGGAATTTATCAAAGCATTCAATTGCGGGGTTTGCGACTATTGACATCAAAAAAGATGAAAAGGGAATTTTAGAACTTGCTGAAGAAAATAAATTACCTATTGAGTTTTTTGCCAAAGAAGACCTTTCAAAAATAATTGTTCCAAATCCATCAAATGTCGTGCAAAAGGAAATTGGCACATCTTCCGTAGCGGAAGCTTCTTGCATACTGGCAGCAGGAAAAGAATCAAAATTATTAATTGAAAAAAGAATTTTTAAAAATCAAACTGGGGCAGTAACTATCGCCGTAGCAGAATCAAACAGACAATATAATCCCATCAATGGCGAAATCCATATTATTGGAAGTGGGCCTGGTGATATCTCCTACCTAACCAATAATGTAAGAAAAGCACTTTCAAGGTGCACTGTTTGGATCGGGTACAAAATGTATTTAGATTTAATTAAGCCCTTAAAAAGGAGTGACCAAGTTTTAATTGAAAGTAAACTGACTGAGGAAAAAGAAAGATGTAGGAAAGCAATAAAACTCACACAAGAAGGAATAAAGGTGGCTTTAATTTCGTCAGGGGAATCTGGTTTTTATGGCATGGCCGGTTTACTTTTAGAGTTACTTCAAAAAATCAAACAAGAAAATAGGCCTTACTTTGAAGTACATCCTGGTATCAGTAGTATGCAATTGGCAGCTGCGCTTAGTGGGGCGCCACTAATGAATGACTTTTGTTCAATAAGCTTAAGTGATAAGTTAACGCCTTGGTCTTTAATAGAAAAAAGAATTAAAGGGGCGCTTATTGGTGATTTTGTAATAGCTTTTTTTAATCCACAATCAATTGAAAGAAATTGGCAATTAAAAAGTGCAATTGATTTATGTTTAAAATCTAGGCAAGGTGACACACCTGTTTTAATAGCTAGACAAGTAGGAAGAGAAAATCAATCCAAAAAGTTTTTTACTTTAAAAACGATTCCCATAAAAGAAATTGATATGTTATCAATAATTATTATTGGTAATTCTCAAACCACTTTAATAAATGAAATATTTCTCACACCCAGAGGATATTTACAAAATTAAGATCATAAAATTCATTATTAATCAACGATATTTTTCTTTGCTTTTTTCTAATAAGAATACTAATCTTTTATAAAAAGCATTAAAAAATTAATTGAAAAATATTGGTTTAATATTATTTGATATAGATGGTGTAATACGCAGTGTAGAGGAGAGCTACAGACTTTCACTCAAAAAAACAGTTTACAAATTCTCAGGTTGGGAGCCAAGCTATCTAGATATTGATAGTGCAAAAAATGAAGGGATCTGGAATAATGACTGGGATTTAAGTTTAGAACTCATAAAAAGATTTATAAAAAAAGGGAACTTAAACCTTGAAATACCTTCGAGAGAAAAAATCATAAAATGTTTTGAACAGTTTTACTTTGGAGGTGATCCTAATAAAGATAGTAAGTATTGGTATGGATTCATAAAAAATGAAAAGTTATTAGTTGATAAAAAGTTTTTTGATTTATTACAAAGAAATGGGATAATTTGGGGTTTTGTAAGTGGTGCAGAGTCTGCTTCTGCAAAATTTGTTTTAGAAAAAAGACTTGGACTTAAATCACCCCCATTAATATCCATGGGAGATGCCCCTGATAAGCCTAATCCTAAAGGTTTTATTAAGTTATCAAAAAAACTTCTTGGAGATAAACTTGGCGCGTCAAATATTCCCATTGCATATGTAGGCGATACTATTGCAGATATAAATACAGTTATCAACGCCAAAAAGGAAATTCCCTATCAGAAATTCATAAGTATTGGGATAGCCCCTCCACATTTACATTTAAAGTCTCGATTGAAAGAGCGTAATTCATACGAAACAAATCTACGAAATGCAGGTGCTGACTTAATTATAAATTCTATAAATGATTTAAATGATATAAATTTTGACCAATTTTAAAATTAAAAATAAAAAATTTCTTAATAGATTACGGAGAGGGAGGGATTCGAACCCTCGACAAAAGTTACCTCCTGTAACTCCTTAGCAGGGAGCCGCTTTCAACCACTCAGCCACCTCTCCAGTTCTTATACATTATCAATATTTTTGCAAACATTCAAAATTTTTTATTAATCGAAATGTCTAATCAACTTGAACTCTCGGTAATCTATTTTTAAAAGAACAAAGAATTTCCCACGGAATAGTATTAGATTCTCTCGCCCAATCAATAGGAGAAATTGTTTTATCTCCATCAGATCCTAGTAATACCATCGTAGTACCAATTTTAATTTCAATAGAACCTGTTATGTCCACCATCATTTGATCCATGGTTATAGATCCAACTTGAGGATAAAGTTTATTATTGTGGATAACGTTTATTTTGCCTGAAAGATTTCTTGGGACGCCATCCGCATAACCAATACTTAATACAGCTAACTTAGTTTTTCTACTACTTACAAATTTTCCTCCATAACTTACACTAACTCCTTGATCAATAGTTCTTATAAAAGCTACTTTGACCTTTAAAAATAAGGCTGGTTTAAGAGATAAATTTTTATCTAAATTTGCTAGAGGATTATAGCCGTACATAGAAAGCCCAACACGTACCATATCAAAATGAAAATCCTTATTAAGAAGCATCCCCGCAGAATTAGCTAAATGAATCTTTATTTTATGATTTCTTTCAAAGTTAATTTGTCTTAATAATTCCAGAAACCTCAGTCTTTGGATTTGAGTAGTACTTTTATGATCTAATGAGTTATGTTCATCAGCAGAAGATAAATGACTGTATATTCCTTCTATAAAAATATTTTCAAAGGATTTTATTTTTTCAAATTGCTGAACAAATTTATTACATTCAAATCCTAATCTTGACATTCCGGTATCAACTTTAAGATGTATAGAAAATTTCAACCCATGTTGTTTCCCAATATTATTGCAAATTAAACATTCTCTTATACTACTGATAGTTGGCATAAGATCATTTTTAAAGGATATAAATAAATCCTTTTTTGTATAAAGATTTCCAAGTATAAGAATTGGTTTTTTAACTCCGAAAGAACGAATCTTAATTCCTTCTTTTAAAGTTGCAACTCCTAATTGCGAAGCTCCACCTTTGATAGCATATTCAGATACTACTTTTGCATCATGTCCATATCCATCAGCTTTCACAACTGCCATAAATTGACACCCTTGACTTAATTTTGATCTTAACTGCCTAACGTTTGCTTCTAGTGATTTGCCTCTAACTTCAATCCATGCTCTTTGTTTTGGATCTATATTTTTTTCAAAAGTTGGATATTGATCAAAATTAAATCCCTGATTTGTTTCCCGAATTTGCATTAATCTTGCACAATTATATGCGCTTATTGAAATATACAGTTAGCATGACATGTAAATTGTATTTTGGCATGGGCCAGACTCTAGTTTTAAATGCATCTTATGAACCTTTAAACATCACTTCTTGGCGAAGAGCTGTTATTTTAATGATTAAAGGTAAAGCGGAAAGCTTAGAGGAAGATAAATCATATTCAATTCATTGCGGCAGAAAATTACCTACTGTTATAAGACTCCGTTATTACGTCAAGGTGCCTTTTAGGGAGGTTTCTTTAACAAGAAAAAATATTCTTTTAAGAGATAATAATGCTTGCCAATACTGCAACTATAGGGGTAGTGATTTATCAATTGATCATGTTATACCGAGAAGCAGAGGCGGAACTGATAACTGGGAAAATGTAACCACTGCATGTCTGAGATGTAATGTACAAAAAGGAAACCGTACACCAGAGGAGGCAAAAATGCCTCTAAAAAGAAAGCCTTATCGTCCACTGAGCAATCTCAATTTTGAAGCTACAAGACAAATTGACTCTGGCAGACATAAAGAATGGAGTAAATACGTAATAGGGATTGCAATCTAATACAAATAAAATATTATTTGACTTCGTTATTAAAATCTTCCATCATTCTCTTTTGTTCTTGAGCTATACATGCATAAATCACTTCATCTAATTGACCAGCGAGAATTGGTTCTAGTGAAAAATTAGAACCTAATCTATGATCAGTTGTCCTGTTATCTTTAAAATTATAAGTTCTAATTTTTTCACTCCTATCCCCTGTTCCCACCTGTGAAAGTCTTTGTGATCTCTCTTTAGCATTAGCTTCTTTTAATTGAATTTCATATAATTTAGCTCTTAAAATTTCCATTGCTCGTTCACGATTTTGCAATTGTGATCTCTCTTGAGTACAAAAAACTCTTATCCCGGTAGGCTTGTGGAGAAGATCAATTGCCGTCTCCACCTTATTTACATTTTGTCCCCCTGCACCTCCTGATCTTGCTGTACCAACCTCTAAATCGGTTGGATCAATCTTAACCTCAACTGGATCAGCCTCAGGCATAACAGCAACTGTTGCAGTAGAGGTATGAACCCTACCTTGAGATTCAGTAGCTGGAACTCTTTGAACTCTATGTACACCAGCCTCGAATTTCAGTTGACTATATACAGAATCTCCCTTTACAGAAATAACTAACTCTTTGAATCCTCCCATATCTGACTCAGAAGCACTTACAGGTTTTACAGACCATCCAATTTTTTGTCCATATCTTTCATACATTCTTGCTAAATCACCAGCCCATATACAAGCCTCATTACCTCCAGCACCGGCTCTGATTTCTAACATTACACTTCTTTCATCTCTTGGATCTTTTGGTAATAAAGCGATTGTGGTTTTTTGAATCAGTTGATTCTTACATTCCTCCAAGTTATTTAACTCTTCATTTATTAAAATTTCCATCTCTTTATCATTTTTATTCTCTTTCAGTAGATTTTTCGAATCTTCAATTTCCTTATCAGTATCAAGCAACTTATTAAAATCAATCACCAAAGGTTCTAATTTTGATCTTTCTTTTGCAATTAATTCTAATTTTTTAGGATCATTAGCTATATCAGGGTCTGCAAGCTGAACTTCCAAATTTTCAAAACTTTCTGAAGCAGTTTTCAACCTGGCAATTAGTGTTGAGTATTCCAATTGAAATTATGCTTAATTTTGAGAATTCTAATTACTAGAATCTTTTTCTTCTTTTTGCTCTTTTGATGTGGATGAATTAGCTGAACCCATTCCATATTTTTTCATAAACCTATCAACTCTACCCTCTGTATCAAGAATTTTTTGAGTTCCTGTAAAGAAAGGATGATTACCACTCCATACATCAACATGTAGCTCAGGCTTAGTTGAACCTGTCGTCATTACAACTTCTCCATTACAAATGACTTTTGCATCTGGGTACCATTTTGGATGAATTTCTGATTTTGGCATAATTAATTCCTTTAACGTTTAGAGAATTGTGGAGCTTTTCTTGCTTTTTTAAGACCATATTTTCTTCTTTCCTTAGCTCTAGGATCTCTACTGAGATGGCCCTCATTTTTTAGTGGTTTCCTGTTATCGGGAGATAATTCGCAGAGCGCTCTTGCTGCACCTTGCTTAATAGCATCTGCTTGACCTGTCAATCCACCACCAAAAACATTCACAAATATATCATAAGAATTTTCAAGGCCTAATGTTTGCAAAGGTGCTTTTATTGAATTTAAATGCAGAGGATTAAAGTTTAAATAATCATCTCCTGAACGACCATTAATCTTGACTTGCCCATTTCCCGGAATCAAGCGAACTCTAGCTACAGAAGTCTTTCTTCTTCCAGTTCCCCAATAAACAGCTTTGTTTTTTATTTGACTATTCATTTTAATAAATTAACAATTTAATAATACAGGATTTTGAGCCGCATGAGGATGATCAGCACCTTTATAAACCTTTAGTTTTTTAAATTGCTGCCTTCCTAAAGAGTTATGTGGCAGCATACCCTTAACAGCTTGCTCGATAATTCTTTCAGGTATTCTCTGTTGGAGAGATTCAAATTTTTCAATTTTCATTCCTCCTGGTCTGCCAGAATGTCTTCTATATAACTTTTGTGATGCTTTTTTACCCGTTACCTCAACTTTTTCGGCATTTACAACAATAACAAAGTCACCTGTATCTAAATGAGGTGTAAATGTTGGTTTATTTTTTCCTCTTAGAACAGTTGCAATCTCCGTAGCAAGTCTCCCAAGTGTCTTATCTTTTGCGTCCACTAAAAACCAATTTTTTTTAATAGTTTCTAAAGACGGAGTAATTGTTCTATTCATTTACCAAATTTATACAAATAAATTTTAATTCAGTTTTAAATTCTACCTTATCGGAGGAGTATTAAACAATAATTTTGGATAAATTACATTAATAACTCCTTTTAATCTAATTTCTTAAGAAAAACCTTTAATTAAAAATATTGGGAAAAAATCGTTTTTATTTATGTTTTTAAAAACATTTTCTTGATAAACAGCATTTACAAAACATAAACCTTTTGCAGGAGCAGATTCTTTAACATCATTTTTCTTTTTATTTACCCATCTATCTGTAAAAATTTCTGGCGATATTTTTTTTTCTCCAACTAACACGAGTTGACCAACTATTAAACGGACCATCCCATAGAGAAAACCAGTAGCTTTAATGTCAACTAAAAGTAAATTCTCTACTCTTTGAACATCTATATTTTTTATTATTGTGATTGAGTTAGCCCTGTTGCTTCCACTTTTCTGAAAAGCAAAAAAATCATGTTCTCCTTCCATTCTCTTTGAAGCATTTAACATCAAAACTTCATCCAGCACTTTTTGATACCTATGCCATGACCAATTATTTATGAATACATTGGGGAATTTACTGTTATTAATGACATATCGATAATGTCTATACTTTGCTGAATAGCATGCATGCCAACTATCTTTAACCTCAACCGATTCCAAGATTCTAATTGTTGAGGGTAAAAAACTATTTAGTACATCTGAATAACGATTTCCTGGAATAACGCAATCAATATCAAAGTGCACTACTTGACCTGATGCATGAACCCCCGCATCAGTTCTTCCTGCGGCAAAAGTCTTTACAACATGATTTGTAATTTTTAAAAGAGCTATCTCTAAAATTTCCTGGACTGTAGTTGCGTTTTTTTGTCTTTGCCAACCAGAATAATTAGATCCAACGTATTGAACAAGTAAAGCTACCCTTTTCAAAAGTTATTTTCTAATAAAAAACCACTTTATTAACTAACTTAAACAAGCTCAATTATAGCCATCTGAGCGTTATCCCCTTTTCTAGAAACGGTCCTAACTATACGTGTATAACCACCTTCTCGATCTCCATATCTTTCTTTTGCTTTTTCAAATAATGAATGAACTAATTTCTTATCATAGATATATCCAATTGCCCTTCTCCTCGATGCCAAACTACCTTCTTTAGCGAGAGAAATCATCCTTTCAGCTTCATTTCTTAAAGCTTTGGCTCTAGCTTTTGTTGTAGTTACTCTACCTTCTCTAATTAATTGTGTTGTCAAACCTCTTAAAAGTGCTTTCCTCTGGTCAGCAGGTTTACTCAATAATGGAATTCTAAGTTGGTGTCTCATAATCTTAAAATAATGTTAAACAGATGTTCTGCTTTGTGGAATAGATATTCCAATGCGTTCAAGAGCTTCAATAACCTCATCTGCAGATTTAGAGCCAAAGTTCTTGATTTCTAGAAGATCTTCATAGCTAAAACCCATTAAATCCGAAACTGAGTTAACTTGAGCTCTTTTTAAACAATTATATGCTCTAACGGACAAGTTTAGTTCCTCAAGAGGAATCTGGGCTTCAGGAGATGGTTCAGGTTCTTCAGGGATTTCCTCCACCATTGTTACAGTAGCAAGAGGTTGAAAGAGTTCTATTAACTGGTTAGCTGCTTCAGCGATAGCGTCATCAGGGGTTGTTGAACCATCTGTTACTACTTCCATTTTTAATCTTTCTCTGCCTGTACCACCTTCTGCTACAGCAGTTTCATCAATCGTAAAATTAACTCTCTTCACTGGCATAAATACAGCATCTATTTGAAGTAAATCAATAGCACTTGTCTCTTCATTCTTACGATCGACGGGTCTATATCCCACTCCTCTTTCAACATGAATTTCTAACTCTAAATTGTGACCGTCCTGAATAGTTGCAATAGGTTTTTCACCATCAACAATTTCAACTTGGGATGAAAATTGAATATCATTTGCCTTCACTTCCATTGGACCACTAGCTACTAGCCTGCCTATTTCGACCTCTGGATTAGAACTATTAATTGATAGTTGCTTACAATTGAGAAGAATATCTAAAACGTCTTCTCTAACTCCAGGAATAGTTGCATATTCGTGATTAATTCCTGCTATTCTTACAGCAGTCACTGCACTTCCTTCGAGTCCTCCCATAAGGACTCTTCTAAGCGAATTTCCTAAAGTTGTAGCTTGTCCCCTTTCTAGAGGGCCAATTAGAAAAGTTCCTGTTTGGGAGCGATCATCTGAGATTTGATGTTCGATTCTGTCAATCTGGTATTGCAACACGGAAAAAAATGAGGTTAAAAGTTTTTTTTGAGGGGTTGGAGAATGGTTAAGATCTAAACGCGTCTCCGTTTAGGTCTTCTGCATCCATTATGAGGTAATGGAGTTACATCTCTTATTAGAGTTATTTCTAAACCGGCCACTTGTAAAGCTCTTATGGCCGTTTCTCTACCTGAGCCTGGTCCTCTAACTAATACTTCTATTTGCCTCATACCTTGATCAAGCGCTCTCCTGGCCGCAGCTTCAGCTGCTGTTTGAGCGGCAAATGGCGTCCCTTTACGAGCACCTTTAAATCCACTCGCTCCTGCAGAAGACCAAGAAATTACATGACCAGAAGTGTCAGTAATGGAAACGATAGTATTATTAAATGTGCTTTGAATATGTACCACACCATTGGGTACATTTCGTTTGGATTTCTTTGAACCTGTTTTTTTTACTGTAGCTGCCATGATGTTTAAATTTTATACTGGAATGTGTTTATAGATTTAGTTAATTATTTTTTTCTTCCAGCAACTGTTTTTCTTGAACCTCTTCTTGTTCTTGCATTTGTTCTAGTTCTTTGACCTCTTACAGGAAGACTCATTCTATGTCTTCTTCCTCTAACGCAACCTATATCTTGCAGACGTTTTAGGGCCATTCCCTCTTTTCTTCTCAAATCTCCTTCCAAAGTGAATTCCTCTGTAGCACCTCTAAGTTTTTGTACATCAGAATCTGAAAGATCTTTAACACGAATATCCGGGTTTACACCTGTATTAGCAAGAATTAGTTTTGATCTTGTTAAACCAATTCCATAGACGTATGTAAGTGCAATTTCAACTCGCTTTTCGCGAGGTATGTCAATTCCTGCAATCCTGGCCACGTGTTTTGAGTAAGTAAAAGTTTGAATAAATGGGTTGAAATTTAACCCTGACGCTGTTTATTTCGAGGTCTTTTCTTGTTAATAACATAGATTTTACCTCTTCTCCTCACGATCTGATCGTCAGGACTAATTTTTTTGACTGAAGATCTAACCTTCATAAGGGTTTTACGAATAAAACATTAATATTATATTCTACATCATCGTCAAGCCATTTTTTGTTTGATATCAGAGGAAATGGTTTTTAAATCTCTATCAGCATCAATATACTCCAGCAATGAAAGATCTTTGAAATATTGAATCAACGGTTCTGTGGTTTTTTTATAGATGTTAACTCTCCTTCTAATAGTCTCTTCTGTGTCATCTTTTCTGCCTCTTAGAAGTAACCGCTTTATGATAACTTCTTCAGGAATATCTAAGTAAAAAACTACTTCTAAAGGTTGATTTATTTCAATTAAAACCTCATTCAAAGAATTGGCTTGAGATAAATTCCTCGGATAGCCATCTAGTATCCAACCTTTATTATCCTTGTCTAAGTTTTGCCTTACTATTTTTAATACTAATTCGTCACTAACAAGTTCGCCCCTATTAATGATATCCTTTACCTGCCTACCCAAGATAGTATTCATTTCAATCTCTTTTCTTAACAATTCACCTGTAGAAAGGTGTAAATAAGAATTGACTTGACTTAGTAATTCCGCCTGAGTACCCTTCCCGGCTCCAGGGGCTCCCAAAAATAATAAATGTTTTTTCATTAATTGTTAATTAGTCCCTCATATCTTTGAGAAATAACATAAGTTTGGATTTGCTTAGCAGTATCAATAGCCACCCCTACAAGAATAAGTAATGAAGTTGCTCCTAAACCTTGAAAAGTTTGAACATTTGTCGCTCTCTCTACTGCGGCTGGAATTATAGCTACTGATCCAAGAAATAATCCTCCCAACAATGTCAACCTATTTTGTATCCCTGATAAGTAGTTTGCTGTATTAGTTCCTGGCCTAACTCCAGGAATTGCTACTCCTCCTTTCTTTAAATTTGAAGCCACATCAACTGGATTTATTGTAAGAGATGCATAAAAATAGGAGAATCCCAAAATTAAAGAGAAGAATGTAAGAGCATATGGCCATGGATTTGAAGATCCAGGATTTAAACTACTCGCTAATTTGATTAAGATTGGATTGCCTGTAACATTAGCAATTGTTATAGGTAAAAAAATTAAGGCAGAAGCAAATATAATTGGCATCACACCCCCTGCATTTAACTTCAAGGGTAAATAACTTTGCCTTGTGGGTAGTAATGATGCATTTCCTATTTGCCTTTTTGCACTAACAATAGGAATACGTCTAGCTCCCTCTTGAACAAAAATTATCCCTACGATTGTAAGTAAAAACACTCCAAGTAAAACTGCAATGCCTAAAACATCTCCGCGATCGCCAGTTTGAGCTTTTTCAATGGTTGAACTTAAAGCCTTTGGTAGGGTCGAAACAATATTCAAAAAAATCACCAATGATGCCCCTTGACCTATCCCTTTCTCTGTAATAATTTCACTAAACCACATCACTAACATTGAGCCAGTAACTAAGGCAATCGAGGTTTGCAAAACAAATGTAGTTTCACTAATCCCTTGAACTGCATATTGTCTAAGAATTAACGAAAAAATAATACTCTGCAAAAAACCCCATCCTAAGGAAACATATCTAGTTATTTGAGCAATTTTTCTTCTGCCAGCTTCTCCTTCATTTTTCTGTAAATCTTCAAGAACTGGCAATGAAGCTGTAAGAAGCTGAATAATAATTGATGCGTTTATAAAAGGAAGTATACCCAATGCGAATATTCCTAAAGTTGAAATTCCACCGCCAGTAAAAATATCTAAAAAGCCTATTAATTGGCCACCTTGATCAATAAAACTTTTGAACGCAACCCTATCAATCCCAGGCATGGGTATATATATACCAAGTCTTACCAAAAGAAGAAGACCTAGAGTTGTTAAAACTCTACTCCTTAGCTCTTTATTTAAAAATAATTGGGAGATTATTTCAGAGGCACTAGGATTTCTAGTTTTGTTAACAAACATTTTGAAGCTACCTAAATTTTTTAGTAAATTTATCTATTTTTTATAAGCTTACAAGATCCACCTGCGGCTTCAATTTTTTGTTTTGCAACTTTTGTGAATGCATGGGCTTGAACTGTTAACTTTGCATTAACTTTTCCATTACCAAGAATTTTTAAAGGAAATTTTGGCTTAAAAATTAGCCCTTTCTTAACTAGTGAGTCCAGATTAACGATATCGTTATCTTTGAAAACATTTAATTTATCTAAATTGATTATAGAAAAGTTCTTTTGATTTATTATTTCAAAGTGCTTTAGTTTTGGAACTCTTCTATATAAAGGCATTTGACCACCTTCAAAACCTGGACGCGTGGGTCTTCCAGAACGTGACTTTTGCCCTCTCATTCCAAAACCACACGAGGCACCCTGACCAGCAGCGATACCTCTACCCTTTCTTAATTTTTTCTTTCTCGAACCAGAGTTTGATTTAAGTGTATTTAATGTGGAAGTCATAATTTTCAAGAATAGAGCTGTTCAAGTGAGATGCCTCTCTCCCTTGAAGCAGATTTGTGTGTTCTTAATTGAGATAGAGCTACCATGGCAGCTCTTGCATTGTTCAAAGGTGTTTTACTACCCAATCTTTTTGCTAAGACATTTTTTATACCCGCTAATTCTAAAACTGTCCTAATTGAACCACCAGCAATTACACCTGTACCTGGAGCCGCTGGCCTAATAAGTACATTAGCAGCACCGTCTCTACCTTTAGATAAAGTTGGTATTGAATTATTTGGAGTTAAGGGAACCCTAACAAGATTTTTTTTACCATCTGAAACTCCCTTTCTAACCGCGCCAATGACATCTCCAGCTTTTCCAACTCCAACACCAACTTGACCTTTCTCATTACCAACAACAACAATTGCTCTAAAACTCATTTTTTTTCCACCTTTTACTGTTTTAGATACTCGTCGTATTTGAACAACTCTCTCTTGCCAATCAGAATCTCTTTCAAGATTTTTTGAATCACCTCTTCTATTCCTTTTTCTATCGTTATTGCGATTATTCTTTTTTTGTTCGCTGGGTTGAGCTCCAGGAACGTTATCTGTCTTTGATTGAATTTCTTGTTTTGTTGGAGTGTCAGTCATAGTAAAAATTAAAAGTTAGAATTCTAGGCCAGCTTTACGAGCAGCTTCTGCGAGTGCCTTTACTCTCCCATGATATAAATTACCACCACGGTCAAAAATTACTTGCTTAATACCTTTTTTTATCGCTCTATTTGCTAATAATTTTCCAACTATGGAAGAAGAATTACAATCAGAAGATAATTTCTTTGATTTTTCTCTGAGTTCTTTATCAACGGTTGAAGCCGAACAAATAGTTTTTTGAGCGCTATCATCTATAACCTGAGCATAAATATGGTTATTAGAGCGAAAAACAGACAATCGTGGACGCGTTGCATCTCCAATTAAGAATCTTCTTAATCTTTTGTGTCTTTTTTGGATTTGTAATTTTCTGGAAAGTTTGGTCATTTTTTTAAGTGGAATTATTTTTTGCCAGATTTACCAGCTTTTCTGAGAATTCTCTCATCATGGTATTTAATTCCTTTTCCTTTGTAAGGCTCTGGAGGTCTAATTGATCTGATTTTTGCTGCTTCATTGCCAACAATTTCCTTATCAATTCCAGATACGGTAACGTTTGTATTACTCTCAACTTTGTATGTTATACCATCAGGGGGGATCATTTCTACAGGATGACTATATCCTGCACTAACAACTAGATTTTTCCCTTTTACTTGTGCTCTGGATCCAACTCCTACAATTTCAAGTTTTTTTGAAAAACCTTGACTAACCCCTTCAATCATATTTGAAATTAAGGCTCTACATAAACCATGTCTTTGCCTTGAGTGTATTTTGGTTGTAGTAGGACTTACAACAACCTTATTATCTGTTTTATCAAAACTAACTCCTTCGGGCATTAAACGTTTTAATTCACCCTTGGGCCCTTTAACAGTAACTGTTAATCCATCAAAATCAACTGTAACTTTTTCTGGAATAAGTACTGGTGTTTTTCCGATTCTTGACATGATTAATTCTCCTTAATAAACATAGCAAAGGACTTCTCCACCAATGCCTTGCTTCCTAGCATCGCGATCACTCATGACGCCTTTAGAAGTTGAGATAATGGCAACTCCAAGACCTCCAAGAACTTTTGGTAAGCCTCTAGTATTTTTATAAATTCTCAAACCAGGTTTACTAACTCTTTGCATAGATCGGATAGTAGGGAATTTACTTTTACCACTATATTTGAGACCAAGTATTATTTGTGATTTATAACCTTCCCCTTCCTCATTAATATCAGAAATGAAACCCTCTTTTTGAAGTACTTTGGCAATACTTAAGGACATTTTTGAACCTGGGATAGTTGTAGTTGTATGCTTTTTTTGACTCGCATTTCTAATTCGAGTAAGCATATCTGAAATAGGATCGTGATTTGACATAGTTTTAATTTAATTCTTACTAAAAGGCATTCCTAACTCTTGCAAAAGAGCTTTACCTTCTTGATCTGATTTTGCACTAGTGACAATAGTTACATCCATACCTCTAATTGAATCTATTTTATCAAAAGAGATTTCAGGAAAAATTAATTGCTCTTTCACTCCAACGGTGTAATTCCCTCTCCCATCAAAACTTTTTGGATTAACTCCTCTAAAGTCTCTTATTCTTGGTAAAGCTAGATTTATAAATCTTTCCAAAAAGGCATACATCCTGTCTCCTCTCAAAGTTACGGTACAACCAATAGGCATACCTTCACGAATTTTAAAACCCGCGATAGCTTTTTTAGCCCTAGTAACTAAAGCTTTTTGTCCTGTAATTGTTGCCATTTCGTTTAAAGAGGCTTCCAGAGCTTTTGAATTAGAAGCTGCTTCACCAAGACCTCTGTTAATGTTGACTTTGACAACTTTAGGTACTTGATGAATATTTTTAAGACCAAGATCCTTTAAAAGTTTTGGTCTAATTGATTCTTTGTAGCGATTTTTTAGAGTCATAATTTTTTGTTAATTCTGGTCTTTGTCAGAATTGATAAATTAGAAAAAGTTGAAATCTGGTTACTGATGAAAAATTAATCAATTACTTCACCAGTTTTCTTCAATCTTCTTTTTTTAACTCCCTCTTTATCAATAAAATATTCAATCTTACTTATTAGATTTTTATCCTTAGAAAAAAACATTACATTTGATGCATGTAAAGATGCTTCTTCTGTAAGTATTCTTCCAGTTTCTCCTTCCTGAGTTGGTTTTACATGTTTGGTCCTAAGGTTAATTCCCTTAACCACTACTCTATTTTCAAGAGGGATAGTTTTTAAAACCTCACCAGTTTTCCCTTTATCTTTGCCGTTAATTACTTTTACTAAATCTCCAGTTTTGATTCTCATTTTTATTCTCTGAAAATTTTTCTTTTGTTTTAATGAATCCAACATTTAAATCACCTCCGGAGCAAGAGAAACAATCTTTGTATAATTTTTGTCCCGCAGTTCTCTAGCTACAGGACCAAAAACTCTAGTACCTTTTGGATTCTTATCTTCATTAATCAAAACAGCAGCATTATCATCAAATCTGATTGAATTACCAGTATTTCTTCTTAATGTTGCTTTCGTTCTAACGATGACGGCTTTTACAACTTCAGATTTCTTAACACCCATATTCGGAAGAGCATCTTTTACAGTTGCTACAATTACATCCCCAACATGAGCATATCTTCTATTAGATCCCAAAACCCTAATACACTGGAGTCTTTTAGCACCGCTATTATCAGCTACTGATAAATAGGTTTCTTGTTGAATCATTTTTGAACCTCCTTATTCTGATTAGTTTTATTAAGGATTTCTTCTATTGCCCATCTTTTATGAGCGCTAAGCGGTCTAGTTTCTCTGATCTTAACTCTATCGCCTAAAACACATGTATTTTCAGGATCATGTGCCTTATATCTAGTGGTTCTACTTACAATTTTTTTATAAGTAGGATGCGGATATCTGTTAATAACAGCAACAACAACTGTTTTATCCATCTTGTCGCTGACAACAGTACCAATTCTTTCTTTAAGTGCCATAATTAATCAGAATTTGTTGGAGAAGCAGATTGACTCTTACTTAGAGTTAGTAATTGCGCAACTTGTTTCTTGATAAATTTAAATTTGTGAGTTTCATTGAGCTGTCTAGTAGCCTGCTTGAATCTCAAATCAAAAAGATCTTTTCTTAATTGCTCAATCTTTTCAGTAATTTGTACAGAATTTAATTTTTTAAATTCCTTAAGTGACTCTGAGTTTTTCATTGTTTAACCTCCTCTTGAGATTCTTTATTATTTTTTTTCTCTTTGGAAGAAACTTCTAGATTTGTATCAATCGAGATGAATTTTGTTTTTACAGGAAGTTTGTATTGAGCCAGACGCATAGCCTCTTTTGCAGTTTCCTCTGTAATATCTTCTCCACCCATTTCAAAAAGTATTCTTCCTGGTTTTACAACTGCAACCCAAAACTCAGGGTTACCTTTACCAGAACCCATTCTAGTTTCAGCAGGTCTCATGGTGACAGGTTTATCAGGAAATATTCTTATCCAGATTTGACCCCCACGTTTAATATACCTTGTCATTGCACGTCTACTTGCCTCAATTTGACGTGCAGTTACCCAACCACAATCTTGAGCTTGAAGTGCAAATTGACCGAAAGCAATAGTATTGCCTTTAGAGGCTACTCCCCTCATTCTGCCTCTATGTTGTTTACGAAATTTAGTACGTTTTGGACTAAGCATTTTTATACCTCCTATGAATTCTCATTTGAACGATCCTCAAATTGCTGAGGTCTTCTGCTAGCTTTCCTTTTGGGGCTTGCACCCACTGGGACAGTTTGTTCTTCTTTAGGAAGAACTTCTCCTTTAAAAACCCAAACTTTAATTCCTAGAACACCGTAAGTTGTGTTAGCTTCACGTGTTGCATAGTCAATTTCAGCTCTCAAAGTATGTAAAGGTACTCTACCTTCTCTAGTCCATTCTGTTCTAGCAATTTCAGCACCATTCAACCTCCCTCCTACTTGTATTTTAAGACCTAAAACTCCAGCCCTTTGAGCCCTTTGTAGAGCCATCCTTATAGTTCTTCTAAAAGCAACTCTCTTTTCCAGCTGTTGCGCAATATATTCAGCCAATAAAAAAGCATCGGCATCAACGCGTTCAACTTCAACTACATTAATTCTGACTTGTCTTGTCCTATCTCCTATAGTTTTTTGAATTCCTGATCTTAATTCTTCAATACCGCTACCTTGTCTTCCCACTATCACGCCAGGTCTTGCTGTTTTTAATTCAAGTTCCAGTTGATCAGCTTTTCTAGCTATTAATACGTCACTTATTCCTGCTGCACCATATTTTTTCTGTATGAAACTACGAATTTTAAAATCTTCTTGGAGAAGAATTGGATATGTCTTTGAAGTAGCAAACCATTTGGAGCGATGCTCTTGTGTAATTCCTAATCTCAGTCCAGAAGGATGTATTTTATGTCCCATTAGTTTTGTACCTCCGCATTATTTTGTGTAGTAGCAGACTCAACAGAAATGCTAATATGACATGTCTGTTTTTTGATAGAGAAAGCTCTACCTTGTGCTCTAGGCCTATACCTTTTCATAACAGGACCACTATTAGCCCATGCAGAGGAAATAAATAAGGTGGATGGATCCATTCCAAGGTTATGCTCTGCATTAGCAACTGCAGATCTTAGAACTTTAGTGATTGGGTCAGTGGATCTATAAGGCATAAATTCCAACATAATTAATGCATCTCTATAAGACCGACCCCTTATTTGATCCAAAACTCTTCTCACTTTAGAAGCTGAGCCGCGAACATAGTTTCCATGAGCAATAGCTGTTTTTGTTGTTTCAGGTGTTTTTGTCATGATTTTGCTCCTTTCTTATCTCTTATGTGACCACGATATGTCCGTGTAGGAGCAAATTCTCCGAGTTTATGACCTATCATTTGTTCCGTTATAAATACAGGAATGTGAGACTTACCATTATGTACCGCGATTGTATGGCCAATCATTACGGGTAAAATCGTGGAGGCTCTAGACCAAGTTTTGATAACAGACTTGTCATTATCAGTATTCTGTTTTTCTACCTTTTTGAGCAAGCTATCTGCTATAAAAGGTCCTTTTTTTAGTGAACGTCCCATGTTTATAAAATAGAAATTAAAGTAATAAATGAAGTAATCAAGAGTCTCTTCCTCCTCTACTCCTCTTAGAAACGCGACGACGCCTTCGAACTACTAATTTATTGCTTGGTTTGTTCTTTTTACGTGTCTTTAACCCAAGAGCTGGTTTTCCCCATGGAGTAACAGGGCCTGCTCTTCCAACTGGTGCTTTTCCCTCTCCTCCTCCATGTGGGTGATCACAGGGGTTCATCACACTTCCTCTAACTTGTGGCCTTCTTCCAAGCCATCTTCTTCTTCCTGCTTTACCTAAGCTAGTATTTCTTATTTCTGGATTACCAACTTCTCCAAGAGTTGCATAGCATTCTTTTCTAACAAGTCTTACTTCTGTAGATGGGAGTTTTAAAGCAACATAATCTCCCTCTTTTGCCATAACTTGAGCACTAGCTCCAGCTGATCTAACCATCTGAGCACCTCTCCCCGCATATAACTCAACACAATGAACACTAGATCCTAATGGCATAACAGAAAGTGGCATTGCATTTCCATCTTCAATTGGAACACTTTCTCCAGATATGACACTTTGGCCGACTTTTAATCCAGCTGGAGCAATAATGTATCTTTTCTCTCCATCTTCGTAAAATAAAAGTGCAAGCCTTGCATTTCTATGAGGATCGTAGTGTATAGCTGCAACTTTAGCATTAATATTTCTTTTATCTCTTCTGAAGTCGACTAATCTATATTGCCTTTTATGACCACCTCCACGGTGACGGCAAGTAATTACTCCGCGATTATTCCTACCTTTAAGTCTATGTTTTGAAACTATTAGTGATCTTTCGGGTTTTGCACTTGTTATTTCACTAAAATCAGTAACTACTCTCTGTCTAGTGCCAGGAGTGTAAGGTTTAAATTTACGAATTGCCATGATTAAAACTCCTTAAGATTCTGGAAATAGTTGGATTTTTTCTCCTTCAGCAAGACGTACAATTGCCTTCTTGACCTGAGAACGTTTACCGGAAAATTTCCCGACTCTTCTTGTTCTCCTAGGAGGATTCATAGTATTTACTCCTATGACTTTAACACTGAACAAGGCTTCAATGGCAGCCTTTATTTGTGGCTTTGCCGCTCTATGATCTACTTCAAAAGTATATTGGTTAAGATCTAGCGCATTTGTAGCTTTCTCAGTAATAACTGGCTTTCTTATAACATCGGCTAAACGAGAATCGAATAATTTAATCATGATGCATAAACCTCCTGAATTTTATCTATCGCTGATTGCCCTATGACCAATTTATTAGCATTGAGAATATCAAATACATTTAATTGATCAGCGGCAATTAATTTTACTTTTTCAATATTATTGATGGATTTTTTTATAACATCTGACGGACTATCAAGAATAACCAAAACTTTTTCAGTTTTTTGTATACCTAATCGAGCAAGGCCATTGATGATATCACTTGTTTTAGGCTGCTTTAAAGTAGATCCAAAATCTTCAACGGCCTTCATATCAGATACTCTAGACATTAGTGCAGTTCTAAGAGCTAACCTACGTTCCTTACGATTCATATCAAGATTGTAAGAACGTGGCTTCGGTCCAAAAATAATTCCGCCACCAGGTCTTAAGGGTGTCCTTATTGATCCTTGACGGGCTCTCCCTGTACCTTTCTGTTTATATGGCTTTCTACCGCCCCCACGCACTTCAGATCTCGTCAAAGTTGATGCTGTCCCCTGTCTTTTATTTGCTAGCTGCCTAAGGACTGCTCTATGTATTAAATCTGCCGAAGAAGTTTCTTTAGCAACTGCTAAATCGAGAGAAACTTTACCGGACTTTTTACCATCCCACTTAAGAGTTTCAAGTGTT
Source organism: Prochlorococcus sp. AG-402-O16 (assembly GCA_003216415.1). Lineage (GTDB taxonomy): Bacteria > Cyanobacteriota > Cyanobacteriia > PCC-6307 > Cyanobiaceae > Prochlorococcus_A. The sequence goes on from QCIY01000003.1 coordinate 55,820, forward strand.
GTCATGATTTTTCACCTCCTTTTTTGCCTACAACATTATTTGGCTTAATGTTTATTATTGAGCCTGGCTTACCTGGGACAGAACCCTTGACTACAAGCAAATTTTTCTGATCATCAATTTTTAGAACTAACAAACCTTTAGTAGTAATCTGTTTTCCTCCATATCTTCCTGCCATTCTTTTACCAGGATAAATTCTACCTGGAGTTGTTCCTGCACCTGTAGATCCAGGTGCTCTATGATTTTTTGAACCATGACTCATAGGTCCTCTGCTAAAACCATGTCTTTTCTGGTAACCAGCAAAACCTCTACCCATAGATTTACCACTGATATCAACTTTTTGACCAACCTCAAAGTTTTTTACAGTTATTTGATTTCCAATTTCATAAGATGAAGTTTCTTCAACCCTATATTCTTTCAAATGCTTTAAAAGTTCTTCACCTGATTTCAACAAATGTCCCTTTTCAGGCTTACTGATATGCTTATCTTTGGACAAGCCATAGCCTATTTGAACGGCAGTGTAACCATCCAAAGCGGTTGTTTTCAATTGAGTAACACGGCATGGACCAGCCTCAATAAGAGTGACTGGGACAGCATTACCTTTGTCGTCGAAAAGTTGGGACATGCCCAATTTCTTTCCTAAAATTCCTATAGACATAAGACTAAATTAGACTAGCTCGTAATGATTTTTAAATTATCTAAAACCTTCAGTTATTAAGGTGAAGTTAATAAAAAAACAATTAATAAGGTTGAGACTTATCTGAAAATCTAGATAGTTTCTCCTGGGATAAAAAACCCACCTGTGTTTTTTAACGAAACGCTAAAAAATGTGAAATTTTACATAGGCTCGGCTAGCTTGCGAGCTTAAAAATTCACTGAGTTACAATTGTACATCATCAAGTACCATAAAATAAAATAAAATAGAAATAAAGGAAATTTTTATGCCATTACTTCTTACAGGGAAAAAGTTTCATAACGATTTAAAAACTAACAAATGTCTTGCAATCTTTGCTCCTCTTGAAGGTGGTTATGAAACTCGTCTTTTGAGGAGAATGAGGGCCAAGGGCTTTAAAACTTTTATAACTTCAGCAAGAGGGCTTGGAGATCCAGAAGTCTTCTTGCTGAAATTGCATGGCGTTAGACCACCGCACCTTGGTCATCAAAGCGTAGGAAGAAATGGAGCACTCGGGGAAGTTCAACAAGTTATCCCACAAGCTTCTGAGTTATTTAATGAAAATGATAAAAATAAATTACTTTGGTTATTAGAAGGTCAAGTACTGTCTCAATCTGAATTAGAGAGCTTAATAGATATTTGCACTAACGATAATAAACTAACGATAGTTGTTGAAATGGGGGGTTCAAGAAAACTTGAATGGAAGCCGTTGAGTAACTATATTTTAGATGAATTTGAAAGTTAAATTGTTTGATTACAACTAAGAATAAAAAAGATAAATGGATTAAATTAATTTGTGGTGCCAGTAATGAAGATATTGTTGCCATAGAAGATTTATGTGCAATTTATACTGCTGCTGGTGTCGACTACATAGATGTTGCTGCAGAAGAATCTATAGTCCACGCAGCAAAAAAAGGAATCGAGTGGGCAAAAAAAGTCTGTAATAACTCCCCTGGATTAATGATAAGCATTAGTGATGGAAATGATATCCACTTTCGTAAAGCAAAATTTGATCCATTGAAATGTCCCCCTAATTGTCCAAGACCGTGCGAAAAAGTATGTCCCACCTTTGCAATTGATAATTCTGGGATCAAAAAGAGTAAATGTTATGGATGTGGAAGATGTTTGAATAGCTGTCCCCTAAATCTAATTAGTGAATATGAATATAATTTGTCAAAAGATGATTTAGGATCAACTCTTCAGAAAATAAATCCTAATGCAGTAGAAATTCATACAGAAATCAATCGCCTAGATTCCTTCGCAAAAGTTGTCAGTATCCTTAAAAGTTCTGGAATTAAATTAGACAAGATATCTATCAGTTGTGGATTAAATCAATCTTTCAAAAAATCACAAGAGCCCGAAGATCTGTTGAAAGCTCTTTGGGAAAGATATGAAATTCTTAAAAAACTTGATATTCCCCTTATTTGGCAGCTAGATGGAAGGCCAATGTCTGGAGATCTTGCTCCTTCAACAAGTAGAGATGCTGTTAAGTTGTTTGAAAAAATCGGTTCAAATCTTCCACCCGGATTAATTCAATTGGCAGGAGGAACAAATGAAAAAACTCATGAATTTTTGAATTCAAACAATCTCCCAGACGGAATAGCATTTGGAAGTGCTGCAAGAAAAATTATGCAGCCGCTTATTGAATTTGCTCACAAAAATAACAAAAAACTCTATGATTATCCTGAAAGAATGGCTTTAGCGATCAAAAAAGCTAAGAAATTTCTAGAGCCATGGAAATCGAGCTCATTCAAATAATATTTTTATTTTTCAAAAATAGCGCCATGTTTATAAAAACTTTGTATTTTTTGGATAGAAAAAAATCTTTTCATGTATTAAAATAAAAAATCAATGGGCCGTCGCCAAGTGGTAAGGCATCGGGTTTTGGTCTCGACATTCCTAGGTTCGAATCCTAGCGGCCCAGTTCTAATATTCACCAGTTCTAATATTCAATAGGTGTCTTCTCAAAAAATATTTCTATTTGATTTCGATGGAGTAATAGTCGATGGAATGCAAGAATATTGGCATAGTTCCTTGCTGGCCTGTGAAAGATATTTAAATTCACCCTGCATCTCTGTTGATCAAAAACTTTATAAAAAAGTACCAAATTCTTTCAAAGAAATTAGGCCTTGGGTTAAATATGGTTGGGAAATGATTCTAATTGTTCACGAAATTATAAAAACAGAAAATCCATTAAAAAATGATAATAAAGATGATTTCATTAATAATTATCATCAAAATTGCCAGAGGATACTAAATGAAAATTCCTGGATTGCCGAAGATTTACAAAAAATGTTAGATCAGTCGCGCAAGTACCAAATTAATAAAGATTTTAAATCGTGGGTAAATTTACATAATCCTTTTTTTGAAATTATAAATTTTATGAAAGAATTAAGGAAAAGAGATATAAAAACTGGAGTTATAACAACTAAAGGTAAAATATTTGCAGAAAAAATTCTTAAACAATTAAATATTTTTCCAGAATTTATTTTTGGTTATGAATCTGGAACAAAAGTCAAAATAGCTGAGAAGCTTACACAAACTTATGAAATCTTAGGCTTTATAGAAGATAGAAAAAAAACTCTAATAGATATTAAACAAAATTCAGTAACTTCTCACATTCCATGCTTCCTAGCTGATTGGGGATATTTGAAAGTATCAGATAAGTATACTTTAAGTAATGAAATCAAATTATTAGAATTAGGTAACCTTGAGAAATTAGTTGCAATTTAAAGATAATCAGTTAGAGTACAGATGTACTATAGTTTGTATTTATGAAGTTTGGTTTAAATAAAAATTTCCAAATTTAGAATAATTACAAGAACTTTAACCGATAAATCAAACAATGAGCCTTGAAGAAAAGAAAAAAACTGAATCAAAAGAAAAAGACAAGGCATTAAGTCTTGTCTTAGGTCAAATAGAAAGAAATTTTGGACGAGGATCAATAATGAGACTTGGTGACGCCTCAAGAATGAAAGTAGAAACAATATCTACTGGAGCGCTCACCTTAGATTTAGCATTAGGAGGAGGCTATCCAAAAGGAAGAGTAGTAGAAGTTTACGGACCAGAAAGTTCAGGAAAAACTACATTAACGCTGCACGCGATTGCGGAAGTCCAAAAGAATGGAGGAGTAGCAGCATTTGTAGATGCTGAGCATGCACTCGATCCGGTTTATGCAGCCTCTTTAGGAGTTGATGTTGAAAATTTATTAGTTTCACAGCCTGATACAGGCGAAATGGCTCTGGAAATAGTTGACCAACTTATAAGATCAAGTGCAGTAGATCTTGTAGTTGTTGACTCAGTCGCAGCACTAACCCCAAGAGCTGAGATAGAAGGAGAGATGGGAGATCACGTAATTGGAAGCCAAGCAAGGCTAATGAGCCAAGCAATGAGGAAAATAACAGGAAATATTGGTAAATCTGGATGTACGGTAATATTCCTGAATCAATTACGCCTAAAAATTGGCGTTACATACGGCAATCCAGAAACAACCACAGGAGGTAATGCATTAAAATTTTATGCCTCAGTGAGACTTGATATCAGAAGAATTCAAACTCTTAAAAGAGGTACTGAAGAATATGGCATAAGAGCAAAAGTGAAAGTAGCAAAAAACAAAGTTGCGCCACCATTTAGAATTGCAGAGTTTGATATTCTCTTCGGAAAAGGTATTAGTACAACAGGATGTTTATTAGATTTAGCAGAAGAGACTAATATCATAATAAGGAGAGGTGCTTGGTATAGTTATGAAGGAGAGAATATTGGACAAGGAAGAGATAATACAATTATTTGGCTTGATCAAAACTTAGAAATCAGGAATAAAGTAGAATCTATGGTTAAAGCGAAATTAACAGAAGGAACTGAAGTCAGTTCTAATTCAATGAAAGCATTAAATAGCAATCCTACTAATACAATCGCTGTTAATGATATAAAAACAGTAGCTTAGATTTATAAAGAATCAGCTAAAGTCCACCACCCAGCAGCAGGGCCTATAAATCTCACTACAATCCATAAGATAACTAACCCTCCGATTCCAAACCAACTGGCCTTAATACTTAATTTAATTAGGTTATCTCTTTGATTAATTGTAAAGGGAAGCCATTCAAATAATCTTGGAGACTCATCAATTTTATTTTTAGGATTATTTTTTTTTGGAGGTAAACCAAGTGTTTTACGTCTTTTTGCTTCTCCCATATTTCTTTAGTTATTTACAAAATCATAACTTAATCAAAAGGTAGCATAAAGTTAATTTTTTTTGAGGGTTGAATGTTTTGCAAAAGTAATCTTCCCCAGTTTCTTTTATTTGCTCTTCCATCTAAGATTATTAACTTACCTGAATTTCTTCTTAAAGGAGAAATAGATCTTTCAAGTTTAATTCTAGCTTGAGGAAGAAAGAAGTCTCTAAACCAATCTTGAGAAAGCTTCTTTTTATGCGAGACTGTAATTGCATTAATAGGTTCTGACATATTTGGAATAGGAAGTAAAGGAATGATAATTTGTTCGGGAATTTGAATTAAATAAGAATTCATAATCCACCAGTCGAAACTAGAGCAAAGAATTTCATTTTTACCAGAGGGTATTGTCTCTAGCAATACCCTCTTCCCGTACTTAGAAGCTAATTCTGTAGCAATATTAGTTTTTAAATCAATATCATCAGATAAAACTAAAGTTAAACCCTTTCTAAAAAGTATTAACTTTTTGCATTTATCCAAGATTGAAATGGTAAAAAGAGGATTATTAGGAAGCAACTGTTTAGAGGGTATATATAATGAAATCTTTTTCTCTTCAAAATTACTTTTAAAATTAATAACCAAGTCAATATCTAAATTGTGTTTTTTAAAGTACATTTGGAAAAAATTATCTTTTCTCAATGCTGATAAAAAAATAAATTTATTATTTGAAAAAAATTCCTTAATGTGAGAAAGTTCATCTATTGGCTGCAAATACAAAGTCCAATCTAAATTTGTATCGTTTAACTTTACCCAGCACGCCCAACCTTCAGATAATGCTTTGTTAACCCTTAAAAATTTATCAGAAAAAAAAGAATTTTCATGAAAAAAGTTTGAAAAAAAACTAATTTCTTTTTCATTTAAATTGATATAACTATTTCCTAAGATCTTTCTCATGAAGAACTTTTTCTTCAATGAATCATATACTTTTATAAATTTTTGATTGATTAATTCAAATTCATTAAAATTTTTTGTCCAATCCTTTTTAAGTAAAGAAATCCTAAAATGATTTTTTAAATCATGTTTTATATCCTCAATTCCAGAATAAACTATTCGATGATTTCTAAGATTACGAGAATTCGGATCATTAAGTAAATTTTGGATTGTTATCAAACGAATATGATGATTTGCAAAAATAAGTTGATCATTTTTCAAAATAAAATTAAAACCTAGATTTCTCAATGAATCAATCTGAAATTGGCTTATAAATTGAATTTTTTCTTTAGATAAAATAAAAGTTGAATCCTCTTCCTTTAAAAATAAAGAAATCAAAATTGGAGGTAACCAATCATAGCTAGAGAAGATTTCTGAATTAATTAGATATGTAGAATCATTTTCAATACATTTGGAAATTATTCTCCCAAAAGAATATATGTGTTCCCACCTAATACTTTGATCTCTCAAAAAATTTTTCAAATATTGATGACTTAAAATTTCAAGCATTTATAATTAATTTAAATTCAAATACATACAAAATTTATGAACCTAATATACAAAAAATTGGTATCAATATAGGAGGGTCTTGAATTAATCAATCTATGAAAATTGGAATAGTAGGATTAGGTTTAATTGGCGGTTCTTTAGGATTAAAACTCCAAAGTCTAAATCATACAATTTATGGAATAGCAAATAATGAATTGAATGAAAAAAAAGCTAAGGATAAAAAACTTGCAAATTTTGTTAGCTGTGATCTGGGCTTATTAAAAAAATGTCAGCTAATAATCTTAGCATTGCCTATCAAAGATTTGATCAGTCCGTCTCAACAATTAGTAGCATCAATACCTAAGGAAACAATACTAACTGATGTAGGCTCTGTAAAAGAACCAATTGTAAATACATGGGAAAATTTACATCCTCTATTTATTGGATCTCATCCAATGGCAGGAACAGAAAAAAAAGGAGTTGATTCAGGTTTTGAAGGTCTTTTTACACAGGCAAAATGGATTATTACCCCAACACAAAATAGTGATTTAAATTCAGTCAGAACTATTTCCGAGCTCATAAAATCAATGGATTGCGAAATTTTCCAAGCTACGCCAAAAGAGCATGATGAAGCAGTATCTCTAATTTCTCATTTGCCTATATTTTTAGCTTCTGCCCTCATAGAAACTGCACAAACAAAAAATAATCAATCTTTATTAGATCTCACGCAAAAATTAGCTGCTACAGGATTTGCTGACACTTCAAGAGTTGGCGGAGGCAATGAACAACTAGGCTTAGATTTAGCTATTTTTAATCAGATTAATGTTTTAAATTCCATAAATAATTTTAAAAATAAGCTAAATATACTGGAATCTCTTATTAAAGAGAAAAATTGGGATTTACTTTCTAAAAAACTTGCTGAAGCAAAAGAAAACAGACAAAATTTTATAAACTAAAGTTTTCTATGCCTTTAGAAGCTAAAATTTGCCTTGAAACCATTAATGCAGACTGACTAACACCTGCAGTCCCCTCTCCTGGATAAATCGAATCTCCACATAACCATAAACCTTCAAAAGGTGTCCTGCTTGATAATCCAAATAAACCAAAAATATCTGGATTTTGACCAAGCCCGCCCACTATTCCATTAGGTCTTTTTGTCCATTTTTCAAAGCCCAATGGAGTTGCTAATTCTCTATGTAGCCATTTTTCAGGATCAATATTAAATTGACTTTCCAATTCAAGCGATATTTTTTTCATGAAACCATTTTTCTTCTTTAAGTAAGTTTGTTTATCTAGATCAAACCAATCTTTAGTTTTGGTAAAGATACTGGCAATTAAAGTAACCTCTCCTTTTGGAGCTCTTCCATCACCATCATCACTAATTGATACAAATAACGAACAAAATTCTTTCGAAACAAATTGATAATGATTGGAGAATATTTTTTTAATATGTTCCTTTTTTAATGCTGAATAAAAAACTACAGCTCCACTTGGATCAGGCAAATTTTTAAGTCGATTTTTATAATTTTTTTTTCTTTCTAAAGAATATTTCAAATGCTTGAGCAAAGATTGTGGAGGCGCGGTATAAATCACATCTTTTGCTTGGTAAATAAATGATTTTTTTTTCGAATTAGCAGATACTTGCCAACACATATTTACGTCGTCAAAAGTTATAGAATTAACTTCTTGTCCAAAAATTAATTTAACTCCAGTTTTAATCAATGAACTTTCTAATGATTCACTTAAAGACTGCATAGATTTTTTAAGATGCCACAGACCATGTGGCTGTTGACACATCTGAAGAACAGTAGATCCATATAATGCTGCGGTATTATAAACGTCCTCTTGAGAATAAAGTTTTAGTTGAAGATTTAAAAATTTAATCAAGCGATCATTCTTAGATAATCCACATATCCGCAATAAATCAAAAATAGTAGATTTAAGTAAGATACCTGTGACAAGGTTTGAAGGTACTAGTGCTTTAAGAAGTTGAGAAAAATCCCAAAAATTACTGATTGGTAATACAGGATTATTATTAGCAAATATCCAATTACTTTCATGTATGAGGGTACAAAGTTTCCAAAACCTTTGACTCCCAGGAAACTGCATTTCTTGTTCAGCAATCCATTTACTTTTTTCATACCAAATAGGTATAGGAGTACCACCATCATTTAAATCAACAATGCAAGCAGGATCTAAAATTGTGGCTTCTGGGGATGGAATATCTAAAAAATCAAAAATTCTAGAATGTATTCCTCCCTTCTCTAAACCCGCAACTTGAGTTGCACCAACATCAAAAATATAATTCTTTCTTTTAAAAGTACCAGCACATCCTCCTGCTTGAGTATGAGATTCGATTAAAGTCACTGATAAGCCTTGTTTTGATAAAATCGCTGCAGAAGTTAGTCCTGCTATACCGGCGCCTACAACAATAACTTCAGACTTTTTCATTAAAATGCAAAAATTATCCCCTATTGAAATTAACGAAATTTGTGAAGAATTAGGTGAAACCTATCCAAAAAGTATTGAACAAGTACATGGTGGTGATATTCATAGTGCCTGGCGAATAGAATTCTCAAACAAAAAGTTATTCCTTAAAATAAACATTAGAAACAAAAAGTTTCTTGAATTTGAAAAATATTGTCTCCAAAATTTGAGGAAACATATTAATCAAGAAAACTTAGTTATTCCTGAAGTTATTGCATATAAAAATATAAAAAATAAAGAGATTATTTTACTTGAATGGATAGATATGCATAACTTTGACCAAAAAAAGCTTGGAAAAGGTTTAGGTGAATTGCATTTAAAATCAGCTGATTCTAATCCTAAAATGTTTGGGTTTTCAGTTGAGGGTTTTATCGGAACAACAGATCAGAAGAAAGGCTTTGAAGATAATTGGATAGATTGTTTTTTAAACTTAAGGATAATACCCCAACTATTAATTCTTAAATCATCGACTTTAGATAAAGAAATTATCAATAAAGTTACAGAAAAAATTAAATCAGAATTACTGAACCACAAACCAATAAATGCTCTAGTTCATGGTGATTTGTGGTCAGGCAATGCAGGAATGGAAAAAAGTGGAAAGGGGGTTATTTTTGACCCGGCATCTTGGTGGGCAGATAATGAAGTAGATATCGCTATGACAAAATTATTTGGAGGTTTTAGAGAAGAATTTTATGAAGAATATCATAAAATTTTTCCTATAAAAGAGGGATTTGAAAAAAGAATTATTATTTATAATTTTTATCACATATTGAACCATGCCAATATGTTTGGGGGAGGGTACTTAAAACAAGTTGAACATTACGTAAATGCAATACTCAATATGTAATTTTACTAACCTAAATATGTCTTCTTAAGATTTTGTACCTTATCTAAAACAGCTTCACGATTTTCACTAGTACGAAGATTTTGCCAGCTCCATTGACCGACAACAATAACACCTAGTAGTTCTAGTAAACCAGGGAGAATTGGGAAAAAGTTTATCGTGTCAATGACAACTTTAATTATTATCTGAGCTATTACGACAACAGCAATTATGCCTGCCGCCTTGCCGTACTTACCCATTTGAGTCCAATCAACGTTACCGAGGGTTTCGTTGACTTTCCCCATAACATCAGAGTACTTCTCTGAAAAACTTTTGGTTTCTGAGCTTGTATCGGTGCCGGAGTCTTGGTTTGACTCTGGAGTGTTATCACTCATGAATTCAGTAAACTTAATATATGAACCAGACAGTATCGGAAAAAACGTCTGTTGACTACCTTTTTGTTGTGCAAAATTCCGAACCGAAACATTTTGTATTTTTTTAGATGCGTTGGTATGCAGGGTTTCTGAAGATATTTAAACTTAAAATTGATTTATAAAAACTTCACATTATCGTCTAGTTCTAACAAAAACATTAATAAATCACAGTAATAAGAAAAATTTAAAAGGCTAAAATTTTTATTTTAATTATTATGTTTTCATAGTTTATCTCGCAAACATTAAGGGATCGAAATGTCCAAAGATATCAAATTTAATTTCTTAAACTCTGATGAAGAAGAAAGATATCAAAAACATTTCACCCTCAAAGAAATAGGTTATAAAGGTCAACTGTATCTAAAAAACAGTTCAGTATTATGTATCGGAGCAGGAGGGCTTGGATCTTCCGTTTTGCTTTATCTAGCCGCAACAGGAATTGGGAAAATTGGAATAGTTGATAACGATCGAGTTGAAAAGTCTAATCTCCAGAGACAGATAATTCATGAAACAAACACTATTGGTAATCTTAAAATTAATTCTGCCAGGGAAAGAATTAAAAAAATTAATCCTAATTGTGAAATATTAACCTTTTCAGAGAGAATGAATCCTAAAAATGCTCTTGCATTAATAAAGGAGTTTGATGTTATTTGTGATTGCTCGGATAACTTTGGCACAAGATATTTAATAAATGATTCATGCCTGATATTAAATAAACCCCTAGTCTTTGGGAGTGTACAAGGCTTTGAAGGGCAAGTGAGTGTTTTCAATTTATATAAAAATAGTCCTAATTTAAGAGACTTACTTCCAGAATCACCTTCAAAAAATGCTGCCCCTAGTTGTGCAGAATATGGGGTTGTGGGCGTTTCAACAGGTTTTATAGGAATTCTTCAGGTTAATGAAATTATCAAAATCATTTTGAAAAAAGGTGAAATTTTAGATGGGAAGATTTTAATTTTTGATCTATTGAATATGAATATGAAAAAATTACATCTAAAAAGTGATCAGTTAAATAAACGAATAAAAAATCTGTCTCAGTTTGAGAGTTTTTATAATAGTGATGAATATTGTGAGAAAAACGATGAAATTTACAGTATTAATGCAAAAGAATTTAATAGCTTGTACAAAGCAAAACCCAACAAAATTCTTTTAATTGATGTTAGAGAAAATGAAGAATTTTCTACTTCTGCAATAGAGGGATCTATATCAATTCCCTTAAGTCATTTGAACCAAGAATCAGACTTAAAATTTATTCAAAAAGAAAGTTTAAATAAAGAGGTTTTCACTATATGTAAATCAGGGAAACGTTCTGAAAAAGCGTCAAGAATCTTGTCTAAATTCAAAATTCAGTCAAGATCTGTTCAGGGCGGCATTGAAAAGGTAAAAAAAATATTATGCAATTGACATTTTAAGAATATTTAGTAATCTACACCTCTTTTCAAATCAACTCCAACATTTGCATAATGCTTATGACACACCATTTCAGAATAAACATCGGCGAGTTCAAAGTATGACGGTTCATTTTTACATCTTCCAGTAATTACAACTTCTGTTTCTACTGGTTTTTTTAAGAGAGTTTGATGTATTGATTCCACAGGTAGCAGCTCTAAATCAACAGTTGGATTCAATTCATCCAAAATTATTGTTTTATACAAACCACTCAAAATAGCAGCTTTAGCAATTTCCCATGCTCTCTCAGCCTCAACATAATCAATTGGTTGTTGTTGACCTCTCCATACGATTGCATCTCTGCCAGAACGCAAATGATCTACCAAATGTGGGTAACTTTCTCTCAAAGCTTCTATGGCGGCATCCTCTGTATAACCATTACCACCTTTCAACCACTGCAATATTAAAACTCTATGACTTTTATCTTGAGATATTCCTTTACCAATAGCTTGAAGAGCCTTACCAAGTGCACTGGTAGATTTTCCTTTTCCTTCACCTGTATAAATCTCAATTCCACCATTACAACTTCTTTGTCCTTTTCGGTTTGATAAGTCCCCTCCTAAACGTGGTCTCATTTCTGAATGAAGTTGCGATATTCTTACCAAAGAAGGAGGGGCTCCCCTTCCGGTAATAATTATTTCCAATCCATCAGGACGATTTTGAAGAGAATCAACTACTTCCTTTATATCAAGCATTCCTAAATCAAGAACTGGATTCAACTCATCTAGCACAACTACAGAATAAAGAGAACTAGCAATTGCTCCTTTAGCAATATTCCAACCTCTTTCAGCCTCACTAATATCAAATTTTGTAACTTGATCAGCAGTAAAGAATTCAGATCTTCCTGTCCTTACATGATCAATTAAGTGTGGGAAGCCTCTTTGTAAGGCTTCTATAGCCGAATCTTCGTCATATGACCTCTCAGGACCTTTTAAAAACCTGAGAAGCAGGACCCTTGACTGTCTTTTTTCACATATTCCTAATCCTATCGTCCTTAACACAACACCCAAGGCAGCCTGACTTTTACCCTTACCTTCTCCATCATAAATATGCAATTGCCCTTTTGACCTTTCTTGGCTGTCACTGGCTGTGACTATTCCAATTCCTCTATTTCTACTTGTATTCGACAATTAAATAACGTAAATAAATTTAATCTAAGATATAGTTAAGAATATTATTAAAAATTTAATAATAAATTCAACCTATTCATAGGTAATTTGAATTTTAAAGTAATTAACATGTTCAATCAACTAGAAATTCTCTCTGATGAACAAAGTGAAAAGCTTTATACAATAAGAAGATACATTAAGAATCTTGATAGCGCTTGTATTGCGTATTCAGGAGGAGTTGACAGTACATTAGTAGCATCATTAGCATTTGAGCAGTTAGGCATAAAAGCCATTGCAATTACTGGTATCTCACCTGCATTAGCGAATACACTTCGTGAAGAAGCAAAAAGTCAAGCAAAATGGATTGGGGTAAAACATATAGAAATTAAAACATCAGAATTAGACCAATCAAGTTACAGTAAAAATCCTAAAGATAGATGTTTTGCATGCAAAAAAGAGCTTCATAAACATACAACCTACTTATCTAAAAAACTTAAGTACAAGAATGTTTTAGATGGAGTAAACCTTGATGATCTTAAGGATTATAGGCCAGGTATAGAAGCCGCAAAAAAAGTAGGAGTTATTTCTCCCCTTGCAAAATTTAAATTTTCAAAAAAAGATATTAGGGATATATCAAGGGCATTAGGTTTCCCTTGGTGGGATAAACCTGCTCAACCTTGCCTTTCATCAAGATTTCCTTATGGTCATGAAATAACTAGTGAGAGACTAAAAATGGTTGAGAAAGCAGAAGAATATCTTAAAGAAGGTGGGTTGTCCGATGTCAGAGTTAGATGCCAGGGCTCAACCGCAAGAATAGAAATTCCCCAAGATGAATTAAAAAAATTTTTTTATAAATATAATTTTAATGAATTAGTTCAATATTTTTCTAATTTAGGATTTAATTGCACAAGCCTAGATCTCGAAGGACTAATTAGTGGAAAATTAAATAGATAATTATTTCAAGTTAAACAAATGTTCTCGTCTGTCTAAGAACTTCTGCAGGTGGATTTCGCTCAATGACACGTAAAGAATGCTCTTCAGCCTGTAAAACTTCGATTAAATATTCGCTAGCAAGTTGTGGCATCATATTTTGACCACATGTAAAGATATCTACGGCAGAATAATTAGACTCAGGCCAAGTATGTATTGAAATATGGGATTCAGCCAGTAACGCTATTGCCGTAACACCCTGAGGCTCAAATTTATTACTTATCAAATTCAGAACTGTTGCCTTTGCTAATTTGGCAGCTCTATTTAAAGTACAGCGCAAAAAAGATTCGTCATTTAATTTTTCGTAATCACATCTATAAAGTTCCAACAAAAAGTGTTTACTTTGATGAATTAATTTTTGGTCATTATAAAAAGAACTTAAAATTTGATTTTTTTTGTGGACTTCCATTAATAAAATTTATATGAATATAAGATTAGCTAAAAATGGTGACTTTTAAAATTATAAGTGAATCATTTGTGAAGGACCTAAAAAAGACTGGTTAAATTTGTTTAGATGTGTCGCACTTATAATACATTGACTATCTTTACCAACAGAATTTAATAACAAATTTTGTCTAGTTATATCTAGTTCAGCCAAGACGTCATCCAATATAAGTATTGGAGGTACATTAAATGTTTTAGTTAATAAATCTAGTTCAGCCATTTTTAAAGCCAAGATAAAAGTCCTTTGCTGGCCAGATGAACCATATTTTCTTACCGAAATATTATTAATTAAAAACTCAATATCATCACGATGAGGTCCAAAATTACATTTACCAGTTAATGCTTCAATTGAACGCTGATTTAATAGTTGTTCTGCAATTTTCTTACTAATCATTTCTTCTTCTTCTTCTTCTGGACTTATATTTTGAATCCCAGAAAGATAATTAATACCTATTTTCTCTTTAGATTTACTTAAGTGATTATGCCAATATTCAACATATGGTTTTATTTTTAATAAAGCTCTTCTTCTGCGCCTAAAAATTCTTGTACTTATTTTTGACATTTGAATATCAAAGCTTTCAACAATGTCTGAAGATTGATTATTTAGATAACCTGCTGAACGCCAAAAATGACTTCTTTGTTTTAAAAGCCTATAAAATCTACTTATCAAATCTAAATATACTGGTTCAAGCTGAGATACAATCTTATCAATCCACGTTCTTCGATAACTGGGTTCACTTCTCACAATATCTATATCATTAGAACAGAAACATACACTCCGAATATAATTCTTTATTTCACTCTGCCTTTTCAAGATTGATTCATTAACATATATTCTTTTAGGTCCTTTTCGAAATAAATTTAACTTTAAATCATCTCTAAAATCTATCTGTCCTAAAACTACAGCCATATCACTATCATTTTCTATTAAGTCTTTATCGCTTAATGCTCTATTAGATTTTAATTGACTTAAAAATTCAACAGCTTCAAGTAAATTTGACTTGCCAATACCGTTACAACCTAGAACAATTGCTCTTTGCTCTTTTAAGTCAATTTCAAAACTTTTATGGTTCCGAAAATTTTGAATTTTTAATTTATTTAAAAAAATTTTTTTTGTGCATTCATTCATTAAATTAGCTAAATTTAAAATATTTAGATTTTCTTTAAAGAAATTGAAAAAATAAGGGGGCATGTAGCTCAGTTGGATAGAGCATCAGATTCCGGTTCTGAGAGTCGGGGGTTCGAATCCCTCCATGCTCGTAAATGATTTTAAAGTTTATATCCCATTACTCTTATTCCGTTTGGATCAAGTATAAATCCACTTTCTTCTAAACTCTTAAATGAAGATACTGGAGCTTGTACAGAAATACTGCATCCTGGCATTTCTCTATTTATTTTCTCGAGAGTTACTTGAAGCAATACAGAATAAAACAGTCTCTGATTATTTCCTGTCAATGCGCTTAAATTCCACAAGTTTGCATTCAATCCCCTGTCTGATGTAACCCTTACAAAGCCATATATTTTATTTTTCGATTCATTTTGTATAGTAAAGAAGAAATTACTTTTCTGAATAGCCTCAGAAAGCAGTTTTATTGGAAATGGCTCACAACCACAATTAACTAAAAGTTTGTTAACTTCTTTAGCTAAAGGAATCTGAGAAGAGTTAACAAAATAACCTTCAGGTAGAACAAGTTTTTTTGGAAAATATTGCAAGTCTCAACCTGTATTTCTCATGCCAGCTGCTATACCATTAATAGTTAAAAGTGCGCCTCTTAATAGTTCGCTTCTACTATAAGCTCTTCTAGATTCATCTTTATCAATAAGAAATTCGCTAATTGGGGGTTGTCTTGTTTGGTCTCTAAGTCTTCTTAAAAGTGAAACCTGCAAAAATCCTAATGGAATAATTGTCTTATTTCTCAAGTTTACTGATGATTTCAAGTCTCTATCAGATTCTAAGAGCTTATTTTTACCAGTAATTTGAAGTATTAAAGATTTTGTAAGATTATATTCTTTAGATATGACTTCAAAAATAACATCAAAAGACTCTCTATTTTCTTTACTACCAAGAGTGTCAACATAATATTTGGCAACTTCCAAATCTACTTTAGATAGAGTCATTTCTACTTTAGATATGAGCATCCTAAAAAACGGCCATCTTTGATGAATAACTCTAAATAATTCAATTTGTTTTGGATCTGAATGCAATTCAGATGATAATGCAGTACCCACTCCAAACCAACTTGGCAAAAGAAATCTACTTTGTGTCCAACCAAATACCCATGGAATAGCTCTTAAACTTGACAAATCTTTTGCACCTTTCTTTCTTCTCGCAGGTCGACTAGAAATCTGTAATTTACTAATTTCTTCAATTGGAGTGACCTCTTGAAAAAAATTTAACAGATCAGGATTCTCATGAACCAATTTTCTGTAGTGAGACCTTGATGTTTCTGCCAACCTAGACATTAATTCATTCCATTCTGGAGTAGCATCAAGCCTATTATTTACTAAACTATTTTGAATAACAGCTGTGGTAACAGTTTCTAGATTATATAAAGCCAGTTCTGGAAGACTATATTTTGAAGCTAAAACTTCACCTTGTTCTGTTATTTTTATTCGCCCTTTTAAAGTACCGCTTGGCTGAGCTAATATCGCCTGATAAGCGGGTCCTCCCCCTCTACCTACAGAGCCGCCTCTTCCATGAAAGAGCCTAAGCAAGAGATTATTGCTACTTGCAAGATTTTGAAGAGCTATTTGAGCTCTATGAATTTCCCAATTACTAGAAACAAACCCTGAATCTTTATTACTATCAGAATACCCAAGCATTAATTCTTGCAGAGGTTTAAAAGATTCTCCAACTTTTGGCAATAATGATCTGTAAAAATCCAATTTGAATAACTTTTCCATTACTTCTGGTGCTCTTTTAAGATCTTCAACAGTTTCAAAAAGAGGAACGACTAATAATTTTGACTTTTGTGAATTTTGATCAAGAAGACCCATTTCTTTGGCCAGTAAAAGAACTTCAAGTAAATCAGATGCACTATGACTCATTGAAATAACATAAGAATGGCAAATGCGACTTCCAAATTCTTGCTGTAATCTCTTAACCATCTTGAAAACTGAAAAGGTTTCCTCTGTAGTTTTTGTCCAGTTCACATCAGAGGGGATTAAAGGCCTTTTTGTATTTAATTCATCTATTAGCCATTTAATTTTTTCTTCTTCAGACATTTGGTCGTATAACACAGTTAAATCGAGATAATTTGTAAGCTCTTGAATAGCGTCACTATGCCTTGTACTTTCTTGACGGATATCTAAACTTGCTAAAGAAAATCCAAAAATATGAACTTGAGTAAGTAAATTATTTACTGCCTCGCACGTTAAATCTGTACTAATAAGGCTATTTTTAATCAGTTCGAGATCATAGGTAAATTCATGCACTGATTTGTAATATAAGTTTTCAACTTTATCTATATTTTTAGTATCCATGTCCCCTTGTAAGTCGGATTTCCATCCACTATCAGATAAAAAATTATTCCTTTCTTGCGTTAACCTCAATTTTTCTAGAATATAACTTAATTTCAATCTGTAAGGTTCTGATCTATATCTTGTCGCCCTAGATTCGTATATTTCTGGGAACTTAACCCTATCCGTTTCCAATGACTCTAATAAAGAAGAACTTACTTGACTCCATTGCATAGATACACTTAACTGATCTCTAAGATTAGAAATTGCAATTATATATCTTTCCAACATCAACTGCCTTTGATAGCACGCAGTCCTCCATGTTATATCAGGAGTTACAGATGGATTGCCATCCCTATCTGAGCCAACCCAAGAACCAAAGTTACAAAAAGATTGAGAGGGCATCTGCACATCTGGATAGTTTTCGGTAAGTGCTTCAGAGATTCTGCCTCTCAATTGAGGCATTGCATTAAATAAAACTTGCTGAAAATAATGCAAGGCATAATCTACTTCGTCTAAAACTGAAGGTTTAAATTGATGCAATTCATCTGTTCTCCACCAAAGTCTGACCTCCTCTTTTAATTGAGTTTTTAAAGAATTTTTTTCTTCTATTGTTAAAAATTGCTCAACCTGTATTTTTTTTAACAAATTAGCGACTCTAGTTTGTTTATGTCTAATCGTATGTCTTACTATCTCAGTCGGATGAGCAGTAAAAACTAAACGAATATCTATTTCCTGCAATAACGCCTCTAATTTTCCTGGAGGCACATTCAATTTCCTTAGCCTATAAAATAATTCTCTAAAAGTTACTGGAGCATTTTGTCTAGCTAATGCTGGTGCAAAAGGATCAAGATTATCGGGAGACGTTTGAACATTCTTATTGGTAAAGCTTTGAATATATCTATCTTCCTCAACTCTTTGTTCCAAAATGTTCACTAGTTGAAAATATAATGAAAACGCCCTTGCTGCTGCTATTGATTCTGCCAAATCCATAGAATTGACAATATCAACTATCTCATTTTTAAAAGTTTTTGAACTATTACTATCAATTTGTTTTGAATAACTTAATTCTTTAAGTTGAATCAATCTCTCTGCTTGATCTTCTGGGCATTCTTCTCTGAGCACAGATTCCCATAAATCCTCTATTAAAAGACGATTTTTATTAAGTGGATCATTATTACTTATAAGGTCCACTTTATTATTTTCATTCTTTTGAAAAGATTCCATATATTTATTATGTCACAAGTAAAAATGTTCAGTTCAAATGTTTATTTAAATAATCAAATACTCACGTCTTCATTCTTGATCATATCATCGATAGTACTTCTCATAATTTGCTCAATAGAAAGACCTTTTTCATATTGATTTATCCATTTCATAGATTGATTCCCTTCTTCAAGTACTGAATGGATAGGTTGCAAAAGATGTTTCATATTAAATTTTTTGGCAGTAGATGTTAAATCGGATAATAAGTTTTGAATCCATTCTCTACAAATAATTTTTTTACCATCTTGCCAACGAATTAATTCTGCGTTCAAACTATCTTTAGCAGCATTAATTTCATTCTGATCGCATATTTCTGATAATTCATCAATAGAAAAAATACTCGCAGTCAAAGGATCTAAAGAATTTATATTTTCAAAAAGATTTAAAATCCTAAGTTCTAGCATGGCCGTTATTCCTAATAACAAATTAATATCATGGACGAAGTCGCAAATTCTTAATTCCAATCGATCAAGAATTAAAGGCCTTTGGGGACCATTTGGTCGGATTGACGACCAAAAATGTCTTATATTTTGCATATTTTTATTAGATATATTTTCCTCGATCCAATCGATATAAGAACTATGATTTACAAAAAAAGGCACTTTACTTGGAGTTTTGGGAAACTGAATCCATCTCTGAGAGTGATTTTCCGTAATTTTATTATTTAAAAAAGGAGAGCTAGCACTGATGGATAGATATAAAGCGGCCTCTGCTCTTATCAGTCTAATAGCAGCAAAAAGCTTATCTAAATCATCTATTCCTATATTTATATGGACACTTGAAGTTGCAATAGAAATTCCATAATTATCTTGAATAAATTGATGATAAACATTGTCAATTTCAGATCGTTGAAATTTAGTATCGTGTCTAAAACAAAGTGTAGATGAAGGAATAATTGTTAACCCTTTATTTTTTAGCCATTTTCTTAAATCTTTTCTTGGAGTTATTAATCTCTCGTATAACAACTTATAGTCAATTTCAGGTTTTGTTATGTATTCAACATTTCTATTATCCGGCTCTTTTACAAAATTAGAAAATTTTTTCTCAATCTCAGCTGAAATACCAATATGAGAATTAAAAGAGCCTGTGAAAAGTTCCACTTCAAAACCCTTATAAAGATTAACTTCACTCATTTATTTTTCCAAACAGGCTAATGCTTTTAATATCCCCTTGGCTTTATTAATTGTCTCTTGATATTCATTTTCAGGAGAAGAATCAGCAACTATTCCAGCGCCTGCTTGAACTGAAACACTATATTTTCCATCTTTTGAAGGTTTAACTATCATAGTTCTTATTGTAATTGCCGTATTTAATGCACCATTAATATCAATAGATCCGTAAACACCAGCATAAGGTCCTCTAGCTTCTTTTTCAAAGTGTTTAATCAATTGCATCGCTCTTATTTTTGGAGCACCAGTGACTGTTCCAGCTGGAAAACATGCCTTTAACAAATCCCATACATCTGTATTTTTTTTTAAAATTCCCTCGACCTCACTCACTATATGCATAACATGCGAATATTTTTCAATAACCATTAACTCTTTGACTTCCACAGTACCAATTTCACAAACTCTTCCAAGATCATTTCTTCCAAGATCTATTAGCATTACATGCTCTGCTATCTCTTTTGGATCTTTTAATAAATCCTTTTCTAATTCTCGATCTTTTTTAGGATCATTACCTCTAGGTCTTGTACCAGCTATTGGTCTTAAGCTTGCAACAATCTGACTTTTTTTATTTTTTTCTGCTTTAACCATAACTTCAGGACTAGAACCTATTAAAAACCATGAGCCAAAATCAAAAAATGACATATATGGAGATGGATTAACCATCCTTAAACTTCTGTATAAATTAAAGGGATCATTATTAACTTGAGTATGAAATCTTTGACTTATAACTATTTGGAATACATCTCCTTTTCTTATAAATTCTTTTGCGGAAAGAACTGCATCCTCAAAATCTTTTTTCTCCCAATTACTTTTAATATCTAAATTCAAATTCTCATTTTCATTCCAATCTAAAAATTCGTTTTCTTTGAGAGGAATTTTCATCAAATTTCTAGTTTTCTTAATTTTAGAAATTGAGTCTAAATAAACTTCTTCGATAGAAGATTCATTTAAAGAAGTTGTATCTGCATATACTACCGCGGTTAAACATCTTTTTATTTGATCAAAAACAACTAACTGATCAAAAAACATCCAAGAACCATAAGGCAAATTATTTTCTTCTATTTCATTTATTGGAACACTTGGTTCTATTCGATTAATTAATTCATAACCCCAAGAACCATATAACTGTCCAATTGATGGAAATTCATCTAGCATAGATGACTTATATTCCTTTGTCCAAGTTTTTAAAAGATTAAAGGGATCGCCTTTAAATATTTCAGTTTTTCCATCATTCCAAGTTTTAACAATCTCTTCTCCGTAGCAAACTGCTTCCCAAAGAGGTTTGGTAGCAACAATACTCCATCTACCCAAATTCTCACCACCCTCTACAGACTCAAGAAAAACACCATGTGTATCTTTTTCGGATAATTTTAACCAAGTCGATAATGGAGTCTCTAAATCTGCTGGCCAAGTTTGAGAAATAGGTATAAAATTTTTACCTTCTTTGTGAGCCTTGAAGAAACTATCTTTCTGTGAGCTGATCATACTAATAATGTCAACCCAAATTATAATTATTTTTTTCTTTTATATCAACTTTGAGGAATTTAATCAAAAGTATTCTTAGTTGTAAATTTCAAACCAGCAGGATTAGGATTCTCACCTATTCTCCTAGGATTATGGCCTACTTTTTCTCTTCCCTCATTAACTTTCTCAGGAAAAACACCATCTTTTGGATGTAAGAATTCAACATCACCACCTGGGAAAATTCTATAGATTTTAAAGTCCTCAATTCTTGGCTTGAAAGCTCGTAATTGTGTCCCTAGTGCAAGGCATTGTTCTTTTCTAGAAAAATACATTAAATTATCACCTTCATGCATAATAGCGGCACCACCGGTAGGCAATTCAAATGCTTGTTCTTTTGAACTTTTCCATACAATTGCATATTTTTCTTCGGTTTCTGCAGAGTTTAATAAACCCCCAGTACTTCCTATATGCTTTGGAAATTGACCAACTAAAGTTTCAGTCATCCTAAATTTTAAGTTATTTATAATAAGAAATTAGCATTCATATTTTACAAAATTCAAAATTGATAAGAAATTTTCTACATTATTTAATATATATGAAACTTATAGTCAGTTCATTTTGAATCTGAAATCGGAAAAAATACTGTCAAACCTGTATCCCGCCTTTTTGTGACATGTCCTCCTAAACTAGCTAACAACTTTTGAGTGGCATTTTGACTTAGTTGTAAACTACCTGTTTGAGGATCCCAATTTAAAACAGGACCAATATCAGAACTATTATCTTTCTTTAGAATTTCTTTTTGATTACTACCTAATTTTTGTACTTTTAGTTGAAGTTTCAGTTTTTGACCAGCTGGTCTTAATTCTAAAATTAATGTACTTCCTTCTTTTAATCCCCTAGTATTTTTATCAATTAATCCTCTTAACATTAATTCTAATTTTTCAGAATCACTCAAAATTTGAGGGAGTTGATTGGGGATATCGATCTTTAAAGAAATCCCACGTCGATTTAATTGTTTATTCCATGCAGGAGAAAGTTTTTTAAAAATTTCGGCTAAATTTATTTTTGCTAAGTTATTTAATGAAGGAATTTCATTATTTACTAATTCTGCTGCATTAAAGATTAAACCAAACCTATCAATTTGTTCATTACATTCATTATCTATTTGAATTAAACGATTTCTCATCGATTCATCCATATTATATTTTTTTAAAGTAGAACTTATTAGAGTTCTTATTGTTGCTAAAGGAGTTCTCACCTCATGAGAAATTGCACGTAACAATTTAGCTTCAGTGATTTGTCCATTTTTTTCATCGTTTTTTAAAGAATTCTTTATGTTGTGATTTGGTCCCAACTTTGCTAATTTTGTCGATAATATTGGCCAAAAAAAATTTTCAAATTGATTATTGATATTAAGGTTACCTAGAGTTTTGATTGCCTTACGAAATTTAACTCCCTCCTCGTAATTCTCTTGATTTAATTTTGCATTCATTAATTCAATGGTAAGCTTTAAGCTTTCCTCATCACATTTCATGAGTAGGATTTTCTTATCTTTTTCTCCTGTAATTGATAATATGCATTGAAAATTTGGGGTAATTATCATCAAAAAAGGTTCATAACCATCTTTTTGACTAAGATTTAAGACTTTATAATTACTAACTAAATCAAAATCTTTTTTTATCTTATCTGAATTTTTCACTGGTAAAAAACCTGCATTCTCTTTTTGAAAGGATGGGAACCCATCAGGTGCCCAAAGCCATCCATGAAGTTTTTTGAAAAATTTTTTATCATTAAGAGCTGGCAAAGGAGAGGCAACCCAAATACCTCCTTGTTGGTAATTCTGAGAAAGAAAATCTTTTTGAATAACTTCTAAAGAGGCCCACCACATCCTTCTTGAGGTGTCATCATCCACATGTATAGTTTGAACTCCTTTAATCAAAAGTTCTTGAATTTTTTTTATTGTTATTTGTGATTCCATCAACTCTTTAATGATCTAGAACGTTTTAAAATAGATAAGACAAATCCTACAGAAATAAAATTAATCACCAAAGATGTTCTACCATAGCTCATAAAAGGAAGAGGGATTCCAGTAACTGGTCCTAATCCAATTGTCATAAATAAGTTAATAACTATTTGAAATAAAAAAGTTGCTGTAATTCCAATTACAATTAAAGATTCGAAGTCACTTCTAGCAATTTTTGCAATATTAATAAGTTTTTTAATTAAAAAAAAGAACAAAAATAAAACTATTGTGCATCCTATAAAACCCAACTCTTCACCTAGAGCACTAAATATAAAATCTGTATGTTGCTCTGGTATAAATTGCAAATTAGTCAACTTTCCGTTTAACAAGCCAGTCCCAAAAAGCCCTCCAGAACCAATCGCAATTTTACTCTGTATCAAATGATATCCACCATCTAATGGATCTCTATTTGGATCTACAAATGAAACCAATCTAGCTTTTTGATATTCTTTTAGGCCAAATTCCCATAAAATTGGTGTAATTTTTGCAACCAATAAATGAAAGGAAATAGCAAGACCAGAAAAAATAACTTTCTTTTTCGAAGATCTATAAGCAAGATAGCCTATAAATGGAATCCAAAAAATAAGAAAAGTTGGTAAGTTTAAATAAAGTATTGAAGTAACAAGACAAAAGACTAAAATCAAAATCCACTCTATGGGCATTTGCGACCAATAGAGCATCACACCTGTCAAAACTAATAAAACCAAAGAGGTGCCTAAGTCAGGTTGAAAAAAAATTAATAACCAAGGAAAAATAACTACTAATAAAGGCAAGACTAAATCTCTAATTGTTAAAATTATTTTTTTGTCGAGGACAAAAGCCAGAGTTAAAACAGTACTTAATTTAGCTACTTCTGAAGGCTGAAAGGAAAAAATTCCCAAGTTTAACCATCTTTGAGCTCCAGAAATTGAGATCCCAAAAAAATGAATTAAAAATAAGGATACTAAAGTACAAAAATAGAATGGTAACAAGTAATTTCTAAGTCTCTCTAAAGGAATATAAGAAACAAAAAATGCCAAAAAATAACCTAATAGACCAGTTAATATGTGACTAGAATAATTTGATGCTAGATTGACTCCCTGAATACTTTTTATTAAAAAACCAGAAATAATAACTAAAAATAGGGGAATTAATAATATTGGAGAAAATAAAAATCCACTAATAAATTTATCTTTTTTCTGAAAAAAGCCTCTCTTATTAAATAAAGAAATTCTCTTCAACATTAATTATCTATTAACAAATTGATTTTTAATTAATTGAGCTAAATTACCAAATTCAATAGAACTTTTTGTATTAGGTTGGCTTATTGAGATTGGTATTCCTTTATTACTTTCATCAACCAGCGGAATTTCAATAGGGATTTGAGCTAATAATGGTAAATTATTTTCTTTAGCTAAGGTTTGTCCACCACCTTTACCAAAAATTTCATATTTTTTACTAGGTATATCTGGCGGAATAAATACTGACATATTTTCTACAATTCCCAATAAAGGCACACCAAGTTGTTTAAACATTGCTAATCCTCTACGTGCATCCTGCAAAGATACTTGTTGTGGAGTGGTAACCACAATAGCTCCAGAAATAGGAACAGATTGAGAAAGAGAAATTTGAGCATCTCCTGTTCCTGGAGGTAAGTCAATAACCAAAAAATCAAGATTTTTCCATTCAACTTGGTAAAGAAATTGACGGATAATGCTATTAAGCATTGGTCCTCTCCATATGACTGGCTGACCTTCTTCTATAAGAAAACCCATTGATACTAATGAAATTCCATATTTATTTATTGGTATTAATCTTTGATCATTACCACTTCCCTCTGTAACTTTTGGATTCTGTTCAGAAACTCCCATCATTGAGGGAGTATTAGGTCCATAAATATCCGCATCCAGTAAACCAGTTTTTAGGCCTAATTTAGCTAAAGAACAAGCAAGATTAACTGCAATAGTACTTTTTCCAACTCCACCTTTACCACTACTAACGGCGATGATATGTCGAATCCCTTTAATCTGCTGCAATTCAGGTCCACTACTCTCAGTTTTAGATCCAGTATCGGAAACATTATTATCTATCTCAATTTGAACATCATCAATATCTTCAAATTCCAAAAGTATTTTTCGAACCTCTTTTACAATTCTGTCTCTCTGGGAATTTGCAAATGATGGTAATGATAGCGTTACGATTACTCTTGGTATTATTACTCTTACATTTTTAATCCAAGATAAATCAATTACATTTTTCTTTGATCCATTATCTAGAACCTTTTGTAAAGCAGAATTCGCATCTTCTATTGTGGTCATTAAATTTTTAAATATTTTGATATGGTAGTCGACTTTAAAAAAGGTTAAGAACTATGTCGAACTATCAAATAATAGGAAATAAGCACCCCTTAAGAGAAATTATAAAGGGAAACTTATAATTAACCAAAAAATTTTTATCTTCAAGATTTATTCAATAAATGTTTAAAGAACCTCCTAAAAACTCGAGAGAAAAAACTAAAAATCTCTTATTAACTCTTCAAGACAAAATTTGTTCAGGCCTTGAAAATGTAGATGGCGAAGGAAAATTTGCCGAAGAATCCTGGTTAAGAGACGAAGGTGGTGGTGGAAGATCAAGAGTATTGAAAAATGGTGCTATTTTTGAACAAGCAGGAGTAAATTTCTCTGAAGTTAATGGAGAAGAATTACCTCAATCAATAATTTCTCAGAGGCCCGAAGCAAAAGGTCATAAATGGTTCGCGACAGGAACTTCTATGGTGTTGCATCCAAAGAATCCTTATATTCCTACAGTTCATCTCAATTATCGTTATTTCGAAGCTGGTCCAGTTTGGTGGTTTGGCGGAGGTGCAGATTTAACACCTTTTTATCCTTATCTTTCTGATGTAAGACATTTTCATAAAGAACATAAAAAAGCTTGTGAAAAGGTTGATAAAGATTTACATAAAGTTTTCAAACCATGGTGTGATGAATATTTCTTCTTGAAGCACAGAAATGAATCTAGAGGTATAGGAGGTATTTTTTATGATTATCAAGATGGATCAGGCAATATTTATAAAGGAAATAATCAAAACGGAGAGGCATCAAAAGCTTCCCAGAATATTGGCAAATATAATTTAAATTGGGAAAATTTATTTTCTTTAGCGGAAAACTGTGGGGATGCATTCCTCCCTTCATATATACCCATTATTGAAAACAGAGCTAATCAAAGATATACATCAAAGGAAAGAGAATTCCAGCTATATAGAAGAGGTAGATATGTCGAATTCAATTTGGTTTGGGATAGAGGGACAATTTTTGGATTACAAACAAACGGTAGAACTGAATCAATATTAATGTCATTACCGCCTTTAGCTAGATGGGAGTATGGATATAAAGCTAAAAAGGGTTCTAGAGAGGAATTTCTCACATCAATCTTTACAAAACCCCAAGATTGGTTAAATGATAAAGATTTAGAAAATTTCTGTATGGAGAACAATATCTTTAATTAAAAATTATCCAATTACTTTTTAACTTACCTTAAATAGGAGTTTTAAATAAAGAACCATCGCTTTTTAATTGAAGTTTTTCTCCAAGTTCATTTTCTAAAGATATTAATTCATCCCTATGCGCTCTTAATCTCATTAAAGTTGAATCATTTTCATTTTCATTAATCAATCTTAATTCAAATTTTTCCTCTCTTGCTGATTTTTTAAAATAAACCATGCCAGAAAAAGGGCCCCCAATTAATCCCAAAAGAATAGGCCACCAACCTAGTTGAGGATATATTTGAATAATTACTAATCCCAAAGCGCAAGATCCAAAACCGCCAAGAAAACCTAAAAAAATTGCTAAAAATTTACTAGAAACAACTTGACCCTTAAATATTAAAATTCTTTGTTCAAAATCTCCTCCCGTTTGCTTCCATCCCCTTAAATTAAGCCATTCACATAAACTATTCAAAACCCTAAGAGGCTCCTGAGCAGATGAAATTTCAACAATAGTTGTTCTATCTTTACTCGAAG
The DNA here is from genome assembly GCA_003216415.1 of Prochlorococcus sp. AG-402-O16. Taxonomy (GTDB): domain Bacteria; phylum Cyanobacteriota; class Cyanobacteriia; order PCC-6307; family Cyanobiaceae; genus Prochlorococcus_A. The sequence continues at coordinate 83,249 of QCIY01000003.1, forward strand.
CTCTAAGAAAAAAAAATAATCCTATAGCAAGTAGAATTGTCAGCAATAGTGTTGAATTTAAGGAATAGGACATTAAATGATTTTTAAAAACTAACTCGAGAATAAAAATTAAAGTTACATCATATTATAATTTTTTAGATTTATTCTGTAAAATATTCCTATTAGATAAAAATTCTTAATTAAATAAAATCTTAAGTAATATTCTAAATCTTAAATTACTTTTAATACTTATTAAAAATGACTATTGAAAATAAAAATATTGATCTTCTTTTTAGCGATTTAACAGAGGATTTATACAATCTTTATAAAGAATCATCCTACCTAGCTATTGACACTGAAGCAATGGGTTTAATTCATGGAAGAGATAGACTCTGTTTAGTACAAATATGCAATGAATTTAAAAGAACATCCTGTATAAAAATCGAACTTAATACATCTTCTTCACCACATTTAAAAGCTCTTCTTGAAGATGACAAAATTACTAAAATATTTCACTATGCGAGATTTGATGTAGCAGCTCTAAAATGCAATCTTGAAATTAATACAAAAAATATTTTTTGTACAAAAATTGCTAGTAAGTTGGCAAGAACTTATACAAATAAACACGGTTTAAAGGATTTAATTAATGAATTGTTAGGCATAGAACTGGACAAAAGCTCTCAAAGTAGTGATTGGGGTAGCAACGAAGATTTAACAAAAGATCAATTAGATTATGCAGCAAATGATGTTAGATATTTAATTGAAGCTATGCATAAATTAAAAGTTATCTTAGAAAGAGAGAATAGATATGAATTAGCTCAAAAATGTTTCGAAACAGTTTCTGTACATGCTGATTTAGACATACTAAAATTCTCAAATATATTTGAACATTAAGAATCAATCTTCAGTTAAAAAATTATCTTCACCATCAAGAGTTTCCATAAGCTTATCAAGTATTCTTGAAGAACTTAATTTATCTCCATCATTTTTTTCACAAATTTTTAAGACATTTTGCGCAACTTGTATTTTTTCTTGAATAGTTTTCGAGCCTTCTTTTGCAATTTGAATTTCTACTTTCTTCTTAGCAGAAGATAAGCTTATACTCATAAGTTTTGCAATCTCTGCACAAATTTTTAGATATTGCCGATCATTTATTGGATACATAAAAGAATTAATAATTAATAAGCTAGTGCCATTTACTAAGATAACAAATGAAGGTTTATCGCATCTACGATTTTCTTACTTGCACCGGATTCCCCCATTCTTTTTTTTCCAATTTTTGCTTGTTCTAAGCTATCAACTTTGCCTTTCAAAAGTAAATTTAAACGTTTTAAAAGAATTTTTTTGTTCTTGCAAACTAAAACACTACCTCCCAATAATCTTGATTGCCTTTTGGCAAATGATTTTGTAAATTGTGGTCCAGGTCCAGGCAGAGAAAGAGATGGGATTCCAAGGCCAGTAATTTGCTCTGTAGCAGTTCCTGCATTAGATAAGCCAACTTCTGCCATATTGGCCCATGAATTGAATTTACCTTTTCCAATCACTACATATTGATCTTTCTTTTTCCATACTGAATCTTCATCAATTAGAAATTTAACTTTACTCTCTTTTATAAAACCATATTTGTTTAAATAACTTTGAATTTGAATCACATTCGCATTAATGCTCAAAGGCAAAAGTATTACCAAATCCTTTGATAAATCAAAATCTTGCAAACAATTAAGAAAATTATCAAGATTTTTAAGAGCTTCAGGGTATCTACTTCCAACTAATAAAATAATCCTTTTAAAAGAAATAATATTTGATATCTTTTCGTTTGTTGCATTAACAAAATCCATCATTGGATTACCCAAGTATTTTGCATAAATATTTTTTCTATTCAAATTATTAGCTGTAATTTTATCTCTCATAATTAAATTTTTACATCTTGGAGATTTCATTAAAAACATTTCCCATGGATCCCATTCAGAACCTTTCAACTTATGATAAAAATCGCTGAAATCCCAACCTGGCCCACTACTCCAAGTATGATCACTTTTGGGAGTTCCAATGAAACTAAATTCGCATTCAGAACTCCAAGCGTAAAGTAATGGCAAGAAATCGCCTACTGCAATAATTTTGCAGTTATGTTTTGACTTCTGTTTTACAAGTAGAAAATTTCTTAAATTATCGATTAAAAATCCTGCAAACAAATCAAGCACAAATCCCTTCAGACTTTGATTACTAAAACCTCCACTAGGCAGCTCTTTAAAATGTCCTATTTTACGAAAATTCTTTGATTTTATGGAATTAAATACATCTCCATTTCCTACTAACGGCAAAACTTCAATATTTTTATTTTTTATTTTTTTTAGTAATCTTTTTATTATTTCCAATGCGATCACATCTTCTCCATGACCGTTGCATATAAATAATATAGAATGAGACACCTTACTGTTAAGATCATAAAAAGACTCAATCGAATCTTTTTCGGCGGCATGGCCAAGTGGTAAGGCAGAGGATTGCAAATCCTTTATCCCCAGTTCGAATCTGGGTGCCGCCTTATTTAATTTTTTTATGCATTTAATTATGAAATTTTCGAAGAACTTCAATTTCAAACAAAGGGTATAAAGTTTCAACTACTTATTGATTTATAAATTTGAATTATTTTAGTAATCATTATCTGCTACACACATTCCTAAACATCTAACACCATTTGATGCAGTCCTTTTGCAATGATTACATAAAATATAATCTTTATCTGAAATAAGTTTAATTTTTGAATTATTTTGGTCTTTAGAACTTATTAACTCTTGTGTTGAATCAAATAGAGTCATTCTTGGAATCATCATTTGAATCGATACTAACAACAAGTGAAGCATTTGTGTTGGAAGAGGGTATATCCATAATTTTTACAGTTTCTTTAGGCTCATCAATAACTTGATTTTCTTCAGTACTCTCATCAACTGCACAAGCTTCAAGAGCCTCTCTAAGTAGTGAATCAAAAGTTGCTCCAGGCAATCTATGTCTCGCAACCTCAAGAAAAGTTCTCGGTAACGATTCAGATGCAGCATCTCTTAAAGCAGGATTATTCTTTCTATGTTCTTGTTCTTCTTCTATTGATTTAATAAACCTAAGTGTGACATCTCTTTTGGTAGAGGCTTTTATCAGCGTATCGTTTTCAGGATTACTAACATTAGGTTCACTTTCAAGATCACTAAGTCTTTTTTCTAAACTATTTAAAACTTCATTAGCTTCTTTACTAATATGCGCTAATTGACCATCGGACAAATTAGGTAAATCAGCGACAAAAACTTTCCCATGATCCCTTAGTGTCAAGAAAGTTGGTCTTGGGCCTTGAGCCTGTCTACCATTTGATTCAGAATTATTACCTATTGGTCTTTTTGGAGGTGTAGGGCCAGCGGAACTACGTCTACGTGTAATTCTTTGATTATTTGCAAAGGGCATTGAATAAAAGGTTAAATCTTAATACTTAAACTTCCGATATAATTCGGCGGTAATTTTATTATATTACACCTAACTTTTTCATTTGGGTATAAAAAATAATTTTTTAAAACTCATTTAAAAAAGATAAAAAAATTTAAGTTAAAATTTCTGGCAAAAATTTACTAATTGTTGAATCATTTTTTCGAACTATCTTTCCAATTTCCCAACTATCTATGTCATGATCTTTGCAGATACTTAATATCGCGTCCTTAAATTGTTTATCAATAATTAAACAAAATCCCACTCCAAGATTGAAAGTATTCCAAAAATCTTTTTCAGGAATCGATCCTTTCTCTTTAAGGAATTTAAATAAAATAGGTATTTCCCAAGAACTGGTATTGATATAAGGAATAAAATCAGAAGGCATACATCTTGGTAAATTTTCTGGAATTCCTCCTCCAGTAATATGAGACATTGCTTTAATTTCTATATTTTCAGATAACATTTGGTTAATCACATTATTGTAAATTTTTGTAGGTTTCAATAACTCATCATAAAAATTTAAGTGAGAAACTTTTTCAAATTCTTTATCTATTTGATTATGATTTTGAATAATTTTTCTCACTAAACTAAAGCCGTTACTATGAACTCCATTACTTTTTAAAGCAATTATTAAGTCATTTTCAGATACTTTTTTACCATTAATAAGCTTATGCTCATCAACTATTCCAACACAAAATCCTGCAAGATCATACTTATTTTTTGAATAAAATCCAGGCATTTCAGCAGTTTCTCCACCGAGTAATGAACAGTTATTTTCTCCGCAGCCATGTGAAATACCCTGAACAACCCTCAATAATTGTTTCTTATCAAGTTTACCAGTAGCAATATAATCCAGAAAAAATAAAGGTTTTGCCCCACTAGTAATGATATCGTTCATGCACATAGCAACTAAATCAATACCAACCTCAAAGTGAAAGTTTTTACTTTGGGCTAATTCTAATTTTGTTCCAACACCATCAGTTCCAGAAACAAGAACTGGTTTTTTAAAACTATCGATAGGAATTCTAAACAAACCTCCGAACCCGCCAATACCCTCAATCACATTAGATGTATGAGTTCCTTCAACTGCCTTTTTAATTTCGAAAACAAATTCTCGCCCAGCTTCTATATCAACACCTGATGTTTTGTAATCCATGAAATAAAAATGATAGACTTTCCCTATATAGATATTCCTCCTAAGATTGCTTTTGTCCAGTAATTATTTATCAAATAGATTTATTTTTTAAAAACAAAGTGAAGAAAGTAATCATAAGAAAAACTGAAGAAATAGAAAATTGGAGAAGAAATATAAATAGTGAAATTAACTTCATTCCGACAATGGGTAATCTTCATAATGGACATATAAAACTAATATCAACAGCAAAAAATGACAATTCTAATGTTAATTTAGTAAGTATTTTTATTAATCCACTTCAATTTGATAACAAGTTAGATTTAGAGAATTACCCTAAAACAATTGATAATGATATAAAAATCTCCTTTTCAAATGGCGCAGATGCCATCTTCATCCCAAGTAATGAAGATATATATCCACCGAATAATAGAAATATTAAATTCCTAAAAGCTCCAATAGAATTATCTTCTGCATTATGTGGATTAAATCGAATTGGACATTTTGATGGCGTTTGTACAGTAATTTATAGATTCCTTAATCTCATCAAGCCAAAAAATCTTTACTTAGGAGAAAAAGATTGGCAACAACTTTTAATCTTAAAAAATCTTATCTTAAGAAAGAAATTAAATGTTGATATTAAATCTATTCCTACACAAAGAGATTTTGATGGAATTCCTTTAAGTTCACGTAATGTACATTTATCAAAAAACGAAAGACAATTGATTAGGTCTTTTTCAAATGAGTTATTAGAAGCAAAAAAAAATTTTCATCAAGAAAAAAAGATCAATTTAAACGAAATAATCAAAAAGCTATCTGCAAAAAAAATTTCAATTGAATATTTAGAACATTTACACCCTCATACACTCCAAAAAGCAAAACTTGAGGATAATATTTCGTTACTGGCTGGTGCGATAAGATGTGGAGAGACAAGATTAATTGATCACGTTTTTCTAATGAAAAGAAGGCCGATTATTGCAATTGATGGTCCTGCAGGATCAGGTAAAAGTACTGTAACAAAGTTAATAGCTAAGAAACTTAAACTTTTATATTTAGATACTGGAGCAATGTATAGGGCTTTGAGTTGGCTTATGATAAAAGAAAGTATTGATTATAAAAAAGAAAAAAAATGGCAGAATATTCTCAAAGATATATCTATTGTTTTCAAGTCGAATACAAATTCAAATCAGGATGTTTATATTAATAACTACTGTGTTACTGAAGAAATTAGATCGCAAAAGATAAGTTCCATCGTTTCTAAAATTTCCTCAATAAAAGAAGTAAGAAAATTCTTAGTAGAAGAACAAAGAAAAATTGGAGAATCAGGCGGACTTGTAGCTGAGGGAAGAGATATAGGAACTACTGTTTTTCCTCATGCAGAACTTAAAATATTTTTAACTGCTAGCATCGATGAAAGAGCAAAAAGAAGAAAATCTGATAAAAATAGTAAAGACTCACAAGAAATAGAACTTCATACATTAAAAGAACTTATAAAGAAAAGAGATTTTGAAGATTCCAATAGGGAAATTTCACCTCTAATAAAAGCGAATGACGCAATAGAAATTATTACTGATGGATATTCAATTAATGAGGTAGTGGATCAAATTATTGATCTTTATAATGACAAGATTCCTAAAGAGACTGAAATTAAATAAATTCAAGAAATACTTTCCAAAAAACCGTTTACAGAGTCTTCTAAAATATCAAGTACATAATCGAAGCCCTCATCACCTCCAAAATATGGATCAGGAACTTCTTGCTCATTAAAAACTGATCTAAAATCTTGTATTTTTTTAATTGATGCAAAATCAGTTGAAGCTGTTCTATTCTTAAGATCTTGAATATTTATAAAATTTGAATCGTCCATCGCAAGAATATAGTTAAATTCATCAAAATCTTTGCTAGTAACTTGACGAGCCCTGCTTAAGATATTTATATCTCTTCTTTCTGCCGCAATTCTCATCCTAGAGTCAGCTTTTTTTCCAATATGCCAACTCCCAGTTCCAGCAGAATCTACAATAAAGGCATCGGTTAATCCCTTCTTTTCAAGTAGATTTATAAAGATAGCTTCTGCTGCAGGAGACCTACAAATATTTCCCAAACATACAAAAAGAACAGAAATTTTTTTCATATGATTTCAAATTTCAGTTAATTATAAGACTTTTAAGTAGTAAATAAAACTTCCTTAATTAAAGATTCAGTAAATTCTTTACCAAACAAACTCGACAACATTGGCCTTGCTGGATCGTTATCTCTTCTATATTTCAAATAATTATTTTGACCATTTATTAATTCTTTTTGCAGTTCCATATTGGCTTCTTTGCTTTCAAAAAGAATTTCTAAATACAAATCAAGATATTCCTTAAATGAGGTATAAAGCTGATTAGCAATTAAAAAGTCACTTCTTTCTTCTTTTGGTAATTTTGACCAGATTACTCCTGGAGAAAAAAATCTAGCTACATCTCTAGACATATTTTCAGCTAATGGGAGTGATGAATGACAATGATTTTTGAGTTTTATAAGTTTTTCTAATAACTCATTATTGTATTGATTTTGTATTTTTAATGAAGGCTGAAAATCTAATACTAATAAATGACTATTAGGTAGAGAAACAAAATCTACTCCAAAAAATGGGACGTTATAAACAGTATTTGGAATAATTAAAAAATTTAAAACAGAATAATTTGGACTATTTATACATACTGCTCTTGCAAATTGAATTCTTTTCTTATGCGTTACACCCCAAGTAGAGAGATTCACATTTTTTTTTGATTTTTTTGAACCATAAGTTGAATCTTTATAAGAATATTCCGAGGGTATTATTTTTTCTAAACAGTTATATTTACTTAAATTATTAGTTAAATATTTTAGAAAATTATGCCATCTCCAATCTGGCCTGTAAAAAATAGTATCTTGTATTAACATTCAATGAATAATCTCATTATTTAATGTAAAAAGAAATTTATTGATAAATTTTTTTGTCCATTTTTCTCCAAAAAAAGATTTAAACAATTTATCAGCAGGGTCTTTTTCAAAACTGTACTTATCATATTTAATTTGATTAATCTTTATTTCTTCTGCATTTAAAAATTGATTAACAGAATTCGATTTATAAATTTTCAAATAATTGTTTACAAATGTATGGAATATATTATTTAAATCTCTATCAAGATTTAATTTATTTCCTCTACATATAATCACCCATGGGGAAAAATACTTTTTTGAATCATATATATTCTTCATTTTATTATTATCAAATGCAGAATATTTTCTCTTAATATTACTTAGACTTGAACAATATTTTTCAAGATACATGTTTTCTTGAATTAAAGGTTGATAATCAAGTATTGCTAATAACTTTTGAGAAGTTCCAAACCATAAAATATCAGCTCCTAAAATAGGCATTTCACTATCAAAATTTGGATATGCGACAGTATTAAAGACTTGCAGTTTTTTTCCACCATCTAATCTTGTTATTCGCCACTTTCTATATTCGGGAGATGAAAAAAGCCAATTTTTAATAATATATTTTGAGTCTTCATTGTGATGTTCTTTGAATTCGCTAGATATTTGTAATTCATGACCATTTAATTCATCAATATTGGTTTTAAGGAAATTAACTAATGAATCAAACATAAATTACTAGGTCTCGGTGCTTCCTTTCCTTACTTTTTTTGTAATGTAATTAAATACAATCTTGCCTAAAACAGCAATCAAGTTACCTTCAAGCTCCTTAAACATTTTCATATTGTAAGTAAAAGCTTGATTAGCTTCATCAATAATTTGATCAGCAGTCTTTTGATTTATTGGAAGTTGATTCAAAGTAAGGGAATATTCTTCCTTGAATTTCTTTTCATCAGCAATTAATTCAAACTCATAAAAATTTAAACCATCATTTCCCTGCAAATTTAATGCTTTTTTAGCGATCCTTTTCAAAATTTGCCCCCCAGATAAATCTCCTATATAGCGAGTGTAATGGTGACCAACCAATAGCTCTGGTGAATTTTTTGCTACCTCTCGAATTCTTTCAACGTATTCTTTTGCTGAGTGAGAAATATTAATTTCATTCTTCCAGTTATCACCAAAATAAAATTTAAGATCATTTACAAGAGTTTCTTTCCTGAATAATGATTTAAAACCTATAGGTTTTATTACGGGATGTTCCTCATTGACCAGTCTTTCAATTTCTTCTTCCATAGCGTCATAAACAAAATATAAATCACTAATTAATTTTCTATAAGATTTTTTTTCAACAACTCCTTTTAAAAAACAAGCCACAAATCCAGTATTTTCTGCCATGGTGTGGGATTTTTTTGTCCCTTCTCTTAATTGTCCTGCAAGAGCGACTGCCATATATTTTGAATTATTTTTGTAAGTGTATTTAATCTACAAGGAAAATACATAAAACAGCTAATTTTTGTTACCAGCGGATGTTGTAGAGAATAGCTTATAAAGTTCTTTACAAACCAAAAAAAGGTTATCTTTTTGTTCCTTTTGCGGTAGATGAGTACCAGTCATTTCCCAATCACCGATGGTAGCCACTCTCCATCTCTCAGAGGGAACAATCATACCTCGCATTATTATTCCCAACAATTTCGGGACTCTGTCATCATTATCATTTTCAATTCTTAATTGTACGAGTATTGCTCTACATTCGATAAGAGGACTCCAACCAGGGAAATGAAACGCAAAATCAATAGAATCTTGCATGGATTCATTATTTGAATTCTCCCAGGGACTAAAATTTACTCTTGCATCTGGAAAATATTTCCGAAACAAAGCAGCTGTAGAAGCAACTTTATTAGCTATTTCAATATTACTTACATTTGAACTCGCATTCATAAGTAGCTGAGTATTTTTTTGAAAATGACATAATTTGCTTTAACTTGCTTATTAACTACTTTTTCTTTTAATAAAGATGTTGAAATGCTGATCAATAAAGTATTCTCTATTCACATTTGAATAATAAATTTCTAGGTTTTAAAGAAAATAACTCATCGCAAATTACAATACGAAGAAATTCAATAAGTTATCTTTTATTAATTCAATGCTATGCCAAAATTTGAAAAATTAACTTTACCTAATGAAGGCGAGATAATAACTTTTAATCAAGGCAAACCTAATGTTCCGAATAATCCAATTGTCCCATTTATTAGGGGTGATGGTACTGGAGTTGATATTTGGCCTGCTACTCAAATCGTTCTTGATTCAGCGATTAAAAAAAGCTATGGAGATGAAAGAAAAATTAATTGGTTTAAAGTCTATGCAGGCGATGAAGCTTGTGAACTTTATGGAACATATAATTATCTGCCTCAAGATACTATTGAAGCAATAAGACACTTTGGTGTGGCCATCAAAGGTCCTTTAACCACTCCCATCGGTGGAGGTATTAGATCTCTTAATGTTGCATTAAGGCAAATCTTTGATTTATATAGCTGTGTTAGACCATGCAAATATTATTCAGGAACTCCAAGCCCTCACAAAAATCCTCAGAATTTAGACGTTATTGTTTATAGAGAAAATACTGAGGATATCTACATGGGAATTGAATGGGAAGCGGAGGATAATAATTGTCTTGAGTTAATTAATCACTTAAATAACGTTGTCATACCAAAAAGTAAAGATTTAAAAAATAGATCCATACCAAACGGATCAGGTATTGGAATAAAACCGGTGAGTAAATCTGGGAGCCAAAGGCATATTAGAAAAGCTATTGAACATGCTAAAAGATTATCAGGAGATAAAAGGCATGTAACTCTTGTACATAAAGGGAATATTATGAAATATACAGAAGGTGCATTTAGAGATTGGGGATATGAATTAGCAGTAAATGAATTTAGAGAAGATTGCATTACAGAAAGAGAAAGCTGGATTTTAGATAATATTCAGAAAAATCCAGAAATCACAATTGAAAATAATGCTCGAAAAATTGAACCAGGTTTTGACAAGCTTACAAATAACAAAAAAGCATTCATTTGCGAAGAAATTAAAGAAGTTATTTCATCAATATCAAATTCTCACGGAGATGGAAAATGGAGAAAACTTATTCTTGTTGATGATCGGATAGCTGATAGTATATTTCAACAAATTCAAACTAGACCTCAAGAATATTCAATTCTTGCAACATTAAACCTTAATGGAGACTATGTGTCTGATGCAGCTGCAGCAATTGTTGGAGGCCTAGGTATGGCTCCCGGTGCAAATATTGGAGATAATGCAGCAATTTTCGAAGCTACGCACGGCACCGCTCCAAAACATGCAGGCTTAAACAAGATTAATCCAGGCTCAGTAATTCTTAGTGGTGTAATGATGCTTGAATATTTTGGTTGGGATGAAGCAGCTAACTTAATTACTAATGGTTTAAGTAAGGCAATAGAGCAAAAAAAAGTCACCTATGATTTAGCACGCTTAATGGAACCAAAAGTAGAACCCTTATCCTGCAGCAGTTTTGCTCAAGAAATTATCTCAAATTTCTAATTTTAAAAATTATTTTTATTTTCAAAAACTTTCCAAATATTAACCAGTGAATCTTTAGTGCCAATGTTTCCAGGATGAGTAACAATAGGAAGTTTTTCGTCATTTTTGAGGTCATAAGTCACCACTGAAATGCCTGTTAAAATCTGTCCCTCAAGATAAACATAATCTGCATTAAGTCCATTACTAAGGATCAAATTTGTTGTTATTCCACCTTTTGAAATCAAATAGCCTATTTCATACTTCAAATCTGCGACTAATTCAGCAATAAAACAAGCAAGTAAATTATAAAAATTAAATAGTTCAGAAGAATCTAAGGACATAAATTTTCTTGAAGTAAACAAAACAGGAGTTTTTCCTTTCTCAAAAGAAAATCTAATTTCTTTCAAAAATTTATTTTTAAACAAATTCCTTCTCTTCTGATTATTATCTGATGAAGAAATTTTAAAGAATTCAAAAACATCTAATTCAACTGGATTGCAATGACTTATCTCTAATAAATTATTCAATTGTATTGTTGAAAGTTCTACATAAGATCCAACAATTATCAGTCCTGGAAGAAAACTCTTTTTTTGATTTCTTATTCTTAAATTAGAGAAAAATATTTCACTCTGAGGGACACTTTTTTTCTCAGAAATTGAACTTATAAAACTTGCTGCAGTTCGAAAAAGGAATTTTTTTTGTTTGATTAATTTTTTAATTACTAAAGAAAATTTTTTTAGTTGAGAATAATTTTCTACATCTACAATTACATGTTTATTATTCTTCAAGTTCTTTAATTTTTTAAAAACAATATTGTTTTCTTCATCATTTAGCATTTCGATATCTGACAATAAAAGATTCTGAATATCTTCAAAATTTATTTGAGATTTACTCTTCTGAAATAAAAGATTCTTGACATTACTTGTCTCATATCCAAAAATTTTATCTGTTGCAAAAATTGTTTGACTAATAGGGGTTTTATCAACAAAATGTAATCCATTAATTGTTAATCTTTTACCCTCTATGAAAGCAGGAATATGAAAAGTAGCATCAAAAGGACCTAAGCAATTATTTATGGCATTAGGTTCCAAAAAATTATGCCCACGCAGAGTAGAATCTCCTCTACTGATAAAAATAATTTCTTCTTCATATTTTTCAGAAGCTATGACGACCTTAAGATTTTTACAAATTTCTTCTATTGTTAATTTCGCATGATTTTCATCTAGTGATCTTGTGTTAGCCAAAATAAAAAATAGATTCGATTCAGATTCAAAACCTTTAACTAAGGTTGAGTAGTCCCACTTAAGAAGTAATAAACAATCATGAACAGTTTGAGAGCCTGTTGGATCATCATCAATAACAACAAATTTCATAAGTATTGCATAATTACTTGAGATTTTTTATTTGTATTGAAGCATTAAACCTTTTACTATCATTTGATGGAATCATAATATTTCTATAACCATCAACAAAAGAATTCCGAGGACTAGTCCAAGGTTCAAGACATATCATTCTTCTTGGAGGATCACTCCAAATAACGCCTAGATCAAATGGATATGGATGATTTAAAGTTACCTCTCTTTTAAAAATATTATCTCGAAAAGAACTTTTACCTGAAGTGTACATAAGAAGATCAACTCCTAAATTAATATTTTTTAATTCATCCAAAGTATTACTTATAATGTTCCTTTCTTGATCCTGACAATTAAGTGGATTATCAATAAACTCTAAATTTTGGAAATCTGAAATATTAAAATAAGGATGTAATCCAAAATTTATAGGCATTGCAGTATCTGTTTTGTTTTGAATACTAATTTCAAATTTTAAACAATTAATCTTTAAGGTAACTTCAATCCTCAACTCAAATTCGAAAGGATAATATTTTTTGGTTTTTTTAGATGCATTTAAGAATAAGCATAAAAATTTTTCATTTTCATTGAAGGAGTATTGCCATTGCAAATCCCTAGCGAAACCATGTTGTGGTAATTGCAAATAACCATTTCCAAATGCTGAACTAGAGGTATTGAGATTTCCACATATTGGAAATAAGATTGGAATGCCTCCCCTAATACTTTTAGTCTTGTCCATAAATCTTTTTTCATCGAAATAAAGTATTTCATTACCTTCCGAAACCCAATTTGTAATAACTCCTCCTCTTGCAGGACAAAATTTGATGTAGTTATTTTTATCTAATTGAAAGACAAAAACTTCTTGGTCTTTATTAGATAATTTAATGAGCACAATTATTACTTAAAGAGAATCAACCCAATCCAAAATATGCTGATTAACTAATTCAGGTATCTCATCATGAGGACAATGTCCTGCATCAAGAATGATTTCTTTTGTATTCTTTGGTGTAAATTTTTTATATAGATTTCTTTTTTTTGGAGTATTCATCCATGGATCTTTCCCTCCCCAAAGAAGTAATAATGGTGCATTTAGTCTTGCGAATAACTTGTCCAATGGCAATCCCTGAGGACCTGATGGGTTAAATACACTTCTAAAAACATTAAAAGCTCCGAAATCTAGCGAAGGCTTCCTTATTGACTCAACTAAAAAATCATCAACATTTTTTTTATCAACATAAACTTGATTCAAAGTTTTTTTAATATTGTTTGGATTTCTCATATTCTCAAAAATCAAACGTTGAAGAACAATATTTTTCAAAAATATACCAGCAACTGTTTCAATTGAAGTTTGCAACATATTCTTTTTGATAGTTTTTTCTTCACTAAAATATCCCGCAGCATTAAGTAATATCACTCCCGCGTTGAGCTCTTTTAATTCTGAACCAGCTGCTAATGCTGCGTAACCACCTAATGAATTTCCAACAATAATTGTAGGTTTTTTTATTTTCTCTTTTACATAAGCGACAACTTGATCTTTCCATAAAGATCCTGAGTATTCGACGTCTTGAGGCTTAGGACTTTTTCCAAACCCGAGTAAATCCATAGCATGAACTTCGTATTTTGTACTCAAAACAGGGATATTAAATCTCCAATGATCCGTAGAAGCGCCGAAACCATGAATCAATAAAATTGCGTAATCTTTTGATGTTTGTTCGGGGTTAGCTGAAACAGTATGTATTGGGTAATTTAAAAAATTCCAGTCATAATTTACATCACTATCTTTCAGAGCTGATTTTTCCATTTATTGAAAAACTTTTTGTTTTTTGATTCTAATAAACTTATTTCCTAAAGAAGACCCACAGGATCAGCTGCAACATCATCTGAAATTTTATTGCCATCATTTGGGGGCTTATCTTTTAGGACAATTCTCAAGAGAACAGGTGCGAGAAATGTAGTTCCTATAACCATTAATAAAATAGCTGCTTCAAGAGACGGAGTTAACAACTTAGCGCTTGTTCCTAGCCCAAGAAAAATTAAACCAACCTCTCCTCTAGGCATCATACCCAAACCTACAACTAATCTATTTGTAGGTTTATCACTCGAAAATACCCATCCGGCAGCAATTTTACCAATAATTGCAACAACTAATAAAAATCCTGCAACCACAAGAGCTGATCTACTTGTTGGATCAAGTGGATTGATAACTGATAAATCCATTCCAGCTCCAACTAATACAAAGAAAATAGTTGCGAATAAAGAAACTAAAGGTAATACAGATTGTTGTATTGCATGATTATTTTTAGAACTACTAAGAATCAATCCTGCTGCAAAAGCACCTAAAGCTGCTTCTAATCCAATAGCTGTTGCGACAAAACAACATAAAACAAGTATGACAAAGGATGCTACTACTACAGCTCCAGGGGCTTTCAATCTATCTAATAACCAATCAAATCCTGGTGCTGCTGTTCGACTTAATGCAATAGCAGCAATAACAAATACTACTGCTGCCGCAACTAATTTAACAATAGGAGCGATCTCTAAAGAACCTCCTGCAGCAAGAGCCACAACAACTGCCAGAATAACAATTCCCAAAATATCATCTAGCACTGCTGCACCAATAACAATCTGTCCTTCTCTAGTTTTCAAATATCCTAATTCACCAAAAACACTTGCAGTTATTCCTATACTCGTGGCTGTCATAGATGCTCCAGCAAAAACTGCTGGAATTAGATCTACTTGGAAAATAAACATTAATCCGAGCGTTCCAAATGCAAAAGGTAAAATTACCCCAGCCATAGCAACAGTAAAAGCCTGCGCACCGACAGCTACCAATTCCTCTAACTCACTTTCTAATCCTGTTAAAAATAAAAGTGCATATAAACCAAGTGTCGCTACTGCTTGGAGAGATGGAAAACTTTCGAAATAAACATCAGGTACTGCTTCTGGGGGAATTGAAGCTAATGAACTAATAACATTTACCAGTCCTTCATTTAGTTCCGTTCCAGCTGAGGGCGGTATCAATAAATGGAATCCTGATGCTCCTATTACAACCCCTGCAAGAAGTTCACCTACAATCGTTGGTAAACTTAGTCTTACTAATACTTCTGCTAATGCTCTAGCTGCTAAAAAGATCAATAAAAATCTTATAACTCCAATCAAAGTTTCAGCAACTTCTAAATCATGTGCACTTAATTCAGCAAGTAAACAGTACATTTAAGTGTAAAAAAATAAACTCCCTAATTGGAAGATAGTTTATTGAGGGCCCACTTTAAGAAATATGTAAGAAAAAAGCAAAAATACTCAACAAGTGTGGATCTGAAGTTACAACAAAGAAATTTTCAAAAAAATGGCTATTGTCTGATATATGGCTAATCCAATGAATTCCAACGAACCCTTTGATCTACGTTTGCCTACCCCCGGCTGCTACTTAGATCCTGAAAAAGCTGGCATGGATTCTGATGCAGTTTTCCAAGGAATGACAGCTCATCTCTTTTATACTCTTGGAAAGTTAGCCACTTCTGCAAGTCCTCACGACTTGTATATGGCTTTAAGTTACGCAGTTAAAGATAGGCTAATGACAAGATATTTAGCCAGTCAGGAGGTCATAAGAAAAAAACCACAAAAAACAGTAGCCTACTTATCAGCAGAATTTTTGATAGGCCCTCAATTAAGTAATAATCTCCTCAATCTTGGAATAACTAAAGAAGCAGAAGACGCTTTAAAGAGATTTGGCATTGAATCATTGTCAACAATTCTTGAAGTAGAAGAAGAGCCTGGATTAGGTAATGGTGGACTTGGAAGACTTGCAGCATGTTATATGGAATCATTAGCATCTCTACAAGTTCCAGCCGTTGGTTATGGTATTAGATATGAATTTGGCATATTCAATCAGTTAATTAGAGATGGTTGGCAAGTTGAAGTAACTGATAAATGGTTAAAAGGTGGATGGCCATGGGAACTTCCACAACCTGACGAATCATGTTTCGTTGGTTTTGGAGGCAGGACTGAAAGTTACAGAGATGATAAAGGGAACTACAGATCAAGATGGATACCTTCAGAACATGCAATTGGAGTACCTCATGATGTTCCGGTTTTAGGATACAGAGTAAATACATGTGACAGATTAAGATTATGGAGAGCTGATGCAACAGAAAGTTTTGACTTTTATGCATTTAATATTGGTGATTATTATGGTGCAGTAGAAGAAAAAGTTGCATCTGAAACTCTTTCAAAGGTTCTATATCCAAATGATGGAACTGACGAAGGTAGAAGATTAAGACTCAAACAACAACACTTTTTTGTAAGTTGTTCTCTTCAAGATATGTTGAGAAGCCTTGAAAAAAGATCAATACCAATAACTGAATTTGCTAAACATTGGACAGTTCAGTTAAACGATACTCATCCAGCTATTGCAGTAGCTGAATTAATGAGACTACTTATTGACCAATATCAAATAGGTTGGGATAAAGCTTGGAATATCACAACTTCTTCAGTTGCTTATACTAACCACACTTTACTTCCGGAAGCTTTAGAAAAATGGGATTTAGGTCTATTTAATGACCTCCTTCCAAGGCATCTAGAAATTATTTATGAAATTAATTGGAGATTTCTACAACAATTAAGACTACGTTATCCAGGCGATGACAAAATCCTTCAAAAACTGTCAATCATTGATGAAGAAGGCTCTAAGTCAGTAAGAATGGCTCACTTGGCTACGATTGGAGCTCATCACGTCAATGGGGTTGCTGCTCTTCACTCAGATTTAATAAAAAGACAACTTCTTCCTGAATTTGCAAATCTATGGCCTGAAAAATTTACAAATGTTACTAATGGAGTTACTCCAAGAAGATGGGTTGCTCTCTCAAATCCATCCTTATCTAGCCTTCTTGAAAAAGAAGTTGGTCCAGATTGGATAACTAATATGGAACTTCTGAAAAAATTAGAGGAAAAGAAAGATGACACCAATTTTTTACAAAAATTTGAGGAAACTAAACTAACCGGTAAAAGGAAATTAGCTAGTTATATCCATTCAAAAACAAGCATACTTGTTGATCCGTCAAGTTTATTTGATGTTCAAGTAAAAAGAATCCATCAATATAAAAGACAACATTTAAACGCTTTACAAATTATTGCACAATACTTAAGAATCAAAAACGGCACAAACAAATATGAAGTCCCAAGAACAATAATATTTGGAGGTAAAGCTGCCCCAGGTTACTTTATGGCCAAACTAATGATTCGATTCATTAATGGTATTGCTGATGTTGTTAATTCTGATCCAGATATGGAAGGGCTACTAAGAGTTGTTTTTTTACCTGACTACAATGTAAAACTTGGTGAAATAGTTTATCCCGCAACTGATCTTTCAGAACAAATTTCAACCGCTGGAAAAGAAGCATCTGGAACTGGAAATATGAAATTTGCCATGAATGGAGCATTGACTATTGGAACCCTAGATGGAGCTAACGTGGAATTAAGAGATCTTGTGAAAAAAGAGAATTTCTTTCTTTTTGGAAAAACTGAAAGTGAAATTATGGATTTAAAAAATAATAATTACTCGCCAAAAACTTTTATTGATGAATGTTCAGAATTAAAAGAAGTAGTACGATTAATTGAAATAGGTCATTTTAGCAATGGAGATAAAGAATTATTCAAACCTTTATTGAATAGCTTAACTGGACATGACCCATTCTTTGTTATGGCTGACTTCGAAGACTATTTAAATAAACAGGATGAGGTCAGCAAATGTTGGAATAATAAAAAATCCTGGAATAAAATGGCGTTATTAAATACAGCAAGATCTGGATATTTCTCATCAGATCGGTCTATTAGAGAGTACTGTAAATCGATTTGGAAGGTTTCTCCAATGCCTGTAGAGATTACGTGCGATGTTGAAGAATTAACTAATTAATATTTTTCTTATCTGGAAAATCAGGAGTTTGATGAAATAATCTATTTAAAATTAATCTATCCACATTTAATGGGTCTGGTGCCAATTCTTTAGCAATTTCTTTAAATTTTGATTCAATATTGTTTGAAATTTTGGTATCAAAAATTCTTTCCATTAGTGCTTCAATTGAATATAAATAAGCATTAACACTTTCAAGTTCATCTAAAGCTTCAGTAAGCTCTATATCAGAAATATGTTTTTCTTCTGGATTTGTATCTTTATTAGATTCTCTTTCAGATAATTCTCTCTGCAATTCATTAGTAACCTTACTACAAAGAGTTCTGAAAGATTGAATTGATGCCCAGTTTAATTCCTGTTGCTGATTAAAAGTAGGAAACTCTCTAATAAGACGATCATGCTCTTTATAAAATCTCTGACAATCAGAGCATTGACAAGGTTCTTCAGTCAAAAGAAAAAATATCTCTTGTTATATCATCTCACTATTTGGGCATAATTGTTGGACCATCCAATAATTCGTCATTTTCATCAAGTGTATCTGGACTATCAGGCAAAGGTATCTCAATACTAGTTACCAAGTTGATAACATCTCTTAATCTCATAGAATCAGCAAACCATCCCATTGCCTGTTCAGCATCTCCTCTTTTTTCAGCATCATTTGCTTGATCTTCATGAGCTTCTGCTAACAAAGCAAGCCAGCATAAGCATCTTGCTTGAACTATTGAAAGATCTAAATCATTAGGTTGGGATTTAGAAATACGTTCATGCTCTTGTTGAATTAAGAGCTTTAAACGCATATCATGCAACTTAGCCATAAAAGATTTATTACTAACTATACGCTAGCTAGAGAGTAGCAACTTTGCACACATACTACATATAGTTTATTACTTTAACGGGACTGGCGGGAGTCGAACCCACGACCTACGGTTTAGGAAACCGTTGCTCTATCCTGCTGAGCTACAGCCCCAATAGATGTTTTTTGGAGTAATAAGCATTATGCTAAATGAAAGCAGGAGAGGCAATCGCAAAAAAGTTTTATTTTGTTTCCAAAATAAAACTTTTTTGAGGAAAGTCCGGGCTCCCACATGGTCAGGCTTGCTGGGTAATTCCCAGTGCGGGTAACCGTGAGGATAGTGCCACAGAAACATACCGCCTAATACTTCATGTATGGCAAGGGTGCAAGGGTGCGGTAAGAGCGCACCAGCAACATTGAGAAGTGTTGGCTAGGTAAACCCCGGCTGGGAGCAAGGCTTAGTAGATTTATGACCATTTCACAATCTACTTACAAGCGCCGCTTGAGACTGTGAAGTAATTCCAGCCCTAGATAGATGATTGCCCATCTTATTTAAGATGAACAGAACCCGGCTTATGACCTGCTTTCTACTTGTTGTGATTATTTCAATCATATGACAAATAAGTTAAACGGAAAAAGGATTGATCAAATAATTACTTTTTTAAAGTGTTTAAACATCAAATCAAAAAGATTCTCTGAAATAATTAGAACAAAAAATATTTCAACAATTCAGAATTTTAATCAAGCATTAATCCATTCCTCAGATGACAACATAATAAATTACGAAAAATTAGAATTTTTTGGAGATGCAGTACTCAGATTAGCTGCATCGAATTTTATTGAAAAAAAATATCCTCAAATGAGCGTAGGCGAGAGATCAGAGCTAAGAGCACAAATTGTAAGTGATGAATGGCTAACTAAATTAGGCAAAACAATTGAGATAGAAAAATTAATAATTAAAGGGCCTAAAGCTATTGGTGATGAAAATTCAAAAAACACAATTATTGGGGAATCCACAGAGGCTTTAATTGGTGCTCTTTATAAGTGCTTTAACTCAATCCAGGAAGTAAATATATGGCTAGATGATATTTGGGAGAATGATTCAGAAATGTTTTTAAAAGCCCCATATAAATTTAAATCTAAGACAGTATTACAAGAATGGTGTCAAAGTAAAGGCTTGGATTTGCCAACTTATGAAATAATTGAAGTCTCTAAAATAAATGGAGATCCAAAAAGATTTTCTTGCGATATATTCATTGAAGGATTAAAAGAATCATCCGCTTTTGGCAAATCCCATAAACAAGCAGAGACTAATGCAGCTAGAGTTCTTATAGAAAAGTTTATGTCTATAGGTAAGATTTAATTTTTAAACTATTTCTAAATTAGTGAGCTGGAAAGTTATGAGTTTATCCCAATTACCTCCTTCAAAAAGAACAGCTGCTCGTTTTTTTGTCACTCTCTGTACAAACCCTTTGTATCCTCTGTATATAGAATTTCTATCTTTTACAACTACAAAAGAACCAGGGAGTATAGGTTTAGTCGATGATTCCATAAAATACCTTACTCAATACAATATATGATAAATAAAAATGAATGGTTGATTGTTGGATTAATAACATCATGTCATGGAATTAACGGCCAAGTAAAGGTTAAATCTTTAAGTGATTTTGAAGAAAGATTTTTAAAGCCTGGAATAAGATGGTTACAAAAAGATAATGAAGCCCCTTCAAAAATAGAACTTACATCTGGCTACAAACAGCCTGGGAAAGAAACCTTCGTCATTAAGCTCCAAGGAATAAATACTAGAAATCAAGCAGAAGAACTTAAAAAAAATAAGATTCTTGTAAAAACAAATAGTCTTCCAAAATTAAAAAAAGAAGAATTTCACTTGTTGGAACTTGTAAATTTGCAAGTCAAGATTTTAGAAAATGATGAATTAAAAATAATTGGAAAAGTTCTTGACTTGGATAATGAAAAGAATAATTTACTAATTATTGAACTACTTAAAAATCAAAAAAAAGTTCTAATACCCTTTGTTAAAGAAATAGTGCCAGTAGTAGATATAAAAAATAATTTTCTTATCATAAAGCCCCCAAAAGGACTTCTAGAACTATAAATATCCGAATAAAAAATTAAAATTTTCTATAAAGTTAAATTACCAAGACAAATAAAAAGTAACTTTTATATGTTGTTTTTTTATTTGACGTTATATTGAAATCATTTAATTTCTTATCTAAGGTCGTAGCAAATAATTATGAAAAAATCGTCAGAAAAACAACCTTCAGTCGTTGGATTATTTTCTGGATGCGGTGGATTAGATTTAGGTTTTAAGCGTGCTGGTTTTGATATCCTATGGGCAAATGATTTTAATGCTGATTCCGTAAAGACTTATGCGAGAAATATTGGTGATCATATAGTTCTAGGAGACATTACTAAAATACCAAGTAAGGAAATACCATCAAACTTTGACGTACTTTTAGGCGGGTTTCCTTGTCAGGGTTTTTCTGTCGCAAATACTAAGAGAAGCATGAAAGATGAGAGAAATTATTTATATCTAGAAATGTTGAGAATTCTCAAGGATAAAAAACCAAAGTTTTTTGTTGCGGAGAATGTAAAAGGTCTTCTTTCATTAGAAAAAGGAAACGTCATTGAGATGATTTTGAAGGATTTTGAAAATATAGGCTACAAAGTTGACTACAGACTTTTGATGGCGAGTGATTATGGTATTCCCCAACACAGAGAAAGGGTATTTATTATTGGCAACAGAATTGGTAAAGAAAATCCCTTTCCTAAATATAGTCATGGCCTTAAGAATGACTTATTTAACCCCATATTGGAACCTTACATATCAACAAAAGAAGTACTTGAACACTTAGCTAATGTAAGAACAAGGGACAAACCTTTTAAGCTAGGAAAAAAAACTATCTATAATCATGTCGCCAGAACCAATGTAAGCGATAAGTTTTGGGGAAGAAAACATAAAGTAAATCAATTTGATATTTGTGATTACCTAAAAAAGTGGAGAAAAGATAGTGGCTGGTCAACTAAAAAAATAGATGAATATTTTGGTTATGCTCATACAGCAGGTCATTGGTTTAGAAAAGATAATAATTCTGGTTGCATTCCTAATCCTGATGATTGGAAGGTTTTAAAAAAATTATTAAAATTCGATGATAAATATGATAAACAAGTTACTGAACTAGAACAAAAAACAATAGTATTTGAACAATCATTGCGCATTAATAATTGGGAAGAACCAAGTGATACAATTACTGCCACTGGGCCAGAAATTCACCCCAATAGAAAAAGAAGAATGAGTGTAAGAGAATGTGCAATCCTTCAAACCTTTCCGGATGATTTCGTTTTTGAGGGTGCCATAGGTAGTATGTATAAGCAAATAGGAAATGCAGTCCCTGTAGATTTGGCATACAAAATTGGATTTGCTATAAAACAACATCTATAAAAAATACTCAAATGGACCTCAAAAAAATAGAAGAACTAGAACTTAAGTATTTAAATAAATATTTTTCGTTTTTAAAGTTCAGTTTAGAAGAAATTCTAGTAGGTCTTAAAACTCGAGATAAAATTATTGATGACTGGATAGGTCTTTATGGCACAAATATTAGTGACTATTCAACTGGTGCAGAAAGAGTTATTTATTCTCTTTTGAATGGAAAAGGAATTGGAACTCCTAACTCAGCACCTGTTGGCAGCGACCTGTTTTTTGAAGTTGATGATGCATTCATTCACATTGATCTTAAAACTGTAGGGGCAACCCTATCACCCATTAAACAAGATAAAGCAAATAATATAGTAGGAAAGTCAAATAATATAGGAGATTTTGCAGATAAAATTTTTATTGGTACTAATCAAAATTCTTACAGTTCAAAAATCTTGATTTATGAGGGTAAGCCAAAGCAATTTTCAAGAAATTACAAAGCTCATCTTCCCCCAATTTATAACAGAAAAGACAAAAACAAGGCGAAACCTTGTTTAACTTATTTTATAACTATTCTTTATGACAAAGATACTCGAGAAACACTTGTTATCAATCTTCTTTGTATGCCAAACGGTGAACTAAACAAGATTTATGAACATAAGCCTATTAGTGCAGGGAAAAATCCAGACAAAACAAGATTTAACTTTAAAAGAACCCCAGACTTTGAATTATTAAATAAGGAAAAAAGAGTAAAGATTGTATTTTTTAAAGAAAATATGGACAAAAAATATCTGAAGAGATTAAAGTTTCAAGATAATTTATTTAAAAGTCAAAAATAATTTTAATTATTTAAATATTAACTTTAATAGCCTTATTCTCTTTAAGAGAAAAAATTTTTAAATGATTTGATTTATAGGCCAACTACTCTACGGTTACACTTTTAGCTAAATTTCTTGGTTGATCCACGTCAAGTCCTCTATGAGCTGCGATATGGTAACTCAATAACTGCAAAGGGACTATGTTCAATAAAGGTGAAATCCATTCATTGGAGGAAGGGATTTTCATTAAATAATCAAAGATTTCAGTACCATTACATTCAGGAGCTATCCCAATCAAGTATGAATCTCTAGCTTTTGCTTCTTGTGCATTACTAATAACTTTATCAAAAACTTCACCAGGAGAAGCTATAGAAATTACAGGTACTTTTTTATCTAACAAAGCTATTGGACCATGTTTCATTTCACCAGCTGGATATCCTGCGGCATGAATATAACTTATTTCCTTCAGTTTTAATGCTCCTTCAAGAGCAATAGGATAATTTATGCCTCTCCCTAAAAATATAACATCTTTAATATTAAAAAAGTCATGAGCTAACTTTTCTGATGATTGATCATGTTTTTCTAGAAGATCATCTAATAATGGAGGAAGTTTTATAAGTTCTTTTATTAATTTTTCTATTTCATCAGGACTTTGACTACCTTTAATCTGGGCAAAGTATATTGCTAATCCATAAAAAGAAAGTAATTGTGCAAAAAAAGTTTTTGTTGCAGCAACTCCAACTTCTATCCCTGCACAAATATCGATTATATTTGGAACCTGCCTTCCTATAGAGCTCTCTCTTCTATTTGTTATTGCAATAAGATTGGGTCTAAATTTTTTATCTTTAATTACGGACCTTCGTTTGATTTCCATATCAATAGCTGCAATTGTATCAGCAGTTTCTCCAGATTGAGAAACTCCAATAGTTAATGTATTTGGTAATAGTGGAGGGGGAGAATAACGAAATTCGCTAGCATAAAAAACATTTGTAGGAATACCTGAGAATTGCTCTAATAAAAAGCTACCTACCATTGCAGCGTGTTTACTTGTTCCACAAGCAATAATTTCAATTCGCTCGATTGACTCAAAAAATTTTGTATCAAAAGGATACTTTATTTGATATTGACCATTTTCTGAATTTTCTATTAAATAATTTTCTAACCAATTTTTTGCAGTTTCCGGCTGATCATATATCTCTTTTAGCATGAAGTGTTTGAAGTTCATCTTATCAATTATTTGCTCTGAGACTTTTAAGGAAACAGGATTTCGATATTGTCTCTCGTTATTTGAGTCATATATTTCTATTCCAAGAGGAGTTAATAAAGCTATTTCCTCATCCTCCATAGGCAGAATAATGTTTGTAAAGTTTGCAATAGCTGGAGTATCACTTGCACAAATAAATTCTCCTTCACCCAAACCAATAATCAAAGGTGCTTGTTTTCTTGCAACTACAAGCGAGGTTGGGGCACCAGCCCACAAAACTGCCAAGGCATAAGATCCTTCCAAATCAGATATTACATTTCTAACAGCTACTAATAATGTTGATCCGTTATTCTCAAGCTTTAGTTTACTTAATGTATTTAATTCTCTTTGAATTAAATGAGGAATTACCTCAGTATCTGTATCAGAATTGAAAATTATGCCCTCATTCTCTAATTTATTTTTTAAGTCTTGAAAATTTTCAATAATTCCATTTTGAACAACTGCGATTGCTCCTGAACTATCGGTATGAGGATGAGCATTTTTAACCTCAGGTTTCCCATGAGTAGCCCAACGAGTATGAGCTATACCAACGGTTCCAGGAATATTCTTTTCATTAAGATTAACTCTTAAATTTTTAAGTTTTCCCTCAGCTTTGTCACAAGTAATAGAATTTGTTTCAGGATTAATTACTGCAATACCTGCTGAATCATATCCTCTATATTCAAGTTTTTCTAAACCATTCATCAACAATGGTAAAGCTTTTTTATAACCAGTTACAGCAACTATTCCACACATACAATCAATTTTTTTCAATTATATTGAAAAAAATTGAGTATTTATTAAAGTATGGACTCTCTTAAAACTGCACTATAAATTTAATATGCTAAGCCCATACTCCTAGAAGTTTCATCTCCTAAATAAACTCGAATACTTAAGAAATCTGTAGGACAAGCCGTTTCGCATCTTTTACAACCTACACAATCTTCAGTTCTAGGTGATGAGGCAATTTGGCCAGCTTTACAGCCATCCCAAGGGACCATCTCTAAAACATCAAGTGGGCAAGCCCTTACACATTGGGTGCAACCAATGCAAGTGTCATAAATTTTAACTGCGTGTGACATGTAAAAATTGTCTTTTGAACCTCGTTATATAATACTATTGTCTTACAAAGAAATTAAAAAAATTAAGATATGCTTCACTCTTGTTAACTCTAGGGCATAAAATCTTATAGATAATTAGTAAATTCCATAAACTATGTCACAAGAAATCCTCGAAAAAGTCTGTTCTATTGTTTCAGAGCAATTAAGCGTTGAAGCAGAAGAAGTAAAATCAGATTCAAATTTCCAAAATGATTTGGGTGCAGATTCTTTAGATACCGTTGAATTAGTAATGGCTCTAGAGGAAGCATTTGATATTGAAATTCCTGATGAAGCGGCTGAAGGTATCGCAACAGTTGGCGATGCAGTTAAATTCATCGAAGAAAAAAAAGGTTAGTCAAGGATGCCAAATTTCCATCGAGTAGTTATTACTGGTATTGGAGCAGTAACTCCAATTGGTAACAACATTGATGAATATTTACTCAGTCTTCAAAAAGGGGTAAATGGTGTCTCAGGAATTACACTCTTTGATCCAGGACAACATCCTTGTAAATTTGCAGCAGAAGTTAAAAATCTTCAAACTGAAAATTTTATTGAAGCTAAAGAATCAAAAAGGTGGGATCGCTTTTCCCAGTTTGGAGTTATTGCAGCAAAGCAAGCCTTTAGTGATTCTGGACTAGAAATTACTGAAGCTAATGCATCAAGAATTGGAGTAATTATTGGCTCTGGAGTTGGAGGCTTACTCACTATGGAAAGTCAAGCTCAAATACTGAGTCATAAAGGTCCAAAAAGAGTAAGTCCATTTACAGTCCCAATGATGATTCCAAACATGGCAACTGGACTAGCTGCCATCGCCTTGGGAGCAAAAGGACCAAGTTCATCTGTTTCAACCGCATGCGCTGCTGGTTCAAATGCAATTGGTGATTCATTTAGATTACTCCAACTTGGCAAGGCAGATGCAATGATCTGTGGGGGAGCAGAAGCCAGTATTACGCCTCTTGGAGTTGCTGGTTTTGCTAGTGCAAAAGCTCTTTCTTTCAGAAATGAAAGCCCCAAAACAGCAAGTAGACCTTTTGATGCAGAAAGAGATGGATTTGTTATTGGAGAGGGATCAGGAATTCTTGTTTTAGAAACTTTAGAAAATGCACAAAAAAGGGATGCAAGAATTTACGCGGAAATTATTGGATATGGCACTACATGTGATGCTCATCACATCACTGCTCCCTCTCCAGGAGGGGTTGGAGGTGCAGAAGCTATCAAACTAGCAATTGAAGATAGTTCTATAAGCCTTGAAAAGGTTGATTACATAAATGCTCATGGAACTAGTACATCAGCTAACGACAAAAATGAAACTTCTGCAATTAAATCAATATTTAAAGACAGATCTTACCTTATTCCTGTAAGCTCTACTAAGTCGATGACTGGTCATCTCTTAGGAGGTTCAGGAGGTATAGAAGCTGTAGCTTGTGTACTTTCTTTGACACATAATTTTATCCCTCCTACAATTAACTACGTCAATCCAGATCCTGATTGTGATCTTGATTATGTACCAAATAATGCAAGAGAAACTCAAGTAGGAGTCGCTCTTTCTAATTCCTTCGGCTTTGGTGGTCATAATGTTTGCCTTGCTTTCAGCAAAATGAATTGATGACAACCAATTCTCTATTTCCAACTTATCTCGTTTTAAAACAATGGTCGCTGCATCTGTTTCATTAGAATCACTTTGTGTAAATAGTATAAGAATGCTTGCTGTAGATGCAGTAAATAAATCTAATAGTGGTCATCCTGGTTTACCAATGGGATGTGCTCCTATGGGTTATGCACTATGGCAAAACATACTTAATCACAATCCCAATAATCCAAAATGGTTTAACAGAGATCGTTTTGTATTATCAGCTGGCCATGGCTGTATGTTGTTATATTCTTTGCTTCATCTGACAGGGTACAAATCAGTTTCCATAGAAGATATAAAAGAATTTAGACAATGGGGGTCGAAAACTCCTGGACATCCTGAAACATTCGAGACTGAAGGAGTTGAAGTGACAGCTGGACCTCTCGGAGCCGGAATTTCTAATGCAGTTGGTTTAGCAATAGCTGAAACTCACCTAGCAGCTAAATTCAATAAGCCTGATTGCAATATTGTTGATCATTACACTTACGTCATAATGGGTGATGGTTGCAATCAAGAAGGTATCGCATCAGAGGCTTGCTCATTAGCTGGTCATCTTAAACTTGGAAAGTTAATTGCACTTTATGATGATAATCAAATTACAATTGATGGCCGTACCGATGTTTCTTTTACTGAGGACGTTTTAAAAAGATATGAAGCTTATGGATGGCATGTTCAACATGTAGAAGATGGAAATCATGATGTTAGAGGAATAACTGAAGCTATCGAAAAAGCAAAATTAGTTACAGATAAACCCTCAATAATAAAAATTTCTACAACCATAGGATATGGATCACCTAATAAATCAGATACTGCTGGAATTCATGGGGCAGCAGTTGGAGAAGAAGAAGCTTTATTAACCAGAGAATTTTTAAATTGGGAGTATCCTCCATTTGAAATCCCAAATGAAGTATACGAACATTTTAGAAAATCAATTAATAAAGGTGAAGATCTAGAAAAAAAATGGGATTTTAAATTTGAAGAATATCAGAAAAAATATCCTTCTGAAGGCGCTGAGTTCAAAAGAATGTTAACAGGCCAATTACCTGAAAATTGGGACTCAGATCTACCCTCTTATTCACCTGATGATAAAGGTTTAGCCACCAGAAAACATTCACAAATATGTTTAGGTGCCCTTGGTCCTAACCTACCTGAATTGATTGGCGGATCAGCAGATTTAACTCACTCTAACTACACGGATATCAAAGGCGAAACTGGATCATTCCAAGCATCTAGCCCTGAAAAAAGATATTTACATTTTGGTGTTAGAGAACATGCTATGGCAGCAGTTCTTAATGGCATTGCATATCACAACAGTGGTCTTATACCTTATGGGGGAACCTTCCTTGTTTTCGCCGATTACATGAGAGGTTCAATGAGGCTTTCAGCACTTAGCGAATTAGGAGTTATCTATGTATTAACCCATGATTCAATTGGTGTAGGTGAAGATGGTCCAACACATCAACCTATTGAAACTATCCCTTCTCTTCGTGCTATGCCTAACATGCTAGTTTTCAGACCTGGAGATGGTAACGAGACTAGCGGAGCTTATAAGCTTGCGATTCAAAATCGAAAAAGACCTTCAGCGCTTTGTTTAAGTAGACAAGGTATGCCAAATCAAGAAAATACTTCGATTGATAAAGTTGCATTAGGAGGATATATAGTTTCTGATTGCGAAGGAACACCAGATTTAATATTTATCGGTACTGGAAGCGAACTAAATCTTTGTATTGACGCAAGTAAAGAGATTTCTAACTTAGGTAAAAAAACTAGAGTTGTCTCTATGCCTTGTGTAGAACTATTCGAAGAACAAGAAGAATCTTATAAAGAAAGTGTTTTACCTAGTAATGTAACCAAAAGAGTTGTAGTGGAAGCTGCCCATTCATTTGGATGGCATAAATATACAGGTTTTGATGGAATTTGTATTACAATGGATAGATTTGGTGCATCAGCACCTGGAGGTGAGTGTTTGAAAAATTTTGGATTTACAGTCGAAAATGTAGTTAACAAGACGAAAGAAATTCTCTAACAATTCACTAGTTACTGCAATGAAGTATTGCATTCTTGCAGTTTATCTTTCAGTTGATCTAGAGATTCATCAGAAATTTTTGAATTCATTGGGCAATGCTTAGGTCCACACATTGAGCAAAATTCGGCTTTTTTAAAGATTTCTTCAGGTAGTGTCTCATCATGGTATTGTTTCGCTCTTTCTGGATCTAATGAAAGTTCGAATTGTTTATTCCAATCAAAGTTATACCTTGCATGACTGAGTTCATCATCTCTGTCACGAGCTCCAGCTCGATGTCTAGCTATATCAGCAGCGTGAGCAGCTATTTTATACGCAATTAATCCTTCTCGTACATCTTCTGCATTGGGTAGACCTAGATGTTCTTTTGGGGTTACGTAACATAACATAGAAGTCCCATACCAACCTGCCATCGCCGCTCCAATAGCACTGGATATATGATCATAACCGGGAGATATATCTGTTACTAGTGGACCAAGTACATAAAAGGGAGCTTCTGAACATTCCTCCATTTGTTTTCTCACATTAAACTCAATTTGATCCATAGGTACATGACCAGGGCCCTCAACCATTACTTGAACATTATGTTTCCATGCTCTTCTAGTAAGCTCTCCTAGGGTCTTCAATTCCGCTAGCTGAGCATCATCAGAAGCATCATGCAAACACCCAGGCCTTAAAGAATCTCCTAAAGAAAAAGTACAATCATATTTCTTAAAAATCTCACAAATATCATCAAACCTAGTGTAAAGGGGATTTTGTTTAAAATGATGCAACATCCATTGAGCTAAAATTCCTCCACCTCTACTTACAATTCCAGTAATTCTTCCTTTAACTTTTGGCAAATGCTCTATTAATAATCCAGCATGAATAGTTTGATAATCGACACCCTGCTGACAATGTTTTTCAATAATATGAAGAAAATCATCTTCAGTTAATCTATCTATTGAGCCATGTACACTTTCTAAAGCTTGATAAACAGGAACTGTTCCTATTGGAACAGAAGATTCATGAATAATTGCTTGCCTCACTTCATCTAAATTTACTCCCCCAGTAGAAAGATCCATCACTGTATCAGCACCATATTTAACGGCTAACTTAAGCTTCTCTACTTCTTCATTGATATCACTTGCATTAGGTGAAGCACCAATATTTGCATTTACTTTACATCTAGAAGCAATACCTATGGACATTGGCTCAAGATTCAAGTGATTAATATTAGCTGGAATAATTAATCTTCCTCTTGCTACTTCTTCCATTATTAAAGAAGCAGGTAGATTTTCTTTTTTGGCAACAAAATCCATTTCTTCAGTAATATGTCCATTTCTCGCAAAATTCATCTGCGTTACATTTTCTTTTCCAAGGCGAGGCTTAATCCAGGAACTTCTCATAACTTATAAATTTTTAAAAGTGGTATTACTAAAGATTGATCAAATTTCCACTTCCCTGTATCAGGATTAATGATTCAGGTTCAAAGGGTATGATCTCAGCTAAGTCATATTTCTTAGCACCCCTAGTATTTATTTTATTAATAGCTCCTTTATAAAAAATAGTCATCACATATTGCGTAAAAATATATAAAGTATTTTTATTTAACTTTTTGACAATACTTTATTTTTTTTAAAATATTTTTTCTATCTAACTTTCTTCTCATATCTTTTTCCAAAATAATTGATATCCCCATTAAACCAATAGGCAAATAAAAAATCTTCCTAGATTTATCCCTGAATATCAAACCAATTCCAGAAAAAAGGATCATAAAAGGAGCAACAAAAGACAAAATAAATCTTTTATTCATTTTCATTTATCAACTTTATGAATTATTTCATTATTTAATTTTACTATGGATTCTGTTATCACTTTAATTCCAACAGCAATTGCTCTTTCATCTGGATCAAATTTGGAACTATGTAATGGTGCACATCCATTTAAACTAGAAACACCAAGTCTAAACATAGCCCCAGGGATCTCATTCAAGAACTCAGCGAAATCTTCAGCACCTAATGATGGTTTTTGTAATTCGATAACATTCTCTTGACCCAAAACCTTAATTCCAGAATCTCTAAGGACTCTATTAATTTCAGAATTATTATTAACTGGTGGAGTAATTTCTCTAAATAATACTTTTGCATCAGCTCCAAAACTATTTGCCAAAGAAGAGATATTGTCACTGAGCCAGTTACCAATATTTCTGAATAATTTTAGATTAGTGCATCTAACAGTACCAATTAAATTAACCTTTTCGGCAAGAACATTAAATGCATTTCCACCATTAATTTTACCAAAAGTTATTACTACAGGATCTAAAGGATCTAACTTCCGTGTTATTAATTCTTGGATTCCTGAAATAACTTTAGAGGCCACCCAAATAGCATCTAACCCTTCATGAGGTCTAGCACCATGACCGGATTTTCCTTTAATCTCTACCTTTAATTCTCCAGCAGCTGCAGTAAGACTTCCCTCTTTAATCCCAATAGTACCTACAGGTAAATCGGGGTATACATGCAGTCCCAAAATATGAGTTAAACCATTCGTTGCGCCATCCTTAATCATCCATTTAGCTCCACTCGCAATTTCTTCAGCGGGCTGAAAAATTATTCTAGTCCCAAAATTCAGTTTTAAATCCTTCACAATTTTTGCTACACCCAACCCAATAGATATATGTAAATCATGACCACACGCATGCATAACACCATCTACTTTTGAAGAAAAACTTAATTTAGTTTCCTCAAATATTGGTAAAGCATCCATATCCACTCTTATACCTATGATACCTTTATCTGAAGGCCCAAAATCAGCTACAACTCCAGTCCGGCCTATAGATTCAGTAACATTCCAACCAATATTTTTTAAATAACCACTAATCAAAATTGCTGTTTGATTTTCAAGCCCACTTAATTCAGGGTGTGCATGAATATGTCTTCTTAAGTTAATTAATTCGTCATTCAACGAATCAATTTTGTTAAAAAACTGATCTCTATTCATGACTTATTTTAAAACGATAAATTTCATTAAATCTTTAGTTGGTTTTGGAGGCCATCTTCTTACTTTCATTAACCACTCCTCATCACTATATCGAGGATCTAATTCGGTTACTGCAATCCAATTACTCTCTGCATTACCATATTCACCCTTGGACCAGTTCAAAGCAGTCAAAGCTGCCCTAGCATCTGCGAAATTTGGATAACGTCTAATTAATTTTTTTAATTCTTTTTCAGATTCATCAATATTGCCTAACTGATAATCTGCTAAAGCCATACTTGACCTTGCCATTGCAAATCCTGGATTGTACAAAGCAGCCTTTGCAAATAAATCTCTTGCCTTTTCCCATTCTGAGGTAGAGCCTTGAACATTAGCCAAATTATATAAGGCAGAGAAATTTTTACTATCTTTCGAAATAGCAAACATATAATCTTTTTGGGCTTGCGACCATAGGCCCAAAGTTTCCTCTGCAATGCCTCTGTTAATATAAGGATCTATTTCATTAGGATTCAGACTTATTGCATTATTTTGGTCATCTATTGATCCCTCTATATCTCCAATGACAAGTCTTACATTTCCTCTATTACTGAAACCTGCAGCATCATCAGGATAGGAATCGAGATAGCGATTCCATTCTTGTAAAGCAAGATTAAATTTCCCTGCTGAACTTAAATCTAATGCATACTTAAAAAAATCCTCCCTCGAAGATAATGAATAGCATGGTGCGATATAAAAAACGTTGACAATAATTAAAATTAATAAAAAACAACCCTTTACTTTTTTAAAAGTTATCATTTTCGGAATTAATGTATTTTTTACCTAAATCAGTAAGCAATCTTCCTCGAGGAGTTCTCATAAGAAAACCAATTTGGATGAGATATGGCTCAACTACAAATTCTAACATTGAGGAATCATCACCCAAGCCAGCTGCGATTGAATCGAGACCAGTTGGAATATTATTATTCAAATTTAAAAAAGATAAATATTGTCTATCTAAAGAATCCAATCCTTTTTCATCTATTTGGTAAGAAATTAAAGCTTTTTTTACTAAAATTGTGGAGATATAATTAGTTTTTTTTACAACTTGAGCATAATCCCTAACTCGTTTTAATAATCTTAAAGCAATTCTTGGAGTCCCTCGAGATATCTTTGCTAATTTATACGATGCTTCATCATCTAAATTAAGGTTTATTAATCGAGCAAAATTAACAATTATTTGTTTTAGTTCATCATTTGTATAAAATTCAATTTTCTGAGATATACCAAATCTATCTCTCAAAGGAGGACTAATTGAAGCTAATTTAGTTGTTGCACCGATCAGGGTAAATCTGGGAATATTAATTGTTCTACAACGTGCTCCTCTATTAGCTCCCATAGTTAAATCGAGTCTAAAATCCTCCATTGCAGAATATAACAACTCTTCAGTTAACCTATTTAAACGATGTATTTCATCGATAAATAAAACTTCACCTTCTTTTAAGCCGAGCAATAATCCTACAATATCTCTAGGTCTTTCAATTGCGGGTGCAGTAGCTATTCTACATTTTGTATTCATTTCATGAGCTATCAAAAAAGCTAGGGTAGTCTTACCTAAACCAGGCTGTCCATATAAAAGAGTATGCTCCAAAGGTTCTTTCCTATAAACTGCAGCATCTATAGCTATTCTTAAAGAAGACTTAAGTTGATCTTGGCCAATAAATTCTTGTAAAGTAGTTGGCCGAGCTAAGTTCAAATTATTATTACTTTTTTCTTCTGGAATAATTTTTGAATCAACTAGCCTAAGCTCTTTTTTACGAAGAGAAAAGTCATTATCGCCTATATTTGAAGAAATTATTGCCATAATGAAAGGTTAATTGCAATTGTTCTGAGTAGAAAGAGTTTTTACAACTAAAATGGCAAAAAATTCAAGCAAAGTTCAAAAAATTACAAAAAAAGAAAATATATTTAAACGTCTAGCTGAGAATAAATATGCAAAATTTCAATATGAAATATATGAAACAATCGAAGCTGGAATTGAACTTTTAGGCACTGAAGTAAAGTCAATTAGAAACGGAAAAGCAAATTTAAGAGATGGGTACTGTTCATTTCGAGATGGTGAGATTTTATTGTTAAATGTTCACATTTCACCACACAAAAATGTAGGGTCATTTTTTAATCATGATCCATTAAGAAACAGAAAATTGTTACTGCACAAGAAAGAAATAATCAAACTGAAATCCAATACAGAAAAAAAAGGGATGACTATTGTGCCACTATCTATTTATTTAAAGGGCTCATGGATAAAACTAACTATTGGAGTTGGTAAAGGGAAAAAATTGCATGACAAAAGAAAATCAGAAAAACAGAAAAGCATAACAAGAGAAATCAAAGCCGCCTTAAAAAGATAAAATTCTTGCTCAGTCTTAATTAATCCAAACTAACAGAACTTGGGGGAGGGGAAGGATCTGGATCTGCGATTAACATATGCTGTAGAACAGTTTCAGGTCTCTCACTATCTCTCCATCGTATTTTGTACGCAGGCATCTTTGTGCCCCTACTAGTAGTTTGTTCTACTGGTTCAATAACCCATCCTCTTCTAGATCGGCCTTGAGGATTTCTTTTCACTACTGCATCCGCGTGTTTAAAACGGAAACCAACACGTTCACCACTCATTTAAAAATTTCGTATTGGAATAATTTTTTTATTTTACTCCATTCGAGGGTAATTTTTCATTTTTTTTAGAAGTTATTTCTGGTTTTAACAATGGGAAAGGAATCACATCTCTAATAGATGGGCTATTAGTAATTAGCATAATAAGTCTATCAATACCTATGCCTAAGCCTCCAGTAGGAGGCATACCAATTTCTAAAGCATTCAGAAAATCTTCATCTATACAATGAGCCTCAAGATCTCCTTGATCTCTAAGAGATTGTTGTAATTGCATTCTTTCTCTTTGATCCACTGGATCTATCAATTCACTAAAAGCATTAGCTAGCTCGCGACCGACAATAAATAATTCAAATCTCTGAACCATTCCTTTATTATCAAAATGAGGCCTAGCTAGAGGGGAAATTTCAACAGGATAATCTATAACAAAAGTAGGATCCATCAACTGTGACTCTACTTTTTGCTCGAAGACTTCATTTAACAGTCTTCCGATAGTATTTATTTTAGTAGATAATTCAACATTTATTTTTTGAACAGCTATTTTTGCTGCTTGAAAGTCTCCATCAAAAGAATCAAAATCAATCCCAGTATGTTTCTTGACTATATTTTTCATAGATATTCTTGACCAAGGTTTAGAAAAATCAATCTCCTTATTTTGATAATTTATAATTAAAGAACCACATGTATTAGCTACGATTTCTTTGATTAATTCTTCCGTTA
Organism: Prochlorococcus sp. AG-402-O16; assembly: GCA_003216415.1. Taxonomy (GTDB): domain Bacteria; phylum Cyanobacteriota; class Cyanobacteriia; order PCC-6307; family Cyanobiaceae; genus Prochlorococcus_A. Next base: position 118,932 of record QCIY01000003.1, read on the forward strand.
AATTCATCATATCGACGTAATTAGAAAACGCTTGATATATTTCAACTGAGGTAAATTCTGGATTATGCCTGGTGCTTATTCCCTCATTACGGAAGATTCTTCCTAGTTCATAAACTTTCTCGAATCCTCCAACAACCATTCTTTTTAGATGTAATTCTGTAGCTATTCTTAAATACAGCGGAATATCTAATGTATTGTGATGGGTAATAAATGGTCTTGCTTCTGCACCACCTGCTTCGGATTGAAGTATGGGAGTCTCTATCTCTAAAAAGTTTCTTTTATCGAGCCAACTTCTTATAAAACTTATGCATTTTGCTCTTGTTTTAAATACATTTTTCGATTGAGGATTCACTATTAAATCAAGATATCGTTGTCTATATCTTTTTTCAATATCAGTCAATCCATGCCATTTATCTGGTAAAGGTTGTAATGATTTGGATAACATTTCCCATTTTTCTACTTTTATTGAAAGTTCACCCTTATTAGTTTTTTTAATAGTTCCGCAGACGCCTATCCAGTCACCTATGTCTACTATTTCCTTAATATCTTCAAAAGAAAGAGATTTTTGATTTTCTAAATTTAAATTAATGATACTTTTATCTAAGTAAAGCTGAATCTGACCTTCTTGGTCGTTTATTGAGAAAAAGGCAATTTTACCCATTACCCGTTTTGCCATCACTCTGCCTGCAATAGAAACTGTGAAGTCTTCTTCTTGACCATTATCTAGGTAATCAAATTTTTGAGTAAGAAATTGTGTGGAATGGGAAATTCTAAAACTTTCTGCGTAAGAAACAAATCCTTTACTTACTAGTAAATTAGCTTTTTGTAAACGGGCTTCTCTAATTTCGGACAAAATTTAATTTAATATATTTGCTTTATTTAATAAAATTATCAGAAGAAGGATCAACTTGCCAAAGATGTTGCTGTTTCACCAACTCTCTGGGATGCATAACCGATACCTCTAACAGTTAATATTAATTCTGGATTTCTTGGATCGGGCTCCAATTTACCTCTTAGTCTTGCTACATATACATCTACAACTCTTAAATCAGCAGCTCTTCTAGGGGGATATCCCCACAACTGTTCTAATATTTCAGCTCGTGGAACAACCTTCCCAGGTTCATCAAATAACAATTCTAGAAGACTAAATTCGGTATAAGTTAGGCTAATTCTCTCGCCAGCTCTAGAAACTTGTCTTCTATTAGTATCAACAACTAAACTTCCAAATTTCATAACTCCTTTGCCGGATGGTACCTCTTTAGTTTCGGCAACCGAGACGGTAGGGCCCATTCTTCTCAAAATAGTTGCAATCCTGGCTTCTAACTCTTTTGGGCTAAATGGTTTCGATAAATAATCATCAGCTCCTAAATCCAAACCTGCAACCCTCTCTGAAATAGCTTCTAGTGCAGTCAAAAATATTATTGGTACAACTGATTCTGCCCTAATTCTTCGGCAAACTGCAAAACCATCCATTTTTGGGAGCATAACATCAAGAACTATCAAGTCAGGGGAATCTCTGTGAAAAGATTCAAGAGCTTCTTCACCATTAGTGGCTGAATTAACTTGATATCCTGCCAGTTGAAGTCTCGTAACTAATACCTTCAAAACTGCTGGTTCATCGTCAACAACTAAAATTCTTGCTTTTGACATAGTTAAAAAAGATTTCCAGATATTTCAAAGCAAAGATTTATTGCTATTGAATTTACATTCTAACAATTAAAAATATAACATTACGAAGCCTCAATGAGATATTTTCAAGATTTATAAAATTTTAAATAATTTAAAAATATAAATTTTTCAAATACTTTTTACTTCTTTGCAAAATTTATTGTGCTTTTCTCCCTAGAAAATTTAAAAATTCTCAAAAGTTGGGAGCAAATTAAAGGAGCGAAAAAACCGGTTAGAAAAAGTTCAGCCAAGATATTTTGAATACTAGGGATAAAAAGTAAAAAATTACTTTCTGAAAAATTTTTAACCAAAATCTGCGCAAAATATAAAGTTCCACATAAAAAACTTGCGAGGGAACAGATTAAACCATATCTAAAGTGTCCCACCCAAATATCACTATGAATTTTAATTCTCCCAAACCATATCCCACATAAAATTAAACCAGGAATTTGAGTAAAACTATTATCAAGAGTGACCGAATCTAAAATTAGACCTAAAAACAAACCAAATATTAGTCCATTGATTGATCCATTAATCATTGACCATGGCAATAACCAAAATAAAGGCCAATATGGCTGAATACGTAAAAATCCTAGCCAATTTGGGTGCCATAAAAAAATTATTGGAATAAAAATAAAGCAAATTATTGAAAAATTTTTTGTAAAAAATTTATTCATTAAATTTTTACTTTTAAAATTTGTACCCAATCTATTATCTGAGGTTTTGCCAAAAGTAATATTTTTGCTGTTTTTTTTGCTTTAAATGGCTTGTTTATTGATTGGACAATACCAATAGGTATATTTGGGGGTAATAAAGTACTAGCAGGAGAAGATGAAATAAAATCCCCTTCTTTTATATCAGCATCTTTTGAATACAGTATTAAATTAGGATAATCATCTCCTGAACCAATGAGTATTCCATTAACTTGAATTCTATCCACCCATACGCCTACTTTACTTTCTGGAGAGGTTAACAATATTACTGATGAAGTAAAAAAGGAAGTACTTTTTACTCTTCCTAATAATCCACCCGGGCCCATAACAATACTTCCAATTTCAACCCCATCTTTTGAGCCTTTATTTAATAAAATTTGTCTCCACCAACTACCTGTTTTTCTAGAAATAACAGCAGCTGAAATAGTATCACTGTTAGATGATTGTTGAAGATTTAAAATTTCCCGCAATCTTATATTATCCTTTTTAAGAAGATTTAATTTTATTAGAGATTCTTGGTCTGAGCTCTTTATAATTACTTCCTTTTGAAATTGACCTGGCCAAAAAGGCTTTGAAACAAAATAATACAAATTTTTATAAAGAGAACCTTTTGAAATTCTGACAAAAACCAAAAATAAAAAAATTGCGAACAAAATCCAATTTTTCTTTTTATGCCACCAACGACTAGTAGAAATTCGTCGGACATCGAACATATTATTAATCTCTAATAGCGTTCCTTATAAAGTCTGGAGTATCAACAACTCTTTTGAGTTTTTTAAAATCATCTAAAACCTCTCCACAACCATTAACTACGCAAAGCAGTGGATTTTCTGCAATGTGAGTAAAAATTCCAGTTTCATCGCTAACCAAATCATTAATACCTCTTACTAAAGCACCACCCCCTGCAAGCATAATACCCCTATCAACAATATCTGCGGCAAGTTCAGGAGGGGTTCGCTCTAAAGTTCTCTTTACAGCTTCAACTATTTTGCTTAGTGGATCGGCCATAGCTTCTCTAATTTCTCCCGATGTCAAAGTAACTGACCTTGGTAAACCAGATAAAAGGTGCAAACCTCTAACTTCTAAGGTAGTTTTATCAAAATCATCGTCTGGAAATGCAGATCCAATTTTGATTTTGATATCCTCTGAAGTTCTTTCTCCAACAACTAAATTGTGAACTTTTTTAAGATATATAGCAATTGATTCATTGATTTCATCCCCAGCTATTCGAACGGATTCACTTAATACAGTGCCACCAAGACTTAATACTGCAACCTCTGTAGTACCACCACCAATATCAACAATCATAGTTCCAATTGGCTCAGTTACTGGTAATGATGCTCCTATAGCAGCTGCCACAGGTTCGTCAATTAAGTGAACTTCTCTAGCTCCAGCCAATCCTGCTTCTCTGACTGCTCTTCGCTCAACACTAGTAACTCCGCTGGGAATACCAATAACTATTCTTGGAGCTAATAAGCCCTTACCTTCGTTACATTTTTGAATAAATGTTTTGATCATTTGTTCCGCCGCATCAAAATCTGCGATAACCCCATCTCTTAGTGGTCTTACGGCTCTTATATTACCGGGAGTTCTTCCGAGCATTAACTTTGCTTCTTTACCTACTGCCAATGGAACCCCTTCTTCTAAGTCCATGGCCACTACTGAAGGCTCTTGTAAAACAACTCCCTTCCCTGATACATGTATAAGGGTGTTGGCCGTTCCCAAATCAATGCCAATATCTCTAGAAAATTTAAATCTGTTGAAAATCACGATAAGAAATCTTTTTTTAAATAATATATCTATTTTTTGTTGAGCTCTCAAAAATCACTCATTTAGTTATGAATAGCACGTAAAACTTTGAGCAAAAACTCAAAATATGAGTAGTATTAAAAAAAAAAATTATGGAAATTAACACTATTAACCTAGTTGGCAGAGCTGGCCGAGAACCAGATGTCAGATATTTTGAATCTGGTAGCATCGTAGCCAATTTTACTTTGGCAGTTAACAGAAGGAGTAGAGATGAAGAGCCAGACTGGTTTAATTTAGAGATATGGGGTAAACAAGCACAAATAGCAGCAGATTACGTTAAAAAAGGTTCCTTAATTGGAATTACAGGAAGCTTCAAAATTGATAGTTGGAAAGATAAAAATACTGGTGAAGACAGATATAAACCAGTTGTTAGAGTAGATAGATTAAATTTGCTAAGCTCACGAAAAGAGTCTGAAAATAACCAATATTCTAGTAGTAGTAACTCTAGTGAAATCCCTTTTTAAGCTCTATTTTTTTTAAAAAATCTAATAAGTATTCTTATAAAAAAATATAATAAAATTAAAATTAAAATTGGCTTGACAACATATTTGATTTGATCTAAGTAAGTTTCAATGATTGGATAATTTTCACCAAATAAATAACCTGCATAAGTTAGAAGTGCTACCCATATCAAGCTCCCAAATGTAGTCCAAATTAAAAATTTTCTTAATGGCATAAGTTCTATACCAGCTGGTACTGAAATTAAAGTTCTTATACCTGGTACTAATCGGCCCCAAAAAACTAAAGAAACCCCGTACTTGTCAAACCACCTTTTACTTTTACTTAAATCACTAGAAGAAATACCCAAATATTTTCCTTTTTTATCTAGAAAATTTGAAAGTCTTTTTTCATTTACTAATCTTCCTAAATAATACCAAGGCAAAGATCCTAAGATAGTTCCAAATAATCCCCAAAAAACTAATATATAAAAATTTAATTTTTGTTGATAAACGAAATAGCCTCCTAATGGCATAATTATCTCAGAAGGAATGGGAGGTATTATATTTTCTAAAAACATAGCCAAACAAATAGTGAGGTATGCAATTAATGAATTCTTTTCAACAGCCAAACTAATATAGTCGGGGATTGAAGTAAGAAAATTTACAAAAATTAAACTCAAACTTAATATCTATAAAGCTCTGGTTTATAAGGTCCATCAACAGAAACATTAATATAATCAGCTTGTTCCTTAGTTAATTTTGTTAATTTTGCACCAATTTTCTTAAGATGTAATCTAGCTACCATTTCATCTAAATGTTTTGGTAAAACATAAACCTCCTTAGCATATTTTTCTGACTTATTGAAAAGTTCAATTTGAGCTAGTACTTGATTAGTAAATGAATTACTCATAACAAAACTTGGATGTCCAGTGGCACAACCTAAGTTAACTAATCTACCTTCAGCTAAAAGGATTATTTTATTGCCACTCGGTAAAGTTATGTGATCAACCTGCGGCTTAATATTTTCCCATGGATAATCTTTCAATGAAGCCACATCAATTTCATTATCGAAATGGCCAATATTACAGACTATGGCCTCATCTTTCATCTTGACAAGATTTTCTTTAGTTATTACCTGATAGTTCCCAGTTGCTGTAACAAATATATCTATATCTTCCACAACATCGTCTAATGTAACAACGCTAAAACCTTCCATTGCCGCTTGAAGAGCACAAATTGGATCTACTTCAGCAACTTTTACAATAGCACCAAGTCCTCTAAGGGACTGGGCTGAGCCTTTACCTACATCTCCAAAACCCATTACTAAAGCAACCTTTCCAGCAATCATCACATCAGTAGCACGCTTTATACTATCAACCAGAGATTCTCGGCAGCCATATAAATTATCAAATTTACTCTTAGTTACTGAATCATTAACGTTGATAGCAGGAAAAGGTAAAGCATTTTGATTTTGCAATTGATAAAGTCTTGCAACTCCCGTTGTAGTTTCTTCAGTGACACCAATGATATTACTCTTAATTCTAGAATAGAAGTCACTATCATTTTCCAACTTAGATTTTATAGATTTGAATAAAGCAATTTCTTCTTCATTACCGGGATTATCTAAAACAGATAAATCTTTTTCTGCTTTACTGCCGAGTATCAATAAGCCAGTTGCATCTCCACCATCATCAAGAATCATATTCGGAGAATCGGAGCCCCAATCAAGAATATAGTGGGTATATTGCCAATATTCATCAAGAGTCTCACCTTTTTTTGCATATACAGGGATGCCTTGATCTGCGATAGCTGCAGCCGCATGATCTTGAGTTGAAAAAATATTGCATGAAGCCCATTTCACTTCTGCACCAAGATCAACAAGAGTTTCTATTAATACTGCTGTCTGAATAGTCATATGAAGACTTCCAGCTATTTTTGCACCTCTTAGTGGCTTTTCAGATTGATATTTATCTCTAAGCGCCATTAATCCCGGCATTTCAGTTTCAGCAATTTTAATTTCTTTACGACCAAAATCTGATAAAGAGATATCAGCAATTACGTAATTAGTTGTAGAGGTCTTAACTGAATTTGCGATAACCATATCTAGTAAATACTTTTTCTATTAAACTATATATGATTTTTGAGTAATTTTGTGTTTGTTGAGAATTTAAAAGAGACTTTAAAGTTAGGAAAAAAACTTTCATATAAATTAAATCCACAATCAATTGTTTTATTACAGGGTCCAATTGGGGCTGGAAAAACTTCTTTTGTTCAAGGGATTGCTAAAGGCTTATCAATCTCTGAAGACATTACAAGCCCTACATTTGCTTTATCGCATCATTATAACTCCGGAAAAATTCCACTGATTCACCTTGATTTATACAGGTTAGAAAATGTTTCTTCAGCAAAAGAAGTTTTTTTTTCAGAAGAAGAAGAGGCAATACAAAGACAAGCTATTTTAGTTATTGAATGGCCAGAATTAATAGAACCAGTTATTAATAATTTCTGGAAAATAGAAATTAGTTATGCAAAAAATTATGGAAGAAACTACGAAATAAGAGATCCCAAAAATTTATTAACCTTCTCATAATATGGCTGTTGCTCGATGGCGCCTTCACCAAGACAAGTTAATAATCCACAAACACCTGCGAACTTAATGCAATCTTCTATCTCTAGTTCATTTGAAGGATAGCCAGAAGAAATTAATTTAGAAATTAAGCCAGCTAGAAAAGCATCGCCTGCCCCAGTTGTATCAACAATTTTTTGTGATGTAGGAGTTTCGGTAATTCCCTGTAATCCATTGATATACCATGAAACGGGATTTTTCCCATCAGTTATTATTACATCTGGCCTATTAAACAATTGTTGAGATATTAGCAAGGGATTTTCATCCTCAAAAAATAAAGCTGCTTCTTCCTTAGCAAGTTTTAAAACATTTGCATGATTTAAAAATTTCTTGATTAAATTAACTCTCGCCGTTTTACTAATTTCTGATGAAAAACTTGAATGATCCCAAAAGACCTCTCTCCAATTCAAATCAATAACTATTTTGACTTCCAAATTTTTAGCCTGTTCAAGAAGAAAACAAATAGTCTCTGCTGATATTGGAGATGATAATAAGATCGTTCCTGTAACCAGGTATTTTGTTTCTAGAAAAGATTTCTTCAAATTTAAAATTTCTTTTTCGATTAATTTCTTACTAAGAACTTCGTCTGCAAAGCATGAATGAGAACTTACCTCAAAGCCTGAAAAAAAACGATCTCCAAATTGATCTCTATCTACATTAACCACGCGAGTAGATGAATCATTATCTAATTGCAAGAAATCTAAATTAACATCCAATTCATTAAATTGCGTAATAAATTTTTTTCCATAATCATCACTACCCAAACTTCCTATAAATGTTGAATCTATTTTTAATTTTCTTAATGCACAAGCAACATTAGCTGGGGCACCACCCAAAAAATCTGTAAATCCTTGATTTGACTTATTTCTGATTCTATCTATTAAAGCCTCTCCAATGCATATGACCTTTTTCTTTTTCATAAAATGAACGCTTTTTCTAAATTAAGAATAATTTATTAAAAACGAATAATTTTTTTTTGAATTAAAGTTTAATTAAAAGCATATTCATAGTGTCTTTAAATAAACCTGAAACTTGGAAGTGGAAAAATTGGGAAATTTCTTGGTCTTTATCAAAAGAATCTACTTCTGAAAAAAATATTAAAATTTTATTAGTTCATGGATTTGGGGCATCAAAAAACCACTGGAGACATAATCAAGATTTTCTTGGTAAATTTTCTAATTGCTACGCAATTGACTTATTAGGATTTGGGAAAAGCAGTCAACCTAGTGCTTTATTAAATTACGAACCTGATAAAGAAAACTCAATTAAATATTCATTTGACTTATGGGGTAATCAAATATCAACATTTTGTACAGAGATAATAAAATCTCCTGTTTACTTGGTAGGAAATTCAATTGGTGGAGTTATTGCCTTGAAAGCTGCTGAAATTCTCAAAGATAAATGTAAGGGGGTCATTTTGATCGATTGTGCTCAAAGAACTATGGATGATAAACGTTTAAAAAAAAGTGATATTTTAATGAATCTACTAAGACCAGTACTTAAAACGATTGTCAGACAAAGAGTAATTAGTAATACACTTTTTACAAGAGCTGCTAATCCAAAAGTTATAAGGAAAATACTTGAACAAGCTTATCCCTCAGGAAAAAATATTGATAAAGAATTGATTGAAATACTTTATCAACCCTCTCAAAGGAAAAATTCTAAAGAAGCATTTCGTGGATTTATTAATTTATTTGATGATTATCTTGCTACCGATCTTTTCGATGAGGTTGATAATCCAATCCAATTAATTTGGGGAGAAAAAGATCCTTGGGAATCTTTAAGTGAGGCAAAAGAATGGAAGAAAAAATTTAGGAATATAAAAAGATTAGATATTATTAAAGATGCCGGTCATTGTCCTCATGATGAAGAACCTGAAAAAACAAATAAGTTAATATGTGAATTTATTCAAGAGACAAAATAAGCTTCAACATTATCACTCAGTCTTCTCAAACCTCTCAATCCATCTCTTTCTAGGTTTCTTACTCGGTCTCTACTGATACCTAATACCCTACCTATACCTGTAAGGGACATTGGCTCATCTCCATCCATGCCATATCTCATCCTTAAAACTCTGCATTGTAGATCAGGTAATTGGTGCAAAAGAGAATGGAGATCACCCCTCATACAATCCATTTCTATTTGTTCGTCTGGCAAGTCCTCACCTCCAGCAAGTAAATCCAACAAAACAGTATCTTCACCATCACCAACTTTTGTTTCAAGACTGACCGGCTGACCTGCTTTGCACATCAAATCTTTAACATCATCTTCAGGAAGCTCTACATATTTCGCAAGTTCACTTACTGTTGGAGTTCTAGACATTTCTTGACTCAACTCTCTTTGACCTTTTTTCAACTTATTCAACATTTCAGTTATGTGAATTGGTAATCTTATGGCCCTACTTTTTTCAGCTATTGCTCTAGTAATACCTTGCCTAATCCACCAATATGCATATGTTGAAAACTTGTAGCCTCTAGCTGGATCAAATTTTTCTACCCCTCTGACAAGTCCAATGGTTCCTTCCTGTATTAAATCTAATAATTCCATGTTTCTTTTAGTATATTTTTTTGCAACGCTAACTACCAATCTTAAATTAGCTGCAACCATCCTTTCTTTAGCTCTCTGACCAGCTCTCAATCTTTTCTTTATTATGGAAGTAGATAGATTTAACTTTTTCGATAATTCCTCGTTACTTGGCTTATCTCCTGTTAATTCAATAATTTCCAATTCTGCTCTTTCAACTTGCATGTATTCTTGAACCTGCCTACCAAGAGTAATTTCTTGCTCGTGAGATAATAATGGGACTCTACCAATATCCCTTAAATAAGATCTCACAAGGTCGACATCATTACTTGCTTTTAAACTTGATATTGTCGCTAATTTATTCTCACTTAATGTTTCAGAAGTCATGAAAATTTTATGATGTTTTGTAAACAATACCATTAAGAAATGTAAAGTTAAACAAAAAAATCCACAAATTTACAAAAATGAGAATAAATACCTAGTCATTTCATATTAATGTAGAGCTTAATAACCATTTTGCTGTACTTAGATAAATAAATACACCTGCAATATCAGTGACAGTTGTTATGAAAGGAGAAGACATTAAGGCTGGATCCAATCTCATTCTATCGAACAATAAAGGGAGAATCGCACCTGTTGTAGCAGCTAAAGTCGTTATTGATATTAAACTTATTCCTACAGCAGAGGCTATTAAGGGACCTTCCCCTTGCCACCATGCGAAAGGGAAAACTACTAACATCATCAAAACACCTAAAAGAGCTCCAGTTATTGCCTCCTTAACTACTGCCTTAATTGCGCCAAGAGACTTCAATTTCTGTGTACTTAAACCTCTAATGACAACCGTTGAACTTTGAGCGCCAACATTTCCCCCAGTTCCTATAAGCAGCGGAATAAATGCCGCTAGTAAGACAATTTCTTTTAAAATTTGATCGTTCATAGCTATCACTTTTGTCGTCAAACCATTTGCTAAAACCAAAATTAACAACCACAAAATTCTTCTTCGAGCTATTGTAAATAAGCTACTTTGAAAATAATCATCTTCATCTCCAGGTTGAACTGCACCAGCTGCATAAATATCTCTTGTAGCTTCTTGCTCTATAACATCGATTAAATCATCGACAGTTACTATTCCAACAAGTCTTTTTTCTTTATCAACAACTGGGAGGGCTAAAAAATCATATCTTTGTATTGCTCTTGCGACCTCTTCTTGATTCGTATTAGTAGAAATATTAACTACATCTCTTGTCATAACTTCACCAATTGGCTTAGAAGGATCAGCAGTTACAAGGTCTCTTAAAGAAAGAATACCCGTTAAATGTCTTTCTTTATCCGTAACGTACAAACTGTAAATTGTTTCTGTAAATGGTGCTCTTTTTCTAACCAAAGAAAGAGCCTCAGCTGCTGTTTGCATCTCTTTTAGATCTATGAATTCAGTTGTCATTAATCTTCCAGCAGTTTCAGGCTCATATCCAAGCAATTCAGCTGTTACTTTTCTTTCACCAGGACTAAGGGCAGACAAAAATTTTCGTACAACTTTTGCAGGTAATTCATCAAAGAGTTGAACCCTATCATCAGGAGACATTTTCTCAACAATTTCTAAAACTTCTCCTGAACGAAGTCTATCTAATAGGGTTTGTTGAACTACTGGATCTAGATATTCATAAACCTCAATCGCCTCATTTTTCTTTAATAATCGAAAAGCTAGTGCCTGAAGTATTAATGGAAGACTTCCAATAGCTTCAGCAATATCTACAGGTTGGGAGGGTTCTAAAAGTAATTTTGCCTCATCGTAATTTCCTGCAACAAGCAACTCTTCAAGTTGAATAGTAATATTTTCTCGAATACTTAAGTCTGAAGATAAGGATGCAACGGTCTCAAGATTATTTTCATTCATAAATATAATCCCTTATCAAAGTAACAAACTCATTATATGAAATCTAAGTAATTTTTCTACTTATCCAGAACCCAAAATACATTGTTAATAGATTTACTATAATTGTTAAATTTAAAAAAATTACAAATCTTATCCAATCTCCTTGATTAAAAATTTTGTACAAAAAGTATATAAATCCACTAAAGGATGTAAAGCAAGAAAAAAAACCACTTAATAAAATTTTTTCGCTTGAATAACTTAATCTTTTAGTGATAATAAAACCAACGAAAAATGAGCCAAGTATTGAAATAATAAAATTATTATCTATAGATAATCTTAAAAAAGTACCTAGATAACAAGCTAAAAGAATATAAATATAACTTTTTATTTTCATTTTAAAAAAATTGAATAAGAAAATAACCTAAGTAAAAGAAAAAAAAAGAAATAACTATTACTTCCATATAGTGAAAAAATAATCTTAAGAATTCCCTCTTCTTAAATAGAATAAATAGTTGGTATATAAAAGAAGAAAATGTACTGAAACATCCTAAAAAACCAGTATAAAATAACAATAATGAGTCATTATTAGTAAAATTTATTGCTACTAAAATTCCTAAAAAAAATGATGCAATAAAATTCACTATCGAAGTGCTTTGTATATCAAAACCTATATTTTTTTTGAAATTATTTTGTATAAATATTCTGATTATTAATCCAAAACTACTCCCAAGTAAAATGATAACTATTGATAAAAAATCCAAAATTTACATTTTTATCCAGCCTTTTGTGATCCTGTTAGGATCGTCTAAAAATCTATTAGAAGCCAATTCAACCCTAACCCAAATTTCACTTTCGCTGACTTTCCAATTACGTAAAACTGATAAAGTTGTACCTATATCAAGAACTAATAATTTATTAGCAAAAATTTCAGGGGAAGAGTAGAGAGAAGTATTTTTACTCAATGTAATTTCATTTGTATTATTAGAAAACTTATTTAGATTCAAACTTTTCTGGATTCCACCAGCAGGTAAAGTAATTGGAGCAATTAGTGCAAAAGTAATTAAGCAAAAATTCTTAAGAAGATTGTTAATCATATATCTAAAGCACTCATATCTAAGTTGCTACTATGAGTTTCAATAAATTCTCTTCTTGGTGCAACTTTATCTCCCATTAATATATTAAATATTCTGTCAGCTTCAAGTGCATCTTCAATTTCAACTCTTTTCATCATCCTAGTTTGAGGATTCATGGTTGTATCCCACAATTGTTTTGGCATCATCTCCCCTAATCCCTTAAATCTTTGAATATTATAATTTGCATTTTCCCCAAAACCTGAAATTGTATCCTTCAATTGATTCTCGTTATAGCAGTATTTATGATTCTTACCTCTTTCAACTTTATAAAGAGGAGGACAAGCAATATAGATAAAACCTCTTTCAACAAGTTCTCTTTGATATCTATAAAAAAATGTCAATAACAAAGTTCTTATATGAGCACCGTCAACATCAGCATCCGTCATGATTACAACTCTGTGATATCTCAAAGAGCTCACATCAAACTCTTCTCCTTTTATTCCTAATCCTAGAGCTGTTATTAATGACTGAATTTCTGTATTTTTATATATTTTAGTATCGTCAGTTTTTTCAATATTTAGAATTTTACCCCTGAGAGGCAATATAGCTTGAAACTTTCTATCCCTTCCTTGTTTAGCAGACCCTCCAGCCGAATCTCCCTCAACAATATAAATTTCTGATTCGGAAGGATCTCTAGAACTACAATCTGCTAATTTACCAGGCAAAGTTGAACTTTCAAGAACACTTTTTCTTCTGACTAATTCCCTAGCCCTTCTTGCGGCTTCTGCAGCATTAAATGATTGAATTGCTTTTTCAAGGATCAAGTCTAAAATGCCAGGATTGAATTCCATATATTTTGTCAGAGCTTCTCCAATAAGAGAATCAACAATTCCTCTGACTTCAGTATTCCCTAATTTTGTTTTTGTTTGGCCTTCAAATTCAGGATCTGGAACTTTAACTGATAAAACTACAGTCAATCCCTCTCGGATGTTTTCACCAGCTAAATTTTTTTCAATATCTTTCCTCTTGCCTCTCTTTTTTGCAAGATTATTGAATGTTCTCGTCAATACTGTCTTTAATCCCTCAATATGAGTACCTCCATCAATAGTTCTAATATTATTTGCAAAGCCCAAAATATTATCTGAATATACATCTGAACACCATTGCAAGGCTGCTTCTACGTAAACATTTTCTTTCTGTGAGTCAACATATATTATCTCAGGGTGAATAGAATCTTTTTCTGAATTCATATATTGAACATATTCTTTAATGCCTCCTTGATATAAGTAAATTTCTTCCTTGAAAGAACCATCTGACAATTCATTTCTCTCATCTCTAAAAACAATTTTTACACCACCATTAAGATAAGCTAGTTCTCTTAACCTGGATGAAAGAAGAGCATATTCAAATTCGATTCCTCCAGAAAAAATTGTTTTATCGGGTTTAAAACAAATAGTGGTTCCTTTTTTAAAAGGCCTTTTAGACTGCTTTTTAGTTTGTAATTCACCCTTCGAGACACCTTTTTCAAATCTTTGATTAAACTCACTACCATCTCTAAAAACAGTCACATTCACCCATTCGCTTAAAGCATTAACTACTGATATTCCTACTCCATGCAAGCCTCCAGAAACTTTATAACCACCACTTCCGAATTTTCCTCCCGCGTGAAGAACAGTTAGTACTGTCTCTAAGGCACTTTTGCCCGTTCTTGGATGAACATCTGTTGGAATACCTCGTCCATTATCAGAAATTAAAGCTGATCCATCTGATCGAAGAACTATTTCTATATGATCACAATGACCCGCAAGGGCTTCATCAACTGAATTATCAACCACTTCATATACTAGATGATGTAACCCTCTTGGACCTGTAGAACCTATATACATTCCAGGACGTTTACGAACTGGTTCTAATCCTTCTAAAACCTGAATCTGTTCCGCGCCATAATCATTTGAGATTTTATTAGATCTTTTGTCCTCGCTCATTTAATATAAAAAAAATAAACTTTTAAAAAATTGTTGTTTTTAAAAGGTCTTTCATTAAACTTACCACCGCAATAAAAGAAAGGCTCGAAGTCCATGAAAAATTTAATCTCTTTCATTATATAGCGAATAGATATTTCTTCATAAACTCATATGCTCTCTCATCCACCACATGTAGTAGTTTTAGTTGGACCCACAGCAAGTGGTAAAACAGAATTAGCTATTGAAATTGCAGAATATTTCAAAACTCGAATACATAATATCGATTCAAGACAAATCTATAAGTTTATGGATATAGGAACTGCTAAACCATCTGAGAATCAACAAAAACAAATAAAGCATTTTTTAATAGATATTGAGGAGCCTATTCGTCCTATTAATGTAAAACAATTTCAAAAAATTGCACAACAATCAATAAAAAAGGAAATCAAAAAAAATCACTTGCCTTTTCTTGTCGGAGGAAGTGGTTTATATATGAATTCAATAACAAAAGGTTTTTTTGTGCCTGATGTCCCTCCGCAAAATCATTTGAGAAGGCAATTTGAAGAACTTGATCAGAAAGAATGTTGGGAGCTTTTAAAAAGTTGTGATCCATTATCAACAAAAACAATCAATTGTGCTGATCGAATTAGAACAATAAGAGCTTTAGAGGTTTTTTACGTAACAGGTAAACCTTTATCAACTCAAAAAGTACAAAAACCGCCCGACTGGAAGATACTAGAGCTTGGGTTAGATAGAGATAATTTAAAAAAAAGAATTTTAGAAAGAACAAAAAAAATGTTTTTATCTGGCATTGTTGAAGAGACTAGAAACCTTATTTCTCAATACGGATCAGATTTGCAAATATTAGAAACCATTGGTTACCGTGAAGCTAAGGCAGTTTTAAATAGTCAAGTAACTA
The DNA here is from genome assembly GCA_003216415.1 of Prochlorococcus sp. AG-402-O16. Taxonomy (GTDB): domain Bacteria; phylum Cyanobacteriota; class Cyanobacteriia; order PCC-6307; family Cyanobiaceae; genus Prochlorococcus_A. The sequence goes on from QCIY01000003.1 coordinate 134,540, forward strand.
TTGATGAGGCAATTGAGTTAACTACTACAAAAACAATCCAATTTGCTAAAAGACAAAAAACGTGGTTTCGTAATAAGAATAATCCTATTTGGCTTAATAACAAAAACCTGCTAAAAGATGCAATAATTAAAATAGACTCTTTTTTAGGCTAACTTAATAAAATAAGAGATTTTGTTCAACATCCAATCAATTTATTAACTCAACTGAATGCCACCACGCCCACGTTTTGACCGCCGCGCTCCAGTAAGAGAGCTGCCAAATATTAATGAAAGAATAAAATACCCTCAATTGAGAGTCGTTGATTCAGATGGAAAACAATTAGGCGTTATAGATAGATTGAAAGCATTAGAAATAGCCTCTCAAAGAGAACTTGATTTAGTTTTGGTAAGCGAAAAAGCAGATCCTCCTGTTTGTAGAATCATGGATTATGGAAAATATAAATTTGAACAAGAAAAAAAAGCAAAAGAGGCAAGAAAAAAATCTCATCAAACGGAAGTTAAAGAAGTAAAAATGAGATACAAAATTGCTAAGCATGATTATGACGTACGAATAGGTCAAGCTACTAAATTTTTAAAATCGGGAGATAAAGTAAAATGCACCGTGATTTTTAGAGGTAGAGAAATTCAACACTCAAATTTAGCTGAAACACTTCTTCTAAAGATGGCTAATGATTTAGAAGAACAATCAGAAGTACAACAAAGACCAACAAGGGAAGGAAGAAACATGATTATGTTTCTAAGCCCTAGAAAAACTCCTCTTATAAAAAAAGATGTAGAGTGAAAAAATTGATCGAAAAACTATGACAAATGTTAAACTGTCACTATGCATAAATATTAATTAGTCAGGATTTTTCTAAAGTGAGATTCCATATCCAACAAGAAAGTGATATACCAGCATCTACACAACTGTATAATCAAATTTGCTTTGCAATAGCAGCAAGACATTATCCTCCAGGACACAGACTTCCTAGCACAAGGCAACTTGCAATGCAGACTGGACTGCATCGAAATACTATAAGCAAAGTATACAGACAACTTGAAATTGATGGGGTTGTAGAGGCGATAGCTGGATCAGGTATCTATGTCAGAGATAATCTTACTAAAAGAGACTTCAAAAAATCAGTATACTCAAAAGACAAAATCAGTAAGCCACCAGATCAAGAAGCAAAGAAAGCTATTGATAGCTTCGTAAGTCTTGGTTGCACCTTACAAGAAACAAGAGAAATATTAACTAATGAAATTGATTGGCGCATTAAATGCGGAGCAAGAATTATAGTCAGTACTCCTAGGGAAGATATAGGAGCTTCTATGCTTATAGCAGAGGACCTCTCTCCAAAAATTAATGTTCCAGTAGAAGTTGTTCCTATGGAAGAATTAGAAAAAGTTTTGAGTAGTTCAAATAATGGCACTATTGTCACAAGCAGATATTTTTTACAACCTCTTGAAAAAGTTGCTAAACAACATGGGGTTCGAGCTATTGCAGTTGACTTAAGCGACTTTCAAAAAGAATTAAAAATTCTAAAAGAATTAAATATTGGTAGTTGTGTAGGTATTGTTAGCATTAGCCCTGGTTTGTTGAGGGCTGCAGAAGTTATCATACACAGCATGCGAGGCAGTGAATTAATGCTTATGACTGCAATTTCCGATAATAATAGTAGATTACTATCACTTTTAAAATCTTCAAACCACATCGTATGTGATGGACCTAGTTTATCAGTTGTAGAAAACACATTATTAAAAAATCGTTCTCAGCTTATAAGATTACCTCAAATAATATGTGCAAAAAATTATTTGAGTATCGAAACAATAAATCAATTAAAAAAAGAAATAGGAGTTATTAATTAAAACATGATATTAAGAACTTTTAAATCAGATATAGAAATTATCAAAGAGAGAGATCCTGCTGCCAGAGGAATACTAGAGATTTTTCTTTGTTACCCAGGATTTCAATCAATTGTAATGCATAGGTTTACTCATCAATTATGGCAACTAAAAATTCCCTTAATTCCCCGCCTTTTGAGTCATCTTAATAGAACAATTACAGGAATTGAAATACATCCTGGAGCCAAAATTGGTAAACGAGTTTTCATAGATCATGGAATGGGAGTTGTAATTGGCGAAACAGCTGAGATAGGCAATAATTGTCTGCTATACCAAGGAGTTACATTAGGAGGTACTGGTAAAAGTCATGGAAAAAGACACCCAACATTAAAGGAAAATGTTGTAGTTGGAGCAGGAGCAAAAGTTCTTGGATCCATCATAGTAGGATCCAATACCCGGATTGGTGCGGGTTCAGTAGTAGTTCGTAATGTAGAAGGGAATAGCACTGTGGTTGGAGTTCCTGGCAGAGTAGTCCATCAAAGCGGTGTCAAAGTGAACCCATTAGCTCACTCTGCCTTACCAGACGCAGAAGCTAATGTTATAAAAAATTTAATGGATAGAATAGATTTGCTTGAAAATGAAATTCTTAAATTACAAAAAACCCTGCAATGTTTAGCTAATTCAGAATCTATTGATATTTCTAAACTAGGTGATGCTCAAAATCTTAAAGACAAAGAAATTATAGAATTTCTTGGAGATGATTAAATCTTGAATTAATTTTATTTATCAGCATCAGTTTTAGGCTGAAACATAAACATTGAATAAATCACATTTCTTCTCATATTAGTCATCATTTCAAGAAACATATCATATCCTTCATTTTTATATTCAATTAAAGGATCTTTTTGGCCATATCCTCTTAACCCAACTGACTCCCTTAATGAATCCATTGATTGAAGATGTTCACGCCATAAATTATCGATTTGCTGCAAAATAAAAAATCTTTCAGCTTCTCTCATTAATCCAGGACGAATCTTTTCTATTTGTGATTCCTTTAAATCATAAGCAATTCTCAACTGCTCTTGGAGATAGTTTTTTAACTCCTCTATTGACAATAAATTAATATCATCTTCTTTAAGATCATCTAATAAATATATGAATTCTTTGACTTTAGAAATTAATTGTTCGATATTCCATTCTTCGGGAGGAAGATCAGGATTAATATAAGCCTCCACAATTTCACTCATTGTTCTTTCTCCATATCCTATTACCTGACTCTTTAAATCAATTCCTTGCAAGACTCTGAGTCTCTCGCTATAAACTGCTTTTCTTTGATTATTCATTACCTCGTCATATTCGAAAACTTGTTTTCTAATATCGTAATAGTAGGTTTCTACTTTTTTTTGGGCACTTTCTAAAGATCTAGTAAGCATTCCAGACTCTATAGGCATGTCTTCATCAACCCTAAACGCATTCATGAGATTTGCCACCCTATCACCTCCAAAGATTCTTAATAAATTATCTTCTAAAGATAAAAAGAATCTTGTACTTCCAAGATCACCTTGTCTTCCTGCTCTACCTCTAAGTTGATTATCCACTCTTCTTGATTCATGCCTCTCAGTACCTATTACATGTAAACCGCCAGCTTCTCTTACTTTTTCTTCTTCATGAATCAAAACTTCTTCATATTCTTCTTTTACATCTGATAGTGCTTCTCTCAAAAGCTTTATCGAGCTATCATCGGTTGGCGCCTTTTCTGCAGCTGTAGCTATCCTGTCATCTAGCTCTAAAACAGACAGCTGTCTATCTCCCCAATTTTCAACAAGGCTATAAGATAAAAGAGATAATTTCTTTTCAATTTCTTCATCCAATTTGCATGGGAAAAGACTTGTTGAAGCATTTGAAATGTTCTTTTTTAAATTTGAGTCCACTTTTGAAGAAAAACCAGCCTTAGCTTTTTGACTTCTTTGCTTAGGAATTGGTGGCTTATGCTCATTATCTGGTTTGACGAGCAAAGGAATTAGAGTCTCTTTTAATTTAAGTCTTGCCATATAGTCACTATTACCACCGAGAATAATATCTGTTCCCCTCCCAGCCATATTAGTAGCAATAGTAACAGCACCTGCTCTTCCTGCCTGAGCAATAATTTCCGCCTCACGTTCAACGTTCTCTGGCTTAGCATTTAACAAATTATGTGGGATTTCTTCTTTTGTTAAAAGAGAACTTAATAACTCACTTTTTTCAACACTTGTTGTACCAACTAAAACAGGTCTACCATTTCTGTGAATCTGTGCAGTTTCTTTAGCAACTGCTTTCCATTTGCCAATCTCGGTTTTAAATACTTGATCAGACCAATCTTGTCTCTTCCTTATTTGATTAGTAGGTATAACTGTAGATTCTAATTTATAGGTTTTTTCAAACTCAACCTCCTCAGTTTTTGCTGTGCCTGTCATACCTGCTAGACCAGGATATAAAAGGAAAAAATTCTGATAAGTGATAGATGCTAATGTTTGAGTCTCAGGTTGAATTTTAAGACATTCTTTTGCCTCTATTGCCTGATGCTGGCCATCACTCCAACGTCTTCCTGGCATTACCCTACCTGTAAATTCATCAACTATCACAGCTTCATCATTTTTAATAATGTAGTTAACATCTTTAATAAATAATTCTTTAGCTTTTAAAGCATTGGTTATATAGTGTGCCCAAGGATCTTGAGGATTATATAAATCACTAACTCCCAAAAAATCTTCACATTTAGCGAAACCTTGATCAGTTAATATACAACTTCTCTGCTTTTCATCAACTTCATAATCCCCTTCTGGATCAATACCATCTTTACTTAATTCTTTTGCTTTAATTAATGTCATAGCTAATTCTGAAGCTTTTTTATATTTTTCTTGAGGTCTTTCAACTTGGCCAGAAATGATTAGAGGTGTTCTAGCTTCATCAATTAAAATTGAATCAACTTCGTCAATAACACAGTAATTGAATTTTCTTTGCACTACCTCGTTAATATCAGTAGACATATTATCTCTCAAATAATCAAATCCTAATTCGGAATTCGTGGCATAAGTTATATCGCAGTCGTAATTCTTCTTTCGCTCAACTGGATTCATATCTTGCTGAATCAAACCAACAGATAAGCCTAAAAATCGATGAACTTGGCCCATCCACTCAGCATCTCTTCTGGCTAAATAATCGTTTACAGTAACAACATGAACCCCTTTTCCAGTTAAAGCATTTAAATAACAAGGTAATGTTGCAACAAGAGTTTTTCCTTCTCCAGTCTTCATCTCAGCAATTTGACACTCATGTAAAACCATGCCGCCTATTAATTGAACATCAAAATGTCGCATGTCAAGAACTCGCTTACTTGCTTCCCTAACAATTGCAAATGCTTTAGGGAGAAATTTTTCTAAGAGTTCCTTTTGTTTTTTGAAATTTAATTCTGATGAGATTTCTGATTTAAGATTATGAGTTTCTCCTCTTAATTCATCATCAGTTAATCTAGAAATTTCTTCTTCTAAAAAATTTATTTCTTCCACTACTGGTTGATAGCTCTTTAACTTTCGTGTATTCGGATCTCCCAACAAAAGTTTTAGCATAAGTAAAAGTCCTTAAAAAATTCATCCTATTACAAACATTATAAATTAGTGCGTTACAAGAGAATGAAGAAAAATTATATCTCTTTATTTTTCGAGAAATGATCGTTTAAGGTATTTAAATTGAAATCAAAAATAAGTTAGCTGGCATCACTTTTCAAAAATCTTTTTTATAAATGAAAGAAATATCTCTAATCAAACATGCCAAAGGAGCTTTAGGGTTAAGGGTTTTTGGATTAGGTCCTAATCTTAAACCGACGAATGGATTAATTAAGCTACAAAAATTACTAAATACCAATGCTTTCTGGGCAAAAAATAGAACAATTAAGGATCTAAAAAAATGCCTTGCTAACAGTGACGTTATAGTAAGTCTTTGGGTAGGTAATGAAATAGTTGGTTTTGGTAGAGCTTTAACCGATGGGGTTTACCGCGGGGTACTATGGGATATTGTTATTGATCAAAATCACCAGGGCAATGGTTTTGGGAAATTAATTGTAAGAAATCTTTTATCTTCTAAAAAAATTAAAAATACAAAGAAATTATATTTAATGACTACGAATAAAAAATTGTTTTATTCTCAATTAGATTTCAAAGAAGTTACTTGTCAGAATTTATTAGTTCGTGAAATATAAAAAACTCTTCTATTTAATAAAAAAGCTAAAACAATTAAAAAATTCAATTTATGAATAAAATCAAGAAACAAATTTACTATAAAGCCATCTTATAAAGGGACCTAAAATAGGAACTGGTCCAAAAGTTGGCCCACAAAAATCAAAATAATCTCTATGCTCTTTAATTAATCCATTTTCGCTAAATATTAAACGAGTGGTTCCAGGATAAATAAATTCTTTACCCATAATTTTTAAACCCATTGTCCATTCAACGAATCCACAATTTCCGCTTATGGAGATTGCATGTGTTTCTAAAAAAACATCATCACATCTTTTAACTAGTTTTTCTTGAGCTTTAATATAAGAATCTAATCCCTCTGTTTCCTGAGTTGGGTCTATAAAAATGACATTCTCATTATAAAATTCAGCCCATTTTTGTTTTGTTGGTGCATTTGCACCATAAGGTTTAGTAAATAATCCCCTTAAATCCTCTATAGAAATTACTCTTGACATTACAAAGTTATTGCAATAAACATTTTAGATCATACAAACATTAAAAGCGGATGAAGAGATTCGAACTCTCGACATTCTCCTTGGCAAGGAGATGCTCTACCACTGAGCTACATCCGCAGAACATTGTTATTTTATCTTAAAGAAGGGATCAATGATAGAAATAATTAATTTTTTTCAACTAATTTAAATTTTTAATTAAAGATCCCATCTCAATAGCTTGCAAAGCATAATTCCAACCAAGATTATTTTTAATCCCTGCTCTTTCTAAAGCTTGCTGCATAGTATCAGTAGTTAAAACTCCGAAAATAATTGGGACATTATTCTCATTTGATACTTGCGAAATACCTTTGCTAGCCTCTGAAATAACTACATCATAGTGAGAAGTTTCACCACGTATCACAGCCCCAAGAGCAATTAGAACGTCATAACTCTTTTTTTTCATGAGAGTTTTAGCTGCAATTGGCAATTCGAATGAACCAGGAACCCAAACTATATCTACTTGATTACTTAATTCAGAAGTATCTAAACCATGTCTTTTAAGACAATCAAGACAACCCGATAGAATTTTATTTGTAATTAAATCATTAAATCTTGCTATAACAATTCCTACTTTTAAAGTAGATGCATTAGTAAAGGAACCCTCAAAAGTAGACATTAAATTTTACTTCTATATATTAATAGACTCTCACGAAAAGGTATTAAGTTCAAACTAATGAAGAAACAATTCCAGTAACAAATACCAAAACAACCCAAACAGCAGCTATGGAGTAAATTTTTCTCCTACTTTCTCTCTGTCCTTCCTCGGTAGAAGGTTGAGTCACATATAAAACAGGTACTCCTACAACCGCGATTAAAGATGCGAATAATAGAGCATTTACGAAGAAAAAGTTAACAGCCTGCATAGTTCAGTCTTAGGTTTCAAAACATTATAAATACTATAATCTCATGAAAATGATTATTTTTAGAGAAAATTTACATACTTTTAGCTACTTTAGATGCAAAAAAAGAATTTCTACCTAATATCTATTTAGGAATTAAAAAAGTATGCAAGAAGATACGATAATTCAAAAAAATTTATTTGCGATAGATAATGAAAATAAGAAGCAAAAAGAAGTAGCAAAAATTCCAGAAGATTTATCTTGGGAAGATTTAAAAAAAGAATCGCAAAAAAGACCTAGAGAAAGAAAAAATTCAATTAACTTAATAAATAAATTCAAGACTGATTTAATTTCAAATAACAAAAATGTTTGCATCAATGAAGAATCTTATAGCTATAAAACAGTTTCAAAACTGAAATTAACTCCTGTAATGAAGCATTATGTAACTCTAAAAGAAGAAAATAAAGATAGGTTATTACTTTATAGATTAGGAGATTTTTTTGAATGTTTTTTTGAGGACGCTGTATTAATATCGAACCTTTTAGAAATAACGCTTACCAGTAAAGATGCTGGCAAAGAGATCGGTAAGATCCCTATGGCAGGGGTTCCCCATCATGCAATGGAGAGATACTGTGCTGATTTAATTAAAAAAAATTATTCTGTGGTTATATGCGATCAATTAGAAAAAAGTTCTGGAAATTATGGGACTCCAATTAAAAGAGGAATAACAAGAATAATTACTCCTGGAACTGTAATTGAAGAGGGGATGTTGATAGCAAAGAAAAATAATTGGATTACTGCTATTTACTTATCAGAAGAAAACTCAGATGAATCTTATGAATGGGGTATATCAAAAGCTGATGTAAGCACAGGAGAATTAATAACTTTAGAAGGCCAATCTCTGTCAAAACTATTTGATGAAATTATTAAATTAGATTCTTCAGAAATCATTGTAGGAAGCAATGCAGTAAGAAATTTATTAATTAAAAGAAATAGTCAAATTACATATACTGTTTCTCAAGAGACTAATTTTGGTATTAATGAAGCAAATTATCTAATAAAAAATTATTTCCAAATTGCAAACCTAGAGGGAATAGGACTTAAAAATTTAAACAATGCAACTAGATCACTTGGAGGTTTATTAAATTATTTAGAAAAAATTAATCCTTCAAATTTAGATAAAGATTCTTCTTTAAAAATCTCATTAGACTTTCCACAAATCCAATATGGTCACAACAAATTAATTATTGATTATCAAACTCAAAAAAACTTAGAAATCAAAAATACACAAAGAGAAAACAATTATGTAGGTTCGCTACTATGGAGTATTGATAGAACTTATACTTGCATGGGTGCAAGGTGTTTAAGAAGGTGGATAGATTCACCACTATTAAACGTTAATGAAATTTATAAAAGACAAAATATAATTACAAACTTTTTTGAATCTAAAAAATTACGTACAGATACCCAAAATTTACTTAGAGCAATGGGGGATTTAGAAAGACTTGCAGGTAGAGCTTGTGCAGGTCATGCAAGTCCCAGAGACTTAATTGCAATAGCTGAAGGTTTAAAAAAATTGCCTAGACTAAAATCCATAATTGAATTATTTAAATATGATCTACCAGATTGGACTGATCAATTAAAAAATATTGATGAAGGACTCTTAGAATTAGCTGATACTATAAGTTTTAAACTAGTAGAAAATCCTCCTCTAAATATTAGTGAAGGAGGCATGATCCACGATGGTGTTGACAATATATTAGATGGTTTACGCAATTTAATGGATGATTACTCTGAGTGGCTAAATAAAGAGGAATTAAAGGAAAGGAAAATTAGCAAAATTTCAAACCTAAAAATTCAATTTCATAAAAATTTTGGTTATTACATTTCTATAAATAAGTCAAAAGTTAATTTAGCTCCACAACATTGGATCAAAAGGCAAACACTTACTAATGAAGAAAGGTATATTACTTCAGAAATTAAAAATAAAGAAAATAAGATTTTCCAAATAAAAAGTAGAGCTTCATCGAAAGAATATGAAATTTTCTGCGAATTAAGAAATATAGTTGCTGAAAAAACAAAACAAATAAGATCAATCGCAAAATCCATAGCATCTCTTGATGCACTGCTTGGTTTATCAATTACTTCAGTAGAAAACAATTTTATAAAACCTTCATTAATACCAATAAATGATTCAATGACAAAAAATAGTACAAAAATTATCGCAGGAAGAAATCCAATCGTAGAGCAATTGTTAAGTGATAAAAAGTTTGTAGCAAACGATATCTCTTTTGAGGATAATCAAAAATTAATTATATTAACCGGTCCCAATGCAAGCGGAAAAAGTTGCTTTATAAGACAACTTGGTTTAATACAAATTCTCACGCAAATTGGTAGCTTTGTTCCTGCTAATAATGCTGAAATCAAGATTGCAGATAGGATTTTCACAAGAATTGGGGCAGTTGATGATCAATCATCTGGACAATCAACATTTATGGTAGAAATGTCTGAAACTGCATCAATTCTAAATCAGGCAACTTCTAGCTCACTAGTTTTACTTGATGAGATAGGCAGAGGGACTTCTACTTTTGATGGACTTTCAATAGCTTGGTCAGTAAGTGAATATCTTGCAAAAAAAATTCAATGTAATACTATTTTTGCTACGCACTATCATGAGCTTAATTATTTAAAAAATTCAAATAAAAATATACAAAATTTTCAAGTTTTAGTAGAACAAAATAACGATCAGCTAATTTTTAGCCACAGGATTGTTAAAGGGGGCTCAAACAAAAGCTATGGCATAGAAGCAGCTAAATTAGCAGGAGTTCCAAAAGAAGTTATAGAAAAAGCAAAATCAGTTTTAAATTCTTTAGAAGAAAATAACAAATTAAATTATGATATAAAGTAGATTTTTGAAATTTTTATAAAATAAATACTTTTTAAATAGTTTCCCTCAATAATGCGTTAACCGTAGCAGCTGCCATGGCAGCACCTCCTCTAGTTGAATTCAAAACAATTCTAGGAAGATCCGTAGAAATTAGTTTGTTTTTGCTTTTCTCTACTCCAATAAATCCAACAGGCATTCCGATAATTAAACTAGGTAAATCTTTTGCATTCGCTAAAATATCAATTAAATAAGTTAACGCTGTAGGCGAACTGCCAATAACTACAATAGGTGATTTGCTTCCAGAATTCATAGCGGATAACTCCTTCCAACCTTCACTTAAGCCATATGCAGTTTTAGTTAAGTTTGTATGATTATTTTTTCCAAACCACATTCTAGCGGTGAATACTTTATTCCTAGTGGTATTTTCTGCCATGGTTTTTATTGCTGCTGCAGCCATATCAGTATCAGTTAAAATCGGAGCACCATTTTTAAGTGCCTGAAGCCCTTTTTCGCAAGCACCTTCACTAAAATTTACAAGATTTTGAACTGAAAAATCTCCTGAAGTATGGACTAATCTCTCTAACACTTTTTTTTCCAAATAATTTAGATCATTGGCTAATAAATGAGATCTTATGAATCTGATGCTTTCCAAAAAAATTGGATGATCTATTACCATTAAATTTAATTTGTGTTAGAAGTAATCATAGTTAATATATGGTTTTTATTGAGCAATTATGCCAATACAAATATTATGGGGTAATGATTTAAATGCTCAAAATACATTTATTCAAAAATTAATTGATAAGGAAGTATCCAAAGAATGGAAAGAAATAAACGTAACAAATTTAAATGGAGATGATGATGAGCAAGTCAATAAAGCTTTTGATGAAGTTCTTACACCTCCTTTTGGAGAGGGATACAGAATAGTTACATTGAAAAATAATCCAATTTTTACTGCCAAAAATGATGATCTAAGAACTAAATTTGAAAGAATTCATGACAATATACCTCAAAATACTTATTTGATTTTACAAAATACAAAAAAACCAGACTCAAGACTAAAGAGTACTAAATTTTTACAAAAACTTATCAAAAATAATTTAGCTAAAGAAAAGTCATTTTCTTTACCAGAAATCTGGGACTATGAAGGACAAAAAAGATTTTTAGAAGATGCAGCAAATGAAATGAATATCAAAATTGATAAAAATGCAGCTGAATTAATAATTGATTCAGTTGGTAATGATAGCTTTAAACTAATAAATGAATTAGCCAAAGCAAAAACATACCTTTCTGCATTATCAAATGATTCGAATTCACAACTTTTTCTTAAAAGTATTGATGTAAAAAAAATATTTAGTGATCATCAATCCAATATTTTCAAAATCATTGATCTTCTCTTACAAAAAAATATTAATGAAAGCCTTATAGAAATAAATTATTCCTTACAGAAAGGAGAACCTGCTTTAAGACTAAATGCAGGTTTAATTAGTCAAATAAGAATTCATACCATTATAAAATTAGCAGTTAATTCAGGTAACGATAATGCAGAAAAGATTTGTAATCTTGCAGGCATTTCTAATCCAAAACGAATTTTTTTTATTCGAAGAAAAGTCAAAAATGTATCTCAAGAATATTTAATTAATTTAATGAGTAACTTACTAGATATTGAATCATTATTAAAACAAGGTAATAATCCTATAAGTGTTTTTACAGAGAAATTAATTAATTTAAGTTAACCAAATTATAAGTTTAAGAATTTACATTATGATTTAAATATGGCTTTACTAGTAAAAAAATTTGGCGGTACTTCTGTAGGTGATATTAAAAAAATTAAAAATATTGCAAGTAGCATCTGTCAAAGTAAAGAAGCAGGAAATGAAATTGTCGTAGTTGTCTCTGCAATGGGGCAAACTACAGATGATTTAAATAGTTTAGCGGAATCAATTAGTACAAATCCTAATCGAAGAGAATTGGATATGCTTCTCTCAACTGGAGAGCAAGTAACCATAGCTCTTCTCTCAATGGCATTAAACGAATACGGAATACCTGCAATTTCAATGACCGGTAGCCAGGTTGGAATTATTACTGAATCAATTCATGGGAAAGCGAGAATTCTGGATATTAAAACAGAAAGGATCCAAAATTATATAAATCAGGGTTTTGTAGTTGTAGTGGCTGGATTTCAAGGAACAACATTAAGCCATACGGGTTCAATGGAAATTACAACTTTGGGTAGAGGTGGTTCAGATACTTCCGCAGTAGCTTTATCAACAGCTTTAGGAGCTGAGACGTGCGAAATTTATACAGACGTTCCAGGGGTTCTTACTACTGATCCAAGAATTGTTCCTAATGCAAAACTCTTAGATGAAATTAGCTGCGAGGAAATGCTTGAACTTGCAAGTGTCGGTGCTTCAGTTCTGCATCCAAGAGCAGTAGAAATTGCTCGCAATTATGGAATTAAATTGTGTGTCAAATCAAGCCAAAGTGACTCAAGTGGGACTCTCCTAGAAAGTCAAATCCAACCTCTCCCGCTAAAAAGAGGAAGCTTAGAATTAACAAAAACAGTCAATAGTCTTGAGGTATTAGAAAACCAAGCAGTATTCAGTCTCTCAAATATTCCTGATAGGCCTGGGATTGCTGCACAAATATTTGAAAAACTTTCAGAAGCAAGTATTAGTGTAGATTTAATAATACAAGCGACAAATGATGGAAATAAAAACGATATTACATTTACTGTTAGTGAATTAGAAGTTAAAAAGACTGCCGAACAATGTGAACTTATAACTAGTCAATTAGGAGGAGAATATAACTTAAAAACAAATATGACTAAATTAAGTATTCAAGGAGCAGGAATTATGGGCAGACCTAGTGTTTCAGCTGATTTATTTGATACTTTATCTAAAGCGAATATAAATGTCAGGTTAATAGCTACTAGTGAAATTAAAGTCAGCTGTGTAATTGAAATCAATAATATACCAAAAGCTATTAGATTTGTTGCTGAGAAATTTAAGTTATCCGATACACAAATATTTGTTAATCCAATCAATAAAAAACAAGATCAACCTGAAGTACGAGGAATTGCATTAGATAAAAACCAAGTTCAAGTAAGTTTTCGAAAACTGCCTGATCGGCCAGGTGTAGCAGCATCGATATGTTTAGCATTAGCTGAAAATAATTTACTTATCGATACTATCGTTCAGTCTGAGAGAATTTCCTCTTTAAAAACTAAAGATATTAGTCTTACAATGAATAAACAAGATAGAGAAAAAGCTAACTTAGTTTTTGAGGCCTTAACAAAAAAATTACCCGGATCACACATTGAAGATGGCCCTGCTATTGCCAAAGTAAGTACTGTAGGAGCGGGAATGGCATTTAAGGTTGGAACGGCTGGAAAAATATTTAGAGCATTGGCTGACCAAAATATCAATATTGAAATGATTGCCACTAGTGAAATCAGGACTTCATGTATTGTCTTAGAAAAAGATTGTGACAAAGCAGTTAATGCGATTCATAATCATTTCGAATTAGAAAAATAAATTCTTTTTAATTATTTCTTGCCAATTTTTGTCTTAATTTTTTGATTCTATCCCTCAAATTTGCTGCTTCTTCAAAATTTAACTCTTTTGCAGCATCTTTCATTTTAATTTCTAACTTTTCTATTAAGTCAGGCAATTCTTCGAGCAAACATTGATTATCACTGGAACCGAGAATTGCGTCAGTTTTGTTATTAACTATATTTATTAAATCTTTAGATAAACCACCAGCATCTAGTTTTCTGGAAAGTTCTAGAAAAGATAATATTGAATTTTCTATTTTTTTGCCTGCAGGTTTTGGAGTAATACCATTGACTTGGTTATATTTTTTTTGAATAGTTCTTCTTCTTTCAGTTTCAGATATTGCTCTTTTCATTGAATCTGTGAAGTTATCTGCATAAAGCAAGGCAACACCTTCAACATGTCTCGCAGCTCTTCCTATTGTTTGAATCAATGATCTTTCAGCTCTGAGAAAACCTTCTTTATCAGCATCTAAAATGGCAACTAAGGATACTTCAGGAAGATCTAGTCCCTCTCTTAATAAATTAACTCCTACCAAAACATCATATTCGCCCATTCTGAGGTCTTGAATAATTTCAATTCTTTCAATTGAATGGATTTCTGAATGCAAATATCTAACTCTTACTTTATTTTCAGATAAAAAATCAGTTAGATCTTCAGCCATTCTCTTAGTAAGTGTTGTCACTAGCACTCGTTGATTCTTTTCAGCTCTAATTCTTATTTCAGATAACAGATCTTCTATTTGACCATCACTAGGTCTTACATCAATTACAGGATCTAAAACCCCAGTTGGTCTTATAACTTGCTCAATAAATTCACCATCACATTGATCTAATTCCCATTGACCCGGAGTTGCACTTATAAATAATGTCTGTTTTGATTTGTCCCAAAACTCTTCACATTTTAAAGGTCTATTATCTGCAGCACTGGGCAATCTAAAACCATGATCTATTAAAACTTTTTTTCTAGATTGATCACCGTTGTACATCGCATGAAGTTGAGGACATGTTACATGACTCTCATCAACTACCAACAACCAATCTTTGGGAAAGTAATCTATTAAGCATTCTGGCGGTGAACCTTCCTGCCTGCCTGATAAATGACGAGCATAATTCTCAACTCCATTACAATAACCAACCTCTTTGAGCATTTCTAAATCATATTTTGTGCGTTGTTCTAGACGTTGAGCCTCTAATAATTTTCCTTCGTATGTAAATTTATCTAGTTGAGTTTTTAATTCACTTCTAATTGCACTTATTGCACTCTCAAGTCTTTCTTTTGGGGTCACAAAATGCTTCGCTGGATAAACGCTAACTTGTTCCAAACTTTCAAGTATTTCTCCTGTAGTAGGGTCAACATATCTAATAGCTTCAACTTCATCACCAAATAATTCGATTCTAATTAATCTATCCTCATAAGCTGGACCGATTTCTAAAACATCACCTTTAATTCTGAATCTACCTCTAGTAATTTCAATATCATTTCTTGTATATTGATTTTCAACTAGAGACCTTAAAGAAGAACGTAGATTTATTGACTTTCCCACTTCAAATTTAACTGCAGCTTTTAAATACTCACTCGGTATACCAAGACCATAAATACAACTTATTGAGGCTACAACAATTACATCTTTTCTTTCAAATAATGAGCGTGTTGCAGAATGCCTAAGCATATCTATTTCTTCATTAATTGAAGCCGTTTTTGCTATGTAAGTATCACTTACAGGTACATAAGCTTCAGGTTGATAATAATCGTAGTAAGAAATGAAGTACTCAACAGCATTTTTTGGAAAAAATTCCCTTAATTCATTACATAGTTGTGCAGCTAACGTTTTGTTATGGGCTAATACAAGTGCTGGTCTTCCTGTTTGTTGAATTACATTCGCAATAGTAAATGTTTTACCAGTTCCAGTAGCTCCTAAAAGAGTCTGAAACTCTTTACCAGTATTGACGCCTTTAACTAATTTTTTAATAGCTTCTGGTTGATCTCCATTTGGTTCGTAAGGAGCTTGAAGCTTATAGTTGTTCATCAACGTAGTAGCAAAAGGGTATTGCTATACTAAGAAATTTTTTCTCCAATTATTGAATTTTTCAAAGATTCTTTTAAGCCCCTAACAACCGCAATCATCGATATTAAATCATCTAATTTATTAACTACAGATCCAACGCCAACTGCTGAGGCTCCAGAGGATATTGCTAGTGGACAAGTTACTTGGCTTAATCCAGAGGCACTCATGATTGGTATATTCAGAGATTGTTTATTAAATTCTTGATGAATTGCATAGGTAGCTGCAAGAGTTGGTACTGATTTTTCAAAAAAGCCTTGAATTCCTGAAGAGTAAGGAGTAGAACTGGTGCCACCTTCTGTTTGAATAATGTCAACACCTTCTTCTACTAGCTTTATAGCAAGATCAACTTGTTTATCAATAGGCATAGTATGAGGAACAGTTACTGATAAAGGAACATTAGGCAATAAATCCCTCGTCTCTTTTGTAATGTTTAAAACTTTTTTATCTGAAAAATTAATGCCTTTTTCATAAAAAGTATCGTAATTTCCTATTTCAATTAATGATGCTCCTGCTTTTACAGAATCTTGAAAAGATTGAGGCACTACTGAACTAACACAAACGGGTAGTGTTGAATTCTTAAGTGCTAAATCAACTAGTTCAGGTTTACAAGCAATATCGACAAGATCTGCACCTCCTAATGAAGCAGCCTCAACAATTATTTTCACAGATTGAACATCGAAATTATTCAATCCTGAAATAACTTTGAGTAAGGATTTGCTTCTTAACTCTTCTTTGATTTTTTGTGGCAAAAGATTAATCAGACTCATTTACTTAATGAATTTATTACCCGATTGTGACATTGTTTTAGTAAAACAGTGCATTTTTTAAAAAATATTATCTGAGCAACACAAAATGACTGATAAAAAATTAAGTCAGAAAAATTGGTCATCATTGCATCATCAGCTTCATAAGGAGATTCTTACCAAAA
Organism: Prochlorococcus sp. AG-402-O16; assembly: GCA_003216415.1. Classification (GTDB taxonomy): domain Bacteria; phylum Cyanobacteriota; class Cyanobacteriia; order PCC-6307; family Cyanobiaceae; genus Prochlorococcus_A. Next base: position 151,401 of record QCIY01000003.1, read on the forward strand.
AAATATTAATTCCCAAAGGATCCAATATTTTAATAAGTGTTTCCGGGGGGCAAGACTCAATGGCCTTATTAACCCTAATTAATGACCTTAAAAAACTACATAATTGGTCTATTAGTGTTTGGCATGGTGATCATCAGTGGCACGAAAAATCATCTCTATATGCTCTTGAATTAAAAGATTATTGCGAAGATAAAAATATTTCATTCTCTTTTGATCAAGCAAATAAAGAAAGTATTTCTTCAGAAGAAAAAGCACGAGAATGGAGATATAAAAAATTATGTGAAAGAGCCAAAACTTTATTAAATACAAACCAGCAAAAACATAATATTTATTTGTTAACTGGTCACACGAGTAGTGATAATGCAGAAACATTTATCCTCAATTTATCTAGAGGAAGCAATTTTGCAGGTCTGAGTAATATTGAGAGTAAAAGATTAATAGAAAATCAAATTTATTTAATAAGACCAATATTAATTTTCAGTAGGGAAGATACAAAACAATTTTGCAATGATATGAAGATCCCAGTCTGGGAAGATCCTACAAATTCAGATCTTAAATTAAAAAGAAATTTAGTAAGAAAAAAAATTATTCCTACCTTAGAAGTCATCTATCCTGGTTGTTCTGAAAGGATAAATAATTTTTCCCAAAAAATGAGCAAATACAATAATGAACGTAATGATCTTAGTGAACTAGCGTATTTATATTGTAAAGATGTAAAAGGTATCGATAGGAATCTCCTAAATGGTATGTGTATTGAAGCGAGGTGCACAATTTTAAATAGATTTTTTAAAGAAATATCTGCAAAGCAATGTAGTTCTAAAAATCTGACAA
>QCIY01000004.1 GCA_003216415.1 Prochlorococcus sp. AG-402-O16
CGAAATAATAGAAATAGATGTTGATTCTGATAATTAATATGATTTTTAATTAAATTAAAGAATATTAGACAGGCTTGAGTTTTAAAAGTAGTGTTTTTTTAGAATATATTGTTTTTATTTAATTAAATATAAAGGATCTTTATTTTTAGTATTTTAATTTGAATTATAAGAAGGTTGTTATGAATCTAAAGCTACTTCGATAGCTGCTATTAAATTTTCGTCAAACGGTTTAACACCTGGTTTGAATCTTGCAATTACTTTACTATCTTTTCCTATAAGAAACTTTTCGAAATTCCATTCAACATCGCCTTCGGGTTCAACTTTGTTTAGGGTCGTGTATGGTTCTGTGGTGTTGCCTTTAGCATGAACTTTTTCATAAATTTCAAACTTAACGCCATATTTTGTGGTGCAAAAATCTTTTATTTCTGAAAGAGAGTCTGGTTCTTGTTTTCCGAAATCATTACAGGGGAATGCTAGTATTCTTAGGCCTTTGCTTGAATATAAATCATGTAGCTTTTGGAGATCTTCATACTGAGCAGTATTTCCGCAATAACTAGCTACATTAACAACTAAAATTACTTCACCTGAGTATTCACCAAGTTTTATAGATGATCCGTCTGAGGAAAGAACAGTAGTATTTTGTACGTCTACTTGCATGTCTAAAAAAAATTACCCTTTGAAGATAGCATTGTATATCCTTTTTTGTGTTTAAATTATCTGATGGTTCTTGTTATTTCTTTTACAAGTTTTAATTTTTCAATTCTTTAACCCTTTATAATTAATATTATTACTCAGTTTAAATTTGGACCCTTTAGACCCACTTACTGAAATTATTAATTCCGGTCAAGGTTTTTCACCTGCAATTGCTTTAGAAAGAATTATTTGGGCAATGATTGGAGTCTTTTTTTTAGGAGCAATTTCAAGATCAATAACCAATAGCATGCGAAGTCAAAATTGGTTTGGTAGAAATTTTTTATTTAGTTATTCTAAAGATAAAAAAATTACAGATGATACATCTTCACAACCTTCTGGTGATGACGAATAAGTTTTATATATATGAAAGAATCAATTTTTTCTAAAAAGACAATTTTATTGCTTGGTAGTGGCGAGCTTGGAAAAGAATTAGTAATAGAATCCAAAAGATTAGGATTAGAAGTTATTGCAATTGATCGATATGAAAAAGCACCTGCAATGCAAGTTGCTGATTATTCAAGAGTAATTGATATGGGAGATAAAAATATTTTAAAAAATGTTATAAAAGAATTTAAGCCTGACTATGTTGTCCCAGAAATAGAGGCACTTTCAATTGAGGCCCTAAAAGAACTAGAGGATGAAGGCTTCAATATTGTTCCCAACGCAAGAACTGTAGAAATTACAATGAATAGAGATAAAATTAGAGACTTAGCTTCTAGAGATTTAAAAATTAAAACTGCAAAGTTTGATTATATTTTTGAATTTGATGATTTAGAAAAAAAAGCAGATAAAATTGGATTCCCACTTTTACTTAAGCCTTTAATGAGCTCTTCAGGAAAGGGACAGAGTTTGGTTGAATCAAAAAATGATTTACAAAATGCTTGGAAACAGGCACAAGCAAATTCAAGAGGAAACGTTAAAGGTGTAATTATTGAAGAATTTATTAATTTTGATTTTGAGTTTACTCTTCTAACTGTAAGAAAAGAAAATGGCGAAAATATTTTTTGTTTACCAATTGGACATCTTCAATCTAATGGAGACTATCAATGTAGTTGGCAACCTATAGAGATCAACGAGTCCTTAATTATTGAAGCTAAGAGGATGACAAGTAGAATACTAAATAACCTTAATGGAGCTGGATTATATGGAGTAGAGTTTTTTATAAAAGGAAGTGAGGTTATATTTTCAGAATTATCTCCAAGACCACACGACACTGGTATGGTTACATTAGTTAGTCAAAATATTAATGAATTTGAATTACATTTAAGGGCTTTTTTAAATTTACCTATACCACTAATAGATCTAATAGAACCCTCTGCAACAAGAGTTATACTTTCTAACGAAGAGTATCTAAATCCTATATATGAGGGTCTTAATGAAGCATTAGAATTTAAAAAGACTAAAGTGCTCATATTTGGCAAACCAGTTTCCAGAAAAGGTAGAAGAATGGGTGTTGTCCTCTCATCAAATTCTGACATTAATTTGGCTAGAAAAAATGCAGATGAAGCTGCTCGTAAAATAAAAGTTATTACTGCATAAATATTAAATAAAAATAACGAAAAAAATACTTAATTCCTTTGTTTTTGTTCTATATCTCTCTTGGTATTATTTGAGTATGTTATCTATTTCACAATGATAGAAAATTATAAAGGTTGGGATATAACTCTAAATTGGGATAATAAATATTATCTCGGGAGGGATACTACTAAAAGTAATTATTTTAATCAAAAGGAAAAATGGATTGGTGTTCACTTAAATGGTGAAAAAATCTATGGTTCTTCTCTAAAAGAAATTAGGCATATTATTGATTACCCTAGTTTGCATGCAAAGTAGGGTAAATTATTTTTTAATTATCCTGATTTTTTTCATTATCTTCAATTAGTTCATTAGCAAGTTTTCTTAAGTCTCCCTTAATCGAGACCCATGTAAAGGCGATTATAAAAATTGATGCAGATATTGCAACAGTAACTTTTTCGACAGGGGACATTCCAAGTGCAATAGCAAACATTTCAAATAAAATACTAATTTTTCATTATATTGAATTTTTTTAAATAGTTAGAATCAAAATTTTTTTTGCAATGATATTTAATTATTCAAAATATAATAAATAAAATTTAAATCACTAATTTTATTTATTGTTTCTGATATCAATTTTATTCAGTAAGATTAAATTATGGAAAAAAAAAAGTGCCCCCAATGTAAAAATTTAATTTCAAAAACTTCCCCAATATGTTTATATTGTGGCAGACCTAATAAATTTATAACTAAGGAATACGTAAATAAAAAGTGGAATAAAGATAATAATAAAAATGTATTTGATTATTTTTTTATTAATAAGTATCTTGTATCTATTCTATTTTTAATATTTACAATTGTTATTTTCTATCTAGTTAAATAACATCAATTAATCACTCTATTATTGCATCTAATACTTCTTTAGTATTTGTTGATAGTTTATTTTTTTTAATCTGCTTTATTGTCTCTACCATATTACTTTTGTAAGGGTCTGAATAATAATTGTATCTACTAAATACTTTCACAAAACGGGAAATTACGATTGGATTTAATTTATCAAAGTCAATTATCTTTTTTGCAATATATTTATAACCAGAACCATCCATTGCATGAAAAGTACTATTTCTTGTTACGAAAGTATTTAATATAGCTCTTAAAGTGTTTGGTGATTTCGAATCAAAAAACTTATTTTCAAATAATTCTTCAATGCTGTTTGTTTTTTCATCAATTTCTATAGATGCATTAAATGAGAACCAACTATCCAAAACGACACTATTATTTTTCCATTTATTGAAGAATATATTTGAAATAATTCTTCTTTCAGGACAATTAATCCTACTGAAAGAATTCAATGCAGCTTTTGCTAGCGTCATCGAATTACTATCAACATAATTAATTATCTTGCATTTAATTTCCTTATCATTACTGTGCAAGAGTAGTTTCCAAATAGTTTCGACTAGTTTTCTTTCATTTTTACCTTCTGGCCATACTTTATCTAGATTTTTCTCTATTTCTTGGAGCTTAAAATATAATTCTTTTTTTAATTTGGTACCGAATAAATAATTTAATTCGTCAATAGTTTTATATATTTTTAAAGGGTCTATATTTTCCATCTCTGATTCAATTTCAGCAAATGTCGGAACACTTAGTAATTCTGATAAAAGAGATAAATTAATATCTTTATTTTTTATAAATGATATTAAGGTGCTTATTAATTTATTTTCAATTTTGCGATCTGGTTTTTCATCTAATCTGCATAATATGATTTTTTTATAAAATACTTTTACAGTATTAGATAGCGTAAAAAAATCTTTTTCATATTTTAATATTAAAAATTTCTCATCCAAGGTAGTGTCTGATTCCCACTCAACCGGTGAAGAGAATTCGCGAAAATAAGTTACTAAGGGGATTTGGAGGTAAGATCTTACATTCCTAAAAATAAATTCTTGTGTTGTTTTCTTTAAAATAACTGTTTTTTCTATTGTTTTATTTTCACAGCTAAATATAGCCAGATTTATAGGAATTATTAGAGGATAATCATTATATGGGTTCTTCTTTATTGGATTACTTTGAGAGGCTAGAATTGTAAGTTTTTTATCTTTTTGATCCCAAATTCTCTTTAATCTAACTTTTGGTGTTCCATTTTGCTTGTACCAAACTTTAAATTCTTTAGGATCGATTTCCTTATTATGCTCTAAAATTTTATCGACAAATTGGTCTATTGTTGCTGCCTTCCCATCATATGTTGAGATGTAATTACTAAATCCTTTATAGAAATTTTCATCTTTTACAAGCTTGTTAAGCATTCTAATTATTTCTGATCCTTTTTCGTATATCGTGGTCGTATAGAAATTGTCTATTTCTTGATATTTTTCTGGCATTACAGGATGCGATGTTGGACCAGAATCCTCTCTAAATTGATTTCTTCTAAGAAATTTTGCATCCTCAAGTCTCTTGATTTCATGATTATGAAGGTCTGCAGTGAATTGTTGATCTCTGAATACTGTTAAACCCTCTTTTAGAGATAATTGAAACCAATCTCTACAAGTTACTCTATTACCCGTCCAATTATGGAAGTATTCATGAGCGATCACACCCTCTATTCTTTCTAATTCATCATCAGTTGTTGTTTCAGAATTAGCGAGTATTAGTTTTGAGTTGAAAATATTTAGACTTTTATTTTCCATTGCTCCCATATTAAAGTGCCTGACTGCCACTATATTGAACAATGACAAATCGTATTCAAGATTATATTTATCTTCGTCCCATCTCATAGATTTCTTTAAGGATCTTATTGCATGTTGAACATATTTTTCATCCCCATTCTCAACATAAATATTTATTTTTACTTTTTTATTCGATTTTGTTATGAAATTGTCTTTTACACAATTAAGTTTCCCTGCTACCAATGCAAATAGATATGAGGGTTTCGGATATGGGTCTTCCCAAATTATTTCATGTCGATTGTTTGTAAGATTGTTTTCTTTTACGACGTTACCATTTGAAAGTAAGACAGGATAATCATTCTTGTCTGCCTCAATTCTTACGGTGTATTTGCTTAAGATATCAGGCCTATCAGCGTGAAAACTTATTCTTCTAAATCCCTCTGCTTCACATTGCGTAGTTATAATTCCATTACTCTCATACATTCCTAAAAGGGATGTATTTTCCTTTGGTTTAATTATTCCTTCTATTTTTAATAAAAAATTTTCTTTATTTATATTTTTAATTTTTAAGTTATTTTTTTGCTGTTTGTAGCATTCCTCTTCTAGTAATGAGTCATCTATAAATATTTTTTTTATTAATATATCCGTACCATCAAGAATTAGATTTCTGGTATTCTTATTTTTTCTTACCAATTTTATTTTGGTCGTAACATTTACAGCATTTTTCTTAATTACGAAGTCCAAAAATGTTTCTGGAATTTCATAATCAAAAACTTTGTAATCTTTAAGTTTTACATATCTTGAAATACTTTTTTGGTTAATTGGATTGTTCATCTTTACAAAGAAGTTCAGAATTTAAAAAATCTATAATATTTATTTTGAAATTATAAGTTAGAACTTTCTTCTTCTGATTGACAGTAATGTGCTTTAACTTTTCCTGAAGGAAGTAATTCGTATAAAGAAGGATTATTAATATCAGGCAATCCGTCCTTATTAAATTGGTACCTCCAGTCCCATTTTTTATCTGTAAAGGAAATATAATCTTTTCTTAGAGAATATGGAAGCATAAGTTTTTTTTTATTCCAATTAATATTTATAAATGCTCCTGGCTTTAACTCAGATATCTTTTCAACTATGGAAAAGTCACCATTAATATTATTTCTCATCACAAGATTAAGCTTTGAATTTTCACATAAATAGCTACTATTTAAAGCTAATAAAAGTATTGAAGTAATAAAAAATGAATGAATTTTTTGCGCTCCTTTTAAAGTAGATTTACTTTCAATCAAAATGACTTAATTAAAGATCTTTTTGGATCGATTTAAATCATAATAGATTGCATACTCTTTAGATCTACAAGATTACAATTTAATTCCTTTTCATAATCCTGAACTGAAATAAAATTATTTAAAAAACCTGAATATTTTGCATCCCCGCCTATTGTGCTTGAGAGTATATATTTTGGATTGAATTTGTTAATCAATTTAGGGATTACATCAGCACCTTTTACAAAAGAACCTACTAGGGGTAATTCTAAATTTTTTGTAGGAGTAATGACTGCATCCAGACTTTGCTTGTTTAAATTTTCATCAAGATATCCATGGGGTTCTATATAAAACCCATTATCTTGATCGTCTTTAACAATATAACCGTTTTCTATTTGTGGTACCGGAGCCCCAGCAGTAGCTTCAAAACTTAAATTAAAATGATTTGTCTTTTCAGTGGGCTTAAGCACTTTAATTGAACTAAAACCAATTTTTTTTAATGTTTCAACAGCACTTTTAGGACAAATTATAGGAATATCCTTTCCGAACATTTCTAATGTTGGAACATGACAGTGGTCAGGTAATCCTTGGGTTAACAAAATAATATCTATTTTTTTATCTATTGAAATTTCTTCTTCTAGTGATCCTTTAAAAAACCACTCACCTGGAGGAAATATTAAATCTCCTTTGAGCCAAGGATCAATAATTAAATTGGTTTTTTTAAAATTTATAAGCCAACCATTTGATCCAAGGTAGGTCGCTTCAAAAGTCATTATGAATTAATTGTTTTATTAAACTATAAGGTAATTTTGGCTTTATCGAGAAATTACTAATTTAGATTAGTTTGCTTCATTTAAGATCTGAAATGACTTTCTTTTTAGATTAAATATTAAAACTTGATTATCTTTATAACTAATCTCAAAGTTTTCTTTTTCTAGCATTTGTATTGGGATTAGAGCTAATCCTCCTGTTCCTGAAAATATGATTGGCATGGTGCTGTTTTTAGTCCCATTCATTTTTTGTAAGTCAATAGCTTGAGAAACTATTTTTCTGGCTTTATCAAATCCGTAGTCCTCTATTAATTCAGGCCATAAAAAGTTTACTAATTCATATTTCGAAAACTCAATTTGTACTGTTTTCATTAAAAGATAATAGATATATAGTTATTAATTAATTACGATATTTACTTAATTACTATTTTTAAACCTATCCATGACTAGTTGCAACATATCCACTACATCACCATCAGTTAAATTTAAATCCTTCTTTAAATCATTGCAAGTTAAATTCATTTCAAGTGCCGCTTCAGCCATATGATTAACTTTTTGGTTATCACCGCCCAATGAAATAAAGGGATTGAAGTTTTCTATCATTTAATACTTGTTGCTACCATCTAGTTCTAGCTAAGAAATAATTAATTATCATTTATTGATACAGAAGCTTATAAATATGTTATTTAATATTTAGAAAGTTTTTATTTTTAAATTAAGGATATTGATATACCTTTTGATATCAATGCGAATCTTCTGGCTCTAACTAGTAAAGGAAATATCATATTTGTTCGTTTATTTGATTTAAACACTCTAGAAAGTAAAAAAAGTAAACTACTTGAGGGATTATTTATCTGTTTGCAAATAGTATTAATTGCATCTGCACCATGAAAGATATCTTCATCTTTCAGGAGAATAGCTCCTTTATCTAGGTCATAACCTTTCTCTAAGAGGGATTTAATTAGAGTTAAATTTTTACGACCATCAAGAATTTTAATATTATTTATCTTGCTTTTGATCTCAAGGAGCTCAGCAAAATGGTTGCAGAATGGGCATTCTCCATCATAAATAAAGGTATAGTTGGAAGTCATTAGAAAAAAACAGCTTTGATGGTCTTGAAGTGTGCAACAAAATAGTAATGTTCCGATAATAAAACAAATAATAAAAATTTTGTGGATTTTTTATAAAGGGATAGTTAAACGATTCTAATAATTACGAAGAAATGTCTCAATATAGGTATATTTTTCATAAAAATCTGTATGCTAACTCGGAGATATTATGTTTTAAAATCATGAATTTATTAGCTTCTTTTGCTTTAGGTGGTTTCAATCCATGGGCAGCAGGCTTTGGAATTGGTTCTTTAGTCCTTTTTGGTCTTGTTGGACTTGTGGCGGGTCCAAACCTAAAGAATTTTGACCCTGATGCATAAATCATCATATTCACATAGATTTTAAAAGACTCATTTGAGTCTTTTTTTTATGCGGTTTTTTAAATTTATTTTTAGAATCAATTTAAATTATATTAATCCAAAGAAATGTTGTTAAATCCTTTTTATCCATTTACTTTTTTGAAAATCTCTTCTCTTAAAGCTACTATTGTTTTTTTATCAATACTTTTAATTAAATCAAATTTGCTTAGATTAAAAGGTGGCCTAATAGGAGGTCTTTTTGCCTTGATACTCATATCAGGTATTTTTGCCTCTAGTACCATAGCTTTAGGATCATTAGTTTATGCCTATCGATTGAAGAAAAAATCTAATTCTGATGATAATCAAATGCAGGATTTAGAAACTATTAATGTTTAAGATATTTTGTGAATCAAATTCAGTTGAATAACCTAAAATGGAGTTCCAGGTACAAAATGTAAGACTAAAAATCCAAAACCGGCAGCAAAAACTATTGATACTGCAATGATTAGAAGGCCCGATGCCATCCCCCCCTCGTTAAACGCCATTTAGTTAGTTATTTTTAATTAATAATAGGACATATTTGTTCACAGGTAATAGTTCAAATTACTCATATATCATCCAAATTTATTATTAATGGTGAATAAAAGTAAAAAGATGGATGTTAATGAGATGATAAAACCAAATATTATTAATGGTTTAGATTTGACGTTTTCTTCTTTCTTAAGCTTATTTTCTGAAGAAGGAAAATTTGTATCTTTTTTTTTATAAATAAGATTGGAAAAAGGTTTAATCACGATAAAATTAAAATTTAAGCTTATTACCCTAAAGTTTTGAATAAATCTTTATGGTAATCAACAACATTTTGACAACTTAATACGGGTGTAAATTCCATATGAATACCGAATTTTGCTCTCCAAGGGGCAAAATGCTCAAAAATTTCCTTGTCACTATGGGCCTTACATAAACAAACCACCCTCCCTTCTCCCGGTGCATGTACTCTAAATAACATCTCAAATTTGTCTGTTTTATCTGATTTTGCCATTTCACCATTTTCCCAGGCTTCCACAAATAATTGATAAGCTTTTATTTGATTTTCAATATCTGGGAATTGGCAGTCGGCAAGAAATAATTGCATAGTAGTGTTCTTGAATTTATAGTTATTATCCTTTAAAAACTTGTTTATTTTTCAGACTGTTTGAATTTGAAGATCAGAAAAAAAATATATTTCTAAATAAAATGAGAAGAGAGAGTTTCTAAAAATTTTCCAATATCTTTTTTATATAAACTATCTGTGATTTTTAAAGAGAATAATTCATAATTGTTTCTTTCTTTTTCTTCATTATCAAAATTAATATTTCTCTTTAATGAAATATTATTCATTATTAATATTGATCACTATTTAAAATTTAAACAATTTTAAGTAAAAGGCAAATTTCTTTACATTATGTATTTATAAGAAATATGACCGATGCAATAAGAGAATAATTACTTTATTAAAGTTAAAAGTTAATTATTTTTCCTACAATAAGCAAAATTGTATTTGTAATAGAGAGAATTACTGTTAAGAGAGATGCTGTAACGGGTAATAAATTGAACCATAGCTGCGATGTAGTCATTTTTGAATCGATAGGTAGAAAATTAGTTCTTTTTTTAATTCTTATTTGAAGCCAGAAAATAGATAATGGATAATTAATTCTTGAAAAAGTAATTAAAAAAGAAGGTAAAATCCCTTTATTTGAATAAAGTATAAATCCTGAAAAAAAGTATAATGCCCAAACTAATATTCTTTGAATCAATATTATTCCCTTGCTTTTACTATTCATTATTAATTAATTAATTTTTATATTTTTAGTCATTTTATATCTTTCAAAGAAAATGTTATTTATAATTATTTTTTCTTTACTTATAATTTCCCATTTATTTTTGAGAAATAATTCATAACTTATCAAGCTTGCTTCAGTTGATAGAGAAGCTAAACCTTCTTTCTTAGCTTCATCTTCTAATTTATAAAGTAACTTAGAACCGCAGCCTTTCCTCTGGAATTTACCTTTACAGTAAAATAACGCAATTCTGTTTTTAGGGTATCTTGTGGCAAAAGCAATAATTATTCCTTGTTGAGTTAGAAGCCATCCTTTCCCTTGAGTTATTGATTTATCAAAATTAGGATTATCCCAAGCTTGGCTGGACCATGCCCTTTTTTGTTCTTGATTATATATTTTCTCATCTAATGATTGAATTGAATCAAAATAAACCTTCTTTAATTCGAGTTGATCTTTAATGGTGATTTGTCTTAAATTCATAAAGAAGTCATTTACTTAATATGCTTTTTAAAAATATAGTCGCAATTGGAGGCGGAGGCTTTGGACGTTCATTAGGCTCTCTTGAAATTGAAAAATATATAATTTCTTTAATTAGTAAAAAAAGACCAAAAATTTGCTTTATTCCTACAGCATCTGGCGATAGCAGTTTGTATAAACTAAATTTTTATAGAGCATTTTCTAAATTAGATTGTATAACAAGCCATATAGATTTTTTCGCTAGAACAGAAAACTTAGAAGAGAAAGTTTTAGCTCAAGATATCATTTATGTTGGCGGAGGAAATACAAAAAGTATGTTAGCAGTTTGGAAAGAATGGAATTTACATAATATCCTACAAAATGCTTATGAAAAAGGAATTGTAATGAGTGGTGTAAGTGCTGGAGCTATTTGTTGGTTTGAGAAGGGAATAACTGATTCTTTTGCTAAGGAATTGAAAATAATTGATTGCCTTGGAATAGTTGATGGAATTGCTTGTCCTCATTTCGATGAAGAGAAAGAGAGGGAACCTTACGTAAATGATGTTATCCAAAAAGAAATTATTAAATCTTGTATTTGTATTGAGGGGAATTGCGCTTTACATATCAAAAATGATTTTGAATATTCCTCAATAGATTTTGGTAATGGTAAAAATTGTTTTAGAATCTCTAAAGAAAATAATAATTTTAAAAAAGAAATAATCTGAAAAGAAATTTTTTAAATCTCTTCATTTTTTGAGATAGAAGTAAATTCAATACCTTTATACTTTACGAATGAAGCAGTCCATACTTCTTTGGAAAGATTACCAAGGTATTTTAAAAATTGTTGTGTATCTCCGTCTCTTATCCATTCAGATTTAATAAATGGAAGTTCTTTTTGCATCCTTTTAGGATGCATATGAACCAGCAGTAACCCCTTATCTTCAGAGGCCCTTTTCAATGAACCTTCATCACTTCTTTGAAATACTCTAAGTAGAAGATTTAAAATAACGTCTTCTCCAAGTTTCTTGAAATTTTCTGGATCTTCTAAGTTATCTTTAACTTCTTTTCCTCCAAGAGGCATTGCTCTAACAAGGTTTTGTTCTATTAATGCTATTGCAATTAGATAATCTTGACTTGCCATATTTTTAAAAATTATATTTTTGTATTCTAACCTCTCGAGTTCATTAAAATCTTTTATGGTTAAATGATTTGCTAAAACATAAGAAATTAATTAAATATTTACTTATAAACTGGAATCGTTTTTTATTTATATTATTTAATCATATTATATTTTTAAAATATGCGATCTTTTTTGTTTCTATTTTCTGGAATTTTTGCTGGTCTTTATTTATCATGGCCTGGAATAATATTTTCAAAAAACTGGAAATGCTTCAATGAGATCATTGAAAAGTCAGTAGAAGACAAAATTTCTATAAAAGCAATATTGGAGATTTCTCCTAGCTATTTAATTAAGGGTAAGAATAAAAATATGACTTCAAAAATAAGAGTCATAGCAGATGCTTGTTTTCGTTAAAATACTCAAATGTAATTTTTATGTACTAATTAATGATAAGTAATTTACGATTTGAATTGTCATTTAAAAATATTTCGCAGTTAGAAAATCAACTTAATTTTTGTAAATTTAATAAAATAAAAAATATCAACATTCCCTGTAAAGGTCCTATTAAGAAAGATTTTTTTAATTTTACAATTAAATACATAACAAAAAACTACAATGAATTTAATGTGACTTATCACTATAGTCTGTATTATCAATACTCTCAAAATAAAGAAAAATCATATAGAGATCTTTTAAATTTTTTAAAAAATTCATATTTAAATAGAAATTATGAAATTCTTCTTGTGTCAGGATCTAATAAGAAAAAAAACTTTGATGCAATTAATGTTTTAAGTAAAATAAAAGAAGAAAAAAATTTAAAAGTTAAATTAGGTATAGCTTATAATCCATATTTGAAAAAATATTATAACGATACTTTAGAAAGAGATAGGTTAGATATGAAAATTTCTTCTGGATTGATAAATTCAATTTGGTTTCAATATGGAACAGATATTAAAGTACTTAATAATGAAGTGAATTATCTTAAGAAAGTAGCAAAATATGAAAAAATAAATCTATTTGGAAGTTTATTAATTCCTTCAAAACAATTTATAGCGCGATTTAAATTTCGTCCTTGGAAAGGGGTTCATATATCAGAGAAGTGTTTATGTTCGTTAGATGCTTTTTATGATTTCACAAGAGATTTAGTTTGCTTTTATAAAGAAAATAATATTACACCTGTCATTGAAACTGATTTTTTATCATTAGAAAAGCTTGGATCTGTTTATAGTTTCTTTGAAAAATGAAAGATACTTTCTTTTGATTTAGACTTATGAAAAGTGTTTTTACATACGATTTATTAATAATAGGTGGAGGAATATCTGCGTGCGTTTTTGCTTCAAAATATCTTCAAAATAATATTTCAAAAAAAATTGCAATAATTGAGGTTGGTCGGGGACTTGGAGGACGATCAAGCACAAGAATAAGCAAAAGATATAAAGGTTGGAAACTCAACCATGGTGCTCCAAATTTTAATGTGTGCAACAGAAAAAATAATCTTCTATTAAAAACTTATATTGATCAATTACTGGAAAATAAATTTATTAAAATTGATGATTCAGAATTAATTTATCTTGATGAGGAATCAAATTTGGAAAATATTAAAAAATCTGAATTTTCTTGTGGAATTAATTATCTTTCTTTATTTTCTATGAGTCAATTATCAAATCAAATAATTGAATTTAATAATTTAAGTGGGAAAATTGATTTTTATTTTAAAACATTAATAGTTGATTTGAATTTTAATAATGATGTGTGGACATTAATATCTAAAAATGGAGATAAATTTAAATCTAAATATCTTATTTGTTCCTCTAATTTGTTATTACATAAAAGATCATTGAAAATATTGAACATAAATCAAATTCCATTAAGAAAAGCTATTCCCATAAATAAAGATAAAAAAATTGATTCGCTTATAAATTTTTTAGATAAACAATCATTTATTCCTAGGTTAACTTTTTTAATTTATACAAATGAAAATTATTGTTATAAAGATTGTTATTCTAAAAAACATAGGTATTTTTATTTAAAAAAGAATCTTGAAAAAAAATATAAATTTGAAAGAGTTATTTTTCAGATACATAATAATACTAAATTAGGAATTGTAATACATTCAAAAAATATAGATTTTATTAATTCTTATTTAAATGCAAAAGAGGAAGATTTATTTAAACAAAAAATATTTAAAAATTTCAATGAACTATTTAAGGATAATATTTTCATAAATCAATTAACTTATAATGAGTCAATCTCTATTATGAAATGGAGAGCATCACAACCTTCCGGATGCGCAGTTCCATTATCTTTACAATTTAATAGAAAATATAGAATTGGGTTTTGCGGAGATTGGTTTGAAGGGGAAGGATTTGGTAGGATTGAAGGCTCAATTTTAAGTGCTTTAACATTAGCAAATAAATTTTAAGACTTAACTAAATACTTTTTTAAGTATATTATCAACATTAGTTTTTTTTGTAATAGTAAATTTATTTATATTTGTATTTTTGAATTTCCTGTAATAAATATCCCATGAGTTTAAGAAATCCTTTTCAGCTTGATTTTTGGCCTTCCCCCTTTCTTTTATGTCTCTTTGGATAACTCTTTTCATACACTCATTTTTTTTAATTTTTAATTCTAAAAAAACAAAATTTTGGTTATCCAAAGTGTTTGTGAATTCTTCAGCAAAAATACCCTCAACTATTAAAAACTTAATATTATTTTTTTCATTTAAGTAACTTTTTATTTTCCTCTTTTCGAAATTATAAAAACGATCAAATTTTAAAATACCATTATTAAGAATAAAATTAAAATCTTTTTTAAATAGCTTGTAGTTAAAACTAATGTTTCTATCGAAATAACCTTCTACAATTTTTGATAGTAAATTACTTATAAGCCCTGTTTTATAGTAATTATCAGTACTTAAAACAATACCATTTTTAATTTTTGAGATTATTTGATCTGATAAAGTCGTTTTCCCGCTTCCAGATGGACCACTTATAAATATGATCTTCATTTTCTAAACTCTGCTATTTTAAAATACTAATTTAACTATTAGTAAATACTTTATATTTTGGAAAGTAAATTTTTTTCTTTTCTTAAAATTTAAATTTAAAATGCTTTGCTATGGCTTGAAAGCTTGCATAAATATTAAATATGTGTCTTTATATAAATGTAAATAAATTATTTTCATTCAATTATAAACTTTTTGTTATTAATTTCTAATTGAATTTGATAATATATTTAAATTGAATGTTTAATTTTATTACTTACATAACTTGCAATGATTTCTAAATTTCTAAGTAAACTAAAGTCAATTCTAATTAAAAGTCCAGTTAACCCTGAAACTTCTTCAAAGAAAGAAAAAAAACTAACTAAGCCTGGGAAATCTTCAAAAACAAAAACAAAAGCAAAAGCAAAAGCAAAAGCAAAAACTGTTAACTCAAAGAAAAATATTGAAACCTTAACTTCACTCCCAGGTGTTGGGGCTAAAAGTGCCAAGGCTTTGTATGAGGCTGGATTTAAAACAACAAAAGATGTAATTACTGCTGATGAAAAAGAACTTCTTGCCGTTTCAGGTGTTGGAGTAAATCTTGTTAAAAAGCTAAAAAAACTCAAATAATAAATTTTTTTACTTATTTAAATAACAAAAAAATTTTGAAGATGTAGTTACAATTATCTTCTTCTTGCTTTTCTTCTTTGTTGTAATTTTCTTTTATATTTTTCAATAGGTGTTTCATGATGCCTAAGTCTTTTTAAATCCGCAAAGATTCCAGATTTAGATACTTGTCTTTTAAATCTTCTTAGGGCAGATTCAATTCCCTCATTCTCTCCAACTGTAACTTGTGTCAAAATTTTTCAAATAAACTATATTCTAACATCTTATCAGAGTTATTCTTTATTTAATGCTTTAACTAAGGATTATTGGTTTATTTAGCTTATTTTTTTGCCCACTCAACTAATCCTTTTTTATTACTCTTTATATCTTGCAAGGATTCAAAATAATATTTTTCCCAATTATCTTTAGGAAGTCCAAGAAATAGCATAAGATTTAGTGGGTATTGTTTGCTATCAGCACAATTTCTAAAATCATCCCTAAATAAAAAGATTTCCTTTTTTAGAGCAATTGCAATACCTAATTCAATCATTACACCTTCATCTGGAGGTGTTCCATTAACTATAGCAAAAATGCAATCACATTTTTTTAAATCACGGAAATTACTTCTTGCTAGGGAATATGCCCAATCACGTTCTTTTTTTATTATGTGTTTTGTCCTCTCAAAAGGTTCATAAACTTCTAAATCTAAATCATTGAAAATATTAATAAATTCGTTTAAAAGTTTTTGAGTTTGTTTTGAAAATCCATATGGATTTGCTAAATATAATTTCTTTTTCAACTTATACCTCTTTTTTTGATGTACTCATCGCGATCACTTTGTAAATTTATAGTATCTTCCCAGGGGAAAACTATCCATTCCCTTTTTTCGGATATGTGTACAGTATTCCACCAAGTAGGTTTAATTTTACTAAATAGTACAAAAAACATTGCTCCCTCAATATCTTTGAATGTATTTAATGTAAAACCAGTTTCATAAACATCATCCACTATTAGTGAATTTTTTATTGGATTTGAAATTAAATTTATTTTTAATTTATGGCTTAGTGCTACAGCAAGACATAAACCACCACGAGGAACTCCATATATTCCAGAAAAATCTAGAAACTTACATTTGTTAGCTATGTGTTCTACACTTTTGTCAAAATCTCTCCAGGAATAATTAATCATATTAATTTTTGCTTTTATCAGTTTTAGTAGCGAAATTTGATGCGATTACACTTAAAAGTGCCACTACCTGCTCATTTGGACATTTAGTATTATTTTTTAAATTTTCACATTCTTTAATTATCTTGGCGTAAGTATCTTCTACGATTCCGTTCATTTGATCTTTGCTAAATGAATATGGCATAGTCATATTTAATAAATAATTGTATTTTTACTTAAATTTCTTTCTAAGTAAATATCTTTATGAAAGATAGAATTATTTCCACATAGGGTCATTTATCTTTTTAAACCTAAATGAATTTGGGACATATGTATGCAAATTTTCGACCTTCATAGCCCATTTTTTTGAGTTTCCCTTTAAACTATCGCTATTAAATAGGTTTGTCAGTGGAATTCTTTTCCTTAGTTTAAGAAGACCTAGACAGGTTTCCCACGCTTCTTTATTTTTATAAATATCTAACCAAAAATCAAAAATATTTTCTAATAGATCAAGTGGAAAATCAAAAGAAATTCCCATTGAAGGTCTTTCAATTAAATAATTTTTATTTATTAATTCATTTAATAAATTATTTATGTTTAAATTAATTGCGAAAAGGATTTCTTTAGCTGATTCATTTCCTATTAATTCTTTTCTATGGCAATCTAAAAGGTTGTTATCATCCAGAATACTTTCATCACAATTTTTGACTCCCACAATCCAAAACCCTTCTCCATTTTTTGCTCCACTTGCAAGAAAAAGATATTTAGGCGAATTTTTCAAAATTTAAAATCATTTCTTCATTTTTAACATTTATTGTTAATAATGAAAATATTTTTTTACTGTATAGATCATAATATTAATTTCTCGAAAAAAAATTTTACTTGTTAAAGTGAATTTTTAAGATAATAATGTTTGATTTGAAAGAACTTAAACTTATGTTTTTTGATCCTACTGATTTGATAATATGTAATATAAATAAAATACTTATTCGTAATAAAACAATAAAATTTATTTTTTCTTAGGAAATAATTTTCCTATTTTCTCTTGTTGCAAATTCTCTTTTTCTGTTCTTATTTTTTTATCTTCCAATGATTCTTTGTTAGTGCTTACAGCATAAATAATATAAAAAATCATACCAGTGAATATAAATCCTAAAAAAAGAATCAATATTCCTAAAGGTTCACTAGGACTAAAAATTTTGAGGTCTAAGGCTGAATTTAGTGAAATTATCATCAATAAAGTTATTCCTTCAAGAAATTTTATTGAAATCTAATTGATTTCTTCGTAACCAAAGAAAGTAGTATTGTCTGAATTTTTATATCCATTTGCTGCTTCCTGTGGATTTTGACTGTCAATTTTTCTTGCTTTTGCATGAATCATATTAAATGGAAAAATCACAGCTCCAACGAAAAAATGGAGTATTAAAAAGTCGGAGGGCAGACCATTTGTCCAATCAGGAAAAAATAGCAATGTCATCAATGATTCGTACATAAAAGTAATTCAGTTAAACCATTGAATATTATTACTGAATTTATTGCAATACTATTAATTTTCATAAATTGAAATTTAAATATCTTTTAAAGAATTATGAGATTTAATTGAAAAAGCAAATAAAAAAAACTAATATATGTCTAATAAGCATTGTTTTATAGCTATTGTTAAAGTTTTTTTTTGGTTTAATATTCTTTTTAATTTATATCTCAAATCCCTCCATAGGGTTGGCATTTGATTCATCAGATCCTAGCGTTAGCTTATTACAAAATAGGATATCTAATAATTTCTCGAGAAAATATTGTAAAGCTATTCAAAGTGGTTTCTCTAAAGATGAAGCAATGAAATCCGCTATTGTTAAAACAGAAAATATTATATCTTTTTCTTATAATCCGCAAAAAAAATGGATTGAGAAAGATGACTTAGCTAATCAAATTTCATTGCAAGTAGTTAATGATTGTGGATGGTCTTTTGGATTAGTTGGAAAGGAGGGAGTTGATTATTTCAAATCGTATTTTCTAGAAATTTACGAAAAAACCACTCCTGACAAAAATTTTTCTAGATAGATTAATCTAATGAATAATATCTCAGACAAATTAGTAATGACTATAATCTTGATAACAATTCTTTTTGTATTTGGCTTAATTTTTTCAGTAAAATCTCCCGAGAGAAAGATTATAGATTCGCCGATAATGTGGAAAGATGAATACTCTAATATTACGATTTTCAAAAGTTATAAAATAAATTCCGAACCTAAAAGAATAATTTAAATAAAATTCAAAATAAACAATATTATTTTTTAAAAATGGGCAGTTATTTTTAAACCTGATACGTAATATTTATTGGAAACTTATTAAATTATTAATTTCATTTTTAATTTAAGTAGTTCAAAAGAACTGCCGCAAGTCTTAAATCATCATTAAACCATGCTCGTATTGCCATAGCCCTCCTAGGATCATAAAAATTTTGCTTTCTGTACCAACTAAGTACTTCCAAATCTGATTTCTTACCATTGCATTGTAAACAACATGGTACGCAATTACTTGTACTGCTTTTACCTCCTTTTGAAATTGGATGAAGGTGATCAAGAGATTCAGATGGTTTACCGCAATAAATACATCTATATTTAGTTAGTTTATGAAGTGACTCTCTCCAGCTTTTATTACTTATCTTTGGACATAACTGATCAAGGTAAATTGCATCTTGTCTATGCATAATATTCTTGAAATGTATTTTGATAATAACAATTTTATTAAACTATGACGGGAAAAGAGAAAATAAGTCTTTATTAGTCTTAGATTTCTTTTTTAAAAGAAAAATATTTAATTCTTAAAAAACTAGAATTTTGATTTAATGCTTTATTTAATAACAACAATAGTAAATACTATTGATTATTCCTTTTATAAAAGTATTTCTATATTTTTGATATCCTTCTTCTCTAATACATTTTCAGCAATTTCTGGAGGTGGAGCAGGCTTACTCCAATTGCCAGCATTGATTTTATCTGGTATTCCTTATTATCAGGCTCTAGCTAGTCATAAATTAGCAACAGTAGCACTAGGACTAGGTGGTTCATTAAGAAATTACAAATCTCTAAAAAATGATCTGTATATTGCTTTGCAAATTTTAATTTTTGGATTGCCTGGAGTAATTTCTGGTGCTTCTATAGTTGAATTAATATCAGAACAATATTTATATTTATTTTTAGGATTAATCTCAATATTTTTAGCATTTTACTCATTTTCTAAATCAGATTTAGGGATGTCATCTGGGAATAATGAACTTAATTTAATTCATAAAATCAGATTTATAATTTTTATTTTCCTGATAGGCATTTTGAATGGCTCAATTTCCTCAGGAACTGGATTGCTTGTAACAGTACTTTTAATAAAAACTTTTGGGATGGATTTTCAACGAGCTATAAGTATGACATTCTTTACTGTTGGAATTTTCTGGAATTTTATGGGAGCAATTATTTTGAGTAAAATAGGATCAGTTCCTTCAAACATATTAATCTTATTAATAGTTGGTTCTTTTACAGGAGGATATTTTGGGGCTCATTTATCAAAATTAAAAGGAAATAAATTGGTTAAAAAAACTTTTACAATAGTATGCCTGTTAGTTGGCATTAGTTTATTTGCTAAATCTATAATAAGTTTTTTTTAGATCAATGAATTGCTAATGATAATGCGGTTGTAGTTAAAAAAAGACCGATAACAGCTGTAACAGTTAATAATGATAGATTCATTTTTTATTAATTATCCTATGTTTTAATCAATTACTTGTTGTATTAACAAATACTTTTAGTTTAAACCTTCTTTCTTTTTAAAAGTTTAAAAAAAAAGGCCTCACAATTAGTGGGGCCGGGTGATGGGGAACCTTATTTTTAAACCAATTTCTTAAAAAATGCAACCCCCTATCTATAGTGCATATTACACGATAATCAAACACTACAGATAGTGCTTTAGTAATATTGATCTATCAAGCCATTGTAATGTTGATATAATTTTGTAATTTTAAAATCCATAATTAAGCTTTTAATTTTACGATTTCAAGTGTTTTGATTAATTAAACTTGTTAAAAATTCGATGCACTGTATTATTCGTAAGAACTTTGTTAGTTAAAAAGCTTTAATGATTGAATTAACATTACTGACTCTTTTGAATTATGTTGGAGATAATTTCTGTGAATATAGAAGTCTAGGTCATGATAATTACAAATCATTACTTCTTTCTTACAGTGATGCAAGTAATAAATTTGGACCATTACAAGTAAAAAAGGTCATTGAGAAGTCTGAAAATTTTAAAGTCACAGCTGTTGCTATTGCTGCAATTAAGTGCCCTCAGCATATAGTTAAATAATGAAATTTGAATTAAAAACTGAAAATGATAATTATTCAAAGTCAATTTCACATTTATTTAGGATTTTTTTAATAATCTCGCTACTTATTATTTTTTTTGATGTCTCACTAAAATTAAGATTCATTTCAAGATATTATCAATTAGATTACAACTGTAGGCTTTTATCTGTTGAAAAATCTACATCTAATTTTAAGAAATTATCTCAGCTTTCTAAACTAAAAAGCAAACAAAGAATTTGGGATTTTTGTAGAGAGTTGATTAAATAATATTTAACTAGAAGCTGATGAATAGAACTTTAATGCAAATAGCCAGAATTTTCTAGAACTATAGAGAAACACTATAGAAACAAAAACTTCAAGTAATATTTTCCATAATTGAGAAAGTCCAAGGAAAACTTCAGAGGGGATTGAAGTTATAAATGCAAGAGGAATGAATACACTAAAAAATATTCTTAAAGATAATGAAAATGAATTTAAAGGAAATCTACCAATGTAAAGGAATGATCTTAATACTTCTGTAGCATTCCATGTCTTTACAAACCAAATAGTAGTTGTAGAAATAAAAAACCATAAGCTATATAAAATACTAATTGAACAGATTATCGTAATAAAGCATAAAATCAGAAAACTTAAGTTAATATTTATTTGATTGATTTTTATACAGTACAACAATAAGCAAAATCCAAGAATTATTTCCAAAAAACCAGACGGTGTTATTTTTTTTAAAGAAATAAAAAATTGACTATCAATAGGTTTTAAAAGTACGAAATCTAAGGTTCCTTCTCTTATGTGTTTTACTATTTCGGTAAGATTTGGATTGAACCATGTATTAGTTATTCCATTTAAAATTGTATAAATACCTTGAATTATTAGTGCCTCCTCAAAATCCCAACCTCCAATACTTGAATTGTTTTGAAAGAAAATAGATAATAAAAAAATACTTCCTATTAGACTTAAAATTGCTGTAATAAAATCAATTAATATATTTGCTTTATACTCAAATTCAGAAGCTAAAGAAGTATGTAAAAACTTTTTATAAACTTTTAAATATCTTCTTAAATTCATGATCCCATAGCAGTATATTTTTTCGTTCCTTTAGACCATATTTTTTTAAATGCTGGGAATAGTAAAAGAATCCATAGTATTTGCATACTAAAGCCTCCACTAATATTTGTTGCATTACCTGATAGTAAGTTTGCAGGGAAATCGATTAGATATGGGAAAGGAGTTAAATAAATCCAAGATTTAACATATTCGGGAAATGAAACTACTGGAGCCAAAAGACCTGAGAGAAATAAAGTTGGGATAAATAACAATCTTTCGATTGAGGATGCTTTTTCTGTCCAGAAACATATACATGCAACTATTGATTGAATTAAAAATTGAATTAAGAAAGATAAGAAAGTTGATATTATTGATAAGAATAAAATACTTAAATTTGGAATCCATATACTTTCTGGGTTAAATATAAAAAAGAAACAAGCTATTATTAGAGCGAATGGAAATCTCGTTATTTGTTCAGCAAGATGTTGTGCAAAATACCTGAAAAATGGATTTAAAGGTTGGATCAAATATGGAGATACTTTACCCATAAGAGAATCTTCTTCAAAACTAAATACAACCCAAACTACTGAAAACTGTCTTACAAAAAAGGCACACAAGAAATACCTAGAAAGCATAATATCACTCATGTTAATAGATGCATTAAGATCGTTATTTGTCCATATGTTTAACATGAAAAAAGGAATAATTCCTGAAATTGCCCATAATGCAATTTCAACTCGATATTCCAACATGTTTGAATATTGAACCTTTAATAAGGTAAAAATTTTACGTTTAATCAAATTAGGTATCATAATCTTTTTTTATTAAAATTTTCCCAATAATTTCATCTATAGGTGGTTCATTTATATAGAGGTCCTCGATATCAAAATTATTTAGGATGGTTTTCAGAGAAGAAGTAATAGAGTTATTTTTAACTTTTATTGTGATCTCATTCTTTGTTTTGTTTTTAACCGTAAAGCCAGAATTTTCTATTTGAAGTACATCTTTTTCTGAGTGGCAAACTAATAAAATTTCTTTAACAGGTGTTAGTTTTTTTAATAATAGATCTAGTTTTCCATCATATGATATGGATCCGTTGTGAACACATATAACCCTCTTGCATAATGATGTAATATCTTTCATGTAATGACTCGTTAGGCATATCGTTGCATTAGTTTCCTCATTATATTTTTGAAGGAATTTTCTTAAATTTCTCTGTGCATTAATATCTAGACCAAGAGTAGGTTCGTCTAAAAATAGAATATTTGGTTCATGTATCAAAGCTGCTAGTAATTCTGACTTCATACGCTGCCCTAGAGATAGTTTTCTAACAGGTATGTATAGCTCATTATCAATCTCAAGCATATCTGATAATTTTCTTATTCTTCTTTTTGCTTCGTTCTTATCTAAGTCATATATTGATGCATTTAAATAAAACGATTCAATTGGTGGAAGATCCCAAATAAGTTGTTGTTTTTGACCCATTATTAAAGTGATATTCTTTAAGAAATTATCTTTTCTCCTGAACGGTAGGTGGCCTGAAACTGAAATTGTACCTTCACTTGGATATATTAAGCCACAAAGCATTTTTAAAATTGTTGTTTTTCCCGCCCCATTAGCACCTAGGAAACCTACAATTTCTCCCTCTTTTATTTTAAAACTTATATTTTTTATAACCTTTAAACTTTTTGTTTTTCTTCTAAAAAAATGTTTAATTGTGCCTTTTAAACCAGGTTCCCTGGAAGATATATCAAATGATTTAGATAATCTTTCGACATCGATAATATTTTTTACCATTTCAGTTTTTGGAAATTCTTAAGGTTTTTGATTATTTAATAAATTAACAATAATTTAGAAAAAAAATTTTATGATTTAAAAAATATCTTTAAAGGAGACAACAAGCCAGAGAAAAAAGTTAATTGGATTAAGTAACTCGCTAATCTTATGTTTATTTTTATAATTTAATTTTCTTAAAGAATTAAATATCACACTATTTTTTTCTTTTGAATCGTTGATTTTTTTTATTACGTTACCATTTTCGTCGAGGAGATCAATTTCGTCTTCAAAAAACCATTGCTCTGACCCATTAGATAATTGCAAGACGACACCAATACCTTTCCCATCAGTTATTCTGAAATCACTTATTTTACCTACGGAAGAAATATTTATAGCATCAATGATTTCTTTGGTTAATCTATCTTTTGATAGTTCTAAATTAACTTGAACAGAATTTCCTATCTTTGCTTTATCTAAAATTGACATTTTTTAGGTTATTATACTTACTAATAATTTAATTATGTGCTAAATCTTAATTATTGATTGATTTATATAATTAAGATTTTTTGAATATTGCTTCGAGAATTCTTTTTATTGAGATTGTTGTTATCCTCAAGAAGACAAAAAATAACCCTAACCAACCTAAAATTACAGCTATTGACAACAAACTTGAACCTAGATCACGCTGTAGTAAACTCTGCATTTATTTCTAAATTATTTGATATCACTATAGTTTATTAACTTAATTATTTAAATAAGTGAAAGAATAAATTTTATATTGAATGTAAAAATTCTAATCCTGATATTGTTTGTAGATATGATTTATGAGTTAATATTGTAGATAGGAATTAATAAAATATTTTGGAGCTAACTTTAAACTCTTATATTGGAATAATTTTCATCATTATTGGTTTAATAGTGAGAGTTGATTTAAAATTTTCCATGCAAAAGGATCTTTAAAAAGTTTAATTATTTTATATTGATATAATAATAAATCCAATATTTTTTAAAATCTTCTTAATTTCTGAAACTAATTGCAAAAACTAAAAAAACAGCTAATAAGCTGCTTTTATATGGTGGCGGGGGGGAGATTTGAACTTCCGACCTTCGGGTTATGAGCCCGACGAGCTACCAGACTGCTCTACCCCGCGTCATATACATAGCATACATCTGAAAGGGTTCTTTTTTTTTATTTCTTTAGGATTCTTGGAATTTTAATTGCCCTTTAACTTCAATTCGCACTCCCTCAGAAAAATTAAATACCTTTTCTTCAATGTCTTGAATTCTTAAGTCAGAAATCCATTCTAATTGTTTTAGTAAGTGAAGACTAACAGCATGTTTTGCTCTTTTTGAACCATCTTCTACTTTTAATGCCAGTCCTATCCCTTCATTTACTTTGCAAAGACACTGGATTCCTTCTGCACCACCTTTACCTATAACTTGTCCATGAGAAGCTTTAATTATTTCTGTATCGAATTTATTGTTGTCACTTATCATCATTGGGTTAGTTGTCATAGCTCTACTGATTTGCTCTAACTCAGCATTTTCGGAACTGCTTAGGAGAGAGTATAACTTTGACATTTCTATTAGTTTTAAATAAAGAGTTGGCGCACCACAATCATCACGTTCAGGGTTTATTTCAGTTAAAGGGATTTCAAGTAGTTCGGAAACAATTCTGAAAATTTCCATTTGCAGTGGATGATCCCCTTTTAAGTAACTCTCTATTGGCCAATTTAACTTTTTGCATGTAGCTAGAAAAGCGGCATGTTTACCTGAGCAATTATGCTCTAATGGACTTGACTTTGATTTTGGGCATTTCAAATTATTAATGTCAATGTCGTATTCCCATAAAATTTTGAAGGCTTCCCTTGAATGAATTTTTGAACCACTATGTGAACCGCATGCTAACGCAATTGATTTTGAAGGATTATTGATTTTTGCTGCGGCTCCACTGCTAACAAATGGTATTGCCTGAAATGGTTTTAATGCTGACCTAATGAAACTTTTATATTCTGGATTACCTGCGCACATTAAAACTCTCCCTTTTTTGTCGCTGATAACAGCATGAATTTTGTGTATTGACTCAATATTGGAACCTCTTATTAAGGTTGCTTGTAAAGGAGGGTTATTAGATGTATAAAGATTTTTGAAGTTTGAACTCATTTAAAAATTTATATATTGAAAAAGCAAAATTCCTGACAAAGCTAAGACAGAGATAATAGAAAAAATTTGAATTAAATTTTTTAAAATAGGCTTAACCTCAATTGTGGCAATAAGTGATTCTTTGTCTTTTAAAACTACTGGCTTTATCCATACTTGCCCGTCATACCAGCCAGATTCTTCATACTCAACTCTTTCAGAAGTCAATCTTTTAAATACATGATTCCAACCAAGATATAATCTTATAGATATTAAAAGAGGTATTGTTAAGCTACTAAATAAACTTAATAAAATATATTTTAAAATAAATTTTTTGAAATATATACTTCCAGAAGAAATAACGAGAAATATAAGAAAAGCACCTATCCAGAATTTAATCAATACGAAAATTAATGATTTTTTAGTTTTTGGCCAAGAAAAGATTGTAGATTTTGATAACTCAATGAATTCATTTGTTGGTTGTTGCTCCCTAGGGACAGGACATTTGGTTTCGTTCATAAATGAAAATTATGGAAATGCAAGATTATCTCCATTGCTCCAGAATGATTCAAGATCATAATATTTTCTTATCTCTGGTTGAAAAATATTTACAATCAAATCACCATAATCAAGCAAAGCCCATTTCGCCTCGCTAATACCTTCTTTTCTAATTGGTTCTACTTTAGCTTTCTCTCTTAACTCGCCTTCTACAGAGTTAGTTATAGATCTAACCTGAACATCAGATAATCCCTCTGCAATTAATATCCATTCACTTATGAAAGAGACTTTGTCAATTTTTATAAGTTTTATATCTTTAGCCTTTTTTTCGTCACAAGCTTTAGCTGCAATTAAAACTAAACGTTTATTGTCCATATATATTTTCACTTGAAACTGATTGTTCTGAACCTTCTTGCTGAGATAATTCTGCTCTGGCTTTTTCAGCACTTTTTCTTAGAGCATCTAATCTATCCTCAAAGAAGCTTCTTTTTTTCTTTTTTCTTGTTTTTTCTATTAACTCCTTTAGTGCTCCTCCAAGACTTTTATAAGCATTTGGGATACTATATCCAAATCTACAAGCAAGATCTATGGCTCTTTCATCCGCAAAAATAGCATCTTGGAGTTTTTTTTCAGAATTATTCTTTATGTATAATCTATAACCTGCAAAACTTGATAAACCAAGAGCAAGTAATAAAAGTAATCCATCTTGTACCCACAACTCACCTATTGCTCCTCCTAGTCCTATTGCAAGAGCCGCCATTTCCCATCCATCTCTGGGTATTGCGTCATTTTGAATTTTACCTACTTCGTGCCAAAATAATAAATTTCTGTGGTCAATAGCAAAATTATCCCATTCATCTAAATCTATTTGTATTTCAACTTCGTCACGACCAATTTCCTCAAGTGTTATTAAAGGTGGATCTATTGCTGCAGCAGCTTCAATAAATACCCAACTTTCATTTTCTGGAGGCAACAAACTTTTAAGTCGCTGAAGTTCGCTCATAAAAAATTAATTTCTTTCAATACTATAGAAACAAATGTTGCTTTTCAAGTAACTTGATTAACATCTGATGATTTATAAGTAGCATGAAATAAACGAAGGTTTTAAATTATGCCTCAACGAGGTGATCTTAAAAAAATTCTTATTCTTGGTTCAGGCCCAATTGTTATAGGACAAGCTTGTGAATTTGATTACTCTGGAACTCAAGCTTGTAAAGCTTTAAGAAAAGCTGGTTATGAAATTATCTTGATAAATTCAAATCCGGCCTCAATAATGACAGACCCTGATATTGCAAGCAAAACATATATAGAACCATTAACGCATGAAATCGTATCTCAGATTATTTTAAAGGAAAAACCTGATGCCATTCTTCCCACTATGGGAGGTCAAACCGCTCTGAATTTAGCGGTTAAATTATCAGAGTCGGATTTCTTGAATAAAAATAATGTTGAATTAATTGGTGCTGATTTAAAAGCTATTAATAAGGCTGAAGATAGGAAATTATTTAAAGAATCGATGGAAAAAATAAATGTAAATGTATGTCCATCTGGTATTGCATCTAACTTGACTGAAGCAAATGATGTATCAAAAAAAATTAATTCTTATCCTCTTATAATAAGGCCAGCATTTACTTTAGGTGGTGGTGGAGGTGGAATTGCATACAACCTTGAGGAATTTGTAGAATTGTGTAATACCGGTTTAGAGGAAAGTCCTAGTAATCAAATATTGATTGAAAAATCACTTATTGGATGGAAAGAATTTGAATTAGAGGTGATGAGAGATACTGCAGATAATGTAGTAATTGTTTGCAGTATTGAAAATTTAGACCCAATGGGTATCCATACTGGAGATTCGATAACTGTTGCTCCTGCACAGACTTTAACGGATAAGGAATATCAGAGATTAAGGGACTTGTCATTGAAAATCATAAGAGAAGTAGGAGTTGAAACTGGAGGGAGTAATATTCAATTTGCAATAAATCCCACTAATGGAGAAGTAATAGTTATAGAGATGAATCCTCGAGTTAGTAGGTCCTCCGCTTTGGCAAGTAAAGCCACTGGCTTTCCCATAGCCAAGATTGCAGCTTTATTATCTGTTGGTTATACACTTGATGAGATTATTAACGACATTACAAAAAAAACACCTGCATGTTTTGAACCTTCAATTGATTATGTAGTTACCAAAATTCCTAGATTTGCTTTTGAAAAGTTTAAAGGATCATCAAATATGCTAAGCACTTCAATGAAATCCGTTGGTGAGTCAATGGCAATAGGTCGCTCTTTTGAAGAATCATTTCAGAAAGCATTACGGTCATTAGAAGTTGGGATTTATGGATGGGAATGTAATTCAATAGATGAAACTAAGAACGAGAATGACTTACAGACTAGTTTAAGAAACCCAACATCTGAAAGAATTCTCATTATTAAGAAAGCAATGCAGTTAGGAAAAACTAATGCTTTTATCCAAGAATTTACGAATATTGATTTATGGTTTATTGAAAAATTACGGAATATCTTTGATTTCGAACATGATTATTTGAGAGATAAAGAACTTTATAATCTAGATCGAGATTTGATGCTACATGCTAAACAATTAGGTTTCTCAGATCAACAGATTGCAAATTTAACTAATTCTGAGTTTTTTGAAGTAAGAAGATACAGAAAAAATTTGAATATAATACCAATTTATAAAACTGTAGATACTTGTTCAGCAGAATTCTCTTCCTCAACCCCTTATCATTATTCAACTTACGAAGAGCCTTTTATTAATTTAGATTCTCAATTTTTTGATAACGAAATTTCAAAAAATAATGATTCAAAAAAAATTATGATTTTAGGAGGAGGTCCAAACAGAATTGGTCAGGGAATTGAATTTGATTATTGTTGTTGCCATGCTTCATATCAAGCCTCGGCAAATGGTTACAAAACGATAATGGTTAATAGTAATCCTGAGACTGTATCAACAGATTATGATACAAGCGATATTTTATATTTTGAACCTGTGACTTTGGAGGATGTCATTAACATTATAGAAGCTGAAAATCCTTATGGACTGATTGTTCAATTTGGAGGACAAACTCCTTTGAAGTTATCATTGCCTTTATTTGATTGGCTTAAATCTAATGATGGAGCGAGAACCGGATCAATAATTCTTGGGACTTCGCCAATTTCAATCGACTTAGCAGAAGATAGAGAGGAATTTACAAAAATACTTGAGGAATTAAATATTAGGCAACCCTTAAACGGAATAGCTCGTAATCAAAATGAAGCACAAAATGTTGCAAAAAATATAGGATTTCCCTTAGTTGTTAGACCCTCTTATGTTTTAGGTGGCAGAGCCATGGAAATTGTTAAGGATGAGAATGAATTATCGAGATATATCTCTGAGGCAGTGAAGGTATCTCCTGATCATCCAATTCTTCTTGATCAATATTTGAATAACGCTATTGAAATAGATGTTGATGCTTTATGTGATTCAGAAGGTTCAGTTGTAATTGCTGGTTTAATGGAACATGTTGAACCCGCAGGAATTCACTCTGGAGATTCAGCTTGTTGTTTACCATCCATTTCTCTTTCAAAATCTACTGTAGATAGTGTAAGAAATTGGACTAAATTAATTGCAAAAAGACTTAATGTTATTGGTTTAATTAATTTGCAATTTGCTGTGACAAATTTAAATAATAAAGAAAATAAACTATTTATTTTAGAGGCAAATCCAAGAGCTTCCAGAACTGTTCCATTTGTTTCAAAGGCTATCGGTAAACCAGTTGCAAAATTAGCTACACAGTTAATGCAAGGTTTTACTTTAGAAGATATTAATTTTACTGAAGAATTTTCTCCAAAATATCAAGCAATTAAAGAAGCTGTTTTGCCTTTTAAAAGATTTCCTGGATCTGATACATTACTTGGTCCTGAAATGAGATCTACTGGAGAAGTAATGGGCTTAGCTAAAGATTTTGGAATTGCTTATGCTAAGTCAGAATTAGCTGCAGGAAATGGTGTCCCTTCTGAGGGTGTAGCTTTTTTGTCTACAAATGATTTAGATAAAAAATGTCTTAAAGAAATTGCCAAGGAATTGTTAAATTTAGGATTTAAATTAATTGCAACAAAAGGTACAGCTTCATATTTATTTAATTTGGGCATCCAAGTTGAAGAAGTACTAAAAGTACATGAAGGTAGACCTAATATAGAGGATTTAATTCGTTCTGGACTTGTTCAATTAATAATAAATACCCCAATAGGATCTCAGGCTCTTCACGATGACGCATATTTAAGACGAGCTGCTTTAGAATATAATGTGCCTACTTTTACAACCATTCCTGGGGGGAAAGCAGCTATTAAAGCAATCATCGCACTGCGAGGGAATAAAATTGATACATACTCTTTACAGGAAATCCATAATTATTAAAAAATTACTCTATGTTTTTTAGTTTATCTCTTAGTTGATTAGCTAAGGAGTTTCGACTAATTGAAAGTAACTGTAAAGTGTCTTGATACATTTTAAGTTGTGTTTCGGCTATTTGTAATGCTTTAATGGATTCTTTTATTTCATTAGAAAGTTCATTTATCAGATACTTCTTCCCTTCAAAGGTTAAAACTGGGTTGACAGTATCATTAGGTTTTTCACTCATGGATTTTACTATTTTTTAAATAACATAGATTTACAATTTCTTAATTAATTGTTTTTCACATAATTCTTTATATATCCCTTTTTTATTAAGTAAATCAAAATGTTTCCCAACCTCAATAATTTCACCCTTATCGAAGACAACTATATTGTCTGCCTCTTGAGTAGTAGCTAATCTATGAGCAATAACAATAACTGTTCTATTTTTCATCGCTCTTTTAAGTCCTTCTTGAACTTCTGATTCTGATTCTGCATCTAATGCACTTGTAGCCTCATCTAGAAGGAGAATTGATGGGTTTCCTAGTATTGCTCTTGCAATAGCTATCCTCTGGATTTGCCCCCCTGAGAAATTTGATCCTCTTTCAGTTATCTTAGTTTCATATTTATTAGGTAGCTTTTGAATGAAGTTGTGAGCATTTGATTTTTTTGCTGATTCTATAACTTCTTCTTCTGTAAAATTTCTGCCCATTCTTATTGCGTCTAAAATTTTTCCAGAAAATAAGAAAGGCTGTTGTTGAACCAATGCGATATTATTCCTTACATCTTTCGTATTTAATGATTTTAGATTATTATTATCAATATAAATGTCTCCATTATTTGGCGTTATAAATTTTAATATCAAAGCCATCATAGTACTTTTACCGGCACCTGAAGCTCCAACGAAAGCTGTAACCTCTCCTTTTTTAATTTCTAGATTTATATTTTTTAGAACTTGATTATCTTTTTTGTATTCAAAATTAACTTTATCGAAACTTATTTTACCTTCAATATTTGATATCCTTTTTAAATTTTTATTATCATCTTCTATAGGTTCTATATTTATTTTTTTTAACCTTTTTATGGATGCTTCTGCCTGTTTATAGTCATTAAAATTTGTACTTATATGGCTTATTGGATCAATAAGCATCAATATTGCGGCAAAAAAACTACTAAATTCTTCACTATTTAAAAGGCCTAGGTTAATTCTTGCGGCGCCTAAACCTAATATCGCTAATATTCCAAATGCTTCTACAAAACCTACAATCGGATGCTGAAATGCAAGTAATTTTAATGTTTTATATTTTGCTTTTTTATTTGAACTTAATCTTTTATAAAATCTATTTTCCATCCATTTTTCGGCAGCGAAAGCTCTTATCGTAGTCATACCATTTATAGATTCACCTATTAAACCAGCTAGGTTACTTGTTGATTCTTGACTTTTTTCAGATGCTAATAAAACTCTTCTTCCAAAACTATTAACTGCAAGAATAATTAATGGTGCTATTAGAAATGTTGATAATGTTAGAGACCAATCTAAATAAAACATATATAATACTACAGCTAACAGTTGTAATATACATGGAATAGTATCCTGAGCCGTTTTATAAATAACTTCACTTACTCTATCAGCATCTTCTGTAAGTCTATATGTGATATCTCCGGCAGAAATCTTTTCAAATGAATTTATATCAATTTTTTGAATTTTTCTAAACAAATTTCCTCTCATTACTTCACTAATTTCTAAAGATGGTTTTGCTATAAAAACATCCTGTCCGAATTGAGCCGTTTTTTGAATCAAAAATACTAATAAAGATTTAACTATTATGCTAGAAACTTTTGATAGATCACCAGATCCAATAGCTGGGATTAAGTTTCCAGCAAAATAAGCTAACAAAGGCCAACAAGCTACGTAAATAAGCATGCATACAAAACCTTTTATAAACCTATTTGTATACGTTTTGATTGGTGGTATTAATCGCAAGATAGTATATATTTTAGTATTTATCCTACTTTATCAATATCCTTGGGTATACTAAACAATGAAATTAGATCAATTCTTAAAATGGAAAAACTTGACATCTTCTGGCGGAGAGGCAAAAATTTTTATTAAATCTGGTTCCGTTAAAGTAAACGGTGTAATTGAAACTAGAAGAGGGAGAAAATTGAATAAGGGAGATAAAGTTATGTTTCTAAAAAATGAATTAATTTTTGAATAGTTAGCTTATTAAGCTCAAATTATATTAGTATAATTTTCTTGGAGATTGTATTTTGAGAAAATCTGTAATTGCTGGCAATTGGAAAATGCATATGACTTGTGCTGAAGCTAAGTCTTATTTAGAGAAGTTTATACCTTTAATTAAAAACATAAATGATGATCGAAAAGTTGTTATAGCTCCACCTTTTACAGCTATTTCAACCTTTTCTGCCCATTCTGATTTTGATTATTTAGATATTTCTAGTCAAAATATTCATTGGGAAGAAGAAGGAGCATTTACGGCAGAAATATCTCCAAAAATGCTTCTTGAACATAGAGTCTCATACGCAATAGTTGGTCATAGTGAACCAAGAAAATATTTTAGTGAAAGTGATGGACAGATTAATAAAAGAGCAGTTTTCGCTCAATCAAGCGGACTTACTCCAATAGTTTGTGTTGGCGAAACATTAGATCAAAGAGAGAGAGGAGAAGCTGATAGAGTTATTACTAGACAGGTTGAACAAGGACTAGAAAATACAGATCCATCAAATCTCATAGTAGCCTACGAACCAATTTGGGCTATTGGAACGGGTAAGACATGTGAGGCTAGAGACGCTAATAAAATATGTTCTTTGATTCGAAAATTAATAGGTTTTGAAGATGTGATTATTCAATATGGAGGATCTGTTAAACCTAATAATATTGACGAAATTATGTCAATGAGTGATATAGATGGAGTTTTAGTGGGAGGGGCTTCATTAGATCCTAATAGTTTCGCGAGAATTGCAAATTACCAATAAGACAAACCCATGGCCAAAAGGCTGGGGACAAAAAACTTCAATTATGGGAGTTATTAATTTAACTCCTGATTCATTTAGTGATGGTGGAGATTTTAATTCTAAGAAAAAAGTTTTAGATCAAGTTAATCATTTTTTTCGTAATGGAGTAGATGTTATTGATCTTGGTTCTCAGAGTACGAGGCCTGGAGCTGATGAAGTTGGACCTAATATAGAAATAAAAAGGTTATTACCTTATTTGAAATTAATTAAATCTGAATATCCAGATATTTTGATTTCTATTGACACTTTTAATTCTGAGGTAGCATATGAAGCTCTTTTAAATGGCGCTGATTGGATAAATGATGTGACTGGAGGAAGAAGAGATAAAGGAATTTTGGATGTTGTTTCAAAATTTAATTGCCCATTCGTAATAACCCATAGTCGTGGAAATAGTAAAAATATGAATAAACTTTCAAAATACAATAAATTGTTGACTGAGGTTAAGTGTTCTCTTGATACTTTGATAAAAAATGCTTTAGAGAAAAACATATCAAAAAAAAATATAATTGTGGATCCTGGCATTGGTTTTTCCAAGGATATTAATCAAAACTTGGAAATTCTAAAAAACTTGGATGTATTTAAAAATTTTAATCTACCAATATTAATTGGTGCATCAAGGAAAAGATTTATAGGAGAAATTTTAAATGAGATTAATCCTAAAGAGAGAGATATTGGTACACTTGCGATAAGTTGTCTATGCTCACATTTTAATATTGATATTGTGAGAGTTCACAACGTAAAAATGAATTATCAAGTTTTAAAAGTTGCTGATAGTATTTACAGAAAATAAAAAATATTATTCTTTTACTCCTTCGATTTTATCCTCAACTTCTTGGTAAAGTTCTTTTAACTGTTCTATATTTTCATCTGATGTTTCCCAATACCCTCTACCATTAACTTCTAATAAAGTACCAACTATTCTCCTAAAACTATTAGGATTTAAATCCATTAATCTTTTCCTCATCTCTTCATCATTTATGAATGTTTCATTAGTTTCCTCATATACAAAATTATCAACTTGACCACTTGTCGCACTCCAACCAAGTGTGTAATTGAGTCTGTTGGAAAGCTCTCTTACTCCTTCATAGCCAGATTTGAGCATACCTTCATACCATTTAGGATTTAAAAGTTTTGTTCTTGAATCTAATCTAATAGTTTCTCCAAGTGTTCTGACTTGAGCATTAGATGTTGTGGTATCAGCTATGTAGCTACTTGGTTCTTTGCCGTCATCTCTAAGTGTTTTAATTAATTTGGTTGGATCTGAATCAAAATAATGACTTACATCGGTAAGAGAAATCTCTGAGGAATCAAGATTTTGGAATGTAACATCTGCGGTTTTCATTACAGATTCAAATACTTCTCTCTTTTGATTCATTTCACCAGGATTGTCAGCATTAAAAGCATATGTTTTACGGGATAAATACATTTCTTGTAACTCATTTTCTTCCTCCCATGTTGAATTTTCTACAGCTAAATTAACATTAGAACTGTAGCTACCACTTGCATTCGAGAATACTCTTGATGAAGCTTCTCTGATTGAAGTACCTTCTTGTTCTGCTTGCTCTATCGAATGTTTTCTTACAAAATTTGATTCCAATGGCTCATCAGCCTCGGCTGCTAATTTGACTGCCTGGTCTATTAATGCCATTTGATTTATAAATAGATCTCTAAATACTCCAGAACAGTTAACTACAACATCAATTCTTGGCCTACCTAATTCTTCTAAAGGGATTAATTCTAATTTATTTATTCTGCCAACAGAATCTGGTTTTGGCTTAACCCCAACAAACCATAGGATTTGTGCCAGAGATTCTCCATAAGTTTTAATATTATCGGTGCCCCATAAAACACAAGCAATTGTTTCAGGCCAAGTACCTTGTTCTTCTTTTTGTCTTTCAATTAATTTGTCAACAACTGACTTTGCTGCTGCGACTGCTGCTGTAGTTGGAATTGATTGAGGATCAAGTGCATGGATGTTTTTCCCACTAGGTAAAACACTTGGATTTCTTATAGGATCTCCTCCTGGTCCAGGTAAAACATAATTGCCATCTAATGCTTTAATAAGACTATCCATTTCATTGTCTGCGCATACTTGTTCTAAACAGTAAAGTAAATAATCAAATAATTTATTTAATTCTTTCTGGTTTACTTCATTGAATCCATTTAACCTGCAGACTCTAAGCCATGGAGTGGGTAAATTCAGACCAAATACTTTAAGAAAGTCAAATAATTTGGAAAGAAGTGATTTTTCTAAATAAACTCTGCCATCAACAATTTTTAAGGAGTTAACCATTGCAAATATTGATTCTCTTGCTGTCTTTATGATTTTTTCATTTAAATCTACAAATTTGAGTTCACCTCTATTATTACCATCATAAATTTGATCAATAGTCAGATCAATGGATTCTGCAAGTAGTCCAGGAAGAGATCTTAATCCCTGTTGTTCTCTTTCTAAAGATGCAATATTGACAAGGGTTGCTACGGCTTCTTCAGCAGTTGGAGCTTCTCCAATTGTATGAAGACCACAAGGTAATAATCTACTTTCTATTTCCATCAACTGTTTGTAGATATTTCCAACAAATAAATCTCTTTCATCTAGGGATAGTTCTTCAACTTCTTTTAATGGAATCTCAACATCTTTATCAAGATTACATTGCTTAGAAGTCTCAACTATTGCGTTAACTATTTGAATACCCCTGCTATTTTCTCTTAGTTGTTGATAAGAACCAACAAGTTCACTAAGTTCTTTAAGTCCTTTATAGAGCCCTGCATTTTCTGCTGGTGGAGTCAGATAACTAATAGTTGAAGCATACCCTCTTCTCTTTGCAATTGTTGCTTCAGAAGGATTATTTGCTGCATAGTAATACAAATTAGGCAATGATCCAATGAGAGAATCTGGATAGCATGTTTCACTCATACCCATCTGTTTACCAGGCATAAATTCAAGTGATCCGTGAGTTCCAAAGTGTAGAACAGCATCAGCACCCCAAATTTTTTCTACATAAGTGTAGTAAGCGGCAAAACCATGATGAGGACTTGCACTTCTTGAATAAAGTAATCTCATTGGATCACCTTCATAACCGAAAGTTGGTTGGACCCCTATGAAAACATTTCCAAATTGTTTTCCATAAATGAGTAGATTCTGCCCGTCACTATTCAGATTTCCAGGGGGTTTACCCCAATTCTCTTCAAGTCTTTGTGAATATGGTGTGAGCTCTTCGTATTCTTTTACTGACATTTTATGAGCAATATTTAATTCTGGAGAACCATCCATTGCTTCAGGATTGTTTATTACTTTTTCCATTAATTCTTTTGAATTACTTGGAAGTCCATCTATTTGATATCCTTTTGATTTCATTTCAAGAAGTACTCTGTAAATCGAACCGAAAACATTCAAGTATGCAGCTGTACCAACATTCCCTTTGTCTGGAGGAAAACTAAATACTGTAATAGCTAATTTCTTGTCCTTTCTTTTCTTTACCCTTAAAGTTGACCATTTTATAGCTCTTTCAGCAATCACATCTACTCGATCTTGAAGTGTATGTGCCTTACCCGTAGCATCGTCACGACCTGAAAGAATGATAGGTTCAATAGCACCATCCAGCTCAGGAATTGCAATTTGAAGAGCTACTTGAACTGGGTGTAATCCTAAGTCACTATCTTCCCATTCTTGAGTGGTCTGAAAAACCAATGGAAGTGCAACCATATAAGGTCTATTTAATCTTTTTAGAGCATCGATAGCTTTAGGATGATCTTGTCTTGCTGGACCTCCAACTAATGCAAATCCTGTTAAAGATACAACTCCATCTACAATAGGCAGATCTTTATTAATTGAATCATAGTAAAATTCATTAACTGGCTTAGAAAAATCTAAACCTCCACAGAATATAGGGAGTACTCTCGCTCCTCTATATTCTAATTCTTGAATAACAGCAACATAATGAGCATCGTCTCCAGTAACTATATGACTCCTTTGAAGTACTAATCCTATTGTTGGTGTTTTGTCATCCTTAGGGTTTATATCTTTCCTATTATTTTCCCAGTTTTGATATTCTTTAAGACTTTCAAACATACAGGGAGCTAGAGGATGCCAAATTCCTAAATCTGGAAATGTTTCAGGGTCTTGAATTTTGAATTCTTCTATTTTATCTTTTATTTCTTCTGAAACTGCGTACTTTTCAGAAATCATTAACAAGAAGTTTTTTAAGTTCTCAGTAGTACCACCTAACCAATACTGAAAACTCAAAATAAATGTTCTAGCATCTTGAGCTTTTTCTACTGGTAGATATTTAAGAATTGACGGAAGTGTATTTAATAATTTCAACATTGAATCTTGGAAGCTTGCTCCGTCAGATTCTTTTTTCTTTTTTATTAAATCTCCAATGATACTTTTAGATTGACCTAGTTGGGCCATACTAAATGAACCTAACTTGTTTAACCTCATTACCTCTGGCATAGAGGGGAAAATAATTGAAGCCTTAAGTTTGTCTTTGTATGGAGAAACTGCATCAACTACTTTTTGAGCAAGATCTTCGATGAAAATTAGGGAAGCAACAAATATATCTGCGTTAGCTATGTCTTCTTTAAAATCCCCAAAATTATTTTCATTTCTAAGTTCTTCGATAAGATAGCCGCTGAGGTCTATACCTATTGGCCCATTCATCTCATTTATTGACTTTGCAGCTTCCGTTAAGGAATTTTGGTATTGTGGCTCAAGGACAACATAAACTGCTTTTATTACAACTTTGTGTTTGTTATCCTCAACAGGAGATACTCTGCGATTTGCTGAGCGGACCTGCGTAAACATTGATTTTATTTAAGTATTTCTACCAGACTACGAATGAAAAGACGTTATTGTGTGCAATATAAATAGCGTGTAACAACCTTTAAAAAAAAAATTTTTACTAAAATGATTGAAAATTCTAAAAAACCTATACCAGTACTAGTATCCGGAGCTTTAGGCAGAATGGGTAGCGAAGTTGTGAATACTGTATTAAATTCTACAGATTGTGAACTTGTTGCAGCAATTGACATAAACGAAAAGAACAATGGTTCAAATATTTCTGAATTATTGAAGGTAAAAAATTGTGATGTTTTTGTTTCAAATGATTTTGAAGGAACTTTATGTTCTGTTAGTCAAAATTACAGAAATGAAAATATCAAACCTGTCCTTGTTGATTTTACTCATCCTGATTCTGTATATGAAAATACCAGATCAGCTATTGCATATGGTATTTCACCAGTTGTAGGAACTACAGGTCTTAGCCCTTCTCAAATAAATGACTTGTCTGCTTTTGCTCAGAAAGCATCTGTTGGTTGTGCAATAATTCCAAATTTTTCAGTAGGCATGGTTCTTCTTCAGCAGGCAGCATCTGTAGCCGCAAGGTTTTATGACAATATTGAATTAATAGAGATGCACCATAATCAAAAAGCTGACTCTCCTAGTGGAACTTGTATAAAAACTGCAGAAATGATTGAAGAGTATCCCAAGAAATTTAATCAGAATATAGTAAAAGAGTCTGAGTCGTTGAAGGGTGTGCGAGGAGGAGTCAGAGATTCAGGAATTAATATACATTCTGTACGATTACCAGGATTATTAGCCCATCAATTAGTAATTATGGGATCTCCAGGTGAAACTTACACAATTAAGCATGACACTATTGATAGAAAGGCATATATGCCAGGTGTTTTACAAGCTATAAAAAAAATATGTAATTATGAATCTTTAGTTTACGGACTTGAAAAATTGATTTTTTAAAATGATAATTCCAATTAACTCTAATCAAATTTCAAAACTAATTCCTGCTGTTGGTACAGGAAGTCAATTTAAGTACACTTTGGGTAATCCAAGAAAAATTCTTCAAAGAGTAATAGTTTCTTCAATTGGAGGATTTATCTCATTAATTATTAGTTCAACTGGAGATCAAACAAATAATTTCTGGTTATTGCTATGTGTAGCTTTCTTTTTGTATATCATCTGGGGCCCAATTCTTGAATCAAGTAGAAAAAATTTACAACTAAGAAAATATAAATTTTTTTCTATATTTGATGGTTATGTATCAGATATCTATAAAACAGAAAAGATTGAAAGTTCAAGAGAACAATCTAATAGACAAGGTCGATTAGAAGTTATTGAAAATAAAAGGACTTGGTTAGTACTTGAATTAGAAGATGAAGATGGTTATTTAGAAAAGTTAAGTTTCCCTATGGAAAATAAGCATAGTAAAATTAGAGTTGGTTCTAGTGTTAGATGTTTATTAACATCTAATAACCGTAATTTTGACAGAGATTTTTATTTGACCGATGCTTGGTTGCCAGAAATTAACATATGGGTTGGTGAGTACCCCTATTTATTAAGACCAGCATTTGAAGAAATTTGCTATATTTATTTGAATAGATAGATGTTATCTATAATATCTGATGAAAAATAGACTAAATTTTAAAATTGATGGCTCGGGCCCAACAGGTTTATTACTTTCAATTGCACTTTCAAAATTTCATTGCGATATTTTTTTAACTGATTTATTAACAAAAGATAGATTAATTGATAAGGATAAAACTTATGCAATTACTCACTCAACCAGAAAAATATTATCTAAATTTAGACTTTGGGAAAAATTAGAGCCATACTTATATGGCTTTGATACCCTTTCAATTTCAGACAGCGTAACTTCTTCGGTTACCAACTTATCAATTTCTGATTTAGATGATGATATAAGATCTGCTGAAAATATTGGCTGGGTAGTTAAACATTCAGATCTTATGAATGTATTTTTTAAAGAGATTGATAATTATGAAAATATTATTTTTATGACTCCACAAAAATTGTTACGTAAAAAACTATTATTTGATTATCAATTTTTTTCTACCGGAGCAAACTCACTTGATAAAAAATTGTTGAATTTTTTTGATCTAAAAAAAACTTATAATCAGTCCTGTTTAACGTTTAAAGTTTCTCTTAGAGGTAATTTTGAAAAGCGTGCTTATGAAATTTTTAGAAAAGAAGGACCACTTGCTTTATTACCTTTAGAAAAAAACTTATATCAAGTAATTTGGACTTCCAGTACTTTAAAGTCTATTCAAAGGTTAAATTCTGATAAGAATTTTTTGATGGATAATTTATCAACTATCTTGCCTGATGAATTTAAATTAGATCAAATAATTGGCGAATTTAATATATTTCCTGTTTCATTATCTTTGAATTTACCAGTTTTAAATTTTAAAAAATTAGTTTTTGTTGGTGATGCATTTCATACATTTCATCCTGTGGGAGGTCAGGGTCTAAATACTTGTTGGAGAGATGTTAATACTATTTTTGATCTTTTTAATGAAAATATTGATATTACTAAAATGCATTTGATCTTATTTAAATTTAAATATATTTCAAGTAGGATTTTAGATATTATTTTTACCATTTTCATAACTGACTCATTGATATCAATTTTTGCAAATAGAAACCTTTTTTTGTTTCCAATAAGAAAATTTTCTTTTTTACTTTTAAATCATTTTCTTTTTATAAGAAAAATAGTCCTTAATCAAATGACTAAATCTCTTATTTACTCAAGAATTAAATAAACTCATGAATAATTATTTATACAAAGAGATGATAATTTATTTATTTAAAGAAGTCGGTTTAAAGGAGTCATCAATTGAACTTGGTCTAAAATTATCTTTTAAAAATAACACTCCATTACCAATCTTATTATGGAGTTATGGAATGCTAACTATTGATGAACTTGATAAGTTATATTCATTTTTATTTCAAAAAATGGAATAATAATTCTGTTATAATTGGGTTATATTTTATTCAAGAACAATTACAGTTTTATCTAAAAGAAATCAGGTATCAAGGCAATCTATAGAAAAGCTTGATTTATTATTATTAATCCTAGAGACTATTGATTTAAATGGTATACAATCCATTTACGCAATATCAAGTAGACTTAATTTAAATGATGTCTTTCCAAATAAAATTACTATTTGGAAAATAAGGAATAATAACCCATTGAGAAAATCTTATGTGAATAACAATATTAAACTAGATGAATTTGATGCTTTAATTAAAATCACCGTTGAAATGTCCAGGTATTTATATCCTTATATCAGAGAGATACTCCAATCCAAAGAAGATTTTGAAAAGAATTCAGTTATTTGGAACGATTTTAAAAAGAGATTGATCGAGTTGATTAAAGAGAGATTTAACTTAGATAGTATGAGAGTGAAAAAGCTTTTAAATCAAACTGAAAATGATGAAATTATTATAAAGTCTTTACTTACCTTATCTCTTTGCATCTCAAATCAAGGTTATCAAAAGTTGAAGAATTTTTTATTCGATTTTTAATATGATTCAAAATAAATTATCATTTCATCAATCTTCGGTTAGTCTCGAAATAATAGGATTACCAGATTATTCAAATAATGAAAATAAAGATCAAATATCAATAATTTCACAATGGAAACTAACCATAATTGATAAACCACTTATTGAGGGCAAAATTGAACATTTAGGTCCTATTATGGATGCTTTTTATATTTATTCAAATCTTTTAATTAAAAACGAAATCCCAATATATGAGTCTAAATTAATTGATATTAAAGCTGACAATCTCCACATACATAATATTGTTCTCAAGAGCTCTAAATCAAATGTAAAACCATTAATTTTAAAGATTGGTAATTCATTGTTGTCAGACACCATAAATTGTTTTGATCAGCTAAATGAATCATCAAAAGTCAGAATAAAAAAAATAGGTTTCTATAAAAATATTCCTAAAAAAGTAAGATTTGGGTTAAATAACAAAGTTAAATTTTTCAATTTCATTATGCCGCCATTTATTGCAATTTGTTCTTTAATTCTATTCTCCTC
The DNA here is from genome assembly GCA_003216415.1 of Prochlorococcus sp. AG-402-O16. Lineage (GTDB taxonomy): Bacteria > Cyanobacteriota > Cyanobacteriia > PCC-6307 > Cyanobiaceae > Prochlorococcus_A. Next base: position 42,565 of record QCIY01000004.1, read on the forward strand.
TACTTTTATTTATTTTTATAATCCTGTTGATGATAATAAAAAAAATGAACTATTAATTCCAAAATAAAAGCCTATTAGCATCCTTAATACAAACACGATAGTATGGGAAAATTTCTTTTTAGCATAATTATTAATTTATTCTTTGAGTTTTGATGTATGGCAGATTTAAACATCCCCAATTTGAATATGAAATCTGATAAATATATTTTTAAAAAAAAATTAAGTCTAAGAAGAAAGTCTAAAAGAAGACTAATTTCTGAGTCTGCCTTTTTGTTTGTTTTGAGTCTTTTATTAGTTTATATAAATTATTTAATTCCTAATAAGATATTGTTGCTACAAAATCTACCGATGACATTTAATAAGTCTTATATATTAATGATTGATCTATTATTAAACCTATACCAAGTATTTTTGGTAATTTTTATTTTTGTCTCTTCTTTAACAACTTTGCTTTTAATGATAGGTTCTATTTATAGATTATTTAGGGTAACTAAGAGAAAATCAAAACAAATAATTTATAAATAATTTCAAATTGGTTGCATTAAACCTCCACTACCTGAATCAGAGTCGTCATCATCATTTTCTGTCTCAACTCCGAAAAGTGCGTAAACACCAAGTAAAAGTGAAGACAAAATTATTGTTATGGGTAAAATTGAATTTTGAATTCCGACGTCTATATATTCACCCATGAAAAAAGGAAAATTTTTTATAAACTAACCGAAATTAAACTTATTCGCGGATTTTAAATATTTATTTAATAATTTATTCTTTTTTAATTAGTAGGTCTTTGTCAAAATTATTTATTTCTTCAACAAATGAACCAAACCAATACATTAATTGATCAATTTGATTTTGAACTTCAGTAACTCCTAAACCTCTAATTGTTATTAAGGAGTATTGTTCCCCTTCATCAAAACTAAATTTATTTTGAACACTAGTTGGTAATGATTTTTTAAGTATTTTAAAAGTAGGTTGTTTTAATTTTGTTTCTATAATGATGTTTGGTTTTTTAAGCTTTATTTTGTTAAAACCACATCTTTTAGCTAGTAATTTTAGTCTCATCAACATAATTAATGACTCGACAGGTTTGGGCAAAGTTCCATATCTATTAATCCAGTCTGTAGCTAATTCAGTTAATTCATTATTTTTAGAACATTCAGAAGCAGATTTGTAAGCATCAAGCTTTTCTTCCCTGTTTAATATCCAAGTTGCAGGTATAAATGCATTTATTGGGAGATCTATTTGGGTGTCACTAATTTCTGGTATTTCTTGTCCACTAATTTCTGATATTGCCTCATGTAGCATTTCAATGTACAAATCATATCCAATGGCATTAACCTTTCCGCTTTGTTCTTCCCCTAATAAACTTCCAACTCCTCTTATTTCCATATCTTTCATAGCAAGTTGGTAACCACTTCCTAGTTCAGAAAAGTCTTTTATCGCTTTCAATCTTTGTTTTGCAGCATCATTGATTTTATTTATATTTGGATAAAATAACCATGCATGTGCTTGTACTCCACTTCTACCAACTCTTCCTCTTAGTTGATAAAGTTGTGAAAGTCCAAATTTATGAGAATCTTCGATAATAATTGTGTTTACCTTCGGGATGTCCAATCCACTTTCAATTATCGTAGTACATACCATTAGATCTACTTCTCCATTATTAAAAGCAATCATTGCATTTTCCAGTTCTGTTTCATTCATTTGTCCATGAGCAACAATAAATTTTAAGTTTGGAAACATATTTTTTAATTTGTTTACAGCTTGATCAATATCACTAATTCTTGGAAGAACATAAAATATTTGTCCTCCCCTATCAAGTTCTTGACTTATTGCGGTCCTTATTACGTCCATATCTATTTCAGACAAATATGTTTTTATTGATCTCCTAGATGGAGGAGGGGTATTTAGCAAGCTCATTTGTCTCAGTCCTGATAAGCTCATATAAAGAGTTCTTGGAATTGGAGTCGCAGAGAGAGTTAAAACATCTATGTTGGATTTGATTTTTTTAATTTTCTCCTTTTGTCTTACTCCAAATCTTTGTTCTTCATCAATTACGAGTAGTCCTAAATTTTTAATTTCTATTTCTTTGCCTAATATTTGGTGTGTTGCTACTACTAAATCGATTTTGTTATTTTTTAATCCTGCATAGATTTCCTTTCTTTCATTAAGGGTTTTGAATCTATTTAGTAATGATACTTTTATTGGATAAGGTGAAAATCTATTATTTATTGTTATCCAATGTTGTTGTGCAAGTATTGTTGTTGGAGCTAATAATATTACCTGCTTTCCTGATGTAATAGCCTTAAAAATAGCCCGAACAGCGACCTCTGTTTTACCAAAACCTACATCTCCACAAACTAACCTGTCCATTGGCTTATCGCTTTCCATATCGCATTTTATTTCTTTTACAGCAGTAATTTGATCTGGTGTTGGTTGATAAGGGAATGATTCCTCTAATTCATCTTGCCAAGGACCATCTTCTGGGAATATGTGCCCCTTTAATTTTTCTCTCTTTGCATAAAGTTTTAAGATATCGACAGCAACTTTTTTGATTTGTTTTTTATTTTTATCTTTTATTCTTTCCCACTCTGTTCCTCCTAATTTATTTATTTTTGGTTTTAACTTTCCGCTTGATCTATATCTGTTAACACTACCGAGTTGATCAGCTGCAACACTTATCTTCCCATCTTGATACTGAATGACTAAATAATCTCTTGAATCTCCAGTTATGTTGATTTTCTCAATTTTTAGAAATTTTCCTATTCCATGATTTTTATGAACTATAAAATCGCCTGGACTAATCTTATTCACATTTATATTTGAATTGACACTTATTTTTTTTCTTCTTATGAATACATTATTAAAAAGAGATTGTTGTGAAAATAATTCTTTATCTGTTATGAGAACAACTTTCCAAATCGGAAGATAAAAACCCTCGATTTCATAATTGTTCTTATTTTTTATAATTAAAGGAGTTGAATTATTAATTGACTTAAATGCTTCATTAATATCATTAGCATTATTTAAGAAGTTTGTATTACATTCGTGCTCAAAAAGTAAGGTCCTAGTTCTCAATGGCTGTGCCGATAATATCCATACTTTTTCCTTATTTTTTATATTTTTATTTATATCGTTGGATAATTTTCCTATATTTTTAGAGTATGAATTTAGCCTTTTATCATTTAATAAAAATCTATTATCAATATTGTCTTTAGATTCAAATTCATAAAATTTTATTAAATCAAAATTCCCCAGTGAATTTAATATTTCGTCAAATTTTATATGCAAATTAGGGTTAGCCTTTAAATTAATATGATTATTTTTAAGGTTTTCATTTAATTCATAGGCACAATTATCAAAATTACTTTCTGAATCTAAATACCAATTATTCGCAAATTTTTTACAATCTTCTAATTCATCAATTACGAGTATTGTTTCCTTATTAAGGAAATCTATTATATTTGAGGGTTCTTTTTCAATTATTCCTAAATAACGATCAAGATTATTTTTATTTATATCTTCTGAATTAAAAATACTGTTCTCAGATAAATTACTTAACTTATTTTTTATTAGCAAATCAAATCCAGCCTGTATTATTTCAATATTATCGATACTTTCTAATGTTTTCTGTGTATGGGGATCATATTCTCTTATTTTCTCAATTACATTATCAAAAAATTCTAATCTTATAGGGAACTCATTATTGACAGGATAAATATCTATTATTTCCCCTCTCCTACTCCAGAATCCTTCTGTTGAAGTCACATTTTCCTTTGTATAACCAAGCAATGTAAGTTTATTTGCTAATTCTTGAATCTCGATTTGAACCCCTTTTTGCAAATCTAACTTGTTTTCAATAAATAAGTTTTTATTTATTAGATGAGGTTGAAGTGATCTCTCTGTTGATATAACAATATTAAGTTCCTTTTTCTCTTTTTTTATTAATTTGGATAAAACAGTAAGCTGACTAAATTCAATCTCTTTGGATTTATTAATTGATGCGTATGGTAGATGTTCTGTTGGAGGATAATATAAAACTGCTTTATCATTTATACTTTCAAAATAACCAATCCATTTGTAGGCAATTTCTACATTAGGACAAATTAATAATATATTTTTCCCCTCTTTTTTTGCGATGCTATCTAAGATTATTGATTTAGCATATCTACTTGAACCAACAATATTTAATTCATTATTTTTTGAAATTCTTTTTATTAATTCAGAAGTAATTTGTAAGTTAGAAATATAATTAACTAAAGTATTTAAACTCATTTATAGTTATCAATCTTGATTACAAATATCCGATATATTATATTAGATTTTATACTGATTGTGAATAATATTTGATGGATTCAGCCGCAATAAATTCTTTTATACCCACATTAGATCAGGTAGACAGTTGGTACGAAATCTTTACACTTTTACCAATATTAATTGCTCTAGAATTATTGTTGTCAGCTGATAATGCTGTCGCACTAGCTTCTCTTACTAAATGCCTCGACAGTTCAGAATTAAGGTCAAGAGCCTTAAATATTGGTATAACAATATCTTTATTATTTAGAATTATTCTCATCTTATTATCTAATGTTCTTCTCAAGTTTATTCTTATTAGGGTTTTTGCTGGTTTTTATTTAATATACTTATTCTTCTCTAATGTTTTTGTTAATTCAGATATAGAAAACGCTGAAAATGGTACAGATAATAAAAATAATAATTTTAGGTTCTTAAGAGTTGTAGCACTTCTTTCAATTACTGATTTTGCATTTTCTATAGACAGTATTACTACTGCAGTAGCTATCAGCGATCAATACATATTAATTATATTTGGAGCAGTAATTGGTGTATTAGCATTAAGATTTACATCGGGGATTTTTCTAAAACTTCTGGATATATTTTCTAGATTAGAAACAGCCGGTTACGTAGCAATTTTGATTGTTGGGATTAAGCTTTTACTAAATACGTTAATTAAAGAGTCTATTCTTCCAGACTATTATTTTTATATTTTGATTCTTTTTGCTTTCATTTGGGGATTCTCTAAAAAAGAATTTAAAACTTAATCTGAGAAATAATCACCTACTGTTGGCTTTAACTGTTGTATCAATTGATTTTTGCTAGATATGTTTTTGCCTTCAAGTTTTGCTTCTAATAAAATAATCGGATCAGTTTTAGTTGAAATTATTATTCCATCATTTTCTATGACAGCAAGAATAATACCTGGTTTTGAATAATTGCTCTTTAAAAGGTATTTTTCATTTTTAATTTCATCACTACTCAAAACTTTGATTTTAATTATTTTTAGGTTCTTACCTCTAAAAGTTGTATTTGATCGTGGGTATAATGCTTTTATTATTTGAGAAATTTCCAATGCATCTTTACTCCAAACCACTTTAAAATCTGATTTCTCAATCATTCTTGCGTAAGTAATTTCTCTTCCAAGGGTATTTTGTTTTGTTAATTGAGAATTAGTATTTTTATTAATATTTTCTTCGATTAAAGAGGTAGCATTTAATAATAATTTTGCCGATAAAATACTAAGTTTTTCCGATAGTGTATTTAAATTATCTTTATTATCGATTTTAATTTTTTCTTCTAACAATATATCACCAGTATCTAGTCCCTCATTCATTTTCATAATTCCTACACCAGTATATTCGTCGCCTTTTATTAGGGACCATTGGATTGGGGCAGCACCACGCCATCTTGGGAGTAATGAAGCATGTGCGTTCCAACAACCAAATTTTGGGATGTCCAATATCTCTTTGGGTAATATTTTCCCGTAAGCTATGACAATAAATAAATCACAAGAAAGTGATTTAAGTTCATTTATAAAATCTATATTACCCCTGATTTTTTCTGGAGTATAAATTTTTATAGATTCTTGCTCAGCAAAGCTTTTAACAGGTGAGGATATTAATTTATTTCCCCTAGATCTTTTCTTATCCGGTTGGCTAACTACAGCAATTACCTCGTGTTTGGATTTATTAAAAATATCAAGACTTGCAATTGAATATTCAGGTGTTCCCCAGAATATAATTCTCACGCGTCACCAGTTATTGATAATTCGTCTACCCATATATGTGGAGAAATTCCACTTGTTGTTACCTCCTGGCTTGATTCAATATTTACTATATTTTTCAATAGATATTTGATATCCCCTGCTACGGTGGCAGATTCTATTGAGATTTTTTTACCGTTTTTATAGAGCCATCCATCAAATGGAAGAGAGAATGAACCTTGACTTGCTCTTACACCTGCATGGATCGCATTTAATTCTTCAATATAAACAAATTCTCCCTCAAAATTAGAATGATCTAATGATGTTTTTAGATCGTAGTCCTCCTTTGATTTCTCAACTACTATCCAATCAGGAGATACTGAGACTTTTGATCCAATTCCAGCGTGGCCAGTAGGACTTGTTTTAAATATTCTTGCAGTTGATTCAGAATGTATGAAATTTTCAATTTTCCCTTTATTAATTAAACATATTCTTTTGGTAGGGGTTCCTTCTCCATCAAATGGTGCTGAAGATATATTCTTTTCGTGAAGACCATCATCATAAATATTAAGTGCTTCTGTAGATAGTTTCTCGCCGATAGAATTTTTATTAGATAAGCTCACACCATCTAAAATGCTTCTTGCATTAAACATTGAACTAAAGGCATTTATGAGGGTTAAAAAGGACTCTGGGGAAAAACATATTAAATATTTATTTGTTTTAATAGATGAATAATTTAAATGAGAAATTGTTTTATTTGAAGCCTCTTTAATACACGTTTCTATATCTATATCATCAACTCCATATCCAAGTTTTACAGAACCTGAGCTGCGAGGTTTTTTATCTTCCTCTTCTGCTCTAGCATATAAATATAGTGCAGCTTGACTTTTGGCGTAACTTCGAAAAGCACCATCACTATTTGCATAAACTCTCTCATAGAAACTTTCAGATAAACCGTTATATGGAATGGATTTTATGGATTCGTGACTTTCTATTAATTTAACTTCCGCTTCTCTTAAAAGAGTGAGTAATTTTTTTATACCAACAGGATTTCTTTTTTTAGCTTCTCTAACTTTAATAGGATCATTGGCTAGTGGTGAAAATTCAGTACTTTCATTCTTATTGCCGAAATTAGAAGCAATATTTGCTTGATTAAGGGCCTTTTTAATACCAGATTCACTAATGTCACTTGTTGTAGTAATGCCAACTAGATTAGATTCGTTCCAAACTCTTATAGTTAAAACTTGCTTTTGTGATGCTTTAAGTTGTTTAGCCTCTCCTTTGTCAACTTGCACAGAATAATCATTTGAAAAGCTTGCACCATAATCCCATTTTTTAAGATTTAGAAAATCTGCAGATTTGGATATTTGAGATGTTATTTCTTTTGAATTCATATGCTATCTTCCGCCAACAGTGATTGAATCAACCTTAATATGAGGTTGACCTACAGTTACATTTACGCTTCCACTAATGGATCCACAGAATCCAGGAGCTAATTCTAGGTCATTTCCGCACATTGATATTTTTGGCATAACTTCTTTAGCCTCACCAATCAATGTTGCTCCCTTAACTGGTTTAGTTAATTTTCCATTTTTAATTAGGTATCCTTCTTCTACAGCAAAATTAAATTGTCCTGTAGCACCTACACTACCCCCACCCATAGATTTGCAGTAAAGACCATCGCTAATACTACTTATTAAATCATCTTTGGAGTATTCACCTTTAGCTATGTAAGTATTTCTCATTCTTGAAGCTGCTGCAAATGAATAATTTTGTCTTCTTCCACTTCCTGTTCTTTTATGACCTGTTCTTAATTCCCCTGCTCTATCAGAAATAAATTTTTTTAAAATTCCATCTTTTATGAGGACTGATTTCTCTGGTTCCATCCCTTCATCATCTACTGATAAAGAACCAAAGGAACCTTTTGATATCCCCTCATCTATTGCTGTTACAGATTCATGTGCAATTTTTTCATTCAATTTATGTTCAAAGGGAGTTGTCCCTCTCTCTATTTGCGTAGTTTCAAGTAAATGCCCGCAGGCTTCGTGAAATATAACTCCACCAAATTTATTAGCTAATACAACGGGCATTTGTCCAGCATCAACATAATCCGCGTATAACATGTTCATTGAACTTTCAAAGACATCATTTGCAGCTTTTTCATGATCCCAGAATTTGAATTCGTTAGGCATGCCTGATGATCCAAATCTTCTACTTCCATTAGATCTATACTGCGCATCGTTAGCAATTACGTTAAGACCAACTGTTTGATGCAACCTAATATCGGAGACATAGGTGCCATCACTGGATGCTATAATTACTTCTTGCAAATTTCTTGAGTAACTTCCCTTTCTAGTAATTATTTTGTTATTTTTTTTAAGAGATTTATTGCTTTCTAATAGTTTTTCACTTATCTCATGAATGGTTGGAACTTCATCTTTCCATGTTTTTTTTGTTAAACCATAGTCCCTTTGATTCTTTAATCCGTTAAAAACATCTGTATATTTTTTGTCAGTTATATCTAACATCTCAATAGCCTGAGAAACTGATCTCATCAAACCGTGTTTTGTTAAATCATTTGTACTGACGAATCCATCCCTTTTATCTTTAAATATTCTAATACCTGCGCCCCTTCCAAATGAGGGGCTTACATTTGTAATGTAATCCTCTTCGGCTAATACACTTGAATTGTCAGTATTTTCTAAAAATATTTCTACAAATTCAGCCCCAAGCCCAATCCCATAGAAAATAATTTCTTCTAATAAATCTTTATTGCAACTACCAAATTCGATTTCATTTGATTTGATTTGTGACGAAAGCATATAAGTCTTTAAATTTACTCTGAAAAAAAGATTATCTAATCGAAGGTTGAAAATCTTTGCTATCTAGAGGTTTCAATAAGTATAGTCTTAATAGCTGGTAACCGTTTGATAAATAGGTAGGTAATTTCTTTAACGTTTTAGAAAGTTTATTTTCATTACTATCCTCAATATCAGAAAGGACATTATTATTTTCAACTATTTTATCTAATCTTCCATAAAAAGATTTATCATAAACGTCCATTACTACAGGGAAAACTCTAGCAGCAGTTTCATTTGTTTTATTAATAACATACTGGTCGTAATCTCTAGCATCTAACCCTAATGAACTGTAGAAATCTTTTTTGATTCCAAGATCCCTAGCATACATAGTTGCAAATACCGCAAGTAGAAAAAACCTTGACCATAATTTAGAGGTTAATGGAAGATTGTTCAAAAAATATCTAAATCTATGGAAATAATCAAATAGTGGATGTGTAAAGGTAGAACTCCCAATGGTAATTTTTTGACTTAAAGATTTGACAGTACGTGGTTGTGCTTTCATTAGTGCATCAAAGAAATCACCATGTCTATTTTCATCTTGACACCAATTTTCAAAATAATTAAATAGTGGAAAAATCTTGCTATCTGGATTTTTTTCAAGATGCCTATAAATTGCAATGTATCTCCAATAACCTATTTTTTCAGACAGATAGGTAGCGTAAAAAATACTTCTTGGTGGGAAATAGGTGTAATCTTTATTGGAAGTTAAAAAACCTAAATCTAACTGTAATCCGAAGTCACTCATTGATTTATTCAAGAAACCTGCATGTCTAGCTTCGTCTCTAGCCATATGAGCAAAACATTCAGCAAGAAGAGGATTTTTATCTTTAATCCTTTTGCTAAGCTCTTTGTAAAGTAAAAAACCTGAAAATTCTGATGTACAACTTCCCTCAAGAAAATCGACAAAAAGTTCTCTTGTCTCAGGATCAAGCTTTTCTGCAGCCCCTTCAAATTCACTATTTCTTACAAAATGATGCCTATTGTAGTCTTTCCTAAATTCTTCACATATTGCCTCCAATTCCTCCTCATTTATTGATAAATCCATATTTTCCATTGCCTCAAAGTCTGTTGTATAAAACCTTGGAGACAAAATTGTTTCCTTTGCTGGTGCCTTTCCTTTATTTATTTCTTTTTTATTTGTAGATTCAATAGTTGATTGTGACATCTTTAACTGTTTTATTAATACTATTATTTACTATTATTTGTATTTTCGAGGGAAAAGTTAACTTGGTGTCATTCTTTCTTTAATTAACTCCTATTAATTTTTGTCCATTTAATCTCTGCAGTATCCTTGAAATGATTAATTTAAGGGTAATTCTTTTTTCGTCAATAAGAAATGATTCAATAATGCTAGGCTTTTGATTTGGTTTTGATAAAGAAATACTTTTTAAGGAACTTATGTCCTCCTTCTCAAAAGATAGCCAAAAGTTGCAAGTACCTTTAATTTCACAATTTATTACCCAACATTTATCTTTTGCAATAGGTCTATTAGTGTTTTTGAGATTAATATTGTTTATTTCTAATCCTCTTTGATTGATTTCTTCTATTAATGCAGGAATCAAATGAATATTTATAAATTCTTGGAATGGTTTTTTTTCTATGGGGAGTTCTTTTTTTGGATTAGGAGTAGTTTTAGCAGGTGATACATTTTCATTTTTTATTTCAACTTTAGGAGGAGAATTATTTTGTAAATTAGAATTAATTTCATTCTTATTGATAACTTTTTCTGATGTAGTTTCTTTTATTTCTTCAAAGTTGGATTGATTGGTATTATCAGATATTTTATTATTAACATCATTATTTGGGACTGAATTTTCTTCCATAAAAAATAATATTTTTATTCATTATAAATAAAAATTAACCACTTTTTAAAATTTAAATTATTTAGTTCTCTACCAATCATTCTCATTATTATCCCAGTCATCTTTATTATCAGAATTATTTGAAAAATTTTGATCTGTTTTCAAATTATTTTCTTCCGTATTTTTGACTACTCTGTAATTAACAGATATTGTTGGTTGAGAATCTCTAATATCCCTTTGTGGAGGCATCTCAATATTAGATGTAATATTTTCATAATTATTTATTGGTTCATAATTTTCTTCTATTTTCTCGACAGTCTTTTGTTTAAAACCTCTTATTGAAGTATTTAATAACGTACTTATAAATAAACCAGAAAAAAATGAAATACTGATTAACTTGCCTATACTTACTTCCTTTACAGTCCATTTAAAGTATCTAAATGATGTCTTCTGCTTATTATTTGTAAATAATAAAGCTTGGAAGATTATTATTAAAAAAAGAATCAATAATAAAAATTTTTTCTTAAAAATCATTCTCAAAAGTTATGTTTATTTTTATTTGGGTTAATATTTCCATAATATATTTTTGAGAATTTTCATGTTAATTCTAAATCAATTTGATATTTAAGAATATCGACTTTTATAATTTTAACTTCTATTTGATCTCCAACTTTATAAGAGTTTTTAGATTTTCTTCCAATCAATAAGTTTTGTCTTGATCTGTATTCATACCAATCATTATTTAGGGTGCTGACGTGCACTAAACCTTCTACATTTAGTTCTGATATTTCAACAAAAAATCCATAACTTTGAACTGACAAGATAAAACCATTATAAATATTGCCTAATGATTTTTCTGCCTTTCTTACTTTTTTTATACTTATCATATTAGATTTATATTGGCTTACTTTGTTCTTATATTCATTAAATTTATCTATTACAAAGTTGTTAAATAATGTATCTATATTTTTTGAAATCGAGGAATTAAATATATCCCAATTTACTAACTTTAATGAATTACTCTCGAGTATATTTATTTCATTAATAGTATTTTTTTTGGACTTCTTACCATTTGTTATCAAATTAAAAATACAGTACTGGTTAATAAGATTAATGAAATCATATCCAGGAATTGTCCATGGAGAAATAAATAATTTTTCTGATTCATCATTATATGTATTTTTAGAAATCAGGCTAACTTCATTTTCCTGAAATTCATTAATTAATAGTTTATGTAAGATTCTTTTTTTATCATCATCTTCGCATAACCTAATTACTTGACTAAATGATAAATTTCCATCTTCATTAAGCTCTAATTCATTACCGACAAATTCTGAATATTTGATGATTTCATTTGCATTAATGTAATCTAATTCCTTTGAGAAGTATCCGGCACTTTTTAAGCCATATTGATTTGAATGTTTGTACCAAATTAAATTCGCTTCATGTAGTAATGGAGAAAGGAATGTTTGACAATCTTCTTTTTTTAATGGTTCAAAATATCCTTTTGAATATTCAGCTGGGTTATGAATATAAAATTCATTTAATGAATCTATCTTATTAAGTGGCGAAGGGATTTCAACTTTACCTTCCAAGAGATGTCTTTGTCTGAAAGAATTTGCAATTTCAAGTATTTTATCAAGATCCTCGATAAATTCCTTAATAGGTTTCAATAACCGTGATGTTATCCTAGTTTTGCTTTTTCTAGATAGAAGTGCTTCAGTATGATCATTTCCAACAATAAGAGAACATCTTACTTTAGTAAGATTGAATGACCATTCAGTTATTTCATTATCGCTATTTAAATGCAAGCAAAGACTTATTGCTTCATTCTTTTCACCTAAATTAAATTTAGAGGTATTTCTTATCGCTTCACTAAGGTAGTTTTGCCAATTATTTAACATGGGAAATGATTCAAAGCTATTAAAAAATATTTCTAATGATTTTTTAGTATTTAGTTCTACTCTTTCTGCAAGATTATTTGTATGTATCCATAATTTAGTATTTCTATTTTTTCCATGTTCTATTTGAATCATTGGGAGCATTGGAGAATTATCAGAGTTCCAACTTTTGAACAAATAAGAGTTTTTATCTGATAAATCTATTCTTTCCCTTTTTTCAATCTTCTTAGATTCAATAAGATTTTCATTACCTAATTTGACTATATTGCTTTTAGATAAAACAAAATCTGTATCTAATTCTTCATTATCATTTAGTTTAAGTTCTTTTATCACATGGCCTAATCCTTCGACTTGACCTATAGGAAATCTATCTATCTCAACTTTAACTATATTCTTATTTTCTTGATTATAGATGTATTTTTTATCGGCTTTTGGGAGCTTTATTTTGGAAAGAATCCTATCATCTATGGGAATGGCGTATATATCATTGTTTATAATTTCTACTCTAGAAAGAAGAATTTGGTTTGATCTTTCAAGAATACAATCAACTATTCCCTCCGGGGATCTTCTTCTGTAACCCTCTTTTATTATTCTTACTAAAACTTTATCTCCATTCCATGCATAATTAAGTAGATTTTCTTTAATGTAGATATCTTCTTTGTTTTTGTCTCTTACCGCAAAGCAATAGCCTTTGCTACTACACCTTATTTTGGCAAGAATATGATTGCTATCTTTTGTGCAGGTATATTCATCATCTTCATTTTTATTTATTATTTCTAGTGTTTCAAGGGCTTTTAAAGCGATATCTAATTTATCCTTATCAGATTTCTTTGTTATTTTTAATGATCTGCATAATTTTTTATACTCTAAACCTTCTGACTGATTCAGATTATCAATTATTGAAGATGTTGTGAACATGGTAAAAGTGAAAAATTATAAATTAATTAGGTTTTACTATATTATTACACCTTTTATCCAAGCTTAAAACTAATTATTTTCTTTGTTTTCTTTTTCTACTTTGTTGATAACGAATGAGTTTATAAAAAGCTTGATACCAATAATAAAAAATGTTAAAGAAGCTATTGATTTAAGAACTACTTCAGGTAAAAAACTGGAAATAGAGCCGCCCGTCAAAGCTCCTAGTAGACTTGCAAAGACAAGTGCAGATGAAGATCCTAAAAAAACTGCTAATGGTTTATTTGATGTGCCGCTTATAGTTAAGGTAGCAAGTTGGGTTTTATCACCTAATTCTGCTATAAAAACGGTTAGAAATGTTGATAGTAATAAACTTAAAACCATTTATAAATAATTTTTGAAAGTATCGTAGGCTAAAAATACACTTATTATTATCATTAAAGCACCAGTAAATAAAGCAAATTTACTTGGAGATATTTTATTTGATAACCATTTACCAATAAGAACTCCTACTACACTAGAGCTTATCAAAGCTAAAGAACTTCCAAGAAAAACAACTATTGGCTTCCCTGATTCAGCAGAAAGCATTAGCGTAGCTATCTGCGTTTTATCGCCAAGTTCAGCGATAAAAATTGTTGTAAAAGTAGTAATAAATATAGATAAGAAACTTTTTTCTAAATTGTTCTCTTCTTTTTCTAATTTACTATTCATTTTCTTATGATTGCCATCTTAAAATTTTTCATCTCTTTACTTTTGTATCCATAATTTGATGAAATATGTTGTTTGCAGCATTCTATAAGAAATTTATCACCAGATTTAAAATATCCTTTAAATGTAGTTGAAAATTTATTTACTCTACAAAAATGTGGCCTACTTTCATAAATTAAGCATTTTTTATTTTCTCTATCTAGATTTTTACACCAACCGTCTTTATCTGTCATTGAATTAATTAAATCGATGTCTTCTTTGTTAAGTTTGTCTAATAGATCGCTTCTTTCATTCAAGTTGAATTTACAACAAGCTCCACAATTTTCTATACATGTCCATGATTTCATAATTTAATTCAATGTTGTAACGTATCAGTACAGTTCCATCATTTATTTGTAAAAATAGTATCACAAAACATATTCATTAATCATGGCAACACTTATTCCTTTAGCTGTAGTTGCGCTAGCAGGACCAGCAATAATTGCTCTAGTATTTTACCGTAAATAAAAAAACTTCTTGGTGGCTTATCTCGAGGGTGTTTATTGGGATTTAGATGGTACTATTGCAAATACTGAATTAGAGGCTCATTTACCTGCTTTTAATAATGCCTTTAGAGACCTTGGTATTAATTGGAATTGGGACGCAAATAAATACATAGAGCTTTTGAGAATAAATGGGGGCAAAAATAGGATTGCTTACTACTCTAAATTAAAAAATGATGACTTTTCAGAAGATTTAATTATCAAAATTCATGAAAAAAAACAGTTTCATTATCTAGAAATAATAAAAAAAAATTGCGTTAAATTGAAAACTGGTGTTTTTAGATTAATAAACGAATTACATAGAAAAAAAGTAAGACAATTTATTGTTACTTCAAGTTCAAGAAAGCAAGTTGATTTACTTATTGAATATCTATTCAATGGATTCAATCCTTTTGAGTTCATTATTTCAAGTGAAGATGTTGAATTAAAGAAACCAAATCCATTACCTTATTTTAAGGCAATTCAATTAAGTGGTATAAACGAAAAGAACTCATTAGTTTTCGAAGACTCTAATCCAGGATTAAAATCTTCCTTAGCAGCTAACTTACCTACAATTTTTATCCCTTCTAATATCCCAATAGTTCTTGATGAAAGTATTAAATTAGATTGTATTTTAGACAGTCTTGGTGATGAGAATAATGTGGCAAATGTTATTAAAGGTCCTAAACTAAAAAAAACATATGTTGACCATAGCTTCCTAAGTGATTATTTAATGTTTGTTGTTGATGCAAAAAACTAATTTTTCAAGAATTACCTACCAATTAAATAACTTGTTTTTTGGTTTTCTAAGTGATACTTGGAGGTCAAAATCTATTAGTCTAATTTCAGTTTTGATAGGTTATTTTTTGTTCGCAAATTTCCTTACAAAATTTATATCTGAAGGTAAAAATGAGTTAATAATGGTTCCAATAATTATCGTTTTTATTGAAATTATTATAAGAATTAAGCCTTCCTCTAGTTCAAAATTTTATGATATTTGGTCCGTAGTTGATAAATTAAGAATCGGTGCGATCTATGCAGTTATACTTGAAGCATTTAAATTAGGATCTTAAAAACTATTCTTCATCTTCATCTTCTTCAATAGGGTAAACAAATCCTTGAGCTTTACCAGTTAAAACTGATTTACCTAAAGATATAGCTTTTTGAGCTGCTATGGCTGCTTTCCCTTTCCAGACAGCGTGCCTTTGGTTCCTTTTGCTTTTTGATTTTTTCTTCTTTGGTACAGCCATTCTGTTTATTTATTTCCATATAATAATATAACCTTTAACTGGTTATCTCCAAAACTTTTGAGTATATTTTGTTTATATACGTCAATTTTTTAAATAAGCATATATGCTTTATTAATCACTTATAAAGATTAGTGTTTAGATCAAAATTCTCATATTCAAATTCTAAATCAAGTTATTCGGATCTTCTAGAAGATATAGAGGCGGGAAAAATAGAATCAATATTTTTCTATCCTAGACAGAGAGAAATTGATGTTCTATATAAAAATGGCGATAAATTTAAAATACCTATTCTTTACAACGATCAATTAATCCTTGAAAAGGCCACTGAAAATAAAGTAGAACTTACAATTAATAATAGTAGAAAAGAAGCTTCAGCTGCTAATTCGTTTGCTTCAATCAGTCTTTTCCTGATTTTTATATTAGCTATAGTCCTTATCTTGAGGAGTACATCAAAATTGGCTTCTAGAGCCTTTGGTTTTACCAAAAATAAAGGAAAATTTGTAACTATCGATGACGTAGAAACGAGATTCGATGATGTGGCCGGTGTTCCTGAAGCCGCTGAGGAATTAAAAGAGGTTATAACTTTTTTGAAAGAACCAAAAAAATTTGAAAATCTAGGAGCAAAAGTTCCTAAAGGAGTTCTTTTAATTGGCCCTCCTGGAACAGGTAAAACATTATTGGCTAAAGCTATTGCAGGTGAATCAGGAGTCCCTTTTCTCTCAATATCGGCATCTGAATTTGTAGAACTTTTTGTTGGTGTTGGAGCAAGCAGAGTTCGGGAGCTTTTCTTTAAGGCTAAAGAAAAATCTCCTTGCATAATTTTTATTGATGAAATTGATTCTATTGGTAGGCAAAGAGGGTCTGGGATCGGAGGGGGAAATGATGAAAGAGAACAAACCCTTAATCAGCTTTTAACTGAACTGGATGGTTTTGCGGATAATTCAGGGATTATTGTTTTAGCCGCAACAAATAGACCAGATATTTTGGATGCAGCATTATTACGTCCAGGAAGATTTGATAGAAAAATAGAAGTAATGCTCCCGGATTTAGATGGAAGAAAAAAAATTCTTTCTGTTCACTCTCTTTCAAAACCACTTTCAAGCGAAGTCGATTTAGGGTATTGGGCTTCCAGAACAGTTGGATTTTCTGGGGCAGATCTTGCAAATTTGATGAACGAGAGTGCTATTCACTGTGCAAGAGAAGAATCCAAATTAATCAGTGACTTTCATATAGAAAATGCTCTTGATAAAATTACAATTGGCCTGCGAAGTTCCTTAATAACTTCTCCAAATATGAAGAAAATTATTGCTTATAACGAGGTAGGTAGAGCAATTGTATCTGCTGTGAGAAATGGGGTTGAATCAGTTGATAAAATTACAATTTTGCCTAGATCTGGATCTCTTGGAGGATATACAAAAATATGCCCTGACGAAGAAGTAATTTCTAGCGGCTTGATTTCAAAAAAATTATTATTTTCAAAAATTGAAATTGCGCTAGCAGGAAGAGCAGCAGAAACGATAGTTTTTGGTGAAAGTGAAATTACACAATGCTCCATAAATGATATCTCTTATGCGACAAATATAGTAAGGGAAATGGTTACGAAATATGGATTTTCAATTATTGGTCCAATTTCAATGGGCTCTGATAATAATGAAATGTTTTTGGGAGATGGGTTATTTACTAGAAAGCCACTCATAGCAGAAAATACTAGTTCTAGAATAGATAATGAAATCATAAAGATTTCTAAAATTTCATTAAACAATTCAATAGAAATATTGAATAAAAATAGAGTCTTACTAGATAAATTAGTTGATATACTTTTAAATCAAGAAACTATAGATAAACAAGTTTTTAAATTAACAACTTCTAAATTGTTGAAAGTTTGATTTAATTGTTTTAAATTAAATAAAAAATATAATATTTTCTTGATAATTAAAAACAATACAAATAAATTATTAGTTACGCTTTCGTTCTTGTTTATTCTTCCCTTTGTACAAAAACAATGGTTTAATTTGTATTTATTCAATATTAATGATGTTTCCTTTTATTCAATTCTTTATTATTTGAGCGGTACAATAATCCCCTCACTAGTATGTTTGAACTCTTTAAAAAATTATACATACTATAATTTTAATAAGAATAAAATTTTTAGTAAAAATACATTTAAAGGTAAAGGATTATTATTCTTAGTAGCAATAAATTTGATATTTCTCTCTTACTTTATAATTGATTATATATATATAAATTTTGATCTTATATTTAATTTATTTCTTGAAGGAATTAATTCACCAAAACCGGATATTTTTCAGTTTAGTTTACTCGTATTTTTAGTTTCTATTTTATTAATTTTTAAGAAAACTCGGCTTTTATTTAAAAAATTAATATTGGTAAATTTTATTTTGATTTCTTTATACCTTTGGCATCTTCAAATTACTAATATTAATGTTGATTATCAGTTTCATATTTATAGATATTTTGGTTTAAATGACTTAAATTTAATTAATGTTTTTATTTTAATTGCTATAGAAATTTCCTATTTTACCTGGTCTTTTCTGTCATTTAAAACTAATTTAAGCGATTGGATCGTACATACACCTCAAAAAGAGGATATTACCCCCCTTTTGAATATGATTGTTTTTTATTTTTTTATAATTATTTACTACTCAAAACTTACTTAACAGTTTCTAAACCTTCTAAAGCGCAGAAAAATATTCTTTACTACCTTTGGGGTCTTCTAACATTGTCTTCTCTCCTGGGGTCCAGTTAGCTGGGCATACTTCATCAGGGTTTGCAGCAACGTATTGATATCCTTGGAGGATTCTTAGTGTTTCATCAACATTCCTTCCTACAGGAGCCTTGTTAACAGTTGTATGCATAACTATTCCTTCTGGATTAATAAGAAATAATCCTCTATCTGCCTCTCCATCTTCATTAAGTACATTGTATGCTTGGCAAATTTCTCTTTTTAAGTCAGATACTAATGGATAGTTTATATCACCTATCCCTCCCTCATTTCTTGGGGTTTGAATCCAAGCTAAATGGCAGTGTTTGCTGTCCACTGATACACCAAGTATTTCTGTGTTTAGAGATGAAAAATCTTGATATCTATCGCTAAATGCAGTTATCTCTGTTGGACATACGAAAGTAAAGTCCAACGGGTAAAAGAATAAAACAACCCACTTACCTTTTAGATCTGAGAGTGTAATCTCCTTAAATTCTTGATCATATACTGCTGTAGCACTAAAATTTGGTGCTTCCTGGCCAACTCTTAAGCTCATGAAAAATTTTGTCCTTATTTGAATTATGTTTGGTCTGAATGACCCTGATTAATATTATAATTTTAATAAGAATAAATTAGCAAGTTTTTTTTTAATTCAATGAAATGGCATTATTCATTCACTAGGAAATTTACGATTTTGAATCATAATAAACTTTTAAAAAATCTAAAAAAGGAGTTGATTAAATATCCTATT
Organism: Prochlorococcus sp. AG-402-O16; assembly: GCA_003216415.1. Taxonomy (GTDB): domain Bacteria; phylum Cyanobacteriota; class Cyanobacteriia; order PCC-6307; family Cyanobiaceae; genus Prochlorococcus_A. The sequence goes on from QCIY01000004.1 coordinate 61,994, forward strand.
AACAGGCTTGATAAAAAAAATTTAAATTAAAGGAATTTTTTTTTAATTTAAGATTCCTTTAAATTTTACTCTTTATAATATCTAGAATTATTGTTTTCGATAAATTTTATTATGGCTAATTATGTTGAAAGGCTAAAGAATAAAATAAAAATAAAAAAGTTAGATTCAAACCAGCCAATTGGAGCTTGGATTTTCGTTATAATTTTAAATATGGTGGGTTTTGCTGGTTATTTTTATTTAAAAGTTAATCATATACAACTAGGTAGTTAATAATTATTTATCTGATCTCTTTTTTAATTGAACGACAAAAATTTTTTAATCTTTCGTTGCTCGTCAAGTCAGGTAATGTCCATATTGACTCAGTATCAGGGATTGGATCCTTACTCCATTCTTTGAATTCATCCATTATCGAGGCATTATTTAATTTTGAGATAACTTTTTTTCGTTTTTTTAAATATTTTCTAATTACTGATAAATTTGCATCAATATATTCCATCATAATAAATGCTAAATCTTGTATTAATCTATCATCTCACCGCATCTACTTTTTTGTTAGAGCTTTATTAAACGTTTTGTACTACCTGAAATAGTCCAAATGAATACCCCCCTATTAAGATCCAGCCAAGTACACTCGAAATTATTGTAGACCTTCTGTTGTGTCTCCTAATCGCTGATTCAATCATCTCATTTACCTCATCTCTGTTAAGATATTCTTTTTTAGATTCCTTTTTCATTTTTCAATTTTTTTATTTCACCATAAACGAATTTATAAGAAAGTGAGTTCTTGATTTTTATTTATTAGTTAACAGTTTTATATTCTATGAATTTAAATTTTTTTTATATGAAGTAGAAAATATAATGAATGTTTTTTGGAATGATTTTAAAATTTAAGATAGAATTAGTTCAATGAAAATTACAGTTTTTTACATTCAAATAATGAACATTAATGATAAATCTGTTCTAGATTTGCTTAATAAACTTATCGCGATTGATAGGCTAAATAAAAGTCAAATTCTCCAAATGGTGAATTTGGTTCCTCTTTCAAATGATATCAATGAATTAAAAGATAATTTAAAATGGGAAAGTTTGAATTCATCCTTTTAAGGCAATCATAATATATTGTTTTAATATTAATTTTTGAAATTTAAATAAGATGTTAAGTAATATTTTTATATATTAATTATAAATTTATAAATATTAATTATTTAATTTAAATTAGACTTTAAATTATACAGAAAAGTAGTTTAAATAAAGATTTGATAATAAGGTTTTCCCATAAGATATATTTTCCTGATTACTAAGATAAATTGATGTTTTCTTATCATTGCTAAATCTTTTAACTACTATTGAAGCAGTGAGGATTATTATTAAGATGATACATAAATCTCCAACAGTTATTCCTCTCTCTTTTAAATTCATAATAAAATATGTATTTTCTTTAATATAGCCTTATTTATTTAATTAATTAATAATTTTTACAAACTTACTTAAAAAATATATTAAGAAAATATAAAATAAACATAAAAAAATTATGACTAAAGGTTGTTAAATCATATAAAAGAAAATAGATAAAAAACTCTATAATGGATATCAAAAAAAAAATTGGTAATTCTAACACTCTTAATTTTTTCTCTCAAGAGATGATTGTCACAAAAAAATCTCTTAACGAAAATCAACTCAAATATACATATCAAAAACAGTTAATCTCTGATCTAGATCATAAGCATAAGGAATGGTCAAAATTTGTTGATAATTAATTTAAAAGCTTTCATTAATTATATTTAAAAGTTTGTTTCTTTTATTTATGTTCTTCTCTTCCCAATGAAGTGTTGCTTCATCATTAATAATGGGCTTTGCTTCATAAGCTAAATACCAGAGAATAAACCCTGCAGGTAATATAAAAATATGCATAAAAAAATTAGTTGACTTAAATCAAATATAGTGCAACACTTGTAATATGCAAGTGTGACACTAAAATTTAATTATTATGCCCTCTCAGAGAAAAAGAATTGGGTTTTTGCCGAGTGAAGAAGTTCATGAAATTATTGATAAATTATGTAGAGCTAATGAATTTAGTCAATCAAAAGTTACTGGTTTATTGGTAGAAGAAGCATTAAGGTCTAGAGGAGCATTAAGCGATTCATTTCCACTTAAAACAAATGATAAAGAGACTTTTATTAATGATTTCTTTGAACAAAATTCATTTTCTAGTAATAAATCACCAAGTAATAATGACTCTTATGAAATAAATAAAAAATCATTCTCCGATAATATTAAAATGATTCATGAATTTATTGAGTATAAGTATTTTAAGAAAGTAATGAAGGAGAATAAAAATATTTTTGAATAAAAGGTGTCACACTTACGTTTATTTTTATTCATTATCTTTTTTTACGAAGTAATTAAGAATTAATATTTATGAAACTATTTCTGATCAATTAATAATAATGATCCTATATATTAACTAAATCTTTATTTTTAACAGCACTAAATCCTCATGGAGAAATGAACCTTAGCCCGCAAAAAAAAAATAGCAATAAAAAAATTATTCAAAAAACATGCATATTTACTTTCGATCTATAAATAAAGGTTAAAACCCTTTTCCTTTAATAGTGGTATCTGAATTAATTGAAGACATACAGTATCAAATATACGATCTTCTTGAAAATCTACAGTAAATTGAGAAACTTAAAAATAAAGATATATTTATTTTGTTAGAAAAAATAGTTGGATACTATGGAGGAAAAGTAGTAAATAAATGAAACACTTATTAATCACATTATTTACAGTTCTTGCTTTACCAAATGATGTCATTAGTTCTCATTTAAGTAATCAGAAAGAACTTAAAGTTACCTCAGAAAGCACCACAGAATCTATCAAGTTTGCAAAGTACCTTAATGATAATGGGGTAGTCAAATATTCAGCATATTGGTGCCCTAATTGCCTTAATCAAAGTGAACTTTTTGGTAAGCAAGCTTATAAGGAACTTAATGTAGTTGAGTGTGCAAGAGATGGTAAAAACAGCCAAACCCAATTATGTATTGATAAAAAAATACAAGGTTTCCCTTCATGGGAAATAAATGGAAAAATAATTATAGGTGTAAAAACACTAAAAGAATTATCTAAGTTAACTGGATACAAGAAATAAGAATCAAAAACACTGAATGATTTGAATTTATAATCAATAATTTCCTTTAACGCTTAAATATTATTAAGTTTTCTCAATTGGTGCTATGGTTAATCCTCTGCTGACAAGTTGCTCGTGATATAGTTCTGCCTGTTCAAGATTGCCTCTCCATACCTCTGCCGAACCTACCTTATCTACTTTAATGGTTAGATCCCATGCTCTTTTTTCACACATTGCTGGGATAATTGTCCACAGACAATTTGCAACATGTTGAAACGTATTAAAGTTATCATCAAGAACTATAACTCTTCCTTCTGGATATTTTGCTTTTGCCTTCTTCGGATCTTTGACTGTACTAGGTGAACTATACATAATTATTTTTTTTTGTTATTTTATTAATTTAAAAATTAAACCATAGGAACTTATCTCAAAGTATTTTAAATGTCTCGAGCGTGACTTGAACACGCGACCTGCGGGCTATGAATCCGCCGCTCTAACCAGCTGAGCTACCGAGACATGCGATTATTGTAAGACATTGTTTGTAATTAATTACTATTTTGAAAATTAATTTGTTTATGTGCCTCATATATAGCAATACCGCATGCAACAGAAAGATTCAAACTCCTAACACCTTTTTCATCAATGGGTCTAAGTTGTAAATTTGGCATAAATATTGATATTAAAAAGTGGCTTTTATCTATAACAAATTTTGGCAATCCTGAATCTTCTCTTCCAAAAAGCAAAACATCTTCTTCTTGAAATTTAAAATCCTTTAAAAAAATACCATTTTTTTTACTAAAAGAAATTATTCTTTTTGTTGTTTTTGATTCTGAAAATTTATGAAAATTTGCGTATTTATTAACAGTAACTAGAGGCCAATAGTCTAATCCTGCTCTCTTTAAATATTTATCATCTAGTTTAAAACCTAGGGGCTCTATTAGATTTAAAGGTATGTTAAAAGCAGCACATGATCTGGCAATATTACCAGTATTCTGAGGGATTCTAGGTTCAAAAAGAGCAACTTCCAATTAACTAGGTATCTCTAAGCTTATTTCATCTATTTTGATTGCTCTGCCATTAATTGCAAGCCAATTATCTTTCGATATTTTAGTTATTCTCTTTTGTAACTCGCCAATCCTTTCAATATATGTATTGCCAATTTTATATTCTGAAACTAAACTCCATCCAACTTGCTCTCCAACAATAAATGTTAAGCTTCTTCTTTCCTTTAAAAGACTTATTAGCGAATTTGTCTTTGTTAACCATTCTTTATTTTCTCTATTAATACTTTCCATAACAAAACCACCAATCGAATCTATTAATAATGGACCATCGTTTTTGATTAATGTTTTTACCAGATCTGTTGTTTCTATTAATTTCCAACCTTTTGGCCTTCTTTTTCGATGTAAATTAATTTTTTCTTGCCATTCATTATCATGTGGCTTTTTTACTGACAAAGCAACATATGATAATTTTTTCGTATCCTTTGCTAGATGCTCTGCAAATTGACTTTTACCACTCTTTGTTCCTCCTGTAATAAAAATAATATGAGATAAATCATCACATATACTTAAATCTTTGACAATCATAAAATCTCTTTTACTTAGAGAAGTACCACCATGTTGCTAATGGGATAATCGTGGCTGCAATTAACAAACCAATAACTATATAAATAGCAGTTGAACTTTCAGTATCTTCAGATCTCATGACGTTAAAATTTGGATCAACTACAGGGTTGTCAATAGATGAGGGCTGACTTTTTTCATAATTGATAATATTCTTTTGTTGTGTGACAATAAAAAATCTTTCTATATTGCTAACACCTGCTGCGTATGTAGTCGCAGGAATAAGGATAAATATTAAGCCAGTAACTATAAAAGAAAAAAGATATTTCTTAATTTTAAGGTTCATTTTGATAGTTTTGGTTAATTATATATTAAAAACAATATGTTTGAGTATTCTTAAACTTACTAAGCAATATAATGTTTTCATAAGTTAAATAGAATTAATATATTTTTTATATGGGATTCAATGGAAAATCATTAATATTAATCGGCTCAATACTATTTATTTTTCAAATAGCAAATTTCTTTTCAATAGAGGTAGTAACTCCTGAGCTCGAAAGAGCGCAAGTTCTAGCCTCAATAGCTTCATTAATTATTATATTCATAGGTTTCTTATTTAATCAATTTGAACCTTTAGCTGGTGAGAAAGCTGATCTAAAAGGTGAAAATAACTTTCTCTTTGACAAAAATATTCCTGATGAAGTTATTGATGAACTTGCATGGGGATCTGAAGCAATATTAACTTCTACCGCTGCATCATCAATATTAATTCATAATGATGGAGAGAACATATTGAGAAGAGGAATTACCTCCAGTAATGACTTTAATCCAGGCGAGACTTGTCTGAGATCAATAAAAGATATGAAATTAATATCATTAGCTAACACAAAATTTTATCCCGGAAGAGATGAATTTTTTAATTTTTGTCCTAATATACCATCAGTTTTAGTTGTTCCTATTAATAGCAAGGCATTTATATTGATAGGTGGTTGGAGTGCAAAATGTTTTACTAAGTCTGATGAAAAATGGATAAATAATTGGTCTAAGAAAATTAATAATATTTTTTCAAAAAATAATATTTAAAAATAAATTATTGAGCGCACTCTTTTGTCTTTAGCTTCAAAACTTACAGATTCAGTATTTAAATTATAGAAAGCATTTTCTGAATTTATTTCATATTTGTTCTCGTTATTTTCATCCTTTATTATATATTTTACTGGATTATAAAATTCAATTATATTATCTGAACTTAACTTTGCTTTGCCTGAATTTAAAATAATATTTTTATTTTCGAATCTTATATTGCCCTCTAATAAATAGTTAGCTTGATCTATATTCCAAGTAAATTTATCTGCAAATAAAATATCTTCATCTTGTTTAAAAGTTTTTAACTTGACACTTCCTTTCAATTTTAAGAGTTTATTATTGTCTGATAATGTAGATTCGTTTGAGTTAATAATGTACTTAGTATCTTTACCATCAAAAATATTTATAGTAGTGTCTTTTAATTCAAATTTCAGTTCTGTTTTATCATAACTAGAGTATGGGCTGGTTATAGAATATAATTTATCTCCTTTCATAGAGAAAATATTCATATCTAAACTATCTATTTTTTGTATTACTTTATTTTCTTGAATTACATTTTGTGCACATCCAAGAATAAAAAATGGAATGAATATTACTAATCTATATATGTTATTCATACTCAAGTTTATTTATGATTGGAGAAGGTTTAGGAAGGCTTGAGTTAGTTGTTAATAATCCCCATTTTAACTGGTGTTCCCATGGAATTTCGCTCCTGTATATAGAACCAAGCTGTTCATTTATTTTGGATGATAATTTTGGTAATAATGGTAATAATAATAAACCTATTATACGTGTACTTTCTAATACGTTGTAAATAATTTCTTCAACAAGAGGCAAATTATCATTCTCTTTTATTAACAACCATGGTTGATTATCATTTAAATACAAATTTGTGTTAATAGCTAGGTTAAGCACTTCATTAGCTGCCAAGTCTAATTTGTAGATATCAAAATTATGAATATAGTTTTCTATTGTAATTTTTGCAAAATTCTCTAATTTATTTTCACTTGATATTTTTTCATTATTTGGGACTTTGTTATCAAACCATTTTCTAGACATAGATGATGCTCTATTTAGCAAATTACCAATTGTATTAGCTAAATCATTATTTATAATGTCAACAAATCTTTTGTCTTGAAAATCTCCATCATTACCTAGTGAAATATCCTTAATTAGGTACCACCTAACAGGATCATTTCCATATTTAGAAAGTAATAGGTCAGGGTCGAGTACATTTCCTAAACTTTTACCCATTTTTTGACCTTCTCTGGTAAGAAACCCATGTCCTAAAACTTTTTTTGGAGCGCTCATGCCCGCAGAAATGAGCATTGCAGGCCAATAAACGGCATGAAATCTAAGAATATCTTTGCCAATTAAATGAATATCAACTGGCCATCCTTCGTTAATTGATTTTTCCAATGAGTGTTCTAAGGTATTAGAACTAATAGCACTTACATATCCAAGTAAGGCATCAAACCATACGTAAAAGGTATGATTATCGTAACCAGGCACTCCAATTCCCCATGAGACATTAGTTCTTGAGATTGAGAAATCCTTTAAACCTCTAGAAACAAATTTTATAATTTCATTCCTTCTTTCAATAGGCTCTATAAAAGTAGGTTCGTGAATTAATTTCTCGATTTGTTCTTGGTATTTAGAAAGTCTAAAAAAAAGGTTCTCCTCATTTTTCCATTCTAAATTTTTTTGATGTATGGGACATTTGTATGTTGATGAATTTTCTGGATTATCTTTAAATTCTTCACAACCAACGCAATACCATCCTTTTTGCACTCCCATATAAATATCATCTGAAGCTTTTACTCTTTCATAAAATTCATTAACAATCAACTCATGATTTTTTGAGCTTGTCCTTATAAATTTATCAAAGGATATATCCCATTTTTTCCAGTTAATGTTAAAGATTTCTGAAATTTCATCGCAATGAGTCTTTGGTTCAATACCCTTTTCATTTGCTGTTCTTTGAATTTTTAAGCCATGTTCATCAACTCCAGTGATGAAAATGACATGTCTTCCTAAAAGCCTTTTATACCTGGCTATTGCGTCACAAATTATTGTTGTATATACACTCCCTAGATGAGGCTTATCATTTACATAATATAAAGGTGTAGTAATGACAAAACTCATAAAACTTTTTTATTAATATTAACAGATATTTTTTAAACTAATAATGAGAAAATATATAAATTTTTTATTAATAAATAAACTCTAAAAGATTATTATCATTTATATGATATTTCACTTTATAAATCTTATTACTATATATTTCTATTGACACAAAAAGAGTAATAAGGATTTCTAGTGAGTATTCCGGGAAAAAAACTAACGCGATATTTCTTTTATAATTAATCCACTTAACAAATATTATTTTATAAAAAGGTTTATTCTCGTTATTAAAAAATTGTGTTAAATATTTGAATTTATCATTTTTAAATATATTATTATTCTCTGCTATTCTATTTTTTGAAAAATCAATAATACTTGATATAGAATTAATACTTATATGTTCATAGTTATTAATTTTATTGAATACCTGTCTTTGTATAATTAAATCTAAATATCTTCTAAGTGGTGAAGTACATTGTACATATAATGGAAGTCCTAATGACTCATGATTGCCTGGTTTTGTTGTAATATAACTTTTTCCCATATATTGTTTTAATAGTATATATTTAATCTCGCTATCTTTATATTTATTTAGTACTTCATATGGATTACAATTAATTTTTTGTATTCTATATATAGCAGCTAAATTATTTTTTTTTAAATATAAACTTGTTACATAACCCATCAGTATCATTGCTTCAGCAACAATAATTTGTGCTATCGTTTTTTCTAATTTTGTTATTATAACTTTACCATTAATTAACTTTATTTTACTATTTGGATTTTCAATGTTAACTGCACCCTTTTTTATTCTATAGGCAAATCTTTTTTCTAATATATTTTTTATTTCAACTAATTCAATTTCCTCTTTAGGCTCTAGTTCTAATATTTCATTTGCATCTTCATATGTTAATTGATACTTCGGTTTTATAATTGCTTCAATTATTTCATAATTAATTATTGAACCGTCATCGTTTAATTCAATTGATGCACTAATAGTTTCTGAGGTTTTATTTTGAGATAGATTTGCCTTATTAAGAATATCTATAGGTAACATCGGTACATATTGATCTGTCAAATATAAACTGCTATTTTTTCTTCTTGCATCTAGATCAACTTTAGAATCTTGTAAAAATAATCTGCATGGATTACTGATGTGAATCCATAAATTTTTTATATTTCCTTCTTTGATTTCTAGAGAAATTGCGTCATCCACTTCATGTGGATCTTCTGAATCAATAATATAAGTTTTTAAATTAGTTAAATCTTTCAAATATTCGAAATACTAATTATATATTTAACTTTATACAATATTTAATTAACCTTCTGGATTTACGAAGGGTAATAAAGCTACAATTCTGGCCCTTTTTACCGCTAATGTTAGATCTCTTTGTTGCTTTGAAGTTAATCCGGTCATCCTTCTTGGTAAGATTTTACCCCTCTCAGTTATAAACTTCTTAAGAAGTTCTACATCCTTATAATCAATAGGATCTCCAGGTTTAATGGGCGATAATTGCTTTTTGAAAATTGAATTAGGCATGATTACTTTATTTCTTTGTGGATAGTCATTCTGTTTAAATGAGGGTTAAACTTTTTAAGTTCTAGTCTTTCAGTTGTATTTCTACGGTTCTTTTCAGTAGTATATCTTGATACTCCGTTAGATCTCTTAGGGTCTGTGCTTGTTCTAGCTTCAGTACATTCTAGGGTCACTACAACTCTCGTCCCTTTTTTGGCCATTTTAATTAATACGTTAATGTATAATTTTCTATTGTACATCTTCAACAAACTATTTTGAAGATATATCCATTTCTTTTATTATTACCAATTAACAATTTCATATGAAAGTTTCTCAAAATTGGTTGAAAAAATTAGTAGAAATTAACACTACTCCTGAAGATCTTTCTGAAAAATTATCTATTGGTGGATTTGAGGTTGAATCGCTAGAAGATTGTTCAAAAAATGTAAACGGTGTTGTATTAGGTAAGGTTTTATCAGTTTCAAAGCATCAAGGATCCGACAAATTATCAATTTGTCAAGTTGATATTGGTAATACCAATAATTTACAAATTATCTGTGGTGCTCATAATATTAAACCAAATATTTATGTTTATGTAGCTACTATAGGAGCTAAATTAAATGCTGTTAGTTTAACTATTAAAAGAAGCGAAATTAGAGGTGTTCTAAGTGAAGGGATGATATGCTCATTGCAGGAATTGGGTTTACAGGAATCAAGTGATGGTATAGAGATTATAGATGAAGATTTAGCTCTTAAATATGATTTGGGAACACAAGCATCTAAGTTGCTAGAACTAGATGACTATATTTATGATTTAGCCATTACAGCTAATAGGCCTGACGGAATGTCAGTTATTGGTATAGCACGCGAAATTTCTGCTCTCCTGGAATCAAAATTAAATTTTCCAGAATTAAATAATAAATACAATTTAAATTTACTTAATAAAATTCAACTTTGCTCTGAAGCAATTACATCAAATTGTGTATACACAATAACTTGTATTGATGGAGTAAATGGAGAGAAATTATCGCCAAGATGGATTAAAGATCGAATAGAAAAATCTGGTATAAAGTCTATAAACTTTTTAGTTGATATGACGAACTATATTCTTTTAGAACAAGGGCAGCCTTTACATGCATTTGATAAAGATAAGCTATCAATTTTAATTGGAAGGGAAGTTTCTGCTGATGACTTTTCTGTAAGAAAAGCAAAGGATAGCGAAAGTTTAGTATGCTTGGATGGTAAAAAATATGATTTAAATGAAAATATTACCATAATTACTTGTGGCAATATACCAATTGCTATAGCAGGGGTAATTGGCGGTTTAGAGACTTCTGTAACCAATACAACTTCATCCATTTTTCTAGAGGGCGCTGTTTTTAATCCAGTTACTATAAGAAAATCATCAAAGGAGATTGGTATAAGAACTGAATCCAGTAGCAGATATGAAAAAGGTATTTCATCAAAAAATACAATAGGTTCTATCACGAGGGCGATTAATCTTTTAGATGAATTTTTTGGGATTAATTTACCAACAATAAATACTTCTCATTTAATATCTAATGATGATATTTTCATAAAATTGAGAAGAAATCGTATTCACAAAATTCTTGGTCCATTAATAATCAATGAAAAATTCGATAAAAGAAACTTATCTGATACCGAAATTGTTGATAAATTAACACTTATAGGTTGTAGTTTAAAAAGTAAAGAATATGGCTGGGATGTAGCTGTAATTCCTAATAGGTCTAATGATTTAACGAGAGAAATAGACTTAATTGAAGAAATTGCAAGATTAATTGGATATGACAAATTTGATTTAAACCTTCCTAATCCAATTAAGCCTGGAAAATTGTCACCTGATCAATTGGCATTGAGAAAGATAAAAAATGGCTTTATAGAAAGCGGTTTTAACGAAGTCCTTAGTTATTCACTTGTTTCAGAAGATAATGAGGATCTTATAAAAATTTCTAATCCATTGCTTTTAGAAACCAGCTGCCTTAGAGATAATATATGGAAAGAACATTTGGAAATTGTAAATCGCAATATAAAAGCTGGACAAACTAGTTGTTATGTTTTTGAGGTTGGAAATATCTTTTATAAAAATTCAGAAAATATTCAAGAAGAAATACTTAACGGTGCAATTTTTGGAAATAGAAAATTTGGGAAATGGGTTAATTCAGGAAAGGATAAAGATCTTAATTATTACCAGGCAAGAGGTAAGTTAAAGGAGGCTCTATCATCATTGAATATAAATATTAATGATAAACCTACTAACGCTATTGATTTTCTACATCCAGGAAGAACAGCAAAATTATTAATCGAAGGAAAAGATGCTGGATATTTTGGTGAAATTCATCCAAAACTAATCTTAGAAAAAAAGTCTTTAAAAAATGTTTATATATTTAGTTTAAATATTGCCAGTCTCTTGGGTGCTAGTACAAGGAAAAATAAATGGATACCACTATATAAGCAATACCCAGTTGTTCCAAAAATGGAGAGGGATATTAATTTTATTTTCAGTAAAAAATATTTAATTAGTCAGATTACCTCGGAAATAAGGAAAACAGGAAAAAATCTTCTGGAAGATGTAAATTTAATAGATGTTTTTGAGGATACCAATCTTGGAGAAGATTTAATAAGCTATACATTTCGATTATCTTATAGGGATAAAGATAAAACATTACTTGATTCAGATATCACATCAATTCATTCAAATATAATTTCTAATGTTGAGAAAAGTTTCGAAACTAAATTAAGAAACTAATGGTATCACTAATCTTATCCTGGACTAGAGATTAGTCTAATATTGAATCTTATATTAGATAATTAATAATCATAAAAAAACCATTGATGTTGTATGATGTAAGCCATGATCAATTTATTATCTCTTTTATTATCTTCCCTTCTCTGGGTACAAGTTCCCCAGTGGTCTGATGATTGGTCAAAATGTTCAGTAGACGTTCCTGATGCTTCATGTCATTGGTACATAACTGCGCCAGACAATACTTTTGGGGAGGGATTTGATTGGGCCAGCGCACCTTGGTTTGACGCTAACGGTTTAAGTGATGTTCCAAGTATTGAGAAAAAAACAGCCCTTCAGAAAATGCAGAACAAGTAGTACTGTCTATAAGGCAGTACATATTAAAATAAATTCCTTTCATAGCAAACTTTTTAAGATTTAGTTATACATTTGGACTGACGAAGGACATACTTTATCATTTTTCCAGTAGTTTAATATTTATTTGGGTACATAAATTAATTAATACAACTAAAACTATATTTATAAAAAATTTATTTATCTAATAAGTCTAATATTAGACTATTTATAGGAATCATTATTAGTCTCATATAAGATATATAATATACTATTTTTTGCTTTATATTTATCAAAATAATTTTTTACCTTTCTAATCTACATTAATATTTCTTGATTTAATTTCTACTATATTTATGCAGAACGTAGGCTCATAAGTATTTTTTACTTGTCCAATATAAGACTATTTATTGGACTCTTATTTAGTCTTATATAAGAATCGTAATACTATTTTCTATATAGATTTTTTAGTAATTGGTACGCTTCATTTAATTTCCTCATTTGATCTGTTGATCCTCCAGCATCTGGATGAGTCTCTAAAGCTATCGATTTGTAAGTCTCCCTAATTTTTCGTAATGTATGAGCTGAACCTGCTGCTGTTGATAAATTCAATAATTTAAGTGCACCATGTACAGTCATTGTTGAGTCCAATGCTTCAAATGAATTTGATCTGTTATTTCGTTTAAATCTACTTGCAAACCTCCTCACTAGAGTTGGTATTCTATTAATTAAATCTGATGTTGCAAAAGGGTCTTCTAAAACACCAATCATTAATAAAACTATTTCTAGGGATGGATTTTTCTTTTCCCAAAACGGACATAATTCAGACATGAATTTGTTGGCTGCACTCCATGTGAAGGGTAGATTTTCTGTTCCCTCAAGATTTGGCCAAATATCTCTTCTAAACCAATCCATTGAGGCTTCTATTACATGATCATTAGGAATAGTTCCATATAAGTTTTTCCAATGACTAATTAATGCTATTCGACATTTTATTAATTCATTTTCTTTAATTGTCTTAATTTGTATATCATTAATATTCTCCTTTAACCTTTCACAATAAATACTTCTTTTTAGATTTTTTACTTTTTTTTCAACAAAATTTGGAAGGCTTATATTTAAGTTAGCTTGTTCTTTAAATTCATCGTTGTTTGAAACTATTTTATTTCCTACTATCTCTTTATCTTCTTTCTTAATATCTGGTTTAATTAATACCAATGCAGTATTTTCATCAATATTATAATTTTCGTTATTATTATTGTTCTCACTAAAGTCTATTTCTTGCTGTTTGTTCTTGGGTAGAAAATCATCTTCAAGAAGTTCTGTTAGTAACTTTTCAATTACAGGTCCTCTTGATCTAAATCCCCACTCTTTTCTTAATTGATCAAACCTAGAAATTAGTTCCTCCGGTAAATCAATTGAAATTCTTTTGGTATTTAAATTTTCAGGAATATTCAATAGATTTTTTCTTTAACAATAAGATATTTACTTAATTTTATTCAAAAATAATTGAAAGTCTATACTGTACATTGTTTTTAAATTAAAACCAACTTATTTTTTTGTCACAAGTCAATTAAGTATCTTTTTATAATAAAAATAAAAATGCTTAATTGTTATTTCAAATCATCAAAAGAAAAAAAGAATTTTTATCAACACAAGAAATTAGAAATGCTCAATTATATTAAAGACTCTCTTGAACGTAAAATTGCCTCTGTAACTGCTTCTATAGAAGTTTTAGAAAGCCAAATAAAAAGAGATAATGAAGTTGAAGTAACTAACTAGTATTCAAACAAAACTTTCTAGAAGTTTTTCAGGGCCAAATTTTTTTAAATAATTAATATCCGATTTTTCAGTTACTAATAAATATCCTGCAAACCCTAAACCATTGATACTGAAGCCGTGGATATGATCATTTTTTCTCTTTACAATAGCGATCCATTTATTTGTGATTAAAAGGTTGTAAGGATATCTCGGTTTAATATCATTAATAGGGTCTCCAAGTCCTAATTTATTACATAATTTTAAATACAATTTTAAGAGAGATATTGAATTTTCTAAAAAATTAAATTTGGATACAATAATATTGTTTTTAAGCTTACTATTAAGATCCCTATTTAATTTCATTTCTAAAAACCACTTTTCTCTTGGGCATGATATCTCATCTTTAGATCTACGTAGTAGTTGGAAATGCCTGTGAGGTTGACTAGCTCCTGCTATTGGAGAACTATTGAAAAACCATAATCCACTAGTATCTTTATTAACTTGTTGAATCGCTTTCCAATCATTAATATCTAACCATCCATTTTGAGGTTTCCAATTATTTGTAATAAGTAAAATATGTCCTTTTTGTACAGGGTACTTATTTAATATTAATTGATGATCATCACCTATTTTATCAATTTCTAGTATCTTTTCCCATGGACAAAATGGATTCTGCTTAGGACCATAAATTTTTTTTTTATTAAATTTTGAAGTATCAAGCTTCCTAATTATGAAGTCATTTTTTTGATATATGTCGCGTGTAATAATATCAGTTTTGATAGGATATAATGATTTATCATCAATTGATAACTGAGTTTGTTCTAGTGCTTTTTTCCAATATATTTCTAAACTCATTTAAAAAACTTTATCGTTATCATTCTAAAAAAAAAATTAAAATTGTAATTACTTTTTATTAAATTGATATTCTTTCAATTTTTCTATAGGTACTGATTCTAAGACTATAATATTTGTTGATTCTAATATAACTTTAGGCGCAAGCCCATCTAATAATGCTTGTTTCCATCTATCAAGACAAATACACCAATGATCACCATCTTTGAGCCCTGGGAAGGAGTAAATAGGCATGGGAGTTATTAAATCATTACCTTGTGATTTGCTATATTTCAGGAAATTATCATCCATTACACAACATATAGAGTGATTACCTCCATCATTTATGTCATAGTTGCAAAATCCATCTCTGAACCAGCCTGTCATAGGGTCACAACTACAAACTTCAATTTTTTCTCCTAAGACATTCAATTGAACCTGATTTTTTATATTCATAGATTTTTGTTTTTCTTTAATAATAATAAAACACCAACATTTCTTAAAAAAAGGTTGACGAGTATGGGGGGTAAGGAGGTAATAATTCTAATAAGGTTTTTTTCATTATGGATTGGGACTTTACTGAAAACATAGCATTTAAAGCTCTTTATGATGCTTTTAAAGATAGTGACGAAACATCTGCATTGGAGTTTTTATCTAGTGATGGTGCTTCATATTATCTTGAATTAACACAAGATGCAGCTGGAGAGGGACTTGATCTAGGTGATAATGAAACGATGGAAGAACTTCAAGAAGAAATTATTGAATATCTAGAAAACAACTAGAGATTCTTGTTAAGCGCTGAAATATTTAGCTTTTGAGTGTAGTGAAATAATTGCTGTAGTACTTTGTTCAGGATGAAGTTGTTCAGATTCATCCATGGTCAAATTAATTCTTTTTGCATCTAATAATGATAATTGTATGTTTGAATCAGAAACTTTTGGACATGCAGGATATCCAAAAGAATATCTAGCTCCTCTATATTTTTGTGCAAGTATTTCTCTATTCTTTTCTGGTTCTTCAGTTTTAAAACCACATTCAATACGAATTAATGCATGGATATATTCAGCTAGAGCTTCCGCTAACTGTACAGTAAGTCCATGGAATAATAAATAATCACTATATTTATCTTCTTTAAATAATTTTTGAGAATATTCACTAGCAATATCTCCCATTGTGACTGCCTGCATTGGAAAAATATCTATTGGTTTATCATTTTTTAAATCACAATAGAAATCAGCTATGCAAAGATAATTCCCTGATTTTTGTCTTGGAAAATTGAATTGAGAAATTTTATTTAAAGATTTATCATCATATAAATAAATACTGTTATCTTTTCTACCGCATCTGAAATATCCATAAACTGCTTTTGGTGAAATAAGTTTTTTATCTATAATTGTTTCTAACCATTTATCTAACAATGGTTTTGCATATGAATCCAAATATTTATTGTATTCATCTATGTTTTGGTTTTTCCCTTTTTTTATTTGCCATTGTCCACTAAATAGAGCTTTTTTATCTAAATAAAAAATTAACTTATTTAAATCTATATCAAAGTCGTTTAATACTTTTGTTCCCAAAAAAGGAGGTTTAATTGGTACTTCTTCATTTATAAATTTAGATCTTATAAAATTTTCTTTGAAATTTAATTTTGACTTCTTAGTGATAATGGATATTGATTTATTATCCTCTGCAAAGTTAGTTCTTGATGAGGCTAAATTAATATTTATACCTTCCTTATTAATAAATCCCTCTATATTCGACCAATTACCCTTTTTCTTATTATCCATATATTCATTCATGAATTTAAGATCAGTGAACGCATCTTTTCCGTACAATATTTTCCCTTTATATATTTTGCTGCAGTCCTCATTTACAAATTTTGGGGTTAAGGCTGCGCCTCCTAATATTACTGGTACACTAATATTTTCATTGTTAAAAGCCTCTAAATTATCTTTCATAAAAGCAGTTGATTTAACAAGTAATCCGCTCATAGCGATGCAATCTGCATTGTGCTTTTTTTGTGCATCTATAATTGCTGAAACATCTTGCTTTATTCCAAGATTTATTACGTCATAACCATTATTTGTAAGTATTATATCTACCAAATTTTTTCCAATATCATGTACATCGCCTTTGACAGTCGCAATTAAGAGTTTTCCATTTGATATATTTTCATCTATAGTTTCCATATATGGTTCTAAAATTGAAACCGCAAATTTCATTGTTTCAGCGGATTGGAGTACAAATGGTAATTGCATTTGACCTGAGCCAAATAAATCTCCTACAACTTTCATCCCATCTAGTAAAAAGGTATTAATTATTTCAAGAGGTTTATATTTTTTTAACGCTTTATTTAATTGATCCTCTAATCCTATTTTTTCTCCATCAATAATATGATTTTTCAGACTTTCTTCAAGAGTTAGGTTTTTATTTTCTGAAGATGCTTTTTTGAAATCTTGAATAGATAAATCTTGAAAAGCCTTTGTTAATTCTACTAATGGATCATAAATACAAATATCATCTTCAAATTTTCTTTTATCATAAATCAAATCTAAGCAAAGCTTTTTAGTTTCTTCAGAAATTTTTGATAATGGCAGAATTTTATTTGGTGCGATGATAGCAGAATCTAATCCTGCTTTAATGCATTCATCTAAAAATATTGAATTTAGATTAATTCTTGATAATGGTGAAAGACCAAAACTAATGTTTGATATCCCGAGTATGATATGAATATCAGGGAAATTTTCACGAATTTTTAATATAGCACTAATAGTTTCTTTAGCGTTTAATCTATCTTCTTCTATCCCTGTAGATATTGGCAGAGCTAATGGATCAAAAAATAGCTCATAATCTGACAAACCACATTCTCTTGTTCTATTAATGGCTCGTTTGACAATCTTATATTTTTTTTCTGAATTCCTTGCCATTCCATCTTCATCAATTGTTCCAACAACAAGACCTGAACCATACCCTAAGGCTAAATTTAGAACTTGATCAAACCTTTCATTTCCATCTTCGTAATTGGTTGAATTTATAATACATTTACCACCAGCTGACTTTAATCCACTTTCCATTTTGTCAGCATCTGTAGAGTCAATCATTAATGGTAAATTTATATTGGTAACTAGTCTTGAAGTTATTTCTTTCATATCATTCACTCCGTCTCTTCCTACATAATCGACATTTACATCAAGAACGTGAGCATTTTCTTTTTGTTGTTGCTTGGCAATTGCAACTAAACCATCCCAATCGTCGTTATTTAATAACTCTCTTACCTTTTTCGATCCACTTGCATTTAATCTTTCTCCTACTATCAAAATTGAATTGTCTTGTTTATACGGTACAGAATTATATATTGATGAGGCAGATGGAATAAAACCGCTTGAATTTTTCTTAGCATTGTTGTTAGTTCTATCATTATCGATAATTTCATCGATTATTGAAGACAGGTATTTTATATGTTCAGGTGTTGTCCCACAACATCCACCTATTAATTGAACATTAAAGTCATATATAAAATTCATTAACTGCATCTTTAATTCTATTGGCTTTAATCTATAGTGAGCCACACCACCAATATTTTCAGGAAGACCTGCATTGGGAATACAGCTTATAGCGAACGGAGAATTTTCAGACAAATATTTAATATGTACCTTCATTTGCTCAGGACCAGTTGCACAATTAAGTCCAAGGATATCTATATTAAATGGCTCTAAAATTGTTAATGCAGATGCAATATCAGATCCAACAAGCATAGTACCTGTTGTTTCCATTGTTATAGAAACCATTAAAGGTATATCAATATTTTTACTTTCAAGAATTTCTTTTGATGCTAATAAGGCAGATTTAATTTGTAAAACATCCTGACAAGTTTCAATCAAAAGAAGATCAACTCCTCCATCTATAAGACCATAAATTTGTTCTTTATATGATTGCTTTAATTCATCAAAATCTATATGTCCTAAGGTGGGTAATTTAGTTGTTGGCCCAATTGAACCTGCTACAAACCTTGGTTTATCAACTGATGAGTATTTGGCAGCAGCTTTTTTTGCTATAAATGCCGCATTTTTATTTATCTCATAAGCCTTATCCGCAATATCATATTCATCAAGAACTATTGATGATGCTCCAAATGTATTAGTTTCTATAACATGACAACCTGCATCTAAAAATGAATTATGAACCTTCTCAACTACCTCTGGCGATGATAAAACTAGGTTTTCATTACATCCCTCTAATTCTTTCCCTCCAAAGTCATCTGCTGTAAGATTTAAATTCTGAAATGATGTTCCAGTACCTCCGTCAAAAATAATTAATGGTTTTTCATCTCTATTTAGATAGGTTCTGAAAGATTCCATTTTTAGCCAAATTAATTTATTTTAGTGAAATTCTTGTTACCCAATTATCATAGTCTTGAGAACGACCTTCTGTTATTTCTATAAGCTTACTTTTTAATTTATTCATTATTGGTCTTTCAACATTTAATTCAGTTGATTCAATTTTTTTAACTGGTGTAATTTTTGCTGCTGTACCAGTTAGAAAAACTTCATCTGCTATTAATAATTCTGTTTTATCAACAGGCCTCTCAATTACATTTATTCCAAATGATTTTGCTAATTCAATTACACTAGCTCTAGTAATCCCCTCAAGGATATCTTGATCAACACCAGGAGTGATTAACTCTCCATTCCTTACAATAAATAAATTCATACCACTAGCTTCGCTTACCTTGCCACTTGAATTTAATAGCAGGGCTTCATCAAAACCCGATAAACTAGCTTCTGTTTTGGCTAATGAACTAGTAATATATGCTCCACTTATTTTTCCTCTTAAGGGGAGAGATCTATCTTCTTGTCTTGTCCAACTACTCATTCTACAAGAAACACCATCTGGGGATAGATAATCTCCTAGTTCAATACAGTAAATAAAGAAATCTGTTTCAATATTGTGTAACCTTGGAGCTATACCTAAATCGCTTGTATATACAAATGGTCTTATATAAATAGGTTTTTCTGGCTTGTTTCTTTTTATAACTTGTTCTAATGCTTTAAAAATATATTCTTCAGAAATTTCAGTTAAGAGTAATTTTGCACTTTGAGATAATCTTTTTATATGTTTATCAGTTCTGAACAAAAGGAATTCTTCTTTGTTTGTTGGGTTAGGTATCGCTCGCATTCCTCCAAATGCAGCAGTACCGTAATGAAGTGCATGAGTAGCTATTGATATTCTTGCTTCTTTAAATGGAATACATTTACCTTCGAACCAGGCGTATGGAAGAAATTCATGCATATTAAATTTATTTAATTAAGGTAAACTTGTTTTATCCTACCTACGTATTCTAAACCTTATTTATATATAAAAATGCACAGGATATTAAATATAGCAGGAAATGAAAAGAATAAGGATGATTTAATTGAGCAACCAGCTGCAGATTTTATTTTTATAACAAGTGTCAAGGCTGATTTAAATCTTATATCAAACTTATTGCTAGAAAAAGAATTTGCTTCATTAAAAAATAATATAAGAGCTTTAGAAATTTCTAATTTAAATTCCTCAGCTCAAATAGATAATTATTTATTAAAAACAATAAATTTTGCAAAAGTTGTAGTACTTAGAATATTTGGAGATAAAGGTACATGGAACTATGGAATTGAACAACTTTTAAATTGGCAAGCAGTTAATAAAAAAAGGAAGTTAGTAATCCTATCAGGTACCATTGACCAGGAAATTTCCTTATGTGAAATAAGTAGTATAGATAAAAATATTGCATTAAATATTTCTAGATTACTAAGATCTGGAGGACTGGATAATTATAGAAAGTTTCTTAATTGTTTAAATTATTTAGTTTTAGATGAAAAATTAATTCCTGATGATTTTCTCAATATTACTTTTTATGCAGATCCCTATTTATATGATTGGAAAATTGAAAAAGGCGAAAAGATAGGAATAATATCCTATAAATCACTTTTTTTGGCTAATGAAATTGAAGTAAACGAAAAACTTAACTTGCAATTAAGAAAATGCGGATTATCTCCAAAAACATTTTTTATTTCAACACTAAAAGATCATATTATTCAGAAGAAATTAATAGACATTTTTAAAAAAGAAGATATTAAACTAATAATTACCACAACTTCATTTTCTTCATCTCAAATCAAAAATAACGATTTAATTGAAAATTCAACAAATATTTTTACTTCTCTTAAAATTCCAATTTTACAACTTCTTTCTTCTAATAGATCAAGAAAAAAGTGGTTAAATTCTTCTATTGGAATGAATTCATCTGATTTATTAATGCAAATAATTATTCCCGAATTTGATGGAAGAATTACTACCTGTCCTTCAGCATTTAAAGAAATAATTTCTAAGAAAAATACACTATATAGTGAAATAACTAGTTACAAAGTTGATCAATTAGGTATTCAATGGATTTCAAAATTTGCAACAAATTATGTGAAACTTCAACAACTTAATAATTTTGATAAAAGAATTTGTTTAGTAATAAGTAATTATCCAGTAAAGAACGGAAGAATCGGTAATGGAGTGGGTCTAAATACACCATCTTCAATAATAAATATTCTTAATTGGTTAAAAGAAGAAGGTTATGACCTTGGATCTTGTAATTATCCTCAAGATTCTTCGGAATTAATGTCAATGCTTATTAAAACTAGAACTAATGATATTGAATCTCAAAATAATAAACCATTAGATTACTTACCACTTAGTGAATATTTAAAATATTGGAATTATTTAGAACTTGATCCCAAAAATATTATTGTTAGTCGTTGGGGTAAACCATCTGATGCGATTGATCTAGATAATAAAGGCTTCTCAATAAATGGTATTAGATTTGGAAAAATAACATTATTGATTCAACCTCAACGAGGTTATGACGCTTTCACTGATAGAGATATTCATTCTCCCGATCTTCCACCTCCCCATAGATATTTAGCACAATATTTTTGGATTGAAAAAGTTTTTAATGCAAATGCTATGTGTCATATTGGTAAGCATGGAACTGTTGAATGGTTACCTGGTAAATCTATAGGTCTCAGCAATAAATGTTTCCCAAATATTATTTGTCCAGCCATACCAAACATATATCCCTTTATCGTAAATGATCCTGGAGAAGGATCCCAGGCTAAAAGAAGAACTGCTGCAACAATTATTGATCATTTAACCCCTCCTTTGGATAGGTCAGAATTATATGGTAAATTTTCAATATTAGAAAATTATTTAGACGAATATTTTGAAGCAAAGTTATTAAATTCTAATCGGATTGAAATAATAGAAAAATCCATTTTTGAATTAATTAAAAAAGATTTTAGCGAAATTACTTTAAAGAATAAAAATAATAAAATAGAAGAAATTGATTCCTTTCTTTGCAAAATTAAAGAATCTCAAATTAGGACAGGTTTGCATATTTTTGGCAATAGGCAGAATGACATTAATGAAATAAATTTATTCTTGTGTATTGCTAGAGTACCAAATGCCAACCGAATTGGTGTTATTCAATATATAGCAAAACATTTAAAACTAGATTTGAATCCTTGGACAAATCAATATGATCAAACCTTAAGTGAAAAGGATAAAAAAATATTATTGACTTTTTCCAACAAAAACATTTTAAACTTTAGAATGGCTATTGATTTTTTGGAACAACAAGCAAAGTATTTAATATATTTGTTTTTTTACAAAAAGAATACCAATATCAAAAATCTAGAAAAATATAAAAATCAGAAAATAATAGAATATTTCTTTAATGAAAAAAAACATAATAAGTATTTTTTATTATTAAAAAAAGAGATTCTATATCCAATCATTAATTCTTCATATAATGAGAAATTATCATTTATTAATTCATTAAATGGACAATATGTAAAAAGTGGTCCATCTGGAGCTCCTACTAGAGGTAAAACTGAAGCTTTACCCACTGGTAAAAATTTCTTTTCAGTTGATTCGAGAGGACTGCCAACTGAATCAGCATGGAGTGTTGGTTGTCAGTCCGCTTCTCAAATACTTGATTTATACAAACAAGATAATGGAGAAGATTTAAAAAATATAGCAATATCTGTATGGGCAACATCCACAATGAGAAATGGTGGTGAAGACATTTGTCAAATACTATATTTATTAGGAGTACAGCCTATTTGGGATGGCCCTTCAAGAA
This sequence comes from Prochlorococcus sp. AG-402-O16, assembly GCA_003216415.1. Classification (GTDB taxonomy): domain Bacteria; phylum Cyanobacteriota; class Cyanobacteriia; order PCC-6307; family Cyanobiaceae; genus Prochlorococcus_A. The sequence goes on from QCIY01000004.1 coordinate 85,271, forward strand.
GAGTAGTTGATCTAGAAATCATTCCTTTATCTGTTCTCGAAAGACCAAGGGTTGATGTTACTTTAAGGATTTCGGGAATGTTTAGAGATGCATTTCCACAGTTAGTTAAATTAACTTCTAAAGCAATAAATCTTGTTTCTAATCTTAATGAGGATGATATATTTAACCCTCTTGCTAAGGCATTAAGGGATGGTGGTTCAATTAATCGTATATTTGGGTCAGCGCCAGGTTCATATGGAGCTGGTCTCCAAGAACTAATTTCAAATTCTAATTGGGAAAATATTGATGATTTTGGAGAATCTTTTCTTAATTGGAGTAAGTGGATTTACAGTGATAATCTTGAACCTATAGAGGATAAAAAATCATTAGAAAATGCTCTTAAAAATGTGCAGTTAGTTGTTCATAACCAAGATAATAAGGAACATGATATTTTAGATTCTGATGATTATTATCAGTTTCAGGGAGGATTATCTTCAGCAGTAAAAAAATTGAGCGGTAAATTACCTGAAATGTATCATGGTGATTTATCTAAATTTGGATTATCTAAAATTTCAAAATTACAAGATGAAATTAATAAAGTTGTTATATCAAGAATACTTAACCCTAAATGGATAAATGGAATGAAGGATAATGGTTATAAAGGAGCGTTTGAATTTTCAGCTACACTAGATTACCTATATGCTTTTGATGCTTCTACTGAAGTAGTCTCAAATTGGTGTTATGAGGAAGTTTATAAATCATGGTTATGTGATCTGGATCTTAGGAATTTCTTTTTAGAGAATAATCCATGGGCTTTAAGAGATATTGCACAAAGATTTCTTGAAATTGCCAATAGAAAAATGTGGAATAATTGTTCATCAGATGTCATTGAAAATTTAAAGAACATAATTATTAATACTGATTCAATAATTGAAAAAAACGAATTCTGAATTATCTACCTAATAGGGAAAGTCCATGACTATCTGTACCGCATGTTTTTAGCATTGAATATTTATCTGCTAATTTATCTATTTCTGAACATACAAATAAACTAGGATTCCATACTTCATTAAGTTCATAATCGTACCAAACCTCTATTCCATCAATACCTTGTATTTTGGCCTCTGGAATTAATTTATAAAAGGGAATCCTGTATCTGGCTGGATGTGCAAGAAATGATAAACCACCAGCTAAATTTATTGCTTTAATAACTGATTTAATATTTAAATCATTTCCTATTGGAGACTCCCCAAGGATGTAGGGATTTAGGTATTTACTTTTTATATCTATTCCCAAGCCAATTACATGTACTAAACATCCTAGAATCAAACAATTAATTTCTATTCCCGAAATTAATGTAAAAGAATCTTTAGGATAATTTTTGAGTATATTATTTTTTTTTATATATTCATGAGCTTTAATTGTATGATGATCGGTTATTGATAAAAATTTCAAGTTATTTTTATAAGCTTGTTCTAAAAGTTCATATGGTTCTAGACTTCCATCACTAAATTTTGTATGACAATGAAAATTAATATTTTTAGGACAACTATTTTTATTAATATTGGAAGTTAATTTTACTAAGTCTTCCCTATTCATTACTTAATGAATTCTCATTTTTCTTTCTAATCTTTGCATATAATTGTATTGAAGCCAACATGAAAATAATTAGTCCAACTACACTCCATGTAGCAACACCAGTTGGAAAATTATTTTTAAAAATAACTAAAAGTACAATTATAAATAATAATAAAGTAGGCAATTCATTTAATAATCTAAGGTTTTTTGCTGAAATGGTTGAAGTACTATTTTGTAATGAATTCATTATTTTATAACAATAAGAATGATAAATTACTAATGCTAAAACAAAAGAAATTTTAATTTGCAACCACTTCTCACTTAACCAACTTGGTTGCATAATAACCATGCATATAGCCATACTTAAAGCTAATATCATCCCAGGTGTTGTGATTATATTCGCCAGCCTTTTTTCCATCAAGGTGTATTGTTTATTAAAGGCAATTTTTAATTCATTATCCATATTTTTAGATTCTTCATGATATATAAAAAGTCTTACTAAATAAAAAAGTCCCGCAAACCAAACGATTACACCCATAATGTGAAGTGATTTAAACCAGAGATATGCTTCAGCTGCCAAATTACTAGATTAATTTAAAAATATATATTTTTAATATAGTTATATTTAACAATATCAAGAAATCTATTTTTCAAAAATTAATTAATATTTATAACTCGTTAAAATATTCATATATATCATTTGCTGAATTTTTTCCAAGTCCTTTAACTTTTGATAAATCCTCTTTACTAGCTATTCTTATCGCGTCTATTGATTTAAAATGCTCAAGCAATTCTCTTATTCTTGATGGTCCTAATCCGCTGATTTGCGACAATTGAGATCTATTCATTCTCTTTGATCTTTTGTCTCTATGAAAAGATAATGCAAATCTATGTGCTTCATCTCTTACCCTTCTTAATAGAAGAACTCCTTTTTGATTTTCATCAGTATCAAGAGACTTAGTAAAGCCTGGAATAAATATTTCTTCATTTTTTTTTGCTAATGAACATATATTTACTTCTTCCTCAAGATTTAATACTTTTAATGCTTTAATAGCTGCATTTAACTGTCCTTTCCCTCCATCAATCATTATTAAATCAGGCCAATCTGATAGAAGTTCATTGTCTAATTTACTATTCGTTTTATCATTTAATATTGAAAAATCCCCTCCGCTTTTTTTAAATATTGACCATTTTTTAAACCTTCTATGTATTACTTCATATATCGAAGCAAAATCATCACTATGTCCTACAAAAACGTTTGGATCTTTAATTTTATATTTCCTATAATGCTGTTTTGAAGGAATCCCATCAATAAATACGACTTGTGATGCTACAGGGTCACTACCTTGTATATGGCTAATATCATAACCTTCAATTCTTTTAGGTTGTTCGCTTAATTCAAGTATTTGGGCAAGATCCTCAATTGATGATTCATTATCTTGTATCCCATTTAATATTCTATCTAATTCCAATTTCGCATTTTTTAAAACCATTTCTACCGTTTCATGTTTTTTATTTCTTTTTGGGATTAAGATTTTTACTTTCTTTTTTCTTAGCTCCGTTAACCAATCCTCGATGGTTACTTGTTTTGGAAGGTTATATTGAATAAGAATTTCTGATGGTATTTCTACGGCTTCAACATTCATATAATGCTCTTCTAATATCTTTTGTAAAATAAGATTTTCATCTTCATTATTTAATTTTTGACTATAGCCAATTCTTCCAATGAGCTTGCCAGATCTCATTTGGAAAATTTGTATACTAGCTACATTTTTTTCTGAAACTATTCCAAAGATATCTCTATTAATTGAAGAATCTGGAATTGATATTTTTTGTGATTCAGTTAATAATTTTAAACCTGAAATTTGGTCCCTTATTTTTGCTGCATTCTCATAATCTAAATCATTTGAAAATTGAACCATTTTTTTTTGTAAAAATATTTCTAAGTCATCATTCCTTCCCTGAAATATCATAGATACTTGTTTCATTATTTTTTTATAATCGTCAGATGATATTACTTCTTGGCAAACACCTGGACATCTTCCTATTGAATAATTCAAACAAGTTCTATCTTTATAGACTGGCCTTGGCCTTTGTCTAAGTGGAAATATTTTTTTTATCGTAAATAATGTTCTCCTTAATAATCCGACATCTACATAAGGTCCATAATATCTATCTAAATTATTTCTATTTCTTCTTCTTCTTGTAATAAATATTCGAGGATATTTTTCACTCCAAGTTATGCAAAGATATGGATATTTCTTATCATCCTTTAAAAGAATATTAAAGTATGGTTTGTTTGTTTTTATTAAATTTGACTCTAAATTTAGTGCTTCATATTCGCTATCTGTGACTATAATTTCTATTTCAGTTATTTGACGAACCATCAAACTTAATCTTGGTGTTAAATCTGAAAAATTATTAAAATAACTACTTACTCTACTGCGTAGTTTTTTAGATTTACCAATATAAAGTACATTATTATCTATATCTTTAAAAAGATAGCAACCAGATGACTTTGGAATTTCGGATAATCTTGATTTTAGTAACTCTTTATTATTAATTAATTTATATTCAATTTTAAAATTATATTTGTTATCTATTTTTTCTATAGAGGAATTACTCATTTATAAAGATTAACCTCCATAATTCCAGCCAGTTGAAGATAAATTTAGAGAGTCAACATCATTATTCAAATAAGCAGATTGAACTTCTCCTACAAAAACTGTATGGTCTCCATGAATAACACTTCCAACAACATTACATTCTACTCCACCAACACTATCAACTAAAATAGGCAATCCAAGTTCACCTAAATTAAATTCAACTGATTCAAATCTGCCTCCTAATGCTTTTTGGGGTTTAAAGAAAACAGCTGCTAGATCCTTTTGATCACTTTTGAGGACATTTAATGAGAACTTATTGGTGGATTTTATTATTTCATGACTAGAACCTTCTGCTCTTACAGCCATTACGACTAATGGAGGTGTGAAGGAACCTTGAGTCACCCAACTAGCAGTAAATCCATTCACTTCATTTTTATCTTCGTCTCTAACTCCACAAATGAATAATCCGTGAGGTATTTTTCTTAATAAGATTTTTTTTGCTTCTAGATTTAATGTCATAATTAATATATCTAATAAACTTATTTTAACTAAATTTCTTAATCGATCATAATAAATTCATGAAAATTCTTTATCCTGGTACATTTGATCCTTTAACAAACGGGCATATTGATTTAATAGAAAGAGCTGAAAAAATATTTGGCAATCTAGTAGTTGCTGTTTTAGAAAATACTTCTAAAACACCAACATTTAATCTTGAAAGAAGAATAATACAAATAAAAAATTCTCTTTCTCATTTACCTAATATTGAAGTTATTTCTTATACCGGTCTAACTGTTGATTGTGCAAATGATCTAAAAGCTAATCTTATTCTTAGAGGCTTAAGAGCAATGAGTGATTTTGAGTATGAACTTCAGATTGCCCATACAAATAAATCTCTTAATAATGATATTGAAACTATATTTTTATCGACAAATACAAATTATAGTTTTCTCAGTAGTTCTTTAGTAAAAGAAGTTGCAAAATTTGGTGGTGAAATTAATCACATGGTACCCCCCTCTGTTGAGAGGGATTTAAAAGAATATTTTAAATAATATTTTTATTAACAAGATTTCAAGTGATAAACATCACGTAATAATTTAAAAGCTTTTTCTTTATCAATATTATTAGAATTTTGAATAATACTTACAATTATTGGCTTTTCATTTTTATACAAAAAGCCAGATAATGCAAAAACATTTGAAAGAGTCCCAGTTTTTCCAAAAAACTTTCCAGATAATTCACTATTTACAAATCTTTTAGCTAATGTTCCTCTTACTCCCATAATTGCAAGTGAAGATTGATAAGCTTGAAAATCACCAGAGTATTTCATTTTATCTAAAAACAATGCAACTAACTTTGTTGTAATTTTATTTTTTCTAGATAACCCACTAGCATCTGCAAAGTATGTATTGGTTACTGGTAGGCCTTTATTTTTAAGCCATTTTTTCAATTTTGTATAGTCATTATCGTTCCATGTATTTGAGGCATTTTTAAAGAGAGATTCAGCTGTAAAATTATGGCTTTCAGAATTTGTTAGAGTTAATAATGAAAGAATTGGAGTTGAGTATATTTTATTTATCTCTGTAATATCTTTTAAATAATATATTTTTTCTGAATCAAAAAAATCTATATATACTTTTGAATTTGGAAATTTATTTTTTAAATAGTTTTTAATAAAATATTTTAATGCATAAATATCTTTATATTTATTGTGATTACTTTCTATTGCAAGAGATGTAATTGGAGATCCATATTCGTAAAGTTTATCAGTATTTGTCCAACCATTAGGCCAATATAATTTTGAATTAATTTCTACAATATTAAAGTTAATAATTTTATTTTCTTTAACATTTGAAATTAGTTCGATTATATTTTCATAATTAAGATCTGGATCACCTTGACCGTGTAAAAAATAATCGTTTTTATTTTTAAATAAGGAAGTTTTTAAATTATTATTTAATTTATATTTACTTAAAACATAAGCTGATGAGAATAATTTTTGATTAGATGCCGGCAACCTTGGAACATCTTCATTGTAGGAACTAATTATTTCCCCTTTATTATTAATAATTGATACACTAAAAGAATCATCAAGAGTTTGATTCAATAAAGCATCATAAGTAGGACATATTTTGTTTTTTGTAATTATTCCCGGGAAATTAAAATAAATACTATTTAAAATAGTTATTTTCTGATTTGCTAGTAAATATCTTATTAAGAAAGGAGATGTTACTAATACAAGAACAATTAAGAAAAATGAATAAATTTTTTTAATCACATTCAATCTATAAATTTACAAAAATAGATTCATTGTCGGGTTTAATTTCAAATTCTTTTTTAAAAAAATATCTTTTATTTTCTTCTTTGAAAAGCAACCAGTTATTTGGATAAATATGCATGAGAGCAGCTTTATTTAAAGGCTGCAAAAAATAAATATTTTTCCATGTTTTGACAAAGTTTTTACGTCGCTCTCTAATAACACTTCCTATACCAATATTAGCATCTTCAAATTTTGGATTTAATGAATAATGCGTACCTTGATAATTATCAGACATTGGTTCAAATGAATCGAAATCATATGGCTGAGGTACTATTGATATCATTGCACTATCAATATTATTTATATTATTTGATTCATTAAATGATTTAAAAGTAAAAATTTTATCTTTGATATCTGGATAGTCTCTTTGTGCCAAGGCCACAGCACCTTGATCAGCAAATGTTATGAATACATTATTATTTTTAGACAATATCTTGTAGATAGTTATTCCAATTCTGTTAAACTTCAATCCTTCAAAATTAAATTCTATAGTAAATCTTTTATTTGAATCTAATAAACTTGGAATAATTGCATCCTCCATATTTTTAAGAGATTCATTTAAATCTTTAGGTAGTGTGTAATTGGTTCCCATTAAAATTTGTCAATACATATTTGAATAAGTTCTAAAAATTTATCTATTTCTGACTTATTGTTTATTGAACCTAAAGTAACACGAATATTTGAATATAGTTCATCATCTTTTAAACCAATATTTTTAAGTGTTGAGCTAGGTTTCCCAGATGAGCTTGAACATGCACTTCCACTACTTATGGCTATTTTATTTTCTGACATGAAATTAACAATCTTATAGGCCCTTATAGGCTCAAATAGTTTATTTAATAGCAGAAAAGAAAAATGATTAGGAAGTCTATGGTTAATACTACCCGTAATCTTTATATGATTATTATCCTTAATTTTTTGAAAAAAATAATTTTTAAGTTTATTAATATTATTAGAAGGAAATTCAGTTACGTAATCATATAATTTTATTTTTCCTTTAATATTCTTTAATGATTCATACATTCCAGCGATTAATGGCAAAGCTTGTGTACCTTGTCTAATTGAAAATTCCTGAGTAAGTGATATGTCATTATTTTTTAAAATTTGTCTAGACTTTTCTTTTGTTAAAAGAATACCGATCCCTTTTGGACCTCCAAATTTATGAGCAGATAAACTTAAAAAATCACATTTAAGATCTTTCCAACTGAATATTCCATTACTTAATATTTGAGTTCCATCTAAATGAAACATTATATTTAATTCTTTACATTTGGAACCTATAAATTGGACAGGTTGTATTGTCCCAATTTCACTTTGTCCCCAAATAATTGATACAAGCTTAGTATCATTGTTTAAAATGTTTTCGATATTAGAAATATTTAAAATTCCATCATTATTTACCGTCCATTCGTAAATTTCCCAATTTTGTTTTCTTAGTTTATTAGCACAAATAGTTGTTGCTTGATGTTCAACATTTGAAATAACAACCCTAGCATTTTTATAGTTCTCATAAATATTATTAAATACAATATTTGTCGATTCCGAAGAACCAGATGTAAAAATTATATCCTCTGAATCTGCTTCAAATATATAAGCAATTTTAGATCTAATATTTTCAAGATATGAAGAGCATTTTATCCCTAGCTCATATGTAGATGAAGGGTTATGCCAATAATTCCTGTAAGTTGAATTAATTATATTTAAAACATTCTCAGATAATGGAGTTGTGGATGCATTATCTAAATAGATAAAATTATCTTCCATTAATTTACTAACATTGTTCCTGAGAAAACCTTTTTAGCATTACCGGTCATCATGACTTCACAATCGTCTTTTGACCAATCAATTTTAAGATTACCTCCTGGTAAGGTTACTATGGTTTGTGAATTACAAAGGCCTAATTTAAAAGCTGCTACATGGATAGCACAGGCACCTGTTCCACAAGCTAAGGTTGGTCCTGCACCTCTTTCCCATACTTTTACTTTAATATTATTTCTATTTAAGATTTGACAAAAATGCACATTAGTTTTTTCAGGAAATAATTCATTTTTTTCAAATATAGGACCAAGTCTGGAAAGAACAATTGACTCTATGTCTTTTACAAAGAATATTAAATGAGGATTTCCCATTCCTACGGCATAACCCATATTATTAAAATCTTTCTCAATAAATTCGTGTGAAGGAATTGAATTTATTTTTTTTTCAATTGTTGTTGGAATATTTTGACATTCTAAAATTGGAACTCCCATTTTTACTGTAATTTCATCATTTATATATTTTGCAATTTTTAAACCTGCTTTAGTTTCAATTTTATATTCTATATTTTTATTATTCATTGAATCATTTACGTGGAGATACTCAACTAAACACCTAATTCCGTTTCCACACATTTGTGCTTCAGAACCATCAGAATTAAAAATTATCATTTTTGCGTAGTTATCTTCATTAGGTTCTTCTATAAAAATTACACCATCTGCTCCAATACCAAATTGCCTGTTACAAATTTTTTTTATATCAAATATTTTATTTGTCTTGTAATTTTTGTATAATTCATTTCCCCTAGAATCTATTAGTACGAAATCATTTCCGTTACCTTGATATTTTTCAAAAGTTATATTTTTCATTTGTAGATAATATATTTTAAATTTTAATTATAAATTATTCCTTTTAACAATCTATTTCTATTTTATACAATGGATATTAAAATAATAATTTAACAAATAAAAATTAAGTGATTTCTCCCGATAAACAATATGAGGCTGATACCAATTTATATAATCCATCTGAAATAGAAAAAAAATGGCAGTCAATATGGACAGAAAACAATTTATACAAAACCGATGAATTAACTGAGAATAGCCATAAATTTTATGCCCTATCAATGTTTCCCTACCCTTCAGGTAATCTTCATATGGGACATGTTAGGAATTATGTTATTACAGACTTAATAGCACGATTCCAAAGGTTTAAGGGCAAATCTGTTTTACATCCAATGGGTTGGGACGCTTTTGGTTTGCCTGCTGAGAATGCAGCGATTGAAAGAGGAATTAGTCCAAGTGTCTGGACTAAAAAAAATATTTCTCATATGAAGTCACAATTAAAGCTTTTGGGACTATCAGTTGATTGGGATAGGGAATTTGCAACATGTGATGAAAATTACTATGTTTGGACTCAATATCTATTTTTAGAGTTATATAAGGCAGGTCTTGTATATCAAAAGGAATCAGAAGTTAATTGGGATCCTATAGATAATACAGTCCTAGCGAATGAACAAGTTGACTCAGAGGGTAAATCTTGGAGATCTGGGGCAGTAGTTGAAAAAAAATTATTAAAGCAATGGTTTTTAAGAATTACTAATTATGCGGATGAGTTATTGAAGGATTTAGAAAAATTAGATAACTGGCCAGAAAGAGTAAAAATAATGCAAGATAATTGGATTGGAAAGTCAATTGGTACAAATATTAATTTCAATATTAATACCAATCCAGAAGAGAATATTACTGTATTTACAACAAGGCCAGATACTTTATTTGGAGTTACTTATTTAGCAATTTCTGTTAATCATTCATTAGTAAAAAATATTTCTGATCAAGAAACAATACAAGATATAGAAAATCTTAAACAATATTTGAAAAATAATAAAAATAATGAACTTGAAAAAATTGGAATAAAAACTAGCTTAACAGCAATAAATCCAGTTAATTCTGAACCTATTCCTATTTGGGTGGCAAGTTATGTTCTCGATGAATACGGTACAGGCGCTGTTATGGGCGTGCCTGCTCATGATCTAAGAGATTTTGAATTTGCTAAGAAAAATAATATTGATATTAAACAGGTAATAATAAAGGATAAAAGTGAACAAAATAAAGAGCTTGAAGAAGCTTATGTAGAAAAAGGATATCTTATTAATTCAAATCAATACAATGGTATAGAAAATACTATTGCTAAAATAAAAATTTCAGAGGAGGGAGTAAATAATGGATGGGCTGAAAATAAGATTCAATATCGTCTAAGAGATTGGTTAATCTCTAGACAAAGATATTGGGGATGTCCGATACCCATAGTTAATTGCAAAAAATGTGGATCTGTTCCATTAAAGCAATCGGAATTACCTGTTTCCTTACCAAAAGATATAGAAATCTCTGCTAACAAGATTAATTCTTTAGGTGATAATAATAATTGGATAAATACTACATGCCCAAAATGTGGAAAAGCGGCAAGAAAAGAAACTGATACTATGGACACTTTCATGTGTTCATCATGGTATTTTTTAAGATATCCATCTTCAAAATGTTCAACTAATCCATTTGAAAAGAATGAAATTAATAAGTGGTTGCCAGTAGATCAATATGTTGGAGGAGTAGAGCATGCAATATTGCATTTGTTATATGCAAGATTTTTCACTAAAGCTTTGCGAGATAATGAACTATTTGATATTGATGAACCTTTCAAAAAACTGTTAACGCAAGGAATGGTTCAGGCCGCAGCATATAAAAACAATAAAACTGGTAAATATATTTCTCCTTCTGATATTACTGACTTATCAAATCCTACAGATCCAATTGACAATTCTAAACTCGAAGTTCTATTCGAGAAGATGTCTAAATCAAAATATAATGGTATAGATCCTGAATCCGTAATTAAAAAATATGGAGCAGATACAGCAAGAATGTTTATATTATTTAAAGCACCGCCAGAAAAAGATTTGGAATGGGGAGATACAGATGTTGAAGGACAATTTAGATTTTTAAGCAGGATTTGGAAGCTTTATATAAATTGTGCAAAAGATATAAATAGTAAAAGTAAGTCCTATCCAGATAAAGAAAAATCTTTAATAAAGTCAATGAACATTGCTATAAAAGAAATTTCAAATGACATATTAAATAATCAATTTAATACTGCGATTTCAGAACTAATGAAGTTTTATAATACATTATCAAATTCAATTTATGATGTAAATAATTATTTAAAAAAAGACGCTTTAAAAACATTTTGTATTTTGCTGGCTCCATTTGCACCTCATATTGCTGATGAAATATGGCATCTTATAGGATTTAAAAATTCTGTGCATTTAGAGCACTGGCCATCATTTAATGCCGAAGCACTTAAAGAAGATTCATATGAACTAGTAATTCAAGTGAATGGAAAAGTTAGAGACAAAATAAATATTAATAATGAAATGAATGAAGATCAAATTAAAGAATTGACTCTTAAAAGACCTAACATACTAAAATGGACTCAAGAAAAAGAAATAAGAAAAATAATTATTGTTAAAGGAAAAATTATGAATATTGTGGTTTAAGAAATTGTTTTTTGAATAACTAATGAATTTGGATTTGACCAATCGCCCTTGACTAAATAATCATCATTACCGAAACACATCTCACGTAGTATGAAAAATATAGATTCACTCACTGAATTATCAAATAATGATGTTATGTCATTTATAGAGTATTCTCCTCCTTCTTCTAATAAATTACTTACTTTTTGTTGATACTCAATAATATTTGCGGCTGCTTTCTTTCCAGCCTCAACACCAGGTTGATCATATGCATTTATATTTACTAATTCAGCGTAGAAGGATACAGCCCTCTCAAATAAAGCGATTAAAGCACCTAGTGAAAAACAATTTAATTTTTCTAATGTGATAGTAATACTTTGTCTATTTTCACTAGAGAGTGCTGATCTTGTTCCTTGCAAAAAACCAGAAAGAAATTCCTTAGGATTCTCTTTTTCATCAAAAATATTAGTAGATGGAGAATCTAATAATTCAATAAAAATACAAAAGAAATTATCAATACCATCTCTAAGTTGCTGAACATAAGCATGTTGATCTGTAGATCCTTTATTACCAAAAACGGAAATACCTTGATTAACTACTTCACCATTCCTATTAAATTTTTTACCTAATGATTCCATTACTAATTGCTGAAGATATTTACTAAATACCTGTAACCTATCTCTATAAGGTAATACGACCATATCTCTATTTCCAACTCCATCCCCAGTTAAAAACCATGCAGATGATAATAATGCAGCTGGATTATTTTTAAAATCAGTTGTACGTGTGGACTCATCCATTAATGATGCACCTCTAATAAATTCAAATATATTTTCATTAATAAGAGCTAATGGAAGTAATCCCACAGAGCTTGTAATACTAGTTCTTCCTCCAACCCAATCTTGTAAATTAAATATTTTTAACCAATTTTCAGAAGTGGCTTTTTTAAATAACCTACTATCTTTCATAGTTATAGCTATAGCATTAGAATTCCATTCAAAAGAATTGTCTTCGCAATGACTTTTAATAATTTCCATAGCAATTCTAGGTTCAGGCGTACCACCTGATTTGCTTACTACTACAAATAATGTTGTCGATAATTTTTCAGATAACTCTTCTAACTTTTCGCTAATTAAAAAAGGATCTACATTATCGATATATGAAAAATTTAAGCCTTTAGAACACTTCTGCAGTGACTCTGTAATAAGTAATGGGCCTAAACCACTTCCACCAATTCCTATCCATAGAACATCAGTATAGTTCTGATTTTTCTTATTCTTAATATCTCCATTTAAAATTTGTTTTCCAAATTCAGATATTTCATTAATATCTGCGATAATCTCCTCTCCTATTTTTGAAGATGGAGAAATTGATGGATTTCTAAGCCAATAATGTCCAACCTGTCTATTTTCATCAATATTTGAAATTGCACCATTTTCTAATTCTTTTATTGATGAAAAAACATCCATAAATTTCTCTTCTAAATTTTTTATCTCTTCATTTGTGAAATTAATTTTGCTTATGTCTAACCAAATATTTAATTTTTTATCAAACCAAAGATAATTACAAAATTTATCCCAAGAGTTTAAATCTCCATTCATTTTATATATTTTTTCTTTTATTAATTCTTTAATTATATCTAAACGAATAGTACATAGATTTGAATCATTTAATTTTGTTTAAATTTTTTATCTTCAAATAAATATGTTTTTGAATCTAAACAAATAAAGTAGAGGGTTTATTTTATTTCATATGAATTTATCATTGGATAAAATAAAAACTTTGGATAAATCATTTAATTACTTAATTTCGCCTGAGATATCTGAATTTAAAAGCTTTTCACCAAAATTAAAAATAGGTGTACTTGCTTCTGGGAAAGGAACAAACTTTCAGGAGTTAATTAATCTCTCAGAAAAAGGAGAATTAGATATAGATATCAAAGTTCTTATTACTAATAAAGATGATGCAGGTTGTATAAAAAGAGCTGAAAGTGTAAAAATACCTCACAAGATAATAAAGGGTAAAGAATTTTCGCAAATAGAACTATTTGAATTAGAAATTATAAATACTTTAATTAATTACGATGTTGAACTTGTTGTGTTGGCTGGATGGATGAAAATTTTCACTCCATTTTTTATTAATAGATTTAAGAATAAAATTATAAATATTCACCCATCATTGCTCCCCGCATTCAAAGGTGGTTCTGCAATAAAGGATTCTATATTAAATGGTTCAAAAATAACTGGTTGTTCAGTACATTTTGTTGAGGAAGAGGTAGATAGTGGTTCTCTTATAATGCAAGCTGCATTGTCAATTCTGAAAGAAGACAATATTGAAACACTTACAAAAAAAATACAAATACTTGAGCATAAAATTTTACCTCATTCAATATCACATGCTGGTTTTATAATAAGAAGTAATTTTAGGGAAAATTATTAGTTAACTCAAGACCATCATCCATTGAAAATCCACTCATAATATTTAAATTTTGAATTGCTTGCCCGGTTTGTCCTTTTAACAAATTATCAATGACAGATAAAATAATAATCCTTCCATTTCGAATATCAACTTTCACAGAAAGAAATATTTGGTTTGTATTTTTAACCCATTTTGTTGATGGAAATGTGTCTACAGGTAAGACTTTGATATTTTTAAAATTTCTATAATAATTATCCAAAAGAATTCTGCAATCATCGGAAGTTAACCCTGGATCTCTTAATCTCCCATAAATAGTCGTATGCATACCCCTTGAAATTGGAACCAAATGAGGAGTAAAAAGCAGTTCAATTTTATTTCCAGAAATTAACGATAATACTTGCTCAATTTCTGAAGTATGTCTGTGGTTTATCAATCCATAGGCTGATAAACCTTCCCCGCATTCTGATAAAAGTAGCTTTTGGTTTGGTTCACGACCACCTCCTGAAGTTCCACTTTTAGAATCAATTACTATTCCTTCATTTTCAATAATTCCTTGCGACAAATAAGGAACCAATGGAATAAGAGCTGATGTTGGATAACATCCTGGGCAAGTTATTAATCTTGCTTTTGAAATAGCTTCTTTATTTAGTTCAGGAAGACCGTAGACTGCCTCATTACATAAATCATCATCATTTCTTTTATAAATAGAAGCTTCTTTAGAATATACTTGTTTCCATTCATTTAGTGATTTATATCTATAATCAGCAGATAGATCAATAACTTTAATTCCTCTATCTAATAATTTCCTAGTCAAGGTGGAAGATAGTCCATTTGGTAAGCAAAGCAAAGCTACATCAGCATTGCTTGATATATTATCTACTGAAATTTCCTCTATGTAAGGATCATTATCTAGATAAATAAAAGGGAAATTTTCATTCCACTTTGAGCCAGATGATTTATTACCTCCTAAAAATGAGAGTTTGTAGTTTTTATTTTTTTTTAATAGATTGACCGCTTGAATACCGCCGTAACCAGTAGCACCTACTATTGCAACATTCATTTCTTTGAATTGGCAGACTTTGAGATAGGATTAGAAAGTGTAGAATTTAGGATAAGTAACACACTTTTTTTCTATATTGATAGGAATAATGAAAGAAACAAGTCCCAAATCAAATAATGGAACAATTTTGGATATAAATGAATCTTTTAAAATTGAATTTGATCCTATAAGCGATGCATTAGCTGCAATAAGAAATGGTGAATGCATAATTGTGGTTGATGATGAAAGAAGAGAAAATGAGGGTGATTTAATTTGTGCAGCTCAGTTTGCAACTCCTCAACAAATTAATTTTATGGCCACTGAAGGTCGAGGTCTTATATGCCTAGCAATGCAAGGGGAAAAACTTGACTCTTTAGATCTACCCTTAATGGTAGATAGAAATACAGATGAAAATCAAACCGCTTTTACGATATCAATTGATGCTGGGCCTGAAAATAATGTTTCTACTGGGATTTCAGCTGAAGACAGAGCCAAGACAATTCAAGTTGCAATAAATCCTAATACAAAACCTGATGATTTAAGAAGACCAGGACATATATTCCCATTAAGAGCAAAAAAAGGGGGTGTTTTAAAAAGGGCGGGTCATACAGAAGCAGCAGTAGATATTGCTGCAATGTCAGGTCTTTATCCCGCAGGAGTAATTTGTGAGATTCAAAATCCTGATGGGTCAATGTCAAGACTTCCACAACTTAAAGAGTATGCAAAACAGTGGGGGATGAAGTTAATATCAATAGCTGATTTAATAAGTTATCGATTTCAAACTGAGAGATTTGTTTTTAGAAAATCAGATGCTGTTCTTCCAAGTATTTTTGGTAATTTCAAAGCCTATGGATATATTAATGAACTTGATGGTTCAGAACACGTAGCATTAGTTAAACAAAAATCATCAAAACTAAGCGAACCTGTATTAGTAAGAATGCATTCAGAATGCTTAACTGGTGATGCATTTGGATCATTACGATGTGATTGTAGACCCCAGTTAGAGGCAGCTCTATCTAGGATAGAAAAGGAAGAAGAGGGCGTTGTTGTTTACTTGAGACAAGAAGGTAGAGGCATTGGTCTTATAAATAAATTAAAAGCTTACAGTTTACAGGATGGTGGATTAGATACAGTAGAAGCTAATGAAAAATTAGGATTCCCTGCAGATCTAAGAAATTATGGAGTTGGAGCACAGATATTAACTGATCTTGGTATAAAAAAATTAAAATTACTAACAAATAATCCTAGAAAGATTGCTGGATTAGGCGGTTATGGAATCGAAGTTATTGAGAGAGTTCCATTAGTGATTTGTCCAAATGATAATAATGCTGAATATTTGAGTGTTAAAAAAACAAAGCTGGGCCACATGATAGATGATGATATTTCTAATTCCAGGAATATAGATCCATTTATATCTATTTTTCTTGATGGAAATTATAAATCTATAGATTTAGTTCCAATAAAAAATAAAGTTATTAAATTCTGTAATGATCAAAACATTAATATTAAACTGGAATGTATTCCAAGATTATTGGCTTTTTGGAATCGGCCAAAATTAGTTTGGAGAATTTTACATGATCAAAATAGAACTAATACCAACATTACTGATGAAGAAATAAAAAATATAGAATTATTTATTCAGTTTTTATCAAAATATGAGGATAGTAAAAAGATTGGGATTATCGTTTCTAGAAATATTGAACAAGCATTACATCCTAAGAGCAGTATAAAACTTATCAAAACTAAATTCACTATAAATAATGAAATTTTATATTCATCTACTAGAAAATTTAATCTAGATAAAGAGACATTTAGTATAGTTTTTGAAGGCTAAAATACTACTTTAATGTTGCCTTTATAATTTTTGAACCGTTAGTAAGCTTTAGCACTACATCCATATCATCTGTCTTACCAAAAACAGTATGAACTCCATCGAGGTGAGGTTGTGGTTCATAAACTATAAAGAACTGACTACCACCCGTATCCTTTCCTGCATGTGCCATAGAAAGTGCACCTTTTAAATGTTTATTAGAATTGATTTCACATTTAATATTATATCCAGGACCTCCAGTTCCAGGCATACCAGATGCACCATCACGAGTATTTGGACATCCACCCTGTGCCATAAATCCAGGAATTACTCTATGAAATGCTAGACCATCATAATAACCATCACTTATCAACTTCGTAAAATTATTAACTGTATTAGGTGCATCGTCGGAAAAAAATTCAATATTAATTTGACCAACTTCTGTTTCAAATAAAGCTTTAGTCATTTTTATTTATTTATTAGATTATTAATATCTTAATCCTTAAAGTAACTTTTCAAGGTTTTCCTTAATGGTATTTATATCAATTTTTTCTTCATTATCACTTTTCCCCCCCCAATCATCAACATCTAGGTTTTTCTGGGGTGGTGAAATTAGTAATCTATCTTCAGCTGTTTTAGGAACAAAATTTTTCTCCACTAATTTGCATTCATAATCCAATTTAATGCAGAAATCTTTTATTTCATCAATGTCGATAATTTCTACGGTTGGTAGAGGGAAATCTTGTGCTTCAAGTAGACCACAGTATCTTGTTGCATCTTCCTTGTCTTCAAACATAAGAACTATAGTTCTTCCTTTAAGTTCGATAGAATGAATTCCTTCTTTATCTGTTCCTGAATTATATAAAAGAACAAATATGTTCATAAGTATCAATTTTTCTATTCATATAATATTTGATTAAGAATCAGAAAGTGATAATTCTTGTAATCTTGTATATAAAGCAATTTCTTCATCATTAATGTCAGCAGGTATAACAACCAATATTTCAACATATTGATCACCTACATTATCTTCGAATGATAATCCCCTACCCTTTAGACGTAACATTCTTCCAGTGGATGATTTTGGAGGAACTTGAAGGGTAACATTTCCATCAAGGGTGGGGACCTCTACTGCACAACCAAGAAGTGCATCATGAGGAAATAACTCTAATTTATATAGAACTCGCAAACCATCAATCCTTAGACCACTTTCCGTTTGAACTTTTAACTGAAGATAATGATCTTTTCCTCCCCTGGCAATATTTTCAAGTCTTAATCTCCATCCATCTCCTGCGAAAGGAGGTGTATCAACTTCCACAACAGTTTGATCTTCAAGTTCTATTAGAATTGAAGCTCCACTTAAGGCCTCATCAGGTGTTAATTCAATAATTGTTTCAATATCTTGATGGAGTTTAACCGGAGGTGGTTCTTCCGGAGATGTTGTAGGGTATTCATAATTATCGTATCCATCATTACCTATATTTATTGAATCATCCTCAAATGATTCATTATTATATTCTTCGTAGTTCTTGGGGTAGGATTCATATCCAAATAATGAATCAAGATAATCTTGAAAATCAGGGAACCCTGTCTTGAAATTATTATTTTCGTTTTCGTCTCGGAGATTAACATCCGAACTTTCACTTCTTTTATTTGGATTACGTAGGTATTCGTATGCTTCGTTGATTAATTTAAATCTTTCTTCAGCGTTTATATCATTTTTATTTAAATCAGGATGCCATTTTCTTGCTTCTCTTCGAAAAGCTTTTTTAAGTTCATTATCATCAAAATCATGGGATAAACCCAAAATCGACAAATAGTCTTTTTTAGAGGAAATAGTCATTGTCCCATGGATCATCATCCCTAGAATTACCATACCTCGAATTTCTATAATTTCTATTCATTTGATTATCCCAAGGATCATCATCCCAATAATCATCTGAAAATAGTTCATCCTTAAGTGATCCAAATGTATTTTTAATACCCTGTAATGGATTATTGTCAGTTTTCCTTTCAACTGCAAATTTTCTGTTTAAACCAAATAATGCTTCTTCGAGAGCACTTACTGATATTTCTAACTCTTGAGGATCATCATCATCTATATATTCATCAACATCCTGAATGGCCAATTCAACCGCTCGTTGTTGTCTTTCAGCTCCAAAAGGTCCAAATTCTAAAGAAGCATCCCTGAGCCTTCTTTCAGCTTGTGCAATAAGAGTTAAAGCACTATTTTTTCTATCAATTACAGATCTTTTCTTTCTATCTTCATTAGCTTTTAATTTGGCTTCTTCAATTATGGAATTAATTTCTTGTTCATTTAAATTAGAGCCTCCAGAAATTGTAACTGTTTGCTTTCTTCCGGTTGTTCTATCTGTAGCACTTACCTCTAGAAGACCATTAGCATCAATATCAAATGCTACTTGAACCTGTGGTATTCCTCTAGGCGCTGGTGGGATTCCTGATAGCCTAAATTTACCAAGGGATTTGTTTTCGGAAGCTAATGGTCTTTCACCTTGCCTCACTTGAACAACAACTGAAGATTGATTAGCTTCTGAAGTACTAAAAACATCAGATTGTCTAACTGGTATTGGTGTATTACGAGGTATAAGTACCTTCATAAGACCACCAATAGTTTCTAAACCTAAAGATAAAGGTGTAACGTCATTTAGGAGTAAATCTTGTAAATCTCCACTAATTATTCCAGATTGTATCGCAGCTCCAATTGCTACTACTTCATCTGGATTAACAGATTGACAAGGATCATTAGGAACAAGAGTCTTTACTAATTGTTGAACCATTGGGATTCTTGTGCTACCACCTACAAGTACTACCTCATCTATATCTTCTGCGTTCCACCCAGAGTCATCTAAGGCTATTTGCACAGGCTCTAATAATCTGTCTAATAGATCTTGAGATAAGGATTCAAATATTTTCCTATCTAATGTCTCTTCAATATGTAATGGCCCCTCTTTACTAGTAGTGATAAAAGGTAATGATATTTTTGTTTTTAGCAGACCTGATAATTCACATTTAGCCTTTTCAGCAGCTTCAGTTAATCTCTGCAAAGCTTGCCTATCCCGTCTTAGATCAACATCATGCTTAGCAAGAAATTTTTCAGCAAGCCAATCTACTATTTTTGAATCAAAATT
>QCIY01000005.1 GCA_003216415.1 Prochlorococcus sp. AG-402-O16
AATTTATTTGCGTAATTATTAATTTAATGTTTAAAAAAACATTAAGTATTAATATTTTCTAAACTTGATCAGAATCGCAAGTTAATTCACATTGATTAAGATCAATAGAAGATATTTTCTCCAAAATTCGTAACATATCAATTTCTGAGAGCTCTCCATTGGAGTTCCATTTTAAAGTTGTTTTTCTTTGAGGGGAATTTCTTTTATTCATTTTGATTCTCTCCTTTTAAATGAATTTCTAAACATCGAGTAATACATTCTTGATGACCATCCACAATACTGCATTCAGTTATGCATTCAAAATATGAATTAATAGAATCTATTTCTGTATTCTGGTTAGTAGAAACAAATGAATTATTCATAAATTTAGTAGATTTATTTGGAATAGAGATATAGCACGAAAAAAAGGCTAATAATTTAATTTATTAAGTTAATTTGAAAAAATAAGTATTATTTACTAAATTAATATTTCACCTGTTTAACCTTGAAAAGTTGCTGTAAATATAATTCCGTAAGGTAAAAAAACAACAATTTTAATTATTCAATATTAATTTTTATAGAGTAATCTCTAAAAAAAATCAGCATAAAGACTGATTTACTTTTCAGTAATTTAGTTAGATGATAAATAAAGTATACTTTTAAATTTTTAAATGAAATCAGTAATTAATTGGCTTTCGGAAATGTTAGAGAGTATGGCAAACGCTTTTATGCATCCTTTGAAAAATGACTTACCTCCATCTATTGGCACTCATGCATATAGCAGTATTCCCATAAAAAGAAAATTCAGAAGAAGTTTTAATTAGGCATTAACTTATTGGGATTAATTTTTCATTTTTATTATCCCAAATAATATATTTGAAGCAGTTTGAAAAATCGCTTAATTTTAAGAACTTTGATTGATGAAGCAAATGAATATTTGCTTTATGACATGCTCTTAAGTTGTAATTTGGTATTCTCTCAGAGAGATGATGAATGCTATGGAAGGATATGTCTGCTAAAAACCAATTTAGCCAATTAGGTATATCTAAATTGCTACTACCCAAAATCGCGCCATCTACAATATCCCAATTTTTTGTATTTTTAGAATATGCATTTTTGTAGTTATGTTGGACGAAAAAAACACATATTAAAATTGCGGCAGATAAAGTTAATACTATGGAATAAAATGATAAGAAAAAAGCTAAACCCAGCCAATTGCACATAAAAATCCATCCTATTATTACTATTAGGTTATTTATTATTAATTCAGATAATTCACTAAAATTATCCCCATAATCAGAAAAAGGTGGTTTAATTCTTGAATTAATAGCTAAAATTGTAGATATTTCTTTGTTTTTTATTTTGATAAAAGTCTCTTCTACTATATCTTTAGTGAAATTAAAAATAATAATAATAAGTCCTAATCTTGGTTTTAAAACTAAGTAATAAAAGCCACCAGGGAAAAGCATGATCCAATTTCTACTTAGTTTATAAAATATTTTCTCTCTTTTTGTCAGGCAATTATAATCTTCAAGACTTAAAACATCTATCGGACCTTTATAAATTTCCCAATTTCCATTATTCCTATGATGAAATGCATGATCAATTGACCATGATTTCTGGGGAATACCATTTACTAAACCAAGTAAAAATCCAAAAAAGCGGTTTAATTTACGTTTTGTAAAAAGAGAATTATGCCCACAATCATGCATTAATGAGAAAGTTCTAGAAGAGAATAGCGTTAAAAAACAAATCATTGGTATTAATAAGAAACCTCTTATTAATAATGAAAAGGGATGATTTATTATTTGGTAAACAATTAACCAGATAGAAATTATTGGGATTATGGTAGAAATAATTTGGTATAAAGCCCTAAAATTATCTCTTTTTAGAAATGGCTTGATTAAAAAATCACTTCTTTTTACTTTGTGCATATTTCCCTATTTTTTAATGAAGGAACAAATTTTTAAAAGTACTTATTATTAATTAAAAATTTTTTTATATTCTACTAAAGAATAAATTCTTTAGACATAGTTCTCAATTGCTCTAGATTTAATCTCTCTAAGTAATTCCTAAAATCACTAAGATTGTTAGTTGATTCAGAATCTTTACTCTCGTAAAGAAGGCTATTAGAAATTAATTCAATAAGATGATCTTTATCCATAACTTCTTATAGACCATAATTCTTGTTTAAAAAAATAAGGTCTTGAATTCGAGATCATTAAGTCATTTTTAAAAAGGTAATTTTCATAATATTTTGTGATTTAAATTGTTAATCTCATAAATTTTTTAAATCTTGTTCTATTTTTTCTAATCTTTCATTTAATTCTTTTTGTTCCTTAGTTAAGGCTTTTTTCTTTTCTGAAAGCTCTCTGTTCAAAGGAGAACTGAAATATTTTTGATATGCTACAAAAAAAACTGCTATTGCTACTGCAATACCAAGAGCACCAATAATTAAAATTGGAGATGAAGGAAAGTCATAAAATGGAATTGACAATGTTTTTCTCAAAACTCTACTTTAGCTATCTATCGCACAAAAAAATGAGTAATAAATACTTATTCTCGAATAAATTTTTTAGGAAATCATTTTATCTATTAAGTAAACCTAAAAATTAAGGTCTATCTTTTATTCAATTTATAAGAATGAGTAATTTTACAGCTGCGAAAGTAGGAATAACTCATAATGATTAAGTTAGTAAAAATTTATTTCATGAAGAAAATCTTAAATAAGAAATATAATAAAAATGAACCATGGTTCAAATGGTTAACAAGGGAACTTAATTCTTATGAGGTTTTTCAGGATTTCGCAAAAGGTAGAAATCCAAAGGATCTTGCAGAGGATTTTATTTTTAATAATAGTAATGCTATTTCAGAGGTTTTTGAGAATTTTGATGAAGAAGATAAAGAAACACTCGATCAGTTTCTTAAATTAACTGAATGCGAATGGCATGTGTTTAGAATTCTTGAAAAACAATTAACATTAAGAAATAAGATAAAATTTGTAGATTTTAAAAAAATGAAAAAAATGAAAAAAATGAAAAATTAATTACTAAATTAGTTTATTTCTTCCATTACCAGTCTTGCCAAAGCCTAACCAGATGAACCACAAGATCCATCCGAAAACGGGTATTAAATTTATAAAGATCCATCTCCAATCCTTTCCAAAGTCTTTAATTCTCCTAATATCAATAGTTATTTGAGGAATGATGCAAACTATCCCATAAACATTAAAACCAAATGTCTTTAAAAATATTGG
This sequence comes from Prochlorococcus sp. AG-402-O16, assembly GCA_003216415.1. Taxonomy (GTDB): domain Bacteria; phylum Cyanobacteriota; class Cyanobacteriia; order PCC-6307; family Cyanobiaceae; genus Prochlorococcus_A. The sequence continues at coordinate 3,236 of QCIY01000005.1, forward strand.
AATAGTTAGGAAAGAAATTATTAAATTTGCTAATTGTACAAACCACCAGTCGGATCGTGAAGTGAATCCTTTGAAGTCTGTTGCCTTAATCCAAAACTCTTTATATGCATTTAAAAATTCTTTGAGCATAAATTAAAATTTTAAGAATGCAATAATAACAATAATCTATAAAAATGTTATTTATTAACTAAATAGGGTCAAATAAATTCATATCACTCGGATCTTGTTTTGAGATCTCTTTTTGATTTGGTAATGAGCAGAATCCGTCTGTGCATATCATCTTTTCTTTTGCAATATTTGCAGTCTCTGAGAATGTATTTTTATTATGGTTATTTGAAGAGTCTTTATGCATTTATATAGAAAAATTAGAGCCAATATTAAATTAATAACTTAATTTATTTTGATAGGCAATAAAATTAATAATTATTTATTTACTTTTTTTGATTTGGTAAGTCTCTCCAAAATAGTGCCATTATGTAAATGAATAAAAATATGGAACAAATATAAAGTAAAGAATCTAGATGCATGTTTATTTAAGAAAGTAATTATGAAGAATAAGCCTATTACATCAAAAAGAATAACTATTAATTGAGAATTTTTTTAATTTAATAATCTTATAGATTCTAATATTTATTTAAGCTTTTTATGATTTTGCCAAATTTTCATTTGGAGAACTATTGTTTATTAGGAACATATATTTAAGTTGATAAAACTGAAAAAGCCAATAGATGAATAGTCCTTATCAAAAAAATCAACTTTTATGAATGTTTTTTGAGATATCTGATTAATCCTTATTTATTTCTTTAAGAGCTTTTCTTCCTTCTTTAAGGGTCCTAAGTACAAGCCAGTAGAGGAAGGTAAAAATTAAAATTGTAAGAATTATTAGGGAAAAATGGGTTGTATCATAATTGATAACCATTAACTGAAATTATATGATGTTTTAATTTTACTTTAAATATATGTCTTAATTACTAGATTTTGAATAAGCAGGTATTAGCATACCACCATCTTGATCATCATTATCGTCATCAAAACCGCCTCCAAGAATTAATTCAACTATTACAAGAACAGCTAATGGATAAAAACACCAAACTATAGCTGTTATAGGGCTTACTGAAGAAGAAGCTGAATACAAATCTGTCATTTACATATTTTAATCAAAAGAAAGAACATATGTGGATTTGTTGGCAAGGGTTATTATAGATTTCAATAAATATTCTTTAAAACTTTTTCCTGTCATAAGAATAAATCTTGGGAAAATATTTATATTTTTATACCTAAATTATGAATTTGAGTAAATATTTACTTATACCTACTAATAAATTAATAATGACCTAATGAGTCGCTCAATTGTTATTTTTTATACTTAACAATAATTGTGCAATTTTGATTCAAAAACTATTATTTATCTTGATTTTATAAATTCTATGTTTTCTTTCACTTTTGATCCCTTGGCTGCGATATTTGGTATATCAGGAATTGTAGGCTTCTTTTTCTTCGTTTCTGCAGCTAAGGGAACTTCAAGTATTAATACAAAGCCAAAAAAGGAATTAGATTAGAACCTGTTCAATCTGAAAATAAATTGATAGTTTAAATCGAGAATTTTTAACGACCTTATTTATTATTACTTATTCCATTGTCTAGAAAGAAATTCAAGAAAATCTTTTAGGTCTTCTTCAGGACAATTTGTTTGTTTTTGTAAATTAATACAAATTTGCTTAATATTTGCATAGGCTTCTTTTACTGTTTCGTTTTTCTCGATAACCTCAAAATATTCTTGATCAGTAAAAGGCATAATATTAGTTTTCCTTTTGAAAATTATGTATTAACTATATTTTATCTTTATTAACTTAATAATAAAATAAGTAAAAATTTTTTTTCTTTTTTTTTTTTACAAATAAATGAAATTCTTTCCCCCCGAGAATGTATATTTGTTTACTGTCTTTTTTTTCGTTTATTATAAAAAAAAATTTAAATTTATGGACGAGCTTTCTGTATTATCAATTTCTTTATCTATAGCTTCTCTTGGAATATTTTTTTTATTTTTTGCGTCAAATGATGATGATGACCAAGATGGAGGTAAGTTGATTAAATCAATCCAAAGAATTGATTGATTTTAAGTAAATAAAAAGTTCAATAAAGATTTATAACCTATAAAGCCTACATAAATGCAGCTTAGAAAAATAACATAAACTTCAATTGTCCCAAGTTTTTTTTTCTTTAAAATTTTCATTATTCTAAGTATTTATAGAATAAGTTTATTTAATGTTGTTTCTATTAACATGAGTATTTATTACATTAACTCCGCGATTAAAGAATTATTAATGTCAAACCAAAAAATAAAAAACAAGTAAAAAATATTGTTTTTTTGGTAATTTCTCTTTCCTCTTTCTTTGCAAAAAATAGAGAAATTACTGGAGAGGTACTTAATAGAGCCCATCCTATTCCTATAGGAAGTGTTTTAAATACAATTTGTTGTAACAATATTCCTATATTGGTTCCAAGAAATATTGAAAGCAAAAATCTATTTTGTTGATTTTTTTCTAAATTTTTAAAGAAAAAATTAATTTTAAATCTTTTTATAGTGATCAAAAAGATTATTGCACCTAATAATCTAATCTCAGTTGTAAGGAAAGGAGATAAATTACTTTTAAGGAAAACCATCCTTGAAAAAAGACCTCCTAAAACAGCACATAAAACTGATAAAAAAGGAAATGCATAAATCTTGAAGTTATTTTTTTCTGAAAAAGAGTATTTCCCCTCCTTAAAATCATTACCTTTTTTGAGAATTATGAAAAGCGAAATCGAGACTATGGTTATCCCAATCCATGATATTGTTGTTAAATTTTCATTAATAAAAATTTCCCCCGACAAAGCAGCTATTAAAGGAGAAAGAGTTTCTACAGATAGAGTTTTTCTTGTCCCAATTATTTGTAATGACTTTAGGTAAAATGTATCACCTAAACCAATACCTATTATTCCACTAATTAATAGGATAATTATGTATTTCAATTCAGTTGCAGAACTGAGATTGATAAAAGCAGGAATAAAAAATAAAAAAGCAATTATATTTTTTATTAAATTAATATCTATTGATTTATATATTTGAGTTTGAGACCGCCAAATGAAGCATGCATAAGTCCAAGATGTAGCAGCTCCAAAAGCAGAAAGGATTCCAATCAAAACGAATAATTTTTAGAAAATTTCATTTTATAAATTGAGTAAATAGTAAAAAAAATACATATATAAGAATCAAGATTCCTGGTAAGTACTGAATTAGAGATTTTAAATTATTTGTTTTCATATTTACTTAAATATAATTTATTTATTTTAAACAGTTTTTTTATTACTAGGGTATAAACTTTCTAACTTCTTTCTTCTTTGAACTTGTGCATTAATTCTTTCTTCTTTTTCTTTTTTCTTGATCTCATCATTTATCTTGTTTTGTCTATATCCAAACCAAAGTAGAACCCAAATAAAAGAAGTTATTAAGAGAAGAGACGTATATTGACCAGTCATAGGAAAGCTGGCCTCAGAATATTTAACGTAAGAAAATATTAGACTCATTTAATTAAGTTAAAGCATAAAAATAACGACTGCGTTGATTTTTGTAGAAATTTAAAAATTAGTGAATTGTAGCTATTTATTATGTAGTTTTTAAGTTCTTTATATATTTCTTTTATTGTTTTTGGAATAATTTATCTTTGAAACTCCTTGCTATTATCAGATTGAAGCATATTGAATAATAAGTTTTTGGACCCTTTTGATTTAGCCGTTGTAGGAGGCGGTGCAGCCGGTTTTATGACAGCAATAACAGCTGCTGAAAATGGAGTAAAAAGAATAATAATACTTGAAGGTACTTCAAAACTTATGGAGAAAATAAGGATTAGTGGAGGTGGTAGATGTAACGTCACTAATGCGACATGGATACCTAATGAACTAGTTGAGAATTACCCCAGAGGGGGTATTAAGCTCTTGGAATCATTTAATCGTTTTGCTGCTGGAGATGTATTTGATTGGTTTGAGAAAAAAGGGTTAAATTTAAAAATTGAGGAAGATCTAAGAGTATTCCCATTGTCTAATTCTTCTTCAGATGTTATTGATTGTTTGAGAAAAAGTGCCTTATCAAAAAAAGTAGATATATTAACAAAATTTTTTGTAAAGGAAATTTTTAAAACACCAAATAATGTATTTAATATTTTTAGTCATAAAAAAGAAAAGGTAATTGCAAAAAATATAATTCTTTCTACTGGTGGTCATCCTAGCGGGCACAAATTGGCTCAAAATCTTGGCCATAAAATTGTTAAACCTGTACCATCACTTTTTACTTTCTCTACAAAAGAATCAAATTTAGATGAATGTAGTGGCGTATCGATAAAGGACATAGATATAGAAATTAAATTAAACAATAAGACCTTTCAAAATAGAGGAGATTTACTAATTACTCATTGGGGTTTTAGTGGGCCAGCAGTATTAAAACTTTCAGCAATTGCAGCAAGGGAAATTTTTAGTCAAAAATATAAATTTAATCTAATCATTAAATGGTCAGTTTTAAGTTATGAGGAGTTAAAAGAAAAAATTAATTTTTTAAGAATGAATAAAGGAAAGGTGAATTTAATAAACAGTAGACCTCTTCCAAAATTAACAAAAAGATTATGGATTTTTTTATTAAATAAAATAAGCATTGATAAAGAGAAGAAGTGGGCTGATTTATTGGCAAATGAAAGAGATAAAATCATAAATACTCTTATTAGTGATAAATATATAATTTCGGGCAAAGGTCCATTTGGGGAGGAATTTGTTACTTCCGGAGGCGTAAATATTAATGAAGTTAATTTTAAAAGTATGGAGAGCTTAATTTGCCCAGGATTATTTTTTTCTGGAGAAGTTTTAGATGTTGATGGGATCACAGGTGGATTTAATTTTCAACATTGTTGGACAAGTGGATGGATCGCTGGGATGGCAGTCTCAAAGTTAAATCATTAAGTAACAAATCAATAAGTTTATCTTTTTTTTATTAAGGATTAAACGAAAAAAGTTTTTTGAAGAAATTTTAATTTTAAAGTTTTACTTATTGGTTAAGGTTAATGCAAAATCTTGTATCAAAAAAGGAAGAAGAGGAAAGAAGATTAAAAGCTTTAGCAGAATATAGAATTTTGGGAACTAAGCCAGAATCATGTTATGACGATATTACAAAAATTGCTGCAACAACCTGTAATGTACCTATTTCTTTAATGACTTTGGTAGAAAAAGATAAACAATGGTTTAAATCTAAAATAGGACTTCAAATTTCAGAAACTAGAAGAGATTGGTCTTTTTGTACCCATGCAATAAAAGAAAATAGTCCATTAATTATTCATGATGCTTTGCAAGATGAAAGATTTATAAATAATCCATTGGTCACAGGAGATCCAAAGATTCGTTTTTATGCCGGTTTTCCTCTTAGAAATAGTGATGGTAATAAGCTTGGAACTCTATGCGTAATAGACAGAAAGCCAGGAAATCTAACTACACAACAATTTAATATTATGGAATTATTATCCAAGCAAATAGTTTCATTTTTAGAGCTTAGAAAAAAGTCATTAAACTTGCTAGATGCATTGTCAAGCTTGCATAAACAGGAAGGGATTTTATCTGTATGTTCATATTGCAGAGAAGTAAAAAATAAAGAGGGAGATTGGATGCATTTAGAAAAATATCTTTCGAAAATTAGTGATATTAGATTTAGTCATGGAGTTTGTGATAATTGCATGGAAAAACATTTCCCAGATGTTATCGAAGTATGGAATAAAAAGGATTTTTTTGAAGATGGTCAAAAAAGGTATTTAGAGTCTTAGATTCAATACCTTGCTTTTAAGTTATTAATCTATTTCTAAACAAATTCTTTATTTGGTGGTTAGTATTGTATAAATTTTGACTAGAAAATGTTATTAGGAACTTTATTGACAGGTGAAATAGCTAAAAGTGCATTGGTAGCATATGTTCATTATTTAGGCATAATTTTGTGTTTCGGTTCTCTTTTGTTTGAAAGATTGACTCTCAAAGTAGGTCTCAATAGAAATGAGACGATCTCAATGATAATTGCAGATGTGGTTTATGGTTTAGCAGGAGTTGCAATATTAGTTACTGGTATATTGCGCGTTAAGTATTTTGGACAAGGAGGTGATTTCTATACAGGTAATCCCGTGTTTTGGATAAAGGTTTCGCTTTATATTTTGGTGGGATTACTTTCTTTATACCCAACAACAACATATATCTTATGGGCAATTCCATTAAGTAAGAATAAATTACCTGAAATTTCAGAAGACCTAGTTAAAAGGTTTAGACTCATCATTACTACCGAATTAGTTGGCTTTGCAACAATCCCTTTATTTGCAACTCTTATGGCTAGAGGTGTAGGTCTAGGTTGAACAAATTATTTTTGAACAGTAATTGTTTAATAAGTGCTAACAAAATATATAGATGGAGTTTAAGTTATAAGATTTCTAAATCTAAAAAAGAGATTATTTTTATTGGACTAAATCCTTCATTATCAGATTCAGTTTTTTTGGATAATACAACAAAAAAGATAATCAAAATCTCGAAAAATAATAATTACGGCAAAGTAAAATTAATCAATCTATTTGCTCTAATTTCAAGTAATCCAGAAAGACTTTTTTATCACAAAAACCCTGTTGGGTATCTAAATAATAATTATATTTTTAAAAACTTAAAACACTGGTCTGAAAATAAAAATTGTGATTTATGGTTAGGTTGGGGTAATAAAGGGAAATTTCTAAATAGAAATAAAAGAATATCAAAAAAAATAATGCAACATAACACAATTAGGAAAAATAATTTTGATAATCCTCTTGGACCGCTTTTAATTAAGAAAACAATCAAAGATAATCCAATACATCCTTTATATTGTTCCGATAATTCCATTCTCAAAGCTGTAAAAACAATTTGATGCAAAGGTTTATGAGGCAATTAATTTAAAGTTATGTTAAAATCACTTTAAGATCGGGTTAAATTATGAGTAACGCAAAGCAACTGCAAAAACTTAAAAACTTAAATGTAAAAGCAGAAAAATGCCTTACAAGGGATGAAGCACAAAAAATATTGATAAAGGCTACTAAAGCTCAGAGTAAAATAAATTTTTAAATTCGATATTTGCTTTTTTTAAGGAATAATTTATAAAAAAAATTTACAAATATTTTTCTAATTATTTAGAATTTTAATTCATTTTTAAATTTTGATGGTTTTTAATATTATTAAACTAAGAAAATCCGAGGATAGATTTTTATCAAGAAGAGATTGGCTGCATTCAATGCATTCATTTTCTTTTGCAGAGCATAGGGATCCAAAATGGGATAATTTTGGGAATATTAGAGTCATAAATGAAGATATTATTTCTCCAAATTCTGGCTTTAATATGCATTCTCATTCCGACATGGAGATAATTACTGTTGTAACAAAAGGTGCTATTACTCATCGGGACTCATTAAATAATTCAGGAAAAATTTATGAAAATGAAGTTCAAGTAATGTCAGCTGGTACTGGGATTACTCACAGTGAGAAAAATGAAGAGAATAAACTCTGTAAGTTATTTCAGATTTGGATATATCCCAAAAAAAGTAATCTTAAGCCTGACTATAAGCAAACATCATTTAAAATTGGCATAGGAGAGAACCCCATTATTGATCACTTAGATGGGAAAAATAAACTTTTAATAAATCAAGATATCTCTTTATGGCGTTGTAAATATAAACCTATTAAAGAAAAAAAATTGCCATTAAAAATCGAAAAATATAATTGGATACAAATAATAGAAGGTAATCTTTTATTAAAAAGTAAAGACCCTAATACAAATATATGTCTCTCATCTGGAGATGGTTTGGGATTTGAAGTTAATCAATATGATGATATCTCTATAGATACTGAAAAAGAGATAGATTTTCTATTATTTTCAATGCCTTCCTTATAGTTTATCTGTTTCTATTACCCATCAAGTCCTTTATTAAATGCATTTAAGGCTTGCAAAGCCATGTTAAGGTGAACTTCCATAGCACCAAGAGCAATTAAAGAATTTGGTGATTTATCTTTTAGTAAATTATCTTTTCTTTTTGATAACTCATTAACTATTTTCTTAGTTGAAGCTTCCCAATTATTTATTAATTCTTCAAATTCTCTTTTTTCGGGGCTATCTACATCGGCTAATTCATCAGAAAAATGAGAATCCTTTTGTGCCTTAAGCATCAAGTAACTTAATTTTTTATGACTTATTGCTTGAGGTAAGTTGTTAGATTCACTCATTGCTAATAGTTAATTTATAGTCAAAATCTAACTAATTAAGTGAATATTTGCCAGAGGGGAGACGGTTGTGATGACCGACCTGAAAATTACAAAATGATATTTGAACAAAAAATGGATTTATTAACCTTTAATTTTTCGCTTATTAGTTTCTTGAAATAATCTCCACGCTCTTCATAATTTTTAAATTGATCAAAGCTAGAGCATGAAGGTGAGAATAATAATGTTGCATCCCTATTATTTTGTAAATAATGAAAAACAAAATTTAAAAGCTCTTTGAGTTCTGAAAATTCAAAAATATTTTTTTTAAATCCTTCATTAATAAGCGCCATTTTTAGGACTTTTGAGCTTTCTCCAAAAAGGAAAACACATTTAACTTTTTTCTTTAAAACTTTTATCCACTCACTATATTCATTACCTTTTAATCTACCCCCAGCAATAATTATTATTTGACCTTGAATTGAACTTATTCCTGCAATAGATGAATCAAAATTTGTAGCTTTACTATCATTAATTATTTCCAGATCATTATTTTTATAAATTGTTTCCATCCTATGGGGTAATTGTTTGTAATTAGATAAAGAATCTTTAATCTTCTTTCCAGATAATCCAACTTTTCTTGCTGCTGCTATTACCAATAAAAGATTTTGAAGATTATGTATTCCTTTTAAAGAAAAATGTTCAAGTTTAAATAGTCTCTTTCCTCTCTCAACAATGTATGCTTGATCGTCTATCCAATAATCGCATTGAATAAAATTTGATTTATCGAGACTAGTTGTTATCCAAACCCCTCTTGATAGTGAACTATAGTGATTTCTTAGTTTTTTATCGTCATAATTATAAATTCTAAAATCTGATTTTTCTAGCAAGCTTTTTTTTATGTTGAAATAGTTTTCAAGTGTTTTATGTCTTTCAAGATGATCTTCTGTGAATGTTGTCCAGATTCCAATATTAGGTTTTACTTCTGGAGATATTTCTATTTGATAACTGCTTAATTCAGCTACAACCCAGTCAATTTTTTTGTTTTTTTTGGAGTAAGCATATTTACATAAAGGTGTACCAATATTTCCAGCAAAAGGAGCATATAATCCAGTATCGCAGAGTATATGGCTTAGTAAATGAGTAACAGTAGTCTTGCCATTAGTGCCAGTAATACCTATCCAATTTGTGTCTTTTAAAATTTCCCATGCAACATTAATTTCTCCAATTACTTTAATTCCCTTTTTTTTTAATTCAATAATAGTTGTATGGTCATAAGGTATTGATGGACTTACAACAACAGATTCAATCTCTTTTACGAAAGGTTGAATTTCTTCAAATACAAATTCTTTATTTAGAGAAACCAGTATATTAAGTTCCTCCAATTCTGTTTTTCTTTCTAAGAATTCTATCCCATCTTTACTTTCCCAAACAATTACTCTCTTATTGATGCTTCTCAAATACTTGGCAGCCCAAAATCCAGATTTACCTAATCCAATTACAAGATTAATATTTTTTCTTTTACTTGAATGATTATTATCTATCATTAAATTTATAATTGCATTTATATTAATTGTGTTTAAGGGTTAATTCAATCATGAGATCTTTGTTCAGTATTAATAGAATTCGCCAAAGAAAAGTTAATTAATGGAAGATAATACTGCAAAATATTGGTTCTGTTGGTTTTATGAAAAGTGGGAGAAAAATGCTCCAGGTGAATTAATTGAACAGGGCTTAACTCCGTCTCAGATTGCTGAGCGCTTTGTTAATGAAAACCATGATAGTTTTATTCAATTGTCAAAAAAAATTGATGAAAAAAATTATGATGCCTTAACTGAATTTATGAAACTCTCAGAGAGTGAATTACATATCTTGAAGTATTTTCTAAAGTTAGTAAAAATGAAAAATTTATAAGAAGTTACTAAGTATTTCAAGGCTTTTTTCCCATAAATTTTTTCTTTCTCTTTTATTAATGGCGAAAGGAGAAGTAGGGGATAGTTTTGGATGACCTCTGAAATTGAATTTAGGACCATAATGATCACCGCCTCTGGCATCTGGTGAAGTAGCTGCAAAAAGCTGAGGTAAAGCACCCATCTCAGCAGATTGAAAAATAGGGCTAAATAATTCCAAGGAAAATGTTTCTATTGGATTAGGTTTAGGTTTTTGAGCAGTAAAGAGATTTGTTTTTGCAACTCCTGGATGAGCAGCTAAAGAAAGTATATTTTTGTGTTTTAAGTTCTCATTTAGTTCCAAAGCAAACATTACATTTGCCAATTTGCTATTGGAGTAAGATTCCCATTTGTTGTAATAGTTCTCGGCTTTCAGATTGTCCCAACCAACTTTGCCAAAAAATTGCGCACCAGAAGTAACCGTCACTATTCTCGATTCCTCTTTTTTTTCAATAATTGGAAGAAGATTTAGGGTCAAAAGCATATGAGCTAGATGATTAACTGCAAATTGTATTTCATATCCCTGGGCACTAAATGTTTTAGGCGGATGCATTATGCCTGCATTATTGATTAGTAAATCCAAATTTTCAAAATCATCAAAAATTTTGGACTGAACTTCAACAACATTTTTTAAATCTGACAAATCTAACTCTAAAGGTGTAAATATTCCTTCAGGATTAAGACCTTTAAGTTTTTTGATAGTTTGATTTGCTTTTTCAAGCGATCTACAAGCTAAGATTACATGAGCATTTTTTTCGGCTAAGGCCTTTGCTGTGTAGTATCCAAGACCACTATTTGCACCAGTAATGAGTGCTGTTTTACCTGTAAGGTTTGGAATATTAGATGTTTCCCAGTTAGAGATTTTAGGTCTTGAAATAGTGGCAGTCATTTAATAATCCTGGAAATTGCTTTGGAATTTAACCAAAATTTAATTACTTTTCTACTTTAAATACTGGAAGTCAGTATCGTGAGCTCTTTTTGAAGGTACTATTTAATATTATTTTTCAATTGCATATTGCCATTCTTTATTTGGAGATAAACTTTTCTCTCTAAATAACTGTAGTTTCCTACTATTTATTTTAATAACTATCCCATTAGTTGGATATTTCACAAATATTTTTCTCTCTAACCAATATTTTTTATATATTTGGATTTCGCTTGTATGATTTGTGAAGTAACTGTCAGGGGTGCTGAAGCCACATTTTTTAAGATAGTTAAGGGTTTCGTATTGATTAAGTCTTCCATTAAGTATTTGGAAACAGCAAAAGTTGAGACTTTCTCCAATCCCCTTCTTATTATTGAGGTATTTTCTTGTAATTCTTTGGGAAATGCCGGCAACTTGGTTTGTAGCGTATAGTTCACCTCTAATTTGAAAATCTCGTTTGATAGGAATACAATCGGGGACATTTTTAATTTGTTTAATTTTGCTTGAGACATCAAATCCTTTTTTTGTAATAGCTTTATTAAAATTGCCATCTATATATCTAATTGCAATAGCACAGCCATCAATTTTTGGTTGAATGCTTAATCTTGTTTTTGTTAATAAACTTTCCAAAAATACTTTATAGTTTTCTTTAGCTAATTTTGGCAAAAGTTTATTATTTTTTTGATTAAAGTAGTCAGGTTCTGGATCAACAGGATTAAAGAGCTTTTCAAGTTGCTTAAATGCATCATCCGAAATTATGCCTTCACCTATTCTGTATTGTTCATCTAGATACTTAACATCTCTCACTAATAAATTATTCATAATAATTTTGATAAATATTTAAAAACCTTTTAGAAAAAATCATTTAAATAAAGATTTGAAAATTAAAATTAGATTTAAAAAGTAATTGACCACTAAACATCCTCCTACGCAGAGAGCGATTTAAGAGTATAAAATGTACGTATTAGGAGTTTAAATTAAATACTTCAATCAAACATTTTTACTTAAAAGTGAAATAGAAAATTTTAAGGATTAATTTGCAGGCAAATTTTTGAAATTTCTATTAATACAAAAATAAATTTTGAAGTTATAAGAAAATGTCATTTTTATTAAAAGCTCAAAATACCTGGGAAAATTTTGCGAAGTACAAAATTATCGATTATGCAAAATTAAGAAATTTTGATTTTGGGCCAAATAACGAAAGTTCAGTTTCAAAATTATCACCTTTCATTACTCATAGAATATTATCCGAATATGATCTGATTCATGATATTAAAAGTAAACACAAAATTAAAAATTCAACTAAATTTGTTGAAGAAATATATTGGAGAGTTTACTGGAAAGGGTGGATGGAGAATAGACCTAAAGTTTGGCGAAATTTTATTTCAGAAAACAATCTCGATTTTGATTATGAGCTATATGAAAGTGCAATTAATGGCAATACAGAAATAGATTTTTTTAATTCTTGGGTCCATGAATTAAAGCAGTACAACTATTTGCATAACCATACAAGAATGTGGTTTGCGAGTACTTGGATATTTAATTTAGGCCTCCCATGGCAATTGGGAGCAAAGTTTTTCTTTAAATATCTTTTTGATGGTGATGCTGCATCTAATCTCCTTAGCTGGAGATGGGTCGGAGGATTGCAAACGAAGGGAAAGCAATATCTTTTTTCACCATCAAACCTCAGAAAATTTTCAAATAATAGATTCAATTCAGAAAAAATAAGTAATCAACAAATTTTTCTTGAAGAATCTAATCAAATACCTTTAGAAGATGAGATTTATAAAAATGATATGGATCCTAAATCAGATTATCTGATTATGTTTGAAAATGATCTGCACCTTGCAACCTTTAAAAATTTACTTCCAAGCTATAAAAAAGTATTTATTATCCTTTTAAAGAATGAACAAAGACAAATTAAATTGTCTGAATCTGTTTTGAAATTTAAACAAGATTTGGTCTCCGAATTTGTAGAGCAATTTGATAATGTTGAACAGATTTCTCCAAATTCACTGGAAATTACTTTTAAAAATACTAACGAAATAGACATTATTTATCCAGGAGTGGGAGAAAATCATGATTTCATTACTGAGTTTAAAAATATACACAATAAAAAAATTTTTAACCTTGTTAGAGATGAAGATTTATTTGCTTGGAAATTCGCCAAAAAAGGGTTTTTCAAATTTAAAGAAAATATTCCGAAAATAAATCAGAGAATATTAGAAAATTATTCAAAAAATAATTTTTAACTTAGTTGAATCCCTAATCAGAAAAAGAATTCATTAGAGAACTAAGTATAAATACTTAATTAGGCGCGACTTTTGCGGTTTAATCCACGATGGATACTGTGACTAGTTATTTTTACTTAAGGATAATTTTTTTATAGTGCTTTCAACAATTCTTACCAAGTCGTTTAGCAAAGATACTGCTTTATTAATTCTTAGAGTTATAACTGGAACTGTTCTTATTCATCACGGTTATGAGAAATTAGCAAATATAGAAAATTTCGCTGATGCTTTTGTCAGACCTTTACATCTTCCATTCCCAATATTTTTATCATACGTTGCGGCATTCTCTGAAATAGGTGGTAGTTGGTTACTAATTATCGGCTTAGCTACAAGATTCGGGGCTTTGGCAATTGTGGGAACAATTTCTGTCGCTATATATCATGCACTTGTTACTTCAGGTTTTAATATTTTCTTATTAGAGCTTTTACTTTTGTATTTCGCTTCAGCAACTTCAATTGCATTAACGGGGCCTGGTAATTTCTCCTTAGATGAAGTAATTATTAGAATTTTGAAGTCAGAAGATGACGAAGAGATTATTCCTTCAATAAAATCAAAAAATTCTAAGGAAGTCGTAGTTAAGGAAGAAACAAGTAAAGGTGGCTTATTTCAATTTCTGCAAGCGAACATACTCTCAGATACTTCAAGCTAACTTTTTAGGATAAAGGTTATTGATTAGCTCCAACCTTTTTCGATAACTGTTTCTCTTCTCAAGTTTTATCTTAATTGTTGCTTCAGAAAGACTTATAAATAGCCCTATAGCAGTCACCCAAGATAAAAAAATAAAAGGGTTTTCTGGAATTTCTGAGAAATTCATATTAATAATACTTCTTTTTTAAAACTGACTGATCACTATATGTTTTTCAACCTAAATATACAATTTAGAAATATTTAAGGATTAATTTCAACTTTTTCCCAATTCTTAATCTTTTCCCAAAGATATCGTTTATGAACAGGCTGTTCTAATTTAAGAAGATCTACTGAATCGATTTCAAAATTTAGAACTACAAAATTTTCTGACTTGGGTAGATTGGATAACATTTCATAAGCAGATTGGACTTTTGGGTTTATTTTCTCTCCAGGAGATCCCCAAAACCAAGAAGATTTTGATTTTTCTGATAATAAATCCCAATAATTTTTGTTATCACTTAATTCATGTATTTTTCCTTTGAATCTATATTGTGATTTGGTTTTCAAAAAGAACCATAATATTTCTGCATTAGGGTTAGATTTTAAATGCCCAATTTTTTCACTTCTTCTATCTGTAAAAATAATTATTGAACTATCTTTATGCCATCCTCTGAAAACAACTGTTCTTAATCTTGGCTTATTTTCTTCGCTGACTGTTGCAAGCTGTATCCATCTATTAGAGGGTGATTTGCCCTCTTTTTTTCTAGAAGATTTTAAATCTTGCCTCCAACTGGGTAAGTTGTTATCAGGCATTTAATTTAGGCAATATAAGACCACTTTTCTTTTTGTATTCTTCGAATGCATCATATTTTGAGAGCGATTTATCTTTTTTTATCATTCTTGGTAGAAAAACTATAGAGAAAAATATTGTAAGAATTACTAATGGTATGAAACTCATTGAAAGTATGGCGAATGATAGATAAATTAGTATTTCTCCTAGATAATTTGTATTCCTTATATTTTTGAAAAATCCTTCTTTAATTAGATCTTTTTTTAATTTAAGAGAAAAATATTTTTGGGCATCACTAGCAAAGTGTAGAAACACACCAATTATATTTATAGATACAGATGCAGCTATTACGATATTTGGAACAGATTTCTGAGATGAGATAAGAATGTAGGGAGCTACCCAGTAACTTCCAAGGAAAATAAAACCAGTAACTGAAGTTAAAAAATTGATTTTTTCTTTAAAATAAGGATCCGGGAATACCTTTTCTTTTAGAAGCCAAAGTAATCCATAAGTACCATGTAGAGCTAAATAAACGTAGGGAGCAATTGTAAAATTATCAAAAAAAATCATAAGACCTATCACTACAAATGCTGTGAGCCCCTTATGAAGATTAATTATTTGATTAAGTTTCATCTTTTTTAATAATCTAAAAAATGAAATTATTATCTGTGGATATAAGCTAGGTCGTCAAAAGTTTTAATGGGCGATACTGGATTCGAACCAGTGGCCACTACCGTGTCGAGGTAGTGCTCTACCACTGAGCTAATCGCCCAAATTGAAGAATTTTAAATCCCCCTTATAAGAAAATAGCAGGTTAAGTTTCATTTTCTAAGTAATTTAACTTTCCATCTTTCTCTTTTGGTGATTTCTAAATTTAGAATTTCGATAAATCCTTTATTTTCTAGTTCAAGTTTGTCGCCAATTTTTAGATTAATAGTTGGCTTATTAACTTTGCTTCCATTTAATTTGAGCATTCCATGTTCAATTCTTTCAAAAATTTTGTTTCTTGATAACCTAAATCCTGCTGAAGCTATAGCGTCTAATCTTGTGGAAGCTTCTACTGTATTAATAAACTTTTTTAATCTTCCAGTTGGTATTTGTAATTCATCTATCCGTACCACATTAATTTTTACTTTTACTTCTCTCAAATAAAAAATATTTTCATTTAGATACTCAATATCTAAATTATCAATTATCCCTTGTGCCCCTCTATCGCCGATAGCCCATATATCTCCTATTTTTTTTTCATTTACCCCATTTTCAATTAAGAGAGATCTAAAGTCTTCTTGTGTAGCATTGTCAAATAAAAAATTGCCATGAATTTTTATCCCTTGAGCTGGGAAATTACTTTTTAACGCATCCTCTTCGAGAATATTATCTCCTCTAAAGCAAGCGATTTTAGATCTTTGAGAAGAGGAGAATCCTCCATAAACAAAAAATTTGAAATCATTTAAATTCTCAAAATCTTTTAAAATCTCCTCGCAAACATAAGTTGAATTAAATCCAGTCCAATAAGTTTCCCAGTGTTTGTAGGCTAAGTTAGCAATATTTATTAATTCCTCAGTTTCTTTTTTGTAGTTTGAATTTATTAAGATTTCTTTTAAGTCAATCATTTAGCCTTCTAAAAAAATTATATCTTTTGCTTCTGATTGTTTTATCAAAGCCCAAGGTAATTCGGTCCCAATTTGATTTTCAAGTAGAACAAGCCATTTACCCTCTTTATTAAAATTAATAATTGATCTCAACTCTTTATTTCTATTGATGTTGATACTTGCAGAAGAAACAATGCTTCCTAAATATCCTGAACCCATTCCTAAAATACCTCCAATTAATGATTCCCCGATGTTATTTAAACCAAGCAAACTGAAGGTAGATAAATTTGTCATATTAGAAAAAGCTATTCCAGATATAAAACCAAATGGCATTAGCCATCTACTCATATCTTTTTGTCTAATCTTTCTATCAAGTTTAGGATTTAAGATTCTTATATCTTCAAAATTTTGAGATTTGAATAAGATATTTGCTTTCGCATTTAGCAATTCTGTTTCGTCTGATGATATTTTCTCACTTATTGGTGGGATCAAAATAGCTTCAGAGAGCATTACTGATTTTTCTTTTAAAACATCAAATAGCTGGACACATTTATCGATGTCTTCAAATATCACAATACTTTTTGTCAAATTTCAATCCTCAAATGTTTGTGTGTTATTCAAATTAATAAAATAAGATATATACACTATAGATTAAGTTAAAGTAAAAGATTAAAGAACCAATCTTAAATGACAAAAGTTCTCATTACAGATCCAATTGATCAAACAGGAATCGATATTCTTTCAAAAGTTGCTCAGGTTGATCAGAAGATAGGAATCTCAAACTCTGAGTTGGCTTCCATTATTAAAGATTATGATGCTTTAATGATTCGCTCTGGTACTCAAGTGACTGAAGAAATTATTAACTCTTCAAATAAACTTAGAATTATTGGAAGAGCAGGAGTTGGAGTCGACAATGTAAATGTTAAAGCTGCTACGCAAAAAGGAGTTCTTGTTGTTAATTCTCCAGGAGGCAACACGATAGCTGCTGCTGAACATACTATAGCTTTGATGTTGGCCTTATCTAGACATATTCCAGTTGCTAATAGTAGTACTTTGTTAGGTAAATGGGAAAGGAAGAAATTTGTTGGGAATGAGCTTTTTAAGAAGAAATTAGGTGTAGTAGGTTTAGGGAAAATTGGTGCTCATGTAGCGAAAGTTTCTAATGCATTAGGAATGGAAGTTTATGGATATGATCCCTTTGTTTCAACTGAAAGAGCTCAACAAATACAAGTTAAACTATCTGAACTAGATGATTTATTCCAACAATCTGATTATGTAACTTTGCATTTGCCTCGCACTCCAGAGACAGAGAATTTAGTAAATATGGAGGTGCTTAAAAGTATGAAAAGTAGCGCAAAATTAATTAATTGTGCTCGAGGAGGATTAATTGACGAAGAAGCATTAGCAGAAGCTTTAAATAAATCATTGATTGGAGGAGCTGCAATAGATGTCTTTTCTAAAGAACCTTTGGAATCTAATTCACCACTTTTGAAAGTTGAAAAAAATCTTATTCTTACCCCTCATTTAGGAGCATCTACTCGGGAAGCACAAGAAAATGTAGCTGTTGATGTTGCAGAACAAATTAGAGATGTCTTGCTTGGTTTATCTGCTAGAACAGCAGTAAACATACCAGGTTTGAGCCCTGATATTATGGATAGTCTAAAACCTCATTTGCAGTTGGCTGAAACAATGGGTTTGCTTATAAGCCAGCTTTCAGGAGGTCAGATACAGAAATTAGAGGTAAAGCTTCAAGGCGAATTTGTTCAACATCCTTCTCAGCCATTAATTATAGCTAGTTTAAAAGGCCTCCTAAGTAAGGCTTTGGGAGATAGGATAAATTATGTAAATGCCTCTCTAGAAGCAGAATCTAGAGGTATTTCAGTATTTGAGAGTAAAGATGAGGCAAGACCTGAATTTGCTAGTGGATCGCTTCAGTTAACTACTTATGGAGATAATGGTGACCATAGCGTAGCGGGAAGTATTTTTGCTGATGGAGAATTAAGAATTATTAGTATTGATCAATATCCAGTTAACGTATCGCCAAGCAGATATATGTTGGTTACTAGGCATAGAGATATGCCTGGTATTATTGGCAAGCTGGGCTCTTTATTAGGTAGCAACAATGTAAATATTGCTTCTATGCAGGTTGGTCGCAAAATTGTTAGAGGAGAAGCTGTTATGGTTCTAAGTATTGATGATCCAATACCTAATAAATTACTTGACACCATTATTGAAGTAGAGGGGATTACCAGTGCTAATCCAGTTACTTTATAAAATCTTACTCTATATAAATGGCAATTAAAGATTGGTATAAACTTACCTTTCAGATAGAAAGTGATTTAGAAGATATTATTATTTGGAAATTAAATGAACTAGGAATTTTTAGTTTTTCATTCGAATATTTGAAAAAAACTGAAAATAAAAAAGAAGTGAATATTTGGCTTCCAATTGATGAATGGGACACGAATTCTAAAAGTGATTTTGAAAAAATAATTAGCAAACTTCTAAACATTAATGACTCTAAATATCAATTTTTTAAATGGAGTATAATTAAAGAGGAGGATTGGTTAACAAGTTGGAAGAAATATTGGGCTCCTGAATTAGTAGGAAATCATTTTTTAATATTGCCTTGTTGGATAAATTTGAATGAAAAATTTAAGGATAAGCAAATCATAAAAATTGACCCTGGTGCAGCCTTTGGCACTGGCAATCATCCTTCGACCTATCTTTGTTTAGAAAAAATGGAGAATATTCTATTTTCTGATAAAAAGGTATTAGATATTGGAAGTGGTAGCGGGATTTTGAGCATTGCTGCAAAATTACGTGGAGCAAAAGAGGTTTGTGCCGTTGATAATGATTATCTAGCTATAAATTCTACCAACTCTAATTTTCAACTAAATTTTGGTAATTTAAAAAACTTAAATACATATTTGGGGTCTTTTAATGAGGTGACTTTAGAAAATCAACTCAAACAATTTGATTTTGTTTTATGCAATATTCTCGCCGAAGTAATAAAAGAAATGATTCCAAATATTTATGAGTGCTTAAGAAAGAATGGGGAAGTCATTTTTAGTGGAATTCTTAATTCACAAAAAGATGAAATTATAAAAATATTAATTCAGAATAACTTGAAATTATTGGATGTATCAACTAGAAAAGATTGGGTATGCATTTCTGCTCAAAAAGCCAGCGAATCCCCCTAAGTATAAGTTTTTCTTATGAATACTCTTTAATACATTTTATTGTGTCATTTTTTACTTCAAAATCTCACATATCGAGCCAATCGATGTTAAAAATGTATTTGATAGGTATTAATTACCAACAATTTTTTATTTAAATGGCTTCTTACAAAGTTACACTCATCAGCGAAGGTGAAGGTCTCAATTCAACCATTGAAGTACCTGATGACCAGTACATCCTTGATGCTGCTGAAGAACAAGGTGTTGACCTTCCTTATTCCTGCAGAGCTGGAGCATGTTCAACATGTGCTGGAAAAGTTACTTCAGGAAGTGTTGATCAATCAGATCAAAGTTTCTTGGATGATGACCAACTAGAAGCTGGTTTTGTACTTACATGTGTTGCTTATCCAACATCTGACGTAACAATTACAACTCATGCTGAGGAAGAATTGTATTAATTATAAAAAATTAACTTTTCAAAGTTGATTATTCATTATTTCTCTGCCACTCTCTATGAAGGTGGCTTTTTTTGTGAATGAATAAATTTGAATTTTTCAAGACTGGCAGTGTTCAATCAAGTTATGGAGGTCAGTATAGTTATAGGGTAATTGGTCCTTGTTGCAGGCTATATGATAGGGAAGAGTTACCTTGGCCCTGTTCAAGGCTTGCTTGGAGGAGTAAGGAGCCTAGTTGGAGAAGAATAGGTTCTAGGTTCGTGGCTGACATGGCTTCAAGAAAATGCCCCTCTTACTCAGTTCAGATTTTAGAGCCTGGGTCAAAACCTGTTGAAACTGTGATTACTCTTTTTTCAAAGAAATTTTCTTCTGATATACAAGAATGGTGGTATAGCAAAAAACCAGGCTCAAAAGAACCTGGTAATGTGTTTCCAGAAAGTATTTAGCTCTTTTTTAAGCTTTTGGTTTTGGTGGCATGTAACCTTTTAAGCCGGTGCATTCAAGACTATCGATTGTATCAACTCCAGTTTTTGAGTTAGTACCTGTTGCTCTTTCACATAATGATTTCCTTTCAGAAAGATCAAGATTCGCATCAGTAAAGTCTGCTCCATCTATAGTTGCCCCATCAAAAACACTTTTCATTAGCTCTCCATTTGTAAGATTCGCATCAGATAAATCAGCATTATCAAAACGTACAGCATATGCAATAAGGTCTTTCATGTTAGCGCTTTTGAAACTAGAATTCTTTGCAGTTGTTACGCTCATATATGCCCCTTGTAGATTAGCCTCTCCTAAATCTTGATTAGATAAATCATATTTTACAAATTCATTATTTTGAAGATCAGCGCCATGAAGATCTTCTTTCAATCCATCTACTGATGAAGGATCACTAGGATACAGTGCGTTAGCAGAAATTGGATTAAGAAGTAAACCAATAATCAATGGAAGAAAAATAAGAAGTCTTTTAAAAGACTTGTTAAGTGATGAAAAAATAGAAACCATTTCGATCAACATCAATATAGAAAACCTATGACCATTATTTCATGGGTTGGTCATTTACAACGCTCCTGCTAACGAACTGTTGCAGTTTATTTAATTTCTGCAGTTAGAAAATCTTTGGCAAGGTAAGTATTTGGAAAAACTTTTTGTGCCTCTTTAAGCAAATCGCTTGGTGTAATTGAACTTTTATTAGTATATCTTGGACTTAAATGAGTAATGATTAATTTTTTTGCATTAGATAATAATGCTGTTTTAGCAGCCATAATTGTTGTGGAATGTAATTTTTCGTAAGCCATGCTTTCATCTTCCTCAGAAAATGTTGATTCATGTACAAGTAAATCGGCATTTTTTGATAATGAAACTGCTGATTCGCTAAAGACAGTATCTGTGCAATAAACAAAACTTTCACCCTTCCTAGGAGGTCCGCAGAACTCTTTCCCATCAAAGGTTCTTCCATCCGCTAATATGACTTTTTTACCTTGTTGAAGTTCCGAATATATTGGCCCAGGGCCTATTTTCATGGATTCTGCCTTTTTGATATCAAATATGCCAGGCTTGTCTTTTTCGCTCACTCTATAACCGTAAGCTGGAATTCTGTGCTTAAGGCAGGCGCAATTTACTGTTATTGTTTTGTTCTCAAATAAAATTTTATTTTGTGATGCGTAATTTTCAACCTCCACGAAATGCAATGGGAATGACAATTTACAAAAACTTTTATTGAGGGCAGAATTTATAAAACCTCTGAGTTCTGAAGGACCATAAATTTCAATACCATTACTATTACCTGATAAACCTAATGTAGCCAAAAGGCCAGGTAAACCATAAACATGATCTCCATGCATATGAGTAATAAATATCTTTTTGATTTGCGAAGATTTAATATTACTCTTCATTATTTGATGTTGTGTTCCCTCTCCACAATCAAACAGCCAAACTTCTGATGACTGTGATAATTTAAGTGCTAAGGAAGATACATTTCTCGTTAAAGAAGGGACTCCAGAACTTGTTCCTAAGAAGGTGATATTCACTTAATTTATGATATTTTTATTTTGATATCTGGATTAAATCTAGACTTTTAGGCAAACTTAGGCAAATTAAGAATTTGTTTTTCAAACAAAGTGAAAATTAAAACAAATAAAATCTTTTGTAAATCGTGCTTGATTAGTCTTATATTTTTTTGCGCTTTTCAGAGTCAAAGTGTTTTTGCATCTAAAGAGCAAACAATAAGGGTTTTGATATCAAAAAATAACAATATAAGGATTAGATCAGATAAATCAATTCCCTTAACCATAGAGGGCAAATTTTTCTCAAATAAAAAAATAAAAGGTTTAACTTTAAAAAATGAGAAAAATAGAAAAATTCTATATTTTGATAAGAATACCCAAAAAAAATATGATTTAAAAAGTGATCAACTATTTCAAGTTAGATCTTCTGATGGAAGAGGTATTTGGGTAGGTCAGAAAAGATTTTCTGGTAAACTTAACCTCTTTGTTCTTGATTCTGAAATATTGGTGGTGAATGTTATAGGAATTGAAAAATACCTAAGTAGTGTGGTTGGTTCAGAGATGCCAACAAAATGGCCTATTGAAGCATTAAAAGCTCAAGCAATTGCCTCAAGAACTTATGCTTTAAAGCAAAAGGGAAATAACTTATTTGACATAGATTCTACCCAGAGAAATCAAGTCTATAATGGCTTGGAGTCAAGAACTTATAAAACTATCAGAGCTGTTAAAAGTACAAGATCTTTGGTATTGACCTATAAAAATAAATTAATAAATGCGTTGTTCCATAGCAGTTCAGGTGGGATGACAGAATATAGTCAAGATGTATGGAAGAATAAATATCCATATTTATCAAGTGTAAAAGATTTTGATAGAAATAATCCAAAATTTAGATGGCAAAAAAAATTCTCAAATAAAGAATTAATAAATTTATTTCCCAAGATTGGAGGATTAAAAAATATAGAGATTCTAAATATTACTAGTACAGGGAGGGTAAAAAATGTAAAACTTTTTGGAGCTTATGGTTCTAATCAAATGTCTGGGGTAGATTTAAGAAAAAGATTAGGCCTCAATAGTAACTATGTGAGGTTTAAATTTTTTGAGGAAGAATTTAATAATAAACTTCATGTGAAAAAAGGTCTAATGGTTTTTGGACAGGGATCTGGACATGGAGTAGGAATGAGTCAATGGGGGGCTAAATATATGGCGTCTAGAGGCCAAAAAGCTGAGAAAATTTTAAAGCATTTTTATAGGGGCGTGCAGATTAAACCTTTTAGAAAAAATTACCTATAAAAATCATTTTGCATTAAGGACTAATTTGGGATTTATATTAGTTTGATCTTGATTTAAGAAGCCTATCCCAAGTAGTTTTTTTCTTTCATCTATAACTTTTATGGGGTTTTTGTAATCAAAAGCTTCGATTATATTTAAGTAATGAATGTCAACTTTAATTGCTCTTCCAGTTTGCCAAAAATTGATTTCTTCTTCTTTATTTAAGACTAATGTTGAAATGTGATTAAGAGCAGAAATTGTTGGAATAATAAAGTCTCTCGCGTTATTTTTACCTTCTTCCATATCCGATATTTTTATTGAGTTTTGTTCATGAAAGCCACAAGCTGAAATTCTTTTAAGTTGTAGAAGACAACCCTCTGAATTTAGAAATTCACCTAAATCTCTTGCAATTGACCTTATGTATGTACCAGCAGAACATTTGATTTTTATTTCTATGATTCCTTTAATTTGATCCCAATTCATTAAAGTGAGTTCATCTATTTTTACTTCTCTTGGTGCTAATTCAAATTTTTCATTTTTAAAAGATTTTTTGTAGGCTCTCTCGCCATTTACGTGAATGCTAGATACTTTTGGAGGAATTTGCTGAATTGTTCCTCTGAAGTTATCTAAATATTGATCTAATTGATTATTGTTAATTTTGGGCCAATCTTTTTGATGAATAATTTTGCCGTGAATATCATCAGTACTAGTTCTGATTCCTAATTTAATTTGCCCTATGTAAGTTTTTCCCTGAGGAAGATATTGAATAAATCTTGTTGCACTGCCAATTGCAATTGGTAATGTTCCTGTAACCTCTGGATCAAGAGTTCCAGTGTGTCCAACTTTTTTTGTGTTTAGTAATTGCCTTATTTTTTTTACACAATCATGGGAGGTACAGCCTTTATCCTTATTGATTACTAAGAATCCATCTTTAGGTCCCATTTTTTATATTAAGAATACTTTGAGAAAGATTTAATACCATTCTATGATTTTTGTATTAGAAAATTTAAAGTAAGCAATTGAAAAATAACAGTTTTATTTTAGAAGAATTTGTAAATAATGCTTTTAATTTGAAATTACATTTAATGGAATACTTATCTATTAAGGAATGTGATTTAGATGGATTTCTTGCAAATGCAAAGATAAATTTGGCAAATTTACATCCTGGTGATGCTCTAAGTGATGTTTCAGATTTTTATACTGAGATAGTTGGAGATAGACATTTAGCTGATTTAGCTGCTTGGCATATTACAAGTAAGGATTACATCGCAGATACCTTAAAACTTCAGCAGAGATTTTCAAGAGATATAGTTTTAGATTTCGGAGGAGGGATTGGAACTCATGCTTTAGCTAATGCTATGTCTTCAAAAGTTGAACATGTTTTTTTTGTAGATATTAATGAAACGAATAGAAATTTTGTTGAATATAGGGCTAAGGAATTAGGAGTCGAAAAAAAACTTACTTTTTGCAAGACAATTAAAGATTCACAGATATCGAAATTTGATACGATAATTTGTCTTGATGTTTTGGAACATCTTGCGAATCCAGCTTCTCAAATTGAGATTTTTAACGAGATTATGGATTCTAATTCTATAGCTTTATTTAATTGGTACTTTTATAAAGGAGAAAAAAATGAATATCCATTCCATATCGACGATGAACAAATTGTTGAAAAATTTTTTAAAACACTTCAATCTATTTTTATAGAAGTTTTTCACCCTATTCTAATAACTACAAGAGCTTATAAGAAAATTAGATAACGATATTTACTCTTTTTCTATTTCTTAAATTTCTTTTAATGCTTTCGAAACTTACGGTGCCTTCTTTGAGTGCAAAAAGAGTGTCATCTTTCCCCTTGCCAACATTAATTCCTGGCAAAAAAGATGTACCTCTTTGACGAATTAAAATTGATCCAGCTGTTACTTTTTCTCCACCATAAGCTTTTACTCCAAGTCTTTTGGAATTTGAATCTCTACCGTTTCTTGTAGAGCCTGTTCCTTTCTTATGTGCCATTAGAAATTTTTAATTTGTTGAATTTTCGGATTTTGGTTTTGTTTCCTTTTTAATACTTTCCTTTTTGGAGGAAGGCTTAGGAGAGCTTTTGCCAATTGATATGGATTTTACCATAACTCTTGTAAGTTCTTGTCTGTGCCCCATCTTTTTTCTTGTCTTTTTTTTCGGACGCATCTTGTATACAAGAATCTTCTTATCTCTTTTGTGAGAAACAACTTCTAGTTCAATTTTTGCATTTTCAACATAAGGTTTACCAATATTGATAGTGGCTTTATCTTTTATAAGTAAAACTTTTTCAAGTATGATCTTATCTTTCTCTTTAGCATTTAATCTATCTATGTCATAGTATCTGTTAACTTCGAACCAAAATTGTTGACCTGAAGTTTCTGCTATTGCATATAATTCGCTACTTTTTGACGAATTGTTTGAAGAGTTTTTAGAGTTTGTCATATCTTAAAGACGCTATTAGGCTCAAATTTATCATTTGATTAAGCCAAATAAGCAATCATAATGGTTTGTTTATTTTCTTATTTTGTAGTGTAATAAGTCAAGGGTTGTTTTAAATCTTTTATATCAATTTATGGAACCATAAAAATGGCTGCAAGAAAAACATATATTTTAAAACTCTATGTTGCTGGAAATACTCCTAATTCAATGAGAGCTTTGAATACTTTAAGGGAAATTTTAGAAAATGAATTTAAAGGAGTTTATGCTTTGAAAGTTATAGATGTACTTAAGCAACCTCAATTAGCTGAAGAAGATAAGATTTTGGCTACCCCAACACTAGCTAAAATTTTACCTCCACCAGTTAGAAGAATAATTGGTGACCTTTCTGATAGAGAGAAAGTTTTAATCGGTTTAGATCTATTGTTTGATGAATTAACTGAAACTGAATATAGTGGAGATAAATAACATATAGAAAATTTTATAATTGAAGATAAATTTAATGTTTATTTTTTATTTAATTTAAAAAACTATGAAAGATAAGAAATTTGGCAAATCAAATAAAATGCAAGTACAAAAACTCCCTACTGGTATAGAAGGGTTTGATGATGTTTGTAGAGGCGGGTTGCCTGTATCTAGAAGTACACTCGTTAGTGGTACATCCGGGACTGGCAAAACTGTTTTTTCGCTGCAATACTTACATCATGGAATTTGCAATTTTGATGAACCTGGTATCTTCGTTACATTTGAAGAATCACCTCTAGATATAATAAGAAATGCTGCTAGCTTCGGATGGGATTTACAAGAATTAATCGATCAAAATAAGCTATTTATATTAGACGCTTCTCCGGATCCTGACGGTCAAGATGTCGCGGGCAACTTTGATTTGTCTGGTCTTATTGAAAGAATTAGTTATGCGATAAGAAAGTACAAAGCTAAAAGAGTTGCAATAGATTCTATAACTGCTGTTTTTCAACAATATGATGCTCTTTACGTTGTTAGAAGAGAAATATTTAGACTAATAGCGAGATTAAAAGAAATAGGAGTAACCACAGTTATGACCACAGAAAGGGTTGATGATTACGGACCTATTGCTAGATATGGAGTAGAAGAATTTGTTTCTGATAATGTTGTCTTATTAAGAAATGTTCTAGAGTCAGAGAAGAGAAGAAGAACGTTAGAAGTTTTGAAGTTAAGAGGTACAGTTCATATGAAAGGTGAATACCCATTCACTATGGGTACAGAAGGTATAAGTGTGTTTGCGCTTGGAGCAATGAGACTTACGCAAAGATCTTCGAATATTAGAATTAGTTCTGGAGTTAAAGATCTTGATGATATGTGTGGAGGAGGTTATTTCCAAGATTCCATTATTCTTGCCACAGGAGCTACTGGTACAGGAAAAACAATGCTTGTTTCTAAATTTGTAGAAGATGCTTATAACAACAGTGAAAGAGCAATACTCTTCGCATACGAAGAATCCAGGGCGCAATTACTTAGGAATGCCACTAGTTGGGGAATAGACTTTGAAAAGATGGAAAGTGATGGGTTATTAAAAATTATTTGTGCATATCCCGAATCAACTGGTTTGGAAGATCACTTACAAATAATAAAAACGCAAATTAATCAATTTAAACCAAAGAGAATGGCGATAGATTCTCTCTCAGCATTAGCTAGAGGTGTAAGTTTGAATGCATTTAGACAGTTTGTAATTGCAGTTACTGGTTATACAAAACAAGAAGAAATAGCAGGTTTTTTTACTAATACTGCTGAAGAATTTATGGGTAGCCACTCTATAACTGACTCTCACATCTCAACTATTACGGATACCATTTTATTGCTCCAATATGTGGAAATAAAAGGTGAGATGGCCAGAGCCATAAATGTTTTTAAAATGCGCGGATCCTGGCATGATAAACGAATAAGAGAATTTATTATCACTAATAAAGGCCCTGAAATAAAAGATTCTTTTTCTAATTTTGAACAGATTTTTAGCGGAGCCCCTCATAGAGTTGTTCCTGATCAAAATATTCAAAATGTTTTTAAAGGGTTAGATAATAATTAGATAATTTAGCTGATTTCAGAGCTTGAAAAAGTATCTGTATTATTAATTGTTTGGGTCAATAATTCATCTTTATCAGTTTGTGCCAAGGCTAAATCAAACCAAAATGTTGTTCCAACTCCTAATTCACTAGCCATACGAATTTCTCCGCCATGTTTTTCAATTATCCCTCTCACTATAGATAAACCTAAACCAGTCCCTTGCTCGGTATGAACAGCATTCTCCACTCTATAGAAACGGTCAAATATCTTTTCTTGATCTGCTTGAGATATTCCTGAACCTGTATCAGCAATCTCAATTCTTACTTTTGGTAATGGTGAAACTAACTCACATTGGGGTGGTCCATCATCTCTATTAATTGGGGGAAAGGCTGGACAGGAATCTGGCCATGTATAAGCTCTTATCATTAGGTTGCTATTTTTTGGGCTGAATTTCAATCCATTACCCAGCAAATTATCAAAAACTTGTAAAAGTAAATCAAAATTCCCAAGAATAGAAGGGATAGTTTCTTCTATATCATGAGCTAATGAAACATTTTTTTCTGTAGCATTAAGTCTGTAATTCCTGAGAGTCTGTTCAATTGCTGGCTTTATATCCATTTCCTCTAGTTGAATTATTTTCCCTGACTCCAATCTTGATAAATCTAATACATCATTCACAAGTCTTGTTAGCCTATCAGTCTCTGAATTTGCTATGCCAAGAAATTCGATTTGTTCTTCATTAGAGAGCTGATCCTTTAAATCATGTAAGGTCTCTACGTAACTTTTAATGTTAAAAAGTGGGGTCCTTAGTTCATGCGAGACATTGCTAATAAATCTGTTTTGCGCAGCATTTAGTTCTACTTCTCTAGTTAGATCTTGAATTGTGACCGCAATCCCTTTTAATTCAACTTTGTTTGTATCTAATACCGACTGTAAGACAATTCTCAAAGTTCTAGCTGGTTCTCCTAAGCTGAATCTTAAATCATCTTTCTCCTTCTCTCTATTGAGAATAGATTCTATATTTGTGTGCAGGTCATTAGATAAAATTTCGGGAATCTCATTTAAAAAATATTTTCCTTCCAAGAATCTTCCTTCCCAACGAAATAATCTTTTTGCGGTTGGATTAGTGAGTACAATCTTTCCTAGAGAATCTAATAATATTGCACCATCAGCCATAGTAGCTATTAATGATTGCTGTTTTATTTGAGCAGCTTTAAGTTCTTCAATGTTTGCCTCATCATAATTTTCTAACTGGGTAGCCATTCGGTTAAAGCCATTTAAAAGTTCTCCTAGATCTCCTGTCATAGGTAAAGAAATTCTGGATTTAAAGTTCCCTTTTGAAATTTCCCTGACACCTCTCACTAACTCCCTTACAGGTCTAGTAATTGTAAGTGCATTGAATACAGCTCCAAGTATTACTAAAACCCAAATCGAGATAAAAACTGCTATGGTTACTTCTCTTGTTAATGCTGCACTGGCTAAGGCTTTTTTATTAGGTGTAACGCCTAAGGCTAAAGTTCCAAGATATTTTCCTTTCCAAAGCATTGGGACAAATACATCTGTTACTTGACCCTGTGGGGTAATATGCTGCCTTACTAGTGGGAATTGTGGTCTTTTCTTTAATTCTGATGGTAACTTTAATCTTCTAGTGAGCTGAAACTGACTATCTGAACTTGTAGGGGTGGCACTAATTGGTATTCCAAGTTGAACTATATCTTCAGCATCAGTAAAAAATATGTAACGTAAATTTCGACTTGATCTCCAAAACTTTTCAGCTACATTTGAAATTTCTTTTTTTTGGTTATTAGCAACTAATTCTGTAACATTACCCGATAGCAATAATCCAAGATCTCGAGCATATCTTGTGTCATTCATTCCCGCATCTCTTTGAATACTATTTAATGCAAAAAAGGTGATCCCTGTCATTAAGAGACTAACAACAAGAGTTGCTATTGCTAATAATTTTGTTCTTAAACTAAATCCACTCCACCAAGATAAAAGTCTATTAATCCAATAGTTATTATTAATATCATCATTCTCGAAGATGTTATATTCTCTACTTTCTTGATTATTAGTTTCTACCATAAACTTAATTCTCCTTTGAGAGGGTTTTCCTTACTTGATGACCAATATCATTCCTAAAGTACATACCATCAAAATTTATTTCTTTTAAATTTCTGTATGCTTTTTCAAAAACCTTATCAAAATCTTTATCTTGACAGACAATACTTAAAACTCTTCCACCATCAGTTAATAATTGACCATTTTTACTTAGAGAAGTACCAGAGTCGAAAATTTGGCATTCACATGAGTCAATTTCTCCAATTTTTATAGGAAAACCAATTTTATACTCGTTAGGATAACCTTTTGATGTTGCTATTACACAACCACTAACCTTATCAAAAGTATCAATTTTTTCATCGCCATTTAAATTTCCCATTGAACATTTATCTAAAAGTAATACAAAATTTTGATCCATCAAAGGCATTATTGTTTGGCATTCTGGATCACCAAATCTACAATTATATTCTATAACTTTCGGCCCAGATTTTGTGAGCATTAATCCAAAATAAATTACGCCTTTATAATCAATATTTTTTCTATTTAGTTCAACTATTGTAGGTTCAATTATCTCTTTAATTACTCTATCAAGGTAATCCTCTGTTAATAGTGGTGCAGGAGAATAAGCTCCCATCCCTCCTGTATTTGGACCTTTATCATTCTCATTGAGACGTTTATGATCCTGTGCGGTTGGCAGTAATATATATTTCTTTCCATCACATAGAGCAAAAATTGAAACTTCTGGACCCTGAATTTTTTCTTCTAGAACAACCACATTCCCAGATTTACCAAACTTACCATTGAAGATTGATTCTGCTGCTCTAAAACATTCATCTTTTGAATCGGGAATAAAAACTCCTTTACCTGAAGCTAAACCATCTACTTTTACAACCAGTGGCATAGATGAGGAATGGATAATTTGTTTTGCTTCTTCGAAAGAATTTACCTTCCAAAAGTTTGCAGTTGGAATATTTGCGTCTTTCATAAATTCCTTTGCCCAAGATTTGCTATATTCCAATTTTGCTCCATCTTTGCCTGGGCCAAATACTTTGAAGTCTTTTTTGCGAAGAAAATCGGCTAATCCATTTGCTAAATGTATTTCTGGTCCTATTACAATTAAATCTATTTTTAAAAAATCAAGTTTTTTTACTAATTCAATTTTATTGTTGATATCAATTTTTATTCTTTCGCATTTATTGATTCTTTCTGACCCTGCGTTACCAGGGATTAAATAAACCTTCTTTACTAATTCATTTTTTTGAATAACCCAAGCCAAAGAATTTTCTCTACCACCATTTCCAATTATTAAAATATTCTCTAATCTATTTAAGTTCTTAGAACTTTTTGAATTAATACTCATAAAATTTGTTTTTTTTGAAGGTTATAAGGTTTCGATGAAAAATCAGGTAAAATGAAATAAACTACCTTGAAAAGTTGTTCTTTAATAAATATGTTAATTCCAAATCTTACTTTTAGTAATCAATTGAGGTCTTCAATTAATGAATAATGAATTTGAGTTGATTTATGAAGGTAAGGCAAAAAAAGTTTTTTCTCATGACGATGAAGATAAAGTAATTATTGAATTTAAAGATGATGCTACAGCTTTTAACGCGTTGAAAAAAGCTAAATTTGAAGGGAAGGGAAAACTTAATTGCCTTATAAGTGCAAAAATTTTTGAAATACTTATAAATAAAAATATTCCCACTCATTTTATTAAACTTTTAAATGAGAATACTTTGATAGCAAAAAAAATAAGAGTAATTCCTTTAGAAATTGTCCTTAGAAATATTGCTTATGGTTCTTTATGTAAACAAACTACTATCAAACCTGGTACTATCTTGGCAAAACCATTAATTGATATTTATCTTAAAAATGATGAATTAAATGATCCTCTTATTACACAAGATAGAATTGAATTAATGAATATACTGAGTTCTAGGGATTTAGACTTAATAATAGATTTAACTTTAAAAATCAATGGAATCCTGAAAAGTTTTTTTGAAAATATTAAGCTTCAACTTGTAGATTTCAAATTGGAGTTTGGTTATGATTCTAAAAATAATATAATTCTTGGGGATGAAATAAGCCCTGATAATTGTAGATTATGGGATCTCAATCAGAAAAATGATACAATAGTAAGCCTAGATAAAGACAGATTTAGAAATGATTTAGGTGACTTAATTGAAGCATATAGTGAAATTAACCGAAGAATAAATGAATTCGTTTAACTCAATTTAATGAATAATGCTTTATTTACCATAAATAAAAAACTATGAAAAAACATTTTTTACAATTTGGAAAAGTTTTTACAAATATTGCTTGTTCCCCCTTGATTTTGATATCAAATAACTCAGAACTGGCTGCAAGGTATTTGCCTAATCAGAATGAGAAATTAATAACAACTTTAGAAATAAACAACATTAAAGATGATTTAATTCATGGGTTTAATATTCAACAAGAGAAAAATATATTTATCGCAGAAAATGAAAAAAATATTAATACAGAAAGTGTTCTTATTTCAGAAATAATTATTGAAGGTTGGGAAGATCATCCTGAGGGTAGAAAACTTGAATTAGCTGCATATGATTCCATGAGCATAAAGCCTGGAAGCGTTGTGAATAATCAAATTTTAAAACAAAACCTAAATGCAATATATGCTAGTGGTTGGTTTTCAGGAGTGAAAATAAATTCTCAAGATGGGCCATTAGGAGTGAGACTTATTGTAAATGTAGTGCCTAATCCAATTTTGAAAAAGGTTGAACTTAATCCAAAAAACTCTGTGATTTCTGCTGCATTCGTAGACGATATTTTTAAAAATTTTTATGGCACAACTATTAACCTAAATGAATTGCAAAATAAAATAGAAATAATAAAAAAGAGTTATGAAAGTAAAGGTTATTCTTTAGCTAGAATTAATGGTCCAGATAGAATCTATGAAAACGGTATAGTAACTTTAAATGTTTCTGAAGGGATTATATCTGATGTAAAGTTAAGATTCCGGGGATCTGATGATGAAACTATTATCGATGGGAAACCTAGGAAAGGAAAAACAAAAGACTGGGTCATAAAAAGAGAATTAAAAACAAAACCAGGTACCATATTTAATAGAAAAACTTTAGAAGCTGATATTAAACGACTCTATGCCACATCATTATTTGATGATGTCAACGTATCTCTTGGTCCTGATAAGCTAAATCCTGGTCAAGTCATAATTTTTTTAGACTTAAGTGAGCAAAGAACAGGATCATTAACAGGTGGCCTCGGTTATAGTACTACTGCAGGGGTTTTTGCCTCAATTGGGTTGCAGGAAACGAATGCACTAGGCAGAGCTTGGTCTACAAAAATCAACCTAAATTTTGGAGAATATTCAACTACCTACAATTTTTCTCTATCTGATCCATGGATTAAGGGAGATAAACATAAAACTTCTTTTAGAACAAATATGTTTCTAAGTAGAGATTATCCACAAGAATTCAAAAGTGAAGGTAATGGGCGTATATATGCTGTAAATGATGAAAATACTTCAACGACTGATACTTTTTCATCAGTAGTTTTAGAAAAAACAGGTGGCGGATTTTCTTTCTCAAGGCCTCTTAATGGTGGGGATCCTTTTAAGGTCGCCAAATGGAGAGTTCTTGCAGGTATGAATTTTAAGAAGGTAAATATGATTGATGGTGATGGGAACAAAAAACCTTATGGCGATACAACCCCAACTACAGGGAATGCAAGTGATATTATCTGTATTGGATTTACTCCAAATGATGGTTCATGCCCTGAAGAAAATATATTGGTAAGTGTTATTGCAAGTACATCTAGAAATAATTTGAATAATTCTGTAAACCCAACTTCGGGTAATAAATTAATCTTTGGAACTGAACAGTTTATTTCAATGGGTCATAAATCTCCAACTTTTAATAGAATGAAAGGCACATACAAATTTTTTATACCAACAAAATTAATCAATTTTACCAAAGAATGTAAGTCTAGTGATGCTACTAGTGAAGATTGTCCTCAAACTATTGGTTTTCAATTAACGGCTGGAACTATCGTTGGGGAATTACCTCCTTATGAAGCATTTTGTATGGGAGGTACGTCATCTGTTAGAGGTTACGGATCTTGTGACTTGGCTGTAAGTAAAAGTTTTGTTGAGGCTTCAGCAGAGTATAGATTTCCTATTTGGAGAATGATATCAGGAGCTTTATTTGTTGATGCAGGAAGTGATTTAGGCTCTCAAAAGGATGTCCCGGGAAAACCTGGTGAATTATTGCAGAAATCAGGTTCTGGTTATTCGCTTGGAGGTTCAGTTGGAGTAAAAACGCCAATTGGTCCATTGAGAATAGATATTGCTAGTAAGGATCTAAGTGGAGATTGGAGATATACACTTGGAGTGGGATGGAAGTTTTAAGTGTTTTCTTGGCCTACTAATTATGATTATTGTTATACCTTAGCGGGTGTTATTTCTAGAGAAGGTATTGGTCTGCATAGTGGAGAAACAACAAGAGTCACAATTTCTTCTTATGAAAAAGAGGGATATTATAT
Organism: Prochlorococcus sp. AG-402-O16; assembly: GCA_003216415.1. GTDB lineage: Bacteria > Cyanobacteriota > Cyanobacteriia > PCC-6307 > Cyanobiaceae > Prochlorococcus_A. Next base: position 37,684 of record QCIY01000005.1, read on the forward strand.
TTCTTTTAGGGATAAACCAAATGAGATTTTTAAGTTAACCCAGGATTTAATAGGAAGTACTATGCTTTGTACGGCGGTGAAATTAGGGGGAAGAAATTTATACACTATTGAACATTTATTATCTTCGTTGGCTGGCTGTGGATTAAGTTATATACATATTGAGGTTGATGGGAAAGAGATCCCTCTTTTAGATGGATCGGCAATTCAGTGGGTTAGAGATTTTGAAGAAGTTGGGATAAAAAAGGCACCTAAACCAGATAATTTTTTTCGAGAGATTAATAAATCAATAATTTTATATAAAGAAAGCTCAGTAATAGCGGCAACCCCCTCTGAAAAAATTACTATTATATCAACAATAAATTTTTCCTATAAAGCAATTGGGAATCAAACTTTTGTGATTGATTTAAATCCAAAAAGTTTTGTTGAAATGATTGCTCCAGCAAGAACATTCGGTTTTAAGGATCAATTTCAAGAGTTAAGTGAACTTGGATTAATAAAGGGAGGAAGTTTAGAAAATGCTCTTGTTTGTGATGGCGATGGATGGGTTAATCCACCATTAAGATTTGATAATGAACCAATAAGACATAAAATTTTGGACCTAATTGGGGACTTGGCTTTGGTAGGGTTACCTAAGGCTCAAATTTTAGTTTATAAAGGATCACATTCTTTAAATGCTTTATTGGCCTCATCGCTAAAAATTTAACTTTATCTTTAATTATTTTGGAAAAGAAATTATCCGGTGAAAATAATCAACTCTCCTCTGAGAAAATATTAGGTTTATTACCTCACAGATATCCTTTTGCTCTTGTGGATAAAGTCATAGAGTATATTCCTGGGGAGCGGGCCATCGCCGTAAAAAATGTAACTATAAATGAGCCGCAATTTCAAGGACACTTTCCTGAGAGACCCTTAATGCCTGGAGTGCTCATTGTTGAATCAATGGCACAAGTTGGGGGAATAATAGTAACTCAAATGCCAGATCTCCCCAAAGGACTTTTCGTCTTTGCGGGAATCAATAACGTTAAATTCAGAAGGCCTGTTGTACCTGGAGATCAATTGATAATTACTTGTGAATTATTGAGTATTAAAAGACAAAGATTTGGCAAGGTAAAAGGTGAGGCACATGTTGATGGGAAGTTGGCTTGTGCTGGAGAATTAATGTTTTCATTAGTTGATTAGTAATATGAAGAATAAAAATAATGAATCAAAAGCAGCCTTCGAAGGTGTAAAAGTTCACCCAAATGCTTTTGTTGATCCTAATGCAGAATTGAATGATGGTGTCATTATTTCTCAAGGAGCAATTATCGGTCCTAATGTGACTATCGGGAAAGGAACCGAAATAGGACCAAATGCTGTTATCACTGGAAGAACTCAAATTGGTATGAACAACAAAGTTTTCCCAAATGTTTTTATAGGTCAGGATCCCCAAGATCTTAAATATAAAGGGGCATCTTCAGAAGTAATTATTGGAGATAATAATACTTTTAGAGAATGTGTAACTATTAATAAGGCAACTGATGAAGGAGAAAAAACTATTATTGGTAATAATAATTTGTTAATGGCTTATAGCCATATAGGTCATAATTGTGAACTTGCGAATGGGATAGTTTTATCAAATAGTGTTCAAGTTGCAGGTCATGTAAAGATTGAAGATAAAGCTATTATTGGGGGCTGTTTAGGTATTCATCAATTTGTACATATTGGGTACTTAGCAATGATTGGAGGAATGACTAGGGTAGATAGAGATGTCCCTCCTTTTTGTTTGGCTGAAGGACATCCAGGAAGATTGAGAGGTTTGAATAGGATTGGGATCAAAAGAAGTGGTTTAATGGAAAATAAAGATTTTGATTTAAAATTACTTCAAAGTACTTGGAATCTTCTCTTCAAATCTAATGAAGCGATTCTAAATTCATTAGAAAAAGCAATGAAAGGAGATTTAGATCTTTCATCTTCAAAATTATGTAGTTTTTTAAAAGAATCAATTTCTAAAGAAAGACGAGGACCAATGCCTTTAATTAATTTATGAATAAAAAGATATTTATAAGTACTGGAGAAGTCTCTGGAGATTTGCACGGAAGTTTGTTATCAAAAGCATTATTAGATGAAGCGAAAAAAAAATCTATAGATATAGAAATTTGTGGATTAGGTGGTGAAAGAATGAAAAAAGAAGGTGTAAAAATTCTTCAAGATACTACATCCATTAGTGCAATTGGAATTTGGGAGGCTTTGCCTCTTATTCTTCCAACATTAAGAATCCAAAAAAGATTTTATAAATTTCTAAAAAAATATCCTCCAGATTGCTTAATTTTGATTGACTATATGGGTCCTAATATAAAAATTGGAATTAAATTAAAGAGATCCAAGACTAAAATTCCAATTTTTTACTATATTGCTCCTCAAGAGTGGGCTTGGAGGGTTGGGAATAATAGTTCGAGAAGTTTAATAAATTTTTCAGATAAAATTTTTGCGATTTTCAAGAAAGAAGCTGCATTTTATAAAAAGAGGGGTGGAAATGTTATGTGGGTTGGCCATCCAATGATTGATTTAACAAAAAAACTTCCTCTAAAGAGAGATGCCCGAACTATTCTCAACCTTAGCCCAAATCAAAACATCCTACTTTTAATGCCTGCTTCAAGACCTCAAGAATTGAACTATATATTACCCACTTTTATGAAGGCGGCTAGAAAATTACAACAAAAATATCCAAGTTTGGTTGTCTATATTCCATCCTGCAGGGAAGTTTTTGATGAAAGATTCAAAAAGGCCTTAAGAAAATATCAAGTGATAGGACATGTGATTTCTCAAAAAGATAATGCAAGATTAAAGCCTTATATTTATTCGCTCACTAAAATTGCTCTTTGCAAATCTGGGACAGTTAATATGGAATTAGCTTTATATGGAATACCTCAGATTGTTGGTTATAGAGTAAGTAGGATTACAGCTTTTATTGCAAAATATATTCTTAATTTCAAAGTGAGATTTATTTCCCCTGTAAATTTATTAGTCAATAAATTAATAATCCCTGAGTTTGTGCAGAAAGAGTTTGACGAAAAGAAAATCTTCTATAAATCTTGTAGGATTCTTGAGGGGAACTCAGAAAAAATAAAAATAAAAAAAGGTTATGCTTTTTTAAAAAAAGAGTTAGGTGAATCGGGCGTAGTCCAGAGAGCTGCTAAAGAGATTATTAATTGTATTATTTAAATTTTATAATAAAGAAATGAAATACCTCTTACCTCTTATAATTGCTCTTTCAATATTTATTAACCCTATAAATACTTTTGCAGAGGAATTGATTCTTGCAGGAGGTTGTTTTTGGTGTTTAGAACATGATTTAGAGTCATTAAAGGGGGTAAATTTTGTGCAAAGTGGTTATTCAGGTGGAGATTTGCAAAATCCTACTTACGAAAATCATGAAGGACATCAGGAAGTGGTTTTGGTAGACTATGATTCCAAATTGGTAACTTTACCCGAGATACTTAGGCTCTATTTCAGAAATATTGATCCTCAGGACGGCAAGGGTCAATTTTGTGATCGTGGAGATTCTTACAGGCCAGTGATCTTTTTCAAAGATGCAACTGAGAAAAGTGATGCAATAAATGCAATTGTTTCCGCCTCTAATGAATTGCGTGTGCCATTAGAAAAAATATCTGTAGAACTAAAATCAAAAGTTCAATTTTGGTTGGCTGAAGAATATCATCAGGATTTTGCTGAGAGAAATGAATTAAAATATAAGTTCTACAGATTCTCATGTGGGAGAGATCAGAGGTTGGATAAATTATGGGGTGATAACGCTAGATCAACAAATCTTTGGAATGAATGATTTAAATATAGTTATTTATTTTTAATCCATTGAACAAGAGTTTTAACTCCAAAACCGGTTGCACCTGATGGATTAATTCCCTTATTCTTATCAGTCCAACAAGTCCCAGCAATATCAATATGAGCCCATTTAATCTCTGTATCAAAGAATTCCTCTAAAAACAAAGCAGCAGTTATTGACCCACCTGCTCTAGGACCTGTATTTTTCATGTCAGCTATATGAGACTTTAACCCCTCCTTATAAGATTTTTGTAAAGGCATTTGCCATAATTCTTCTCCGGACTGGACTGATGCAGCTTTTAGGTCATTTGCTAGATCATCATTATTGCTCCAGAATCCAGCAACATCATTTCCTAATGCAACAACAATGGCTCCTGTTAAAGTGGCGAGATCTATTATTGAATCCGGTTTTAAATTGGATGCGTATGTTAAAGCATCAGCTAATGTGAGTCTACCCTCTGCATCAGTGTTATTTATTTCAATTGTCTTACCATTAGATGCCTTAACTACATCTCCAGGATGTACTGCAGATCCATTTATCATGTTTTCGCAAGCTGCCACAATAAAATGAATTTCTAATCCCTTTGGTTTTATTGCTCCAAGTGCTTTTGCTGCTCCTAAAACTGCAGCGCTTCCGCCCATATCATATTTCATCATTTCAATTTGAGAGGCTCCTACTTTCAGATTGTATCCTCCAGAATCAAAGGTTAAACCCTTCCCAACAAGGGCAATCTTTTCTTTTATATGTCCCTCTGACTTTAAAGTAAGATGTATAAATTTAGGATCTAGATCAGAACCTTTTGCTACAGCTAAATATGCACCCATTCCTAAATCTTCACAATCTTTTGCCTCTAAAATTTTTACTTCCAAACCATGATCTTTAGCTATTTGAGAAGCCTGTATAGACATTTCCTGAGGTGTAAGACTATTAGGAGGTGCCGCAACAAGTCTTCTAGCTAGTTCCACACCTTCACATATTTGTGCTGTCTCTTCAAAGCTAATATTCTCAAATTTTTCTAAATTCAAAAACTCTATTTTTTTAAGAACTTTCTTTTCATCTTTTTTCTTATTGAATCTATTGTCCTTATAGGCAGATAATCTGGCTGACTCTGCTAATTGATTTATTTCTAGTTCTGAATTTATTAATTCCCAAGGTAGCAAGATGCTGATTTTTTCATGTTTATCAACAGTTTTCCTAACTAGATTTCCTATAGAGTTTTTTATATCACTTTTATTTAGGTCTTTTGATTTGCCAAGACCAACTATGATTAAAGTCTCTAATTTTTGATCTAAAAATTCAAAGCTTAAAGTTTTTCCTTTTTCTCCTTTGAATTTTTTTTGAGTAACTTTTTTTAGTAATAATTTTGGGTCAACAACAAATTTTATGTTTTCAAGTTGGCTTGCAATTTCTTCCTCCAAAACACCAAAAATTAATGAAGCACCTTGCCAGTTATCTAGATTTTTTTGGAATGTGGAAAATTGCATTTGTAAAATGGATTTAATTAACTTTTAGTTGTTTGTGAAAGTAGTTGCCCACCTATCTCGAGTTTCTTTATTAAAAGGTGGTAACCATAAATATATCAGTTGCTGTTCTAATTTACGTCTTAATTTTACTTCTTTAGGTACATCTAAGAAGAAACGAATATCTTGGTGACTTGAGAGTTTGCTATGAGCTAGGGCTTCTTTATAGTTCATGAGGTAATTTTTACAGTCATGTTCTCCCTTCCATCTCTTATTTGCTGAATTTGTTTCTCCTATATATAGGATTATTTTAGAACTCTCCATCGAGTCAATTACAAAATACATTGCTGGCCCATTGTGTATATATTGATTGGTTCTCCAAAAGTTCAATGATAATGGCTGCAGGGAAAACGGATCAATTTTTCTTTCATTGGAAATTGTATTTATAGGAAGACTTGTTTGGTGCAAAGTTTTATTATGAGTATCTTTTGAAATTTTGAATTGGTGATTATATATTCTATCTCTCCATTCAGTTAGGATTTCGCCTTTGATTTTTAGATTATTTGAGTGTTGAAAATTAATTGATGTATTTTCATTTGAACCAAATAATTCAAATTGTCTATTTTGGTTTGAAATATTATTTACGTTAAATTTTTCCAATATTTTTGAAACATCTCTACTAAATTTAATTCTGAAAAAATATAAATCAAAGAATTATTTATAAACTAAAATTTATTAATGTTCTAATCAATTTAAAAGATTCTTGTTATCTTGTAATTGAGCCTTAATCTTGCGAAGTAAAAAAATAGAAATGGGATTTTTTGAGTCAGACATCGTTCAAGAAGAAGCTAAAAAGCTTTTTACAGATTACCAAGAACTTATGAAACTTGGCTCTGATTATGGAAAATTTGACAGAGAAGGGAAAAAAATGTTCATAAAAAAAATGGAATCTCTTATGGATCGTTATAAGGTTTTTATGAAGAGATTTGAATTGTCTGAAGATTTTCAAGCAAAAATGACAGTAGAACAATTAAAGACGCAGTTAAGTCAATTTGGGATTACTCCTGATCAAATGTTCGATCAAATGAATAAAACCTTAATAAGAATGAAGGATGAACTTGATAAAACTTCTTAAATTTAACGGTTAAAGCTTCATGTCAGATTATTTAAAATTGCCATCATGGCTTTCAAGAGGAATAGAAGAATATTTTCCAATTAAGGGAACAGATCAAACCTTTTCCGAGATAATTGATCATGCGAAAAAAAATAATAAAAAATTAAGGGTTAAACTCGGGATCGATCCAACTGGAACAGATATTCATCTTGGGCATAGCATATTGTTTAAAAAACTTAGGGCATTCCAAGATAATGGACATATTGCAGTGTTAATTATTGGTGATTTTACTGCTCAAATTGGAGACCCAACCGGCAAAAACAAAACAAGAGTTCAGTTATCGGAAAAACAAGTTAAGGATAATGCAAAAACATACTTAACCCAACTAGGTATGGGAAAGCCAGCCAATGAATCTATTTTAGATTTTGATTCAAAAGATAGAATAGAAATTAGATATAACAGTGAATGGTTAAAAGGATTAAATCTTAGTTCGATAATTGAATTAATGGGGAGTGCAACAGTTAGTCAAATGCTAGCTAAGGAGGAATTTAATAAAAGGTACACTTCGCAAGTTCCAATTGCTCTGCATGAATTCTTATATCCACTATTACAAGGTTACGATTCGGTAGTTGTTCAATCAGATATTGAGCTTGGAGGCACAGATCAGAAATTTAATATTGCAATAGGAAGGGATCTTCAAAGGCATTATAAACAAGACCCTCAATTTGGTGTTCTGTTGCCAATTTTGACAGGTTTAGATGGAATTAAGAAGATGAGTAAATCTGAATTTAACACCGTCGGTTTGACTGAAGATCCTCTTTCAATGTATTCAAAATTAGAGAAAGTACCCGATAATATAATACCCACCTACTTTGAATTACTTACTGAATTAGATTTAAGTTTTCTTGAAAACTTAAATCCTCGTGAATTACAGAGAAGAATGGCTTTAGAAGTTACTACCTTATTCCATGGGGCTGAAGAAGCATTAAAGGCGCAATCAAACTGCGAAAAATTATTCCTGGGACACAAAGAAAAAGTTGGAGAAATTCCAGAGATTTCTTTAAAAGAAGTAGTTTTTCCAGTAAAGTTTTTTTACTTGTTAAGTTCTCTAAAACTTTTCAAATCTAGCAGCGAATCCAAAAGATCTATTAAAGGTGGGGGTGTAAAAATTGATAGTCAGAAAGTAATAAATCCTGATTTAGTTTTTAATTCAAAAAATGATTTGGAAGGAAAAATTTTGCAAATTGGAAAAAAAATAATTAAGAGGTTTGAAAACTGAAAATTGATGAATAATAGATTTAATTCAGAAGATAAAATAATATTGGCAATTGATGGACTAGATGTAAGTCAAGCAAAATTACTTCTGGAAAAATGTCCTAATATTAAGTGGGTGAAAGTTGGTTTAGAGCTTTTTGTTAGGGAAGGTCCAAGAGTTATTGAAATATTAAAAGGGTTAAATAAAAAGATTTTTTTAGACTTAAAATTTCATGATATTCCAAATACCATGCGAGCAGCATGTTTCCAAGTTTCAAAATTAGGGGTTGATATAATTTCTATTCATGCTTCAGCAGGTCTAAAAGCTCTTAAAGATTCAAAAAAAGCGTCTTTAGAAGGAGCCACCTCAGTCAGCGTAAAACCTCCATTTGTTGTAGGAATAACTGTTTTAACAAGCTTTTCTCTTAAAGATTTTCAAACTGATCTTGATAGAAATAATTCAATTGAAGAAAATGTATTGAGACTTGCAAAGTTGTCTTTTGATGCTGGATTAGATGGATGTGTTTGCTCCCCTTGGGAGGTAAAAATGTTGAGATCTATTTATAAGGATAATTTTGAAATTATTACGCCAGGTATCAGATTAAATATTGACAATAAAGATGATCAAAATAGAATTATGACTCCCCAAGAAGCTATAGATAATGGCGCTACTAAGTTAGTCATTGGTAGATCAATTTCAAAAGCTATAGATCCGAATAAAGCTCTAATAGAAATATTTAAATCTATTGATTCTGATTAATTTTGGATTCTTCTCCTTTTAACAATCTTGTTATGTTAGTTCTATGTTTCCAGATTACTAATAATGCAACAATTAAACTTATAAAAAAGTATGAGTGCACAAATTTACCTAGGTAAAAAAACATAAAAAAAGGAAGTAAGATTGCAGCTGAAATACTGGATAAAGAAACAAATTTAGTTTTTGTTAGGACTATTAAAAAAATGCCAAGAGATGCGAGTCCAACTTTCCAAGAAAGAGCTAAAAACATACCTAATCCAGTCGCAACAGCTTTCCCTCCTTTACCTCTAAGCCATATTGGCCAAATATGTCCTGAGATAGCAGATATCCCTGCTATTACCTGGATTAATCCTTGATCTGTGTAATATTGAGCTATTTTTACTGCAATAAGGCCTTTCCCAACGTCAATGATAAATACAAAAAGTGCTGGCCATTTCCCAACATTTCTTAAGACATTTGTGGCACCTGTAGATCCAGAACCAATAGTTCTTAGATCTATATTTTTGAGATATTTTCCAATTAAAAAACCTGTCGGAAGTGATCCTAAAAGATAACTTGTAAAAATTATTAAGATATTCATAAATCCTAGTTTAGTTCAAGATCATCGTAAATTTCATTATCTGAACCAGCAAATGCAACCCATAATGGGAATTGAAGTATTGGAATTTCAACAGAGGTTTCTGCTGCATCAATGATAATAAATGGCAATTCTTCATTGGCTTCTAATCTATCAGCTCTTTCGATGACACCTTCAGGCCTTTCAAAAAGAACAATCCCACTATTTGGTCCAAAGTCATCCCTTGTGAGACCGAGTGAATCTTGAAGAATTCTTCTCCATTCACCTAATCGTTCAGGCTGCGAAGCTAAAATAAGAGTCTGAAACTGATCTCCATATAATTCACCAAGAATAGATATTAAACCAGCTGATAACAAGGCATTTCTTTGTCGAGATCCTCTACTTTCAAGAGAACCTCTTCCGCCCATATTAAAAAACCAATCATCCATAATTTCTATATCTGATGAATCAAGACTTCGTCTTAATTTCCAAGGGTCAGCATAAAAATCAGGTTGTTCTGTGAAAGTTGAAAAGCAACTTTTTATAATCTCTTCATCTGGCTTAAATGTTTCAGAAAGAGCAGGAACATTAACTATATTATTTGTGCTATTGTTTTGCTTTTTCTCATCGAGGGGAGAAGGCTTTACGATTATTGGTTGAGAAACTAATTCAAGTTTCTCTACGTTTTGTGAAAGATTCTGCAAAGCTCCAGTTAAGTACTCTTGAAAGCCTTTAACTCTTTTAGCAATATTATCTGACTGTCCTTTAAAATTTGACTCAATATCTTTTTCTATTTCATTTTTTTTTGTTTCTAACTCTTTTATTTCTTTAACTAAAGAGTCTTTTTTTGAAACGAGATCTCCAAGAATTTCTTTAGAAATTTCATCAAAAGATTTAGTTAATTTGTCGTTTTTTGGTTTAATATTTTTATTTTGCGTAGTATTTTTTTTACTAATTTGTTCGGTTTTATCATCTGAAATTGACTTATTTATTATTGATTCCTTTTTAGGATTATTGTCGGAAATTTCTTTATTGGTCATTTAAATAATTTTGATGATTAGGCAAAGTCTGAATTTTAAGAATTTTTAATTTCCAGGGAGTCAACTTTTTTTATTAGCTCATCTTTTAATTGCTTTGGATTAAATAAAATTGGTAATAAATGAGGACTGGACTTTTCTCTAAAATAAAAAATACCTGGGATTATAGGGAAAAAGAATTTCCATGATATCCAGTTCTTGAATGGAAAAGTTCTAATCTCTTTCCCTAATTGTAAAACGATAAAATCATCATTTGTTATTTTTATTCTTAAGGTGAATGACTGAAGTAATAAAAAAAAGCTAAAAGAAGCAAATACTATTGTTGGCAAAGAACCAATATTCAAAAACAAAAGCATAAAACTTAAAACTATTAGAATGATTGGCAACTGAAATGAAGGAGATATTATTACTGGGCCCTCTTTTTTTGATTTAGTATTAAACATAGAATTATCCAAATAAAATTTGCGTAAGTAATACATCCATTAAAGATACAGTAACGAGAGTCATTACAACTGCACCTGTTGTACTTGTTCCAACTTCTTTTGGACCTCCTTTAGTTGTGAGTCCATATCCACAAGCAATGATTGAAATAAGTAATCCGAATACTACAGATTTTATTAACATTGAAGTTAAGTCTGTACTGGTTAAACTCACATTACCTGATCTTACAGATGTCCAAAAAACTATTGGAGGAACTTTATAAAAAATTGTGCTCCACATTTGTCCACTCCATAAAGCTACAGATAAAAACAAAAGACACTGTATTGGAGACATTATTACCATCGATAGTAACCTTGGGACCACCAAATATTGGACTGGTTCGGTCCTTAACATTGTTATCGCCTCAATTTGTTCCGTGACTTTCATAGTGCCCAGTTGAGCAGCATAGGCAGTGGCGACCTTCCCAGTCATTAAAGTAGCAGTTAGAAGAGGAGCCATTTCTCTCGCCATGCCTACTGCTAATAAACCTCCAATTTCACTTGAAACCCCCATACTTGTAAGTTGTGATGCAACTTGAATATTAAAAACTGTACCTGCGGCAATTCCTGTAATTAATACAATTAATAAACTGCCAGGACCTGACTCCATAAGTTGGTCAAAGAGATCATTTTTGGAAATTTTACCCTTAAAGATAAAATTAATTGCTTGCCCGCCAATGATTAAGCTGCTTAGAAGTCTTTTGAAAAAATTAAGGTAATACATATCTACATATTAGTTTGCAATTAATTTTCGATCCCATTTTCTCATGATTAAAAGACCAATTATTACCAATATTGAGGGTATAAAACCAATACATAATCTAATAGTTAATTGTGCTGAGTAGCATTGTTCAATAAAATTTTGACCATTTTTATCAACAAAGCATGATTGATAACCTGATAAATACAATAAAAATCCTAATAATTGAACACTTAACGCGATACCAATCTTCTGAATAAGTACCATCCAAGCAGTATATAATCCTGCCGGTCTCTCTGGGTCTTCGTCTATTGCATCAGGAAGTAGTGACCAAGGGATGAGAAAAGCGGTTGAAGCTCCAATGCCAATAAGACAGATTATGAAAATTAAAAGAATGAAAAGAAATATGTTGCCGGCATTTAGGAATAAACTATCTCCCACTCCTGAAATTTTGGATAATGAAGGTAAAAATAAAGCCGCCGTACATGAAATAATCCAGATAATCGCTCCATAGTTTAAAGCTGAAATCCTGTTCAATTTATTTGATACTCTGGCCCATATTTGTAAACCCACTAAAGCGCTAATTTGGAAAGGTATCGGGATCCACTTCGCAATATATGTTGGTACATTCAGTACATCCTCTACATAGATTAACGCTACTGTTTGCATCAATTGTAAGGCGCACCAGAGAAGAATATAAAGCGTAATAACTTTTAGAAATTTTTTATTTCTGAAGATCCTTTTGAATTGAAGTGTTATAGCTTCAACTTTTCCTGAAGGCCTTCTTGCTTTTTTTGCGAATGGAGCCAATCCCCAACAAGAAATTAATGTTGCAGCAACCGCAATACATCCGCTTATTTTACCCATTAAAAAATATTCATTATTTGCTGAGCCTTCAGAACCTAATACAACTCCAGCAATTATCAAACCAGTTAGTCCTGCAATTATTGAGCCAGTAAATCTAGATGCGTTTAGTCTCGTTCTTATGGCTGTTTTTTCGGAAATTTCAGTAGATAGAGCCGCAAAGGGAAGATTAATACTTGTATAAGCAGTCATTACGATTATAGAAATTATGGCATAGTAAATAGTTTTGGTTAGAACGGAACCTGTGGGTGTCCACCATATTGCAGCTAAAGAGAAACCAAGAGGAACAGATGCTAATACCATCCAAGGGATTCTGGGCCCCCATCTTGATTTGGTCCGATCACTTAACCATCCAATTAACGGATCATTTACTGCATCCCATATCTTTATTAACATTAATAATGAACCAGCAATTATTACTGGTAAACCAGCAGAAATAAAGAATTTGAATAGAAAAAAACCAAATTGCGTCGCGACTAAACCTGTGCCTGCATCTCCTAGCCCATAAGAGAACATTAACCTTGTCGTTGACCTAGCAATATTTTGTTTCGAGTGTGAATTTTCCAATCTTTTTACTTTGTTGATTGTTTGATAATGTATTATTGCAGAGGTAATTCTATTACTTAATGCGGGCGTGGTTTAGTGGTAAAACCTCAGCCTTCCAAGCTGAAGATGCGGGTTCGATTCCCGCCGCCCGCTTTTAGAATATATTATTTTTAGCCCCAAATACTTCTTCTGAAATTATTAATAAAGAGCTTCTACTCTTTATTGAAACAGATTTTTCATTAATAGTTAAGGGTTCAAAAATCTCAGACATGCTAGTGTCAATAACTTTTAACCAATTATATTTGCATTTCGGCAAAGGGAAATCGATACTTTTTGAATATGCATTTAAACCTATCCAGACCAGCGGATTAGTATTACCTTTGTTAATGCTAAAGGCAACTGTGTGAGACCAACTACTCCAATCGGGGCTATCTAACTTTGTTCCATGCCAATGATATGTTGGAATCTTTCCATTGGTTTGTTTATTAGGGAAGAATGATGGATTAAAGATGTTTATTAGTTTTTTTCTGATTTTTATAACGTATTTAAAATATTCTAATAATTCCAAATCTTGTTGACCATGTTCCCAATTCATCCAGCCCAATAAATTATTTTGGCACCAAGAATTATTGTTACCGCCTTGTGATCTTCCTATCTCATCACCCATAAGTATCATTGGAACACCTTTAGAGATAAGTAAACTAAGAATAAGATTTTTTTGTTGTCTTTTTCTTAAATCATTAATTAATAAGTTTGTAGTTGGTCCCTCTGTACCATGATTCCAAGAATTGTTATGGTTATCACCATCTCTGTTTTGTTCTCTATTAGCAAAATTATGTTTTCTATTGAAAGTTACTAAATCTTTTAAAGTGAACCCATCATGTGAAGTAATAAAGTTTATTGATTTTGGGAAAATAGTATCTTCTTTATAAATCGATGGAGTACCTTTGATTTTATCGCTCATATTCCAAGCTGTATCTTTATCCCCCTTCCAAAATCTCCTCAAATCATCTCTAAAATGACCATTCCAAGTGAAAGTATTCTTAGATGGGAAATTACCTAATTTATATAAACCACCACAATCCCATGGCTCACTTATAAACTTTATATCAACAAGTTCTGGTTCACACTCTATATCTTCAAAAACTGGAGGATTATCAAGTGGCGAGAGATTTTCTCCTCTTGATAAGGCAATACCTAAATCAAATCTAAAACCATCTACTCCAAATTCACTCGCCCAACACTTTAATGATTCAATTATTAGTTTTCTAACTAATCCTCTGTTTGCTGCAATAGTATTCCCACAACCAGATACGTCCTGATAATTTTTATCTTTCCCAATAAAGTAATAAAGGTTTTCATCTATACCTTTCCAACATATCGCAGGTCCTTTGTAATCTCCTTCAGAAGTATGATTGTATACGACATCTAAAATAACTTCAATGTCTGCCTTATGACACTCCTCTACTAATTTTCTAAATTCCTCTCTATTCTTTTCAGCTGATTCATTCGAAAGATATTCAAAATGAGGAGTGAACCAATTGATTGGACTATAACCCCAAAAATTTTTTAAACCATTTGGGGCATCGTTTGGATCAAAACAAAAAATTGGAAGTAATTCAATTGTTGTAATACCCAGTTCTTTGAGATAGGGAATTTTTTTTAAAAATTTTTTAAAACAACTTTCGTCTTTATCCGTTGATTCAGTGAATGCTTTGATATGGAGCTCATAAATTATTGTTTCTTCCCAAGTATGTTTCGGTCTTGGATATTCCTTAAAATTAAATAATTTTCTATCGCAAACAACGCTTTTAAGACAAGAATTAGAATTTTCTTGCGTTTCTAATGCCTTTTCTCTTTTATAACTTCCCCATCCAGTAATACCCCTTGAACATGGATCAAGTAATACTTTTTTTTCATAGTTATTATTAATTGCATTATTTTTTTGTTTTACTCTAAAAGCATAAATACAACCTTCATTTAGATTTTTTATTTCCGCATGCCAGTAGGGACCTGTATTGTGATTCTGATCTAGTTTCAATATATTTTTTGGCGAAATAGAGTCCTCTTTCTCAAATAATAAGATTTCTACATATTCGGCATTTGTGGCTACTAAGGAAAAATTAACCCCTTGTGGAGTTAGAGAACTTCCTAAAGGAAATGGTTTACCTTTATTAATATCATTCACTTTCTCTTAATCATTGGTTAATAAAGATTGAGATAATTTATTCAAATTACTGATATTTGAATAATATATGCAAAATTAAAAAAAAAACTCAAATTTAAGGTTTCACTAATGAACTTTTTTGGATCTTGGAGAGTATTAATTTTCTATTTAATTTCAATTTATCCATTCATCTGCGCTTTGCATAAAAAGATTTAGAGAGAAAATTTAATAATGAGAAAACCAGATTTTTCTTGATTTCAAAATATAAATTATACTTTTTCATGTGATGAGAAGGAAATATATCTGAAAATTAATAAAACATAATAAATAGCTCAAATTCTTAATTTCAATTCCCTTTGATATTTTTTCTTTTGATAAATGACTCTAGATTTTTTACCAATTAATCTAGTGCTACCAATGGGTTTAGCTGTTTTTTAATTAATGAAGCTATTTTTTATACAAGAAAAATATGCGGCTATGAAAATAAATAATTTAGATAAAAATGTCCCTAAAATTTGTATAAAGCTTTGCGCCGCTGTCATTTTCGGTTGCCGTATTCGTATTTGCTCCATATGATGTGCAAGTTCGAGGTTTTTTAGATTTGAATAAAATTCTAGTCTATTAAATCTCTGCTTTACTTTAAAATTCAATGAACAAAGCTGATTTAGTAAACCTGGTGTCCGCCGCAACAGGAGAAACAAAAACTGTTGTTTCTTCAATTGTTGATACGACTATTGAAACTATTGTTGATTCAGTCGTGGAAGGCAAAAAAGTCTCTATACTAGGATTTGGTTCTTTCGAGCCAAGAGATCGTTCTGCAAGACAGGGATTAAACCCTAAGACAGGCGAAAAAATAGCAATACCTGCTAAAAGAGTTCCTACATTCTCAGCAGGTAAACTTTTTAAGGATAGAGTTCAAGGATAGTTTTCTTTAATCCAATTTTCCTTAAATACGCTAGATGCTCTTTTTGAGCATCTTTTTTTGTATTGTAATAAAATGCTATTAGCTCAATGACCAAAATTCTTAATAAGGTATCCCAAATTTTGAAGTCTTAAGAATTAATGAAATGTTTAACTATTTTATTCCTAAAATTTTTGTTTTTATCTAATTTTGTTATGGCAGAACCAATAACAACAAAATCTAAGATTTTAAAACAATCTAGTGAATGTATTAAATATTCTCAAAATCAAGGATGTAGAGAATTAATAGCTCAAATAGAAAAACTTCAATTAGGAGTATTTGATCAAAATAGATTTAAATGTCAATCTAGTTTATTGGGGTTGCAGTCCGAAATTGTTGAAGCTTATTTTTTAAAAAATTCTTCAAATGAGAGAATTTCAATTATGATCCCACATGTGATTAAAAATTGTTAATTATTAAAATAATTTATTTTTTTGGAATATTATAAATTTGTTATTTAATTTGTAATGGTAAAAGGTTTCTCTAATAATGAAGTTAAGAATGATGCTGAAATAAAAGAATCAAAAAAAGAAAAAAAAGGATTAGCTGCTTTTCTTAAAGGAAAAAAACTTACTTACACTTTGCCAGGTAAAAAACAAATAAATATTTTTGGATCAATAGTATTAGGCTTAAATATGATTTTATTATTGCTAGTGATCCTTTATTTAAACAATCAAAAATTCCATGACTTTGTTTTTAATGTTGGTCGTTAATTATTTTTAGGACGAAAATTTTTTTTAAATGATATATTTAAATTTTAGAAATTGTTATGAAGATAGTTAATTTAGTTTCTCAAGTATTTTTTTTGTTTCTAAGTCTTCTATTTTTGATATATTTTCTTACTGGTTATGACTCTGCTTTTGAGGCAGATCAGTATTGTCATTCATATCTTTCAAGCTACGATAACCTATCTGGAAATTATGGTTGTGATCATGATACTGAAACACATCAGTGGATACTTTACGAATCAAATGACAACAAAGAACCAGCTAAAATTATTAAGAAATTTAGATACAAATTTTTATAACTCAAATTTTTTATAAAAAAACTTTGCGCATATTATGGAAATTATCCCTGTAATTGTGAAAGTGAGATACTGATATATGCTTCCCTCTAAGTAAATTTTATTTTTATAGAGCGGATAATCTATGAAAGAGCCTAATGTTCCCCAAATTATTACCCATACAGATATGTATAGGAATACTTTTATTGAATTAGATTTTTTTTCTTCCATTTTTAATTGATACCAAAAATTGAAGAAGTCACAGGTCTGCCGTTAAAAACCAACTCGGTTAATATGAGCATCAAGAATCCGACCATAGCGGCTCTACCATTAACGAGCTCAGCGCTGGCATTAAATCCAAAAACATTCTTTACTTCATCTCCCTGATTGTCTACCCATTTTGAGTATTCATTATCAGTTGATGATTGATTTGACAAATCATCATTTTGATTTTCTATTGGAGAGTCTTTTTCTTGCATAGAGTCTTTTTTTTTATATTAATAATTTTTAAACTAATTTATTATTGAATTAAACTCGAATTTATAAAAAAAATTAAGACAAAAATTATTATCCATAAAAATTGTAATCTCAAAATTAATTCACAAATTAATTCAATTTTCTTTCCAGTACAACTATCTCCATTTTTATTGATAATTGGTTTTTCAATAATTTCATTTTTATATTTACTTTTTCCTCCCAATCTAATACCTGAAATATGTGCAAATATAGCTTCTGAAATCCCAGAATTAGGTGAATCATACTTTTTACCATCAAAATAACTTTTTTTTATGATTGATATATATTCACTAAGTTTGGAACCAACTAAAGGTAATGTAATTAAAACTAATCTTGAAGGAATAAAAGTAAAAATATCTTCGATTTTTGCACTGAAAAAACCTAAATATCTAAAGTAATCATATTTGTAACCTATCATTGAATCTAAAGTGCTTATTGCTTTATAAGAAAAACCAAGTGACAAAGGTCCTGGTAGAAAGATTGAAAACTTTATTAAAACAATTCCAATAAAAATCCAAAATAAAGGACCAAATATTCCATCAACAGAATTTTCGGTAAGACTCTCGGTACTTGATCTTAAAAGATGTTCAACTGATGATGAACTTACATCTCTACTTACTATCATTTGCACTTTCTCTTTGATTATTCTTTCATTTTGATCATTAATTTCTTTGCTTTCTATTAGCTTTGCAATCTCTTTCACACTTGAAATAAGTCCTTTAGTTGCGATACAACTCGAAAGTCCAAATAAAATTAATAATCCACTAATAAAATTATTTCTTAATTGCAAATAACTAAGTTCTATCAATTTCCCTAAACTAAAACTAATTCCAATAGTTGATATAGCGACAATGAAACCGCCCCAAAATAATATCTTTTTATTTTCTCTAAAATTGTTTGTAAAAAAATTAGATATTTTTTCTATATACAAGCCAATTATTTGAACAGGATGAATAAAAAATCTTGGATCGCCAATCAATAAATCAAAAAAAATTGATCCTAGAAATATTAAAAATAAATTTATTTCAGCCAACTGAACATCGAACGCAGACCTTTACCTACTTTCTCAATTTGATGTTTTGAATTCTCTTCTCTTAATTTTGTCATTAGGGGTTTATTTTTATAGCATTCTTCAACAAAATTCTTAGCGAAAGTTCCATCTTGAATATCTTTTAGAATTTTTTGCATTTCTTTTTTTGTATCACTATTGATAAGTCTTTTGCCACTTACATAATCTCCATATTCTGCAGTATTTGAAATGGAATCTCTCATTTGAGATAAGCCTCCCTTAACCATTAGATCAACAATAAGTTTAACTTCATGTAAGCATTCGAAGTAAGCAAGTTCTGGTTGATATCCTGCCTCTACAAGAGTTTCAAAGCCTGATTTGACTAGTTCTGATAAGCCTCCGCATAAAACCGCTTGTTCTCCAAATAAATCAGTTTCTGTTTCTTCTTTGAAATTTGTTTCTAGTATTCCAGCTCTCGTCCCTCCAATCCCTTTAGCGTAAGCCATTGCCAATGATCTTGCACCTCCTGAATAATCCTGCTCTACCGCGAACAATGCAGGAACACCTTGACCATTCTGATATTCCCAACGAACAGTGTGTCCAGGTCCTTTCGGGGCAATCATTACAACATCTACAAAACTAGGAGGTTTGATAAGCCCAAATCTGATATTAAAGCCATGAGCAAAACTTAATATCTTTCCTTCTTTTAAGTTTGGTTCAATTTCTTTAAGGTAAACATCTTTCTGAAACTCATCGGGCAGGAGAATCATAATCCAGTCTGCTTTTTCGCAAGCTTCAGAAACACTCAACACTTTTAGGCCGTCACTAATAGCTTTGCTTTCAGACTTACTTCCTTTATATAAACCTACAATTACATCCATACCACTATCTTTAAGGTTTAGGGCATGCGCGTGACCTTGTGAACCATATCCAATTATTGCTATTGTTTTATTATTTAAAAGACTTAGATCTGCATCTTTGTCATAAAAGAGTTGGGTCATTAGTTGTAGCTTATTTGCATTTGATAATTAATATTTTAGACATTAAACGTGTAAATAAACCAATAAATTATTAATTTAAAAATTAAAGTTAAAATTTTTATTTAAAAAACTTAAGACTGATTTGCTTCGCTTGGATGTTTGATTACTTTATCAATCAGGCCATAGTTTTTAGCCTCTTCTGCGCTTAGAAAATAATCTCTATCAGTGTCCTTTTCAATTTTCTCAAATGATTGACCAGTCATATCCGCCATAGACATGTTTAACATATCTTTAATTCTTAGAATTTCCTTGGCCTCTATTTCAATATCACTTGCTTGACGCTGAGATGTTCCTCCAAGAGGTTGATGAATCATTATTCTGCTGTGGGGCAAAGCAACTCTTTTACCTTTTGTTCCAGCCGCCAATAGGAACGCACCCATGGATGCTGCCAGGCCTACGCATATGGTTACTACATCACTTTTTACGTATTTAATAGTATCGTATATGGCCAAGCCGGCAGTTACTGATCCTCCTGGACTATTTATATATAGATAAATAGGTTTTGAATTGTCATCAGAATCAAGATAAAGCATTTGAGCAACAAGGCTATTAGCAATACCATCATTAACTTCTTGTCCAAGAAAAAGAATTCTTTCAACACCTAGTCTTGTATATATGTCAACCCATCTTTCGTATTGACTTCCAGGAAGTCTATAAGGCACACTTGGAGTTCCTATCGGCATGATTTTAAATTAGTTGGTTGTGAGAGTTAAATTTTACTGGGTAGATCTTTTTGACTTGTGAGTATTCTATCAATAACTCCATAATCTAAGGCTTCTTGAGGGTTGAGATAACTCATCCTGTCTGAGTCTTTAGAGAGTTCATTAATAGTCTTCCCGGTATTACGCGAAAGAATCTCCAGCATTGACTTTTTATTTTTCAAAACTTCCTCAGCTCTTATTTGAATATCGGTTGCTTGCCCTCTTGCTCCACTTATAGGTTGATGTAAAACAATAGAGGCGTGAGGAAGAGCTGCTCTTTGCCCCTTTGTACCAGATGAAAGGATAACTGCAGCGGTGCCCATCGCTTGTCCAATACAGATTGTATGTACTGGGGGCTTAATGTAACTTATTGTGTCGCATATAGCGAAAGCTTCTGTTTCGAAACCAACGGCATCACCAGTGTACCAACTTGTTCCTGTTGAATTTATATAAAAAAAGATAGGTTTTTCAGGATCCTCAAACTCTAGATAAAGAAGTTGAGCAATGATTAACTCAGTAACATCCATTCCTAGTTGTCTTTTCGCATCATCATCTGAAAATAATGGTAAACCAAGATAGACGATTCTCTCTTTAAGTAAAAGAGAGGGTAGATCAGGGGGCGGGGTCCTCATAACGGTGTTTTCTCCGTAATAAGGAGCAGATACAGTCATTTGTATCAAAAAATAAGATTGATTTGATTCTAGCTAGATTTAGCCCTGTGTCGCTGGTGATTTAAAAGATTTGTTTGACTCAGGATTATTTATCAGTTTTCCAAAGACCATCCTTCCAGTGGGAGTTTGTAGTGCTCCTGTTATAACGATATCTAATCTGCTTCCTACAAAATTCTTCGCTTCATCAATAACAACCATTGTTCCATCATCTAAATACCCAATACCTTGCATTTTTTCTTTTCCCTCTCTTACGATTTTTATATTAAGCGATTCACCTGGCTGTACTTCTGGTCTTAAAGCAATAACCAAATCACTTAAATTCATAACTTTTAATTCTTTTACTTCAGCAATCTGAGAAAGATTATAATCAGCAGTAATTAAAGTTCCTGTCATATCCTCAGTAATTTTCAATAGTTTTTCATCTACCCCATTACCTTCATACTTTGTTGGGTTTATTACCAGTCTTCTCCCGTATAAATCTCTCAATTCTTTCAATAACTTAAGACCTCTTCTGCCTTTAGACCTTTTTTCATTACTGCTTGAGTCAGCTAAAGTTTGTAATTCATCAATTACACTTTGAGCAACAATTAGTTGCCCTTCCAACAAACCACAACTTAATAGGCCATTTATTCTGCCATCAATAATTACACTGGTATCAAGAATTTTTGGACTTGCAGCAGGGAGTATTCCTTCATTAACTAGATATGCATCAGTATTAGTTGGATTGAATATTCTTAATAATGTCCTCCCATGGGTATCTGCTAATTTATAACCAAGCACACCAAAGAAAATGTTGCTTAATATAGCCGCTAATGGTTTTGCAAAAAAGACTTCTCTAGGGAAGGGAATTAATAGTATTGGAGCAAGAAGGAGATTCGCAACAAGTAATCCTAAAATTAAGCCAACTGACCTACTTATTAATAAGTCCGTGGGCATCGTCCTTATTTGATCAAGAAACGTCTTTCTAAGTTGAAGGAATACAAAACCAGCTGCTAATCCTATAAAAAAACCTATTATTGCTAAAACAATTCTAAAACCCTCTACATTAGACACTTGTTTAAGTATATCTACTGGCAATAAATCAACCCCAAGCCATCCTGAAGCAGCCCCAGACAATACAAATAAAATTAATACTAAAATATCTGTCATATATATAATCTACTAGGATTTATTAATTGAGTAAATAAGGATTTTATTTTTTTCGATCCTTAATACTTTTTTCGGGCTTAAACAATGTATTTAGATTATGAATAAGTGTCCAAAAAGTGCCTATGTACACATCCCTTTTTGCCACAGGAGGTGCTTTTATTGCGATTTTGCAGTTATTCCACTTGGAAACAATATTGAAACTTTACAAGGTTATGGAAGCAAAACTGTTCAAGAATATTTGCACTTTTTGTATAAAGAAATATTGTCAATTAAGCATAAATCACCTCTTTCGACAATTTATGTGGGTGGTGGCACACCATCAATTTTGGATCCTAAACAAATCAAAGAATTAATTGATCTTTTTAAAGAAAATTATGGAATTGATTATGGTGCTGAAATTACTATGGAGGTAGACCCAGCTAGTTTTAATCAATATGATCTTGATGGATTTATAAATGCAGGGATAAATAGATTTAGTCTCGGAGTACAAAGTTTTAATAATCAGATACTTAAAAAGTCGGGAAGGCGGCATTTAGGAGAAGATGCTGAAAAATCTTGTTTATGGTTGAAGAGAGAATATGATTCTGGGTTAATTAAAAGCTGGAGCTTAGATTTAATTCAAAACCTACCACTTAGTGGTTTTAAAGAATGGCAAGATGACTTAAAAAAAGCAATAACGTTTTCACCACCACATATATCCATTTATGATTTAAATATTGAAGATGGAACTGTTTTTAAAAAATTAGTTAATTTAGGAAAATTAAAAATTCCAAGTGATGACGAGGCTTTTAGAAATAGTGAATCAACGCATTTAGTTTTAAAAAACTCAGGCTACTCAAGATATGAAATCTCAAATTATTGTCTCCCGAACCATCAATCCAGGCATAATAGAGTTTATTGGAGTGGATTAGGCTGGTGGAGTTTTGGTCAAGGTTCTACTAGTTCACCTTGGGGGGAAAAGTTAACAAGACCAAGAGTTAGCAAAGAATATAAAGAATGGGTAATTATGCAATACGAACTTAATCTGGATTCATCCCTAACTAATAAGGATTTTATCTATAAAGAACTTGATGAGAAAATAATGTTGGGATTGAGACTTAAAGAGGGCATAGATATCCATGAGGTTTTTAAAGAACAAAACTGGGAAAACAAAAAGTTCGAAAGAAACTTAAGAAAATTGCTTGAAGAATGGGAAAGATTTCTTGAAAGTGGACTATTAGTGAGAAAGGGTAATAGATTTTTTTTAAGCGATCCAAAAGGAATGGAGCTAAGCAATCAAATTCTTATTTCCATGTTTAAATGGTGGGATGAAATTAATTAAGATTAATCATATCCTTTTAGGCATAGCTAAGACCTCTGGCAACACATGTTTTATAAGAATTTTAGATAATAAAATAAATCCCTTCAAAAACTTCTTTAACAAAAGGTAAAGGAAATCTTTGTAATGAAATATTTGACAGTCGATTTAATTTTGAGAAGGTAATATAACCCTCTTTTTTAATGTCTATTAATACATCCCTATTGCTGTTATTAGTTGTTGCAAACTGCACAAACTTATTTTTAAATATAAAAATAGAAGGAAATGAAATGCCTCTTAATTCCACCGCTAGCAGGCATAACTTTACCTATTTGGTGTTAATGCGGAGACTTGATATTTAATAGGTAGATGAAACAAATGAGAAAAAAGAACAGAAGGGGATGTTTTTTAGATTTAGTTTTATTTACAACAGTCTTTTTCTTTTGTATGTCTATTTTAATTCCTCAGTTGATAAGTATTAAAACTTCTCCTATTGATTCCGTTATGAAAAATGTATTAATTAACGGTGTTAAAGAATGTATAGTCAGAGATGCCGATGGCAAAACCGCTAATTTTATTGATGTTGACTCCTTCTCAGGGAAATACAGCAGATTTAAAGTTAAAGCTATAAGTACTAATAGTTGTTTTAAATTAAGAGCTATCCCTGAAGACAATATACAAAATTGGTTTCAAATAGATTACGACCCAGAAACTAGAAAAGTTTCTAAAACTTGTGGAGATCCATCTAAAAAAGGCTGCGATGAAGGAAATACTTGGTAATATATTTTGTAAAAATTTTAATTTGAGAATGGATACAAAAATAGCTCTTTTCTATCTCCTTACCCTTATAAACTATTGTAAATACTAGCTTCTTGCCTAATCGCTACTTGTGGCAAAATGGGTTGGGTTAGTTAAGTCTTTGAGAGTCTACCCATTCTTTTAATTTATCCTCAAATAATTTCTTTCCTTGAATAATCGGTTGGCAAAATGGTGGTTGATCATCAGTAAGGCCTAATAAATCTGCAGTAACTCTTACTTGTCCATCGCAATAATTACCAGCACCAATGCCTATTGTGGGAATTCTTAAATTTTTTTGTATTTCTTTAGCTAGCAAGTCAGGAATATGTTCAAGAACTATTGAAAAACATCCTAATTTTTCAAGAATCGAAGCTTCTTTCTTTATTTTTTCTTGGCTTTCTAAACTTTCTCCTTGTTTCTTTAATCCTAGATGTAAATAGCTTTGTGGTGTAAGACCTATATGACCCATAACAGGGATTCCCATTCTTATTAATCTAGAAATAACTTTTTGTATTTCTGGTTCAGCCCCTTCTACCTTTACAGCTTTTGCGTAAGTGCTTTGAATGATTTTCCCTGCATACTCCACAGCTTTATCCTCTCCACATTGGTAAGTCAGAAAAGGCATGTCGGAAACTACCAAAGGTTGATCTTCAATTTTCTTTTTAAATCCTCTGCAAACTGCATTAGTATGATGAATTACATTTTCTAAAGTTAATGGCAATGTGGATTTGTATCCTAAACAGACCATCGCTAAGGAATCTCCTACTAACAAGAGATCAACATTAGCTTGTTCTGCAATGGATCCTGATATTGAGTCCCATGCAGTAAGTGCAATAATTTTTTGAGATTTTTCTTTATATTTAAAGAGGTCTGAAGGTAACATAAGAGAGTTATGTATCTTTTTTAATCAAGAATTGCTAATATGTTGGTGACTCGGCCTTTCGCGGTTTTAACGCCTAAACCTGGTCAGGACCGGAAGGTAGCAGCCACAAGGGATGCTTGAGGCAGGCGAGATAACCGAGTCACTTTATTTTACTTGTTAATCTATATCTTTTTTATTCTGTCTTAACTTCAAAAATTCTGGAATATTTGCTCCTGTCTCTTTACTATTGGAATCATTATAAAAAGATTGATTAGATAATCTATTTCTAATTCTTTGTTGTTTGAATGGTTGGCTTGTATCAAAACCTGTTGCAATGACGGTAACTTGTATTTCACCTTCCATATCTTCGTTCACTGCTTGACCAACGATTATATTCGCATCCTGATCTACCACTTCACTAATAACTTCTCCAACTGAGTTCACATCGTCAAGAGTTAAATCTTTCCCTCCAGTAATATTTACTAGGCAACCTTTTGCACCATCAATTCTTCCTGCTTCTAGTAATGGACTATTAATTGCGGCTTGGGCGGCCTCCATAGCTCTAGATCGGCCAGATCCAATACCTACCCCAAGAAGCGCTGTGCCAGCCTCAGTCATGACTGATCTCACATCAGCAAAGTCAAGATTAACCTCGCCTGGGCGGGTAATTACTTCACTTATACCTTGAACTCCCATTCTTAGAACATCATCTGCATTCCTAAACGCTTCTTGAATGGAGGCACCCGACGAAACTTCTTTTAACCGATCATTTGGTATGACAATAAGAGTGTCAACATTTTCTGCTAATCTTGCTATTCCTTCTTCTGCTTGACGCATTCTTCTTTTCCCTTCGAAAGAAAAAGGTTTAGTTACTATTCCAATTGTTAATGCACCACTTTGCTTTGCTACTTCAGCAACAACTGGAGCTGCTCCTGTGCCAGTACCCCCACCCATCCCTGCGGCTATAAAAACTAAGTCTGAACCCTCTAATGATTGTTGTAGCTCATCTCTAGATTCTTCTGCAGCCTTTTGACCGATACTTGGATTTCCTCCCGCTCCAAGACCTCTGGTTAAATTCTGACCTAACTGGACCCTTTGCTCAGCAGAGGACTGTAGTAAAGCTTGCGCGTCTGTATTAAGAACTCTAAATGAAACGCCTTCAAGATCACTATCAATCATCCTGTTTACAGCGTTACTCCCACCACCGCCTACACCAATAACTTCTATTTTGGCGTTTTGGCTTGGAAGAATTTCTCTCGATTGATCAAAGTTTGGATTGTTACCGAAGCTCATCTCTTAATAGGGATCTAATACTAGTATTGGGTGCATTATGAACTTACTAAGCTCATCTGTAGGAGTTTGTTGAGGAAAATCCTTAAAATATTTATTTTTTAAATATTTTGTTTTATATGCTAAACCCACATCAACACTACAATAATTAAAAAAAATTATTTAAAATTAATTTTCAAATATTAGGGTTTGAACACTTTTATTTTTGGTTTATTTGGATCAGTAAGATCAATATTATCTATTTTTTCATAAAAGTTATTTTCCTTAAATTCATTTTTTAGGTTATTAATTATTTGTAATTGATAGTTGATTAATTTTGGGTTAAATCCTAAAAATATTTTTTTTAAATCTTTTTCCTCAACAGTTAGAAATCCATTGGGTGAGAAAGTTATTTTAATTATCTCAAATTCATAATTCTCTAAGCCATTTAAAATTTTTGATAATATTTTTTTAAATTTTTCTTTCCAACCAAAAACTTTTATTGATAATTTGCTCAAATTTTTATCGTCTGCATGTTGTATGTTAATAAAAATTCCATCTTTATCAATAAAGCCTAAGATTTTCTCATCATTAAATTTCCTCTCCCCGTAAGCTATTGGAGTTCTTGTTTGGATATGAATCTTCAAACCAAAAGGCAATATTTGTCTATTTACTGAAACATTTTTTAGCGATAAATTTTGTTTTAACTCTTTTTCTAAAAAACTAGTTTTAATAAGGATTAACCGTATTGGAAATTTTAAAGATGAATTATTTACTACATCATTCCGAGAAAATAATTCACTACCAGAAATTCTAATATCCTGAATATTCACTTTTTTTAGCGTTTTTAGACTTATTAAGCTTGTTGAAAATAAAAATAAAATTAGAAATAAAAAGCTTTTTTTGTTGATTTTTTTCTGGTTTTTCACAGATCACATCTAGCTTTTTCCATCAATTGCTTCATCCATTCTCTTGCCTGTTCTGCATCTGAAAATGGTACATCCATCTCTTTCCCATCTCCTACTAATCGCAACCTGCACTTCCCTTGAGATTCACTTGTTAGAGGAGCTTCTCCTGATGTTAGGGCCATTAATTCAACTAATTCTAGTTTCTTAATTGTGAAACTATCTTTTTCTTCAAATGCACCAGCTTCAAATGCGCTCCATCTTAATTTCCCATCTTTTAGGGATGCTGCACCTGAACTATCTAACTTACAAAGTTCAGAACCACTAGCCCAGCATCTAAAAAGATTTTGCCTTCTTCTTTCTAACCATCCTAGAGCAGTTAATAAAATGAAGATTAAAAGTAATGGTAACCAAAGAAGTCCATGCAACATTTGATTTAAATTATAAATCTTGAGATATATCTACCAGTTTAGCCACAAGTTGTTCAATATTTAAACCTGAAGCTTTCCAAAGCATTGGGAACATACTGTTTTTTGTAAAACCAGGAATCGTATTTATCTCATTCAAAAAAATTTTATTTGAAGATTTTTCTAAAAAGAAATCTACCCTTGCAAAACCAAAAATATTAAGTGCTTTACAGCTTTTTATAGCAATTTCTTTAATTTGTTTGGTGATTTTAGAATCTATTTCGGCTGGGATAGTTATCTTATTATTTAAATTGTATTTTGAATCGTAGTCGTACCAATCACTTTCGTACTTAACTTCGCCTACCTCAGAGGTTAAGAGTTTTGAATTCCCAATTATTCCGCATTCAATTTCTCTTACCTCTAAACCTTCCTCTACTAAAATTCTTGTATCTATTTCCCTTGCTCTTACAAAAGCTTGTAATATTTCTGATTCATTTTTAACTTTAGAAACACCAAGAGATGATCCAGAGTTAGATGGTTTGACAAAAACAGGAAAATTTAATTTTTTTAAAATCTCACTAGTTAAATTATTTTTTTCTTTTGTATCATTGAGATCTACATTTTGAAAAACTAAATAATTAACTTGTGGAAGTTTAAGATGTGAGAAAATTGTTTTCATCAGAATCTTATCCATTCCTAAAGCAGATCCTATAATTCCACATCCGACTAAAGGTTTCTTAGTAAATTTCAGTAATCCATGTATTGAACCGTCTTCACCATTAAATCCATGCAGAAGAGGAAACCAAACATCAACATATTGAAATTCAATTCCGTCTAAGAAGTTAATTTTTTCTTGTTTAAAAATTCCTTGTTTTTTTGTTGTGTTGTTTTCAATTTCCCCAATTAGGATTTTTTCTGAGAGATAACTATCAAGCCAATATCCATTTTTATTTATGTAAAAGGCTTTAACAATAAAACGTTGCTTGTTTATTTTTGAATTAAACGCTTGAAAAACTGTTTTTGCAGAGGAGATAGATACTTCATGTTCATTGGAATATCCACCAAATATTAACCCAATACATTTTTTCTTTTCTCCGATCATTTAGAAAAAATTATAAGCAAAGTTCACCTGTTAAAGAAAAAGGTCTTGCTTCATTTATTCTGACATCTATCTCATCTCCCAATGAAAAATTAAATTCACTGTTGTTAGGGATCTCAACAAAAGTCAATCGATTTGTCCTGGTTCTACCCATAATTTGCGATGACTTTTTTGGATTCAATCCTTCAATTAGAATGCTTTCTATATTATCTAGGTATCTTTCATTTCTTTTCTTAGAAGTAATTTCAACTAATTCATTTATTTCTTTTAATCTTTCTTTTTTTACGTCCTCAGAAATTTGATTATGCCATATAGCTGCAGGAGTATTTGGTCTTGGAGAATAGGCAGCTGTCATAACTTGATCAAAGCCAATATCAGATATTAGTTTCAATGTATCCCTATATTGTCCTTCGGATTCTCCAGGAAAAGCAACTATTGCATCAGCAGTAATAGAGGCATTTGGCATCAATGATCTTATATTTTCAATGATTCTTTTATATTTATCAATAGTGTATCCTCTAGCCATTAACTTAAGAATTTCATTATTCCCACTTTGAAATGGGATATGAAAATGCTCACAGACTTTGTCTAATTCATAACAAGCTTGTATCAATCTTTTAGAAAAATATCTTGGATGGCTGGTGGCAAATCGTATTCTACGAATTCCTTCTACATCATGAATGTAGTAAAGGAGATCAGTTAAGGTATTTTCTTTTCTCCCCTCTTTTGTAGTTCCAGGTAGATCTCTTCCATAAGCATCAATATTCTGACCCAAAAGAGTGACTTCCTTAAAATTATCATTTGCTAATTTTTGTATCTCACTTTTTATTGCATTAGGATATCTTGATTGCTCTTTACCTCTAACAGAGGGGACTACGCAATAAGAACATCTTTCATTACATCCATAAATAATATTAACCCACCCACAAATTGAGCTCTCCCTTCTCGCATTTGTAATATCCTCAGAAATGAAGGTCTCTTCTGTCGCGGCGACTTGATTCCCTGCATCAACTTTACCCAAAAGATTTTCAAGATTATTTAAGTGTTGAGGACCCATTACCAGATCAAGTTCTGGAACCCTTCTTAGTAAGGACTCACCTTCTTGTTGAGCAAGGCATCCTGCAACAACAAGCTTTAAACTTGGTGTTTTGTGCTTCCTTTTTGCCTGCCTTCCTAAAAAACTATAGACTTTTTGTTCTGCATTATCTCTAATTGTGCATGTATTATATAAAACTAAGTCTGCTTGAAGTTCCTCATCAGCTTTCGTATATCCCATTTTTTCCAAAGTTCCAGCCATTCTCTCAGAATCAGCTTTATTCATTTGACATCCAAATGTAGTTATCCAATAACTGCCAATAGTTGAATCTTTTGGAAATTCTTTTTCGTCTTTTATTGTTTTTGTTAGCACTTTTCGAAGAAATTTAATGATAATTCAAAATTACAAGTTATATAGTTATGGTGCAATTTTTTGAGGGCGAGCGAGGGGATTCGAACCCCCGAATAGCGGCGCCACAAGCCGCTGCCTTAACCACTTGGCGACGCCCGCCTCACATTTATAAATCTAACAACTCAAGGGCAATTTTTCATAGTCCTTTTATCTTTTAAAAAAATTTGAATTATTTTCTTATTCAATAAAGTTTTTTTATGTTTTAAAATAATGTAATTAGAAAAGAAAATTTGGGTAATTCCGGTAAAGTTGAGGCTCTCATCCCTAGATGCCTCTTTTCAATTGAAAATAGTGATAACCTCAATATTGATTTTGAGGATTTATGTTCTGTTTCGATATGCTGGGAAAATGGATTTGTTTCTGAATTAAAGCCTTTAAAAATTAAAAATAAAAAACCGCACAATATTCTATTCCCGAGATTTGTTGAAGCTCATTCTCATGTTGATAAATCTTTTACTTGGCATGAATTCCCAAATTTAAGATCAAACTATGATGAGGCACTATCAGTTAATCTTGAAGAACATAAGACTAGAACTACCAAAAAAATAATTGAAAGAGCAGAGAAGTCATTGAACTTAGCAATTAAAAATGGGTATAGAGCTATTAGAAGTCATATTGATACCTATCAAAATCAAGGAAATAATGTTTGGACAGAACTCTTTAATTTACAAAAAAAATATTCTTCTAAGTTGCAACTTCAATTTGTTGCTCTTTCGCCTCTTGAATTTTGGCAAACTGAAAATGGGAAAAAGCTAGCCAAAAAATTATCTACACATAAAGGCATTCTTGGAGGTGTTGTAGTTCCTCCTTTTAATAAAAGAGAGACAAGTAAATTACTCTCTAAAATGCTTTTGCTTGCGGATAAATATAAATTAGAAATTGATTTACACATAGATGAATCAACTACGGAACCAGGAGCAGGAGTAAAAGTTCTTTTAGAAGTTATAGATAAATTAAAGATCCAAGTCCCAATTACATGTAGTCATTTGAGTAGCATTTTGTTTCTCAAAGAAAATGAAATATTAGATTTAGGAAAAAAGCTAGCTGACAAGAATATTAAGGTCGTTACCCTACCCATTACAAATTTTTGGTTACTTAATCACAAAAGTAAAATTACATCTTTAAAAAGACCAGTTGCACCTATTAAACAATTACAGAAATCATTAGTTGATGTTTCAGTAGGTAGTGATAATGTTCAAGATCCTTGGTATCCATTTGGTAATTTTGACCCCTTATATATGATGTCTTGCTCAATGCCTATGCTTCAACTAAATCCGTGGGAGAGAATGACTTTATCTTCGATTTTTTTAGCTCCAAGCAGATTATTAAATTTAGAATGGGATGGCTTAATTAAAAAGGGCTGCCCTGCTGATTTCGTAATTTTGGATGCACAAAGATGGGCAGATGTTTTTTCGAATACTTTAAAAAGAAAGGTATTTATCAAAGGCGATTTGCATTGCTAATCGACTATTTTATTAAAAACATAAAAAATTTAATTAATGTCATCAAATAATCTAGAACTTTTAGATAAATTAAGGGAAGTCAATAACTTAGAAATTATTGAAAGCCAATCTGACATAAAAAGACTGTCAAAAGATTTTTATAATTACTCCCCAGTCCTTACAGAAAAACTAGACGGATGTATTGCTGATTTGGTGGTAAGACCTAGTGATCATAATGCAGTAAAGAAAGTAGCAGAAATTTGTTGGAAATTTTGTGTCCCACTTACTTTAAGGGGGGCAGGTACAGGTAATTACGGACAAGCAGTTCCTTTGTTTAAAGGAGTTGTAATGCAGATGAGCCGCCTTAATAATCTAGAGGATTTTGATCCTGATACAGGTTTCGTGAAAGTACAGTCTGGCTGTTTAATGGGAGATTTGAACAAAAAATTAGAGAAGTATGGGAGGGAATTAAGGTTGCTTCCTAGTACTTGGAAAACGGCTACAATTGGAGGCTTTATTGCTGGTGGATCTGGAGGTATTGGATCGATTAGGTGGGGATTCTTAAGAGATCCTGGCAATCTTATAGGCTTGGAGGCAGTAACAATTAATGAAAAACCTGAATTATTAAAATTTGATGCTGAAGAATCCGAACCTTTAAATCATGCTTATGGGACTAATGGAATAATTACTTCTTTGTTACTTTCTACTGATATCAAACGAAGATGGCATTCAATCGTTATTAATTGTATTGAATTTGAAAAAACATTAGAAATATTAAAAACTCTTACTAGCGCAGCAATCGATCTGAAACTGGGGACAATCCTCGAAAAAGAAATTGTAGATCAAATGCCGACATGGTTTAAAAGTAAATCTAGAAGTCACAAGATATTAATTCAAACTACTCTTGGAGGTATAAAAACGATAGAGCTGATTTGTAAAAAATTCAAAGTAGAATCTATTCACGTTGGGGAAGAAGAAAAACTCGTTAATGGAATTTCTGAAGTGGTATGGAATCATACAACTCTTCATATGAGATCTAGGAATAAAAATTGGACATATTTACAGATGCTGTTGCCACTGAATAATGAACTAGAATTAATCAATTGTTTGAGAACAAAATGGGGTAAAAAAGTTCTTTGGCACTTAGAGGCAGTTTCTCAGCAAGGATCACCACGATTAGCTGCTTTGCCATTATTAAAGTGGAATGGTGTAGAAGAATTAAATGAAATAATAGAAGATTGTAAGAAACTTGGCGCGTTTATTTTTAATCCCCATGTTTTAACTGTTGAAGGCGGAGGCCTAGGAGTGGTTGACGCAGATCAAGTAAAAGCGAAACTAAAATTTGATCCTAAAGGGCTGTTAAATCCAGGAAAATTGGAAGGTTGGGAAGTAAAGGAACAATTTAATATTTAACATTTCTGTTTATTTGCAAATTTAATAAATTCAGCAACTAAAAAAATAGAACCTGTTAGAACAGGATGATTAGGTGGCCATTTTTCAAGGGCAAATAAATACTCAATGGCAAGTTCAAATGTTTTAAATTCAATTGTTTTTTTAAAGTCAATTTCTTTAATCTGAGAGAGATCGTTTAATTGCCAACTAGGTTGGTTCGGAACTGGTACAAGTAATAAGTGATCATTTTCCTTTAGGAGTGTTTTTAATATTGAGTAAATATCTTTTTGTCTTTGGACACCTAAAATCCAATAAATTCCTTCTTCTTCATTTTTCCAACTGCTTCGCTCATTAGAGAGTGCTTTTGCAGCAGGATAATTATGCGCACAATCTACAAGAATTTCTTTGTTGAAATAATTTATTATTTCTAATCTTCCTTGCCAAGCTGTCTTTTTAAGACCTTTAGATATGTGTTTTTCTTTAATATTAAATCCCAAATTATTCAGTGCTTCAATTGCTCCAACGGCTACTGAAGCATTTTGCTTTTGGAAAATTCCTTTTAATCCAAGTTCATATCTGTTTGAAATTGAATCTTTCCAGATAATTTCTGCTCCAACCTCTTTAACTTTTTTGGTTATTAAATTTTCAACTTGACTATTTTGGTTGCATGAGATGACAATTGAGTTTTTTTCAATAACTGCTAATTTTTCTTTGGCAATTTTTTCAATCGTATCTCCAAGAAATTCTTTATGGTCTAAGCCAATATTCCCAATAGCAATTATTGGCCTAAATTTATGGGCTGTTGTCGCGTCTAATCGTCCCCCTAAGCCAGCTTCAAGAATGAGCAATTCAACTTTTTTATTATCAAAAAAATTTAGTGCGCAGCAAATAATTTTTTCAAAAGGGGTTAATTCAAATGTTGAGAATTTTTTTTCTATTAATGAATAAATTTTTTCAAAATCAATTTTGTTAATATTTTTTTTATTAACTCTAATCCTCTCGCATACGTCCAAAAGATGAGGAGATGTCGTTACACCAAAATTCCGTTTAGCTTCAAAAAGTATACTTTCTAAATATGCCGCGATTGAACCTTTCCCATTGGTTCCAATAATGTGTATCGCAGGGATATCCTTGCAAGGATTACCAAGTTCTTGAAGTGCCTTTTTAATTCTTGATAAACCTAACTTGATATTATCCCTTTCATATTTAGATGATAATAATTCAAAAATTTTTAAATTTGCATTTTTCAAAATTTAAATTGCTATAACTCTTCAAAAATTGAATTTAGCTTGTCCAAAAGAATATTAATTTCTCTTCGAGATATTACTAATGGTGGGACAATCCTTACAACGTTTCCTCCTGCAGGAACTACCAGTAATCCTTTATCAAAAGCTTTTAATGTAATTTTTTTTGCATCAGCATAATCATCATTGATAACAATACCTTGTATTAAACCTAAACCTCTTTTCCCGCTAATAATATTTGGAAATTTTTTTGACAATTCTTCAAACCCAGCACTTAATTGTTCTCCTCTTAGATAAACATTATTGATAAGATTTCTTCTATTTATTTCTTCTAATACAGTTAGGGCAGCTTTACAAGCGAAAGGATTCCCCCCAAAAGTGCTTGCATGATCTCCTGGAGAAAAAATGTTGGCTTTTTCTTTTACCAATAATGCTCCAATTGCATGACCTCCTCCTAATCCTTTAGCAAGGGTGAATCCATCAGGTTCAATTCCTAAATTCTCATAACCCCACATTTTCCCAGTTCGACCTACTCCACTTTGGACCTCATCTAAAATGAGAAGAGAATTGTATTTATCACATATATCTCTCAGGCTTTTAAAAAATATTTTACTTCCAGGAATTACGCCACCTTCTCCTTGTATTGGTTCAACTAAAAC
This sequence comes from Prochlorococcus sp. AG-402-O16, assembly GCA_003216415.1. Lineage (GTDB taxonomy): Bacteria > Cyanobacteriota > Cyanobacteriia > PCC-6307 > Cyanobiaceae > Prochlorococcus_A. The sequence goes on from QCIY01000005.1 coordinate 72,309, forward strand.
GCCGGAAATTTTTTGATCATTATTTTCACACTCTTCAAATAATTTTTTTACCGAATTAAAATTGTTAAATTTAAAAAATTTGAACCCTTGAATCATTGGTTCGAAACCTTTTTGATATTTGGGCTGTCCAGTAGCACTCAAGGCTGCCAGCGTCCTTCCATGAAAGCTGGATTCTGCTGCGAGAATAATTGATTCTTTACCTTTATTGGTTGTATTACCATATTTTTTAATTAATTTAATTGCTGATTCATTTGCTTCCGCACCACTGTTGCAGAAGAAGACGCTTTTGGCACAACTCATATTCGTTAAAGTTCTGCTTAATTGCTCTTGTTCTTCAATGTTGTAGAGATTGGAAATGTGCTGAATCTTTTTTAGTTGAGTTGATAGCCTTCTTCTTAAAACTCTATCGCTATGTCCAAGACTACAAGTTGCTATACCAGCGACTGCATCAAGATACTTTTTACCTGTTTTGTCCCATAGCCAACAACCTTTTCCTTTTTTGAAAGATATATCGAATCGGCTGTAGGTATTCATCAAAGTGGGAGCGGTCGGACTTGAACCGACATACCCGAAGGTGCCGCATTTTGAGTGCGGTGCGTCTACCAATTCCACCACGCTCCCAAGTCTTTTGAAAAAATGAACTTTTTTATTATAACAAAAATCATTTTATTGACTATTGTTTTGGTCAAGGAACAGTGATCAAGATAACGTTTGTTAATAGTAAATCTTTTTGATAAAAATATAGAATTATTTTTATTGAATTTGCTGACAAAAAATAAGATAAAAATGGATTTTTTAACATTTATGATGCAATTATGTAGCAAAAATCCAAAAAAAAATCTATTTTAGAGACTGTGACTTCATAATTAGTAATATTATGTTATATTAAAAGAAAAATCTAATGTCTAAAATCAAAGCAAAAAAATTATCCTTTCAATTCGTTCCTTATCTTTTCATTGTAGTCACTATATTGACAGCATTTGGATCTAATAGTGGAACATGGGCATGAATGATCTCAAGATTAGTGGTCTAAATAAATTTTGGTCTGGTCGCTTCTTAGTATTATTTCTCATATTTTTAAGTTGTATTTCACTTATCAATATTGCTTACGTTTAAATAATTTATTTATTTTCCAAACTTTTTAAAATTTTAGGCGGCTCTATATCTAGGAATATCTGCAGGATCTGAATTAGTTTTAAATTCCTTATTCGTCAAAGTTTTTTTGTTAAAGTCTCTAGTTATTTTTATACCCAATATTTTTAGTTTTGATTCAAAATTTTCATAACCTCTATCCAAATGCTCTAAGCCATAAATTCTACTAGTGCCTTCAGCTATAATCCCAGCAATTATTAATGCGGCTGAAGACCTCAAATCAGATCCAACTAGATCCATCCCCTTAATTTTTTTAACACCTTTGATATAAGCTATATTTTTATTTAATTTTATATTTGCCCCCATTTTGTTAAGTAAATGAACATGGTTCATTCTGTTTTCGAAAATTGTTTCAGTTATCTTTGATTTACCATTTGCGATTGCCATTAAAGTTGTAAATGGTGCTTGCAAATCAGTTGGAAATCCTGGGAAAGGAGCTGTTTCAATATCTACCCCATTAATCTCTTTACCCTTGATTGTAATTGAATTACCTTTAATCGTAATTTTACTTCCACTCTCTTGAAGCTTATTTGTGACAGCTTCAAGATGATTAGGAATTACAGGAGAAATTGTTATCGAAGAGGAACTCGCAGCAGCAGCTATTAAAAAAGTGCCAGCTTCTATTCGATCTGGAATCACTTTATGAGTACAACCACACAGCTTATTAACACCATCAATAATTATTTTTTCTTTGCCCGAGTCGTAAATTTTCGCCCCCATTTTATTTAGCATTTGGCATAAATCCTGAATTTCAGGTTCTCTTGCAGCATTCTCAATCGTAGTTCTTCCCTCCGCTAATGATGCGGCCATTATTAAAGTTTCAGTAGCTCCTACGCTTGGGCATTTTAATTGGATATGTGCACCATGCAGTTTATTAGTCTCGTCCTTTATTCTTGCTTTGACAATTCCTTCTTCAATAATAATTTCCGCTCCTAGAGCTTGAAGTCCATTTATGTGCTCATCTATGGGCCTTGAACCAATATCGCATCCTCCAGGTAAGGGGACTTTAGCCTCTCCATATTTACTTAATAATGCACCTATACAAAAGAAACTAGCTCTTAATCCATTCACAAGTTCATATGGAAGTTCTTTAATAGAAATATTTTTTGGATCTATCTCTAATAGATTGTTTTTTTGTATTAATTTAATACCTAAACTCTTTAGGATATTCCCCATTTTTTCAATATCAGTAAGACGAGGAACATTCTCAAGAATTATCCTTTCATTAGTTAGCAATGATGAGGCCAATAAAACTAAGGCAGAATTCTTAGCGCCACTTATTTCAACTTTTCCATCTAAGTTACCTTGGCCAAAAATCTTTAAATTTTGAGATTTAAGATATGACTTCTTATTGCTTACGCAAATCATTAAGGGTTAATTTATTAGATTCATCATGACAAACGATAACTTGTAAGTCCACCCCATGTAACGTCTTGAATATTAATTAAAAGTGAAAATGTATTTTTTTTATTTCTTAGGAAATAAAAATTCAATAAATAATTGATCAAAACATTAATACAATTAAAATATAGTTGATAACAAAATTTTCAATTTCCTCATAGAAAATACTTTTTTAAAAATAACTAGTAAAAACAATAATCTAGTTAAAAGATTTAGAGCATTGAAAAGCCGATCTTCTCGCAAAGACAAAGACTTTTTTTGCATAGAGGGCACTCATCTCATTGAAGAATTGTTGAAGTCTGGAAAAAATCCTTCAAAAATTTTAGTTACCGAAAAATGGCTAAGAAAGAATCAAAATCTAAGCAAAAAATTTCATCAGTCATCAATAAATATTGTCTCAGAGCAAGTTTTGGCATCTGCGATTTCAACAATTAATCCAGATGGTATAGCAGCTTTAGTAGAGATTTCAGCAATACCTAATTATCAATTTGATAGGAAAGATGATTTTGTTCTTGTTCTTGACAGGATTCAAGATCCTGGGAATATGGGTAATCTTTTTAGAACTGCTTTAGCTGCGGGTGTTGATGCAATTTTTTTAGCTGGAGGTGCGCACCCATTAGGCCAAAAGGTGTTAAGAGCATCCTCTGGTGCAGTTTTTCATCTGCCATTTTTAAGATTTGATGGATCTGAAGAAGAAATATTAAATTCTTTACTTAGGTCTTTGTCTGAATTATCAAATGCAGGATTTAAGATTTTCTCTACTAGTAGCCATAATGAGAGTTCACAAAAACCTTCAAAACCTTACTGGGAAGTTGATTGGTCTAGACGTACAGCATTAATTTTGGGTAATGAAGGTCAAGGTATTCATAAAAAAATTCAAGAAGCTTTTAATGAAACAATTACAATTCCGCATAGTGAGCTTGTAGAATCATTGAATGTGGCTTGTGTTGCAGTTCCGTTATTACTAGAACGAAAAAGAGTCGCATACACCTCTAAATAAATAAATAAAAAGTGACTGATTCAAGTTTTGATTTTGATTTAATCGTAATAGGAGCAGGATATGGAGGTTTTGATGCCGCTAAACATGCTGCTGGTAAGGGACTGAAAGTCGCAATAGTAGAATCTTCTGATATGGGAGGCACTTGTGTTAACAAAGGTTGTGTTCCATCTAAAGCTCTTTTGGCTGCAAGTGGAAAAGTTAGAGAAATAGCTAATTATGAATATTTAGCAAAATTTGGTATACATGCTTCACCAGTAAGGTTCGAGAGATCAAAGATTGCAGATCATGCAAATAATTTAGTTTTAAATGTTAGAGAAAATTTAACAAAAACTCTTAAAAGGAGTGGAGTTGAAATTATTTTGGGTATTGGAAGAATTGAAGGAAATCAAAAAGTAGGTGTAAGAGATAAAAACGGAATTGATAAAATTTTCACATGTAAGAATATTGTTATAGCAACAGGCTCTTCTCCTTTTGTGCCCCGTGGAATAACTCTGGATAATAGGACCGTATTTACTAGCGATGATGCGGTTAAACTTGAGTGGCTTCCAAGATGGATAGCAATTATTGGAAGCGGATATATAGGTCTAGAATTTGCTGATGTTTATACTGCGCTTGGTTGTGAAGTTACCATGATCGAGGCTTTGGAGAATATTATGCCAACATTTGATCCAGACATCACTAAAATTGCTAAGAAGAACCTTATTCAAGCAAGAGATATAGAAACAAAATCAAATGTCTTTGCGACAAAAATAACACCTGGATGCCCTGTAAAAATAGAACTGACTGATGCAAAATCTAAGGAAGTTGTAGAAACTTTAGAAGTTGACGCTGTACTAGTCGCAACTGGCAGAAGTCCTAATAGTAATAACTTAAATCTTGAGTCGGTTGGTATCGAAACAGTAAAAGGTTTCATTCCTGTAGATGATCAAATGAGAGTTAAGAATGGTGATGAAATAATACCTAACATTTGGGCTGTTGGAGATGTAACGGGCAAACTAATGCTTGCCCATACAGCTGCAGCGCAGGGTACTATTGCTGTTGATAATATTTGCGGTGGTAATGTCGAAATTAACTATAAAAGTATCCCCGCAGCAACCTTTACTCACCCAGAGATAAGTTCAGTTGGTCTCTCTGAAGTTGAAGCTAAAGAGATATCTACAAAAGAAAATTTTACTTTGGGAGTTGTCAAAAGTTTCTTTAAGGCTAATTCAAAAGCATTGGCTGAATTAGAGAGTGATGGATTGCTAAAGTTGCTTTTCAACAAAGATAATGGGAAAGTATTAGGGGCTCATATTTTTGGGTTACATGCAGCTGATTTAATTCAAGAAATTTCGAACGCTATTTCAAGGAACCAGGATGTAATTGAATTATCTAAAGAAGTTCATACTCATCCTACTCTTAGTGAAGTAGTTGAGGTCGCATATAAACAGGCGGCTTCTCAAATAAAATAATATCTAAAATTAATGGAGATACGACGCAGGCCACCAAATCCAACAGTAAGGGTAGAAAATTTAGAATATGCTGTACCTCATAGAGAAGCACAAGCAAAAAACATTCTGGAAGAAATTGTATGGCACAAGGATATTGAAATTAAGAATTTTAAAAAAATAGTCTCTTTAAAAGATCTCATTAAAAAGATTGAAAAACTTCCTACTCCCAAAGATTTTTACAAAAATATCTTGGAGTCAAAAATAAAACCAGGAGTTATTGCTGAAATAAAAAAAGCTAGTCCGAGTAAAGGAGTTATTAGAAAAGATTTTAACCCTGAAAGCATAGCAATTTGTTATGAAGGATTAGGTGCATCATGTATCTCAGTACTTACCGATAAAAGGTTTTTTCAAGGTAGTTATGAAATACTCGAAACTGTAAGGAAATCAACTAATCTCCCTCTACTCTGCAAAGATTTTATTATTTCTGCTTATCAGATTTATAAAGCAAGGGTATCTGGTGCTGATGCAATATTATTAATCGCTGCGATTTTAAGTGATGATGATTTAATTTATTTAAAGAAAATAGCTGATAATTTAAAGATGAGTGTTCTTGTTGAAGTCCATAACTCTAATGAATTAGAAAGGATTCTAAAGTTAAAATCTTTTAATTTGATTGGAATAAATAATAGGGACTTAAGGACTTTTAAAACGGATTTAAAAACATCAAAAGAATTGATGCATACGTATGCAGATATATTTTTAAAACAAAATATTATTCCCATAAGTGAATCTGGAATTAATTGTGCCGAAGATTTAGAATCGCTTAAATCTATTGGAATCATGGGAGTATTAATTGGTGAAACTTTTATGAGAGAAACTGATATTGAACAATCGTTCAAGAAATTATTTAACTCAATTTAATATTGACTTCAAATCGTGCTATAAAATTGAATAAACAGAGTTGTACTGAATATATATGCAGGCTGTAATTTTAACAGGCATAGTCGCAGGATTTGTGCATGTAGTTAGTGGCGCTGATCATCTAATTGCAATGGCACCAGCAGCGATTAATAATCCCCAAAAAGCTCTTAAAAATAGTTTCTCATGGGGCTTGGGACATTCTTCAGGAGTCCTCTTGTTAGCTTTTCTAACGATTTTTATTAAGGATATTACGCCATTAAACAAATTTTCTAGTATTGCCGAATTCCTAGTTGGAATTTCACTTCTAATTGTTGGAATATTTGCTATAAAAAATTCTTTTCAATTAAGTATCCACTCGCATTCCCATAAGCATGAGAATGGAATTGCCCATCGTCACTTTCACTTTCATGTTAAGGAACAAAAAAATAATAAAAAGCACTCACATGCTTTGACTGGTTTAGGCTTGCTACACGGTATAGCCGGAGGTTCTCATTTTCTTGCAGTTCTTCCTGCTTTAGCACTACCTTTAACAAGCGCTTGCTTATATTTGATTTCATATTTGATTGGTTCACTAATAAGTATGAATCTTTTTACTTGTTTAATATCTTTTACTACCTTTAAAGCAAGTCAAAAATTTATTAAAAGATTAATAGCTGTAGCAGGTGGGCTTTCCTTTTCTTTGGGATTATTTTGGATTCAAAGAAGTGCTTCTGTTTTTTTGAATTAAAAAATTTTTTAATTTAGGAATAATTAATTTAGAGGTGACAATCCCAATTATTTTTTCGTTATTGATTAATCCAAATTTGTTACTATCTTCGCTAAATTCAATATTGTCGCCAATAACCTCAACGTTATTTTGATTTACTGAATTTATTCTTTTTATTAGGTTTTTATTTTTAGTTGGATGATTAAAAATAACTATTTGTCGATTTTTAAGTATTGATTTATTCTTTTTATATTTTTTAAAAAATACAATATCACCTTCTTTTAGGTAAGGAAACATCGATTCACCACTAATAATCGCGGTTTTTCTTAAACCTAAAAAAAATAAAATAAAATCAAAAAAACTTTTGAAAATAATTCTGATTAACTAGCTTTTACAAAAGCGTCTGATCTTCCTTTTGAAGCCCAGAAAATATTATGAATTTTTTCTACATAACTCATGAGTTCTTCAGCTTGGGCTAAGTCAATATTAACTTTGCATGCACTGCATAATTTGGCCGCCTTCCAAATGGTTTCATGTAAGTCTGGATAAGTTTCTAAGTGAACTGGTTTAAAGTAATCTGTCCACAAAATTAGAATCTCTTTCTTTGTTTCTTTTGCTTGCTCTTCTTTAACTGCAACATATCTAGAAAATGTATTACTGTATGTAGCCCACTCTGCTGAATCAGTGCTAGAAGGAGCTTCTAATGCAATAAGTTTTTTTGTCATTGATAAAACTGCTTCAGCTGCAACTCTCGTAGATGCTGGGTCGTAAACACCACAAGGACCATCGCAGTGAGCATGGACTGTCATTGGGGATTTTTTATCTAGAAAAGAATTGATGAATTTACTTAACATTTCAAATATTTGGTGTTGTATATATATTACTTGCAGATTAACTAAATTGAAAAGTCTTAGATATTTTTCTTACTTAATTTAATTGACTTTTAATAATTCAACTTCAAATATTAAAGTCGCATTAGCAGGTATTACATTTCCAGCTCCTCTTGATCCGTATCCAAGTTCCGGAGGTATTGTTAATTTTCTTTTGCCTCCAACTTTCATGCCTGCTACACCTTCGTCCCAACCTTTTATTACTCGTCCAGCACCCAAGGGAAAGCTGAATGGAGCTCTGCCGATACTGGTATCAAATTGTGTCCCGTCTTCTAGTGTTCCTGTATAATTTACAGTAACTGTTTGCCCAGCACTTGCCTCATCTCCTTCCCCGTTTACGATATCTGCAATAATTAGACCACTTTCTGTAGTCCTTGAATTGTTGTCTGATGGTGTTTCTTCTGCCATAGCGAAAAGTATAGGATTTGGATCTGATGGGTCTAGTTCAAATAAATTATTATTTGAGACATTTGATGATTTTGCAACAGGTGATCTTTGAACTGACTGAGTTTCTGATTCAGCAGCATTAACAACTTGAGGTGAATTAAATTGACTGAAAAGAGTTAATGAAACACAAAAAACAAAAACTGCAAAACTAATAAAGACTTCTTTCACTTAAATTTTGAAAGTTACTAAAACTTAGTCTACAGAATGAAGGTACAATAAATGGGTGATTATAAATTTAATTTCGTAATTTTAGATTGTTAATCCCAACTCAAATTAAAAGTCTAAGACAATATTTTTACCCTTGTTTAGGAGGGATTTTAGGAGGAATTTCAGTTTCAAATCATTTTTGGCTGATTTTTATGCCGATATCATTATTTATTTTATGGAAGGGAAGTGAAAGGAGAATAGCAAATTTTTGTTGGGGTTTTTTCTTTATCTTGATAAGTCATTCTTGGCTTTATGATCTTCATCCATTGACATGGCTTGGTTTTTCATGGCTTGCAAGTTTAATTATTGCCATTTTAATATTATTATTTTGCGCTTTTTTGGGTGGGATATTAGTTTATTTATGGGGATTGTTAGTTGAAATTATTCTCTTGAAAGAGGATGTTTTCAAAATGAAAATATTATCTTTAACAGTAAAAGTATTTTTTTTATCTTTGACTTGGGGTATTGGTGAATTGATACTTTCTCAAACTCCTTTTTTTTGGATAGGTTTAGGAGAGAGTCTTATCCCAGGTGATATTTATCTTGCTGGTTTAGCAAGATGGATTGGTGCAAGTGGTTTATGCGTATTACAAATATTGATTGGATTTTGGATTTTTTATATTCAAGGTAGATGGGAAAGAAAACTTTACTTTAAAAAAATATTTCTTTTAGGACTTTTGGTTTTAATTTTCTTACATTTATTTGGAGGTTTAACAACTCCAATAAAAAGAAATTATGAATATCCAGTAGCTATTTGGCAAACTAATATACCAACAAGAGAAAAATTAAAAATAAATGATGAATTTATTGAAGAAAAGCTATCTACCGCTCAAAAATATGCTTTATCAAACAAAGCGAAACTTCTTGTTGCTCCTGAAGGAACTCTATCTAATAATTTTTATTTTTCTAAAGGCATTAAGGTTAATACCTTGTCAGGAGGTTTCAGAAATTCAAATAATGAGTTAAGAAGTTCTTTACTCGGATTTCAAATCGGAGATAAATCTTTTACCTCATTTATAGATAAAAATAGACTTGTTCCAATAGGTGAAAAAATACCTAGATTTCTAGAAAGTTTTTCAAGAGGATTATCTGCAGTAGGAGGAATTCAACCAGGCTCTGATTCAAGATTTTTTGATCCTAAATTTACCCCCCCACTAGCAGTAGCTATATGTTACGAAATTAGTGATGGACTAGAAATAAGAAAGGCTATTAATAGCGGTGCAAAACTAATAATAACTGCAGCAAATTTAGATCCATATCCAGCTAAGCTTTATAATCAATTCCTATCTTTGGCTAGATTAAGAAGTATTGAAAATAAGAAAAATATTTTACTAGTATCAAATACCGGCCCTTCGGGCTTAGTTCAAGATGATGGAAAAATAATTAAACTTTTAGATTATGATGTTGAGCAAAATGAAATAGTGTTCCCTAATTTTTCATCCGAAAAGACTTTCTATACAAAATTTGGAGATAAACCTATTTTGTTTTTGTTTATATTATTTATGGGATTAAATTTCTTTTGGAAAATTAACTAATTAATCCACCACCTAATAGAATATCTCCTTTATAAAAAACTGCAGCTTGTCCTGGCGTTACAGAACTTTGACTTTCTTCAAAAATTAATTTAAATGTTGTAGTTGTATTATCTAAATTTTTCAAAGGTATTAATGTACCTTTTACTGGATTACTTCTATATCTGATTTGTGCTTCTACTTCTATCTCTTGCTCAGGTTCTTCGATTGAAACCCAGTTCACCTTACTAATTATTGCTTCTTTATTAAATAGATCACTTTTATCTGCTACATAAACTATGTTTTTTACCCTGTCTAAACTTTTTACATATAGTGGTTCTGGCCAAGCAATGCCCAACCCTTTTCTTTGACCTACCGTAAAGTGCTGAATTCCATTGTGCGTCCCAAGGACTTTCCCATTTACATGCACAATTTCTCCTTCTTTGGTTTCTATGTGTTTGTCGATAAATATCTGCATTGATCCATAATGCTCAACTAAACATAAATCTTGACTTTCTGGTTTTTGAGCAGTTCTAAGGCCTAATCTGAGGGCCTCCCTTCTTGTTTCTTCTTTTTTCATTTCACCAAGAGGAAATTCTAATCTGCTTAGTACTTCTTGAGAAAGAGAATAAAGAAAATAACTTTGGTCTTTGTTTTCGTCAGCACCTCTAAGAAGAAGGAATTCCCTAAATACAAGGCTCTTACAATCAAGTGTTTTAGCATAAGATGATTTATTTATCCTTGCGTAATGTCCGGTCGCAATATGAGTAAAGTCTTTTTTGCTTATTGCGTAATTAAGCATCTCATCAAACTTTACGTTTTTATTGCACATCGAACATGGAAGTGGAGTGAATCCTTTCTCATAGCTTTCAGTAGTTTTTTTAATAACTTCTCTTTCGAAAATTTCTCTTGAATCTATTATTTTATGATTAATTCCTAAATCTTCACAAAGGCCAGCAGCATCTACTAATCCTTCAGAACAACAAGAGCCTTTTCCTTTCATTAACCAAAGAGTCAATCCTTCAACATCCCAGCCACTTTCGACAAGAAGAGCAGCTGAAAGCGAACTATCTACACCACCAGAAAGACCCACAACAATATTTTTCTTCTTCTTGGTTTTATTATTAGTAGAAAAACAGTTCTCTAATTTTTTATCCTTTTGTGTTTTTAACATGGAAGTTTAAATTGTTGAACAGTACTTAAATTGCTTTGTACTAATTATGAATGAAATTGGATGGCCAACAATTGATTCAAGACATTTAATTGTTGATTCAAACCAAATGTTGATCTTAGAGAAAGAAATGTTTTCGGATGGGATGCCCCAAGAAGCATTGATGGAAAAAGCTGGTATTCAAATTAGTATATGGCTCTTGAAAAGAAAACCTCTCCTAAAGAATGGAATAACCATTTTTATAGGTCCTGGGCATAATGGTGGGGATGGCGCCATAATAGCTAGAGAGCTTTTCTTGAAAGGTTATTTAGTCAAGGTATGGTGTCCATTCCCTATTAAAAAAACATTAACAAATGATCATATTGATTATCTTACATCTATTGGTGTAACAAAATTAGTCGATCCTCCCGATCCGAGTGGAAAAGAACTCTGGATTGATGCTGTTTTTGGCAATAATCAAACAAGAAAAGTTGATAATAAATTAATTAAATTGTTTAATGAAAAATTTAATAATAAATATGGCAAGGTAATAAGTATTGATGTCCCTACGGGATTATGTCCTAATAAAGGAAAGCCTTTTTTAGATGATGCAGCAAAAGCAGACTATACCTTAGCCATTGGTCTCAATAAGATTGGTTTAACCCAAGATTCCGCATTACCCTTTATTGGAGAATTACACCACATTGATATTGGGATACCTATTAATAAACTATTAAATGTTGAAGAAAAAATTTTTAAGGTTACTTATAAAGATTTAAAAAATATTGAGCTACCTTCTCTACCAAAAAATTGCAACAAATATAAAAGGGGAAGAACTTTAATAATTGCAGGAAGTGAAAAATATCCAGGGGCAGCATTCTTGGTAACAAAAGGAGCAATAGCAAGTGGAGCAGGTTTTATATCTGCTATTTTGCCTGAGTTAGTTGCTGAATCTATTTGGCAAGTTGCCCCAGAAATAGTTTTAAAAGGAACTATGAAATGCAATCAATATGGAAATGCATCTTTATATGATTCATTAAACAATATTGATCTAAGTGTATATGATTCATTAGCTATAGGACCTGGAATTGGCTTAGATAATGATGATTGGCAGAAATCAACAGACTACCTTACTGGTTTTGAAGGATTATTGATTTTGGATGCAGATGCACTCAATAGAATTTCAGAATCTAAATTAGGATCAAAATTCTTTTTAAAGAGAAAATTTAAAACATGGATTACACCTCATAGCAAAGAATTTTTAAGATTATTCCCTGACATAAAATGTGAGACTAATATTGGGCTAGCTATTAATGCGGCAAAAGAATTTAATATTAGTGTTTTATTGAAGGGAGCTAATAGCATAGTTGCTGACGATAAAAAAACATGGCAACTTTTTGGGACCGATTCTCAAACAGCCAGAGCTGGATTGGGTGATCTTTTATCAGGCTTTTTAGCTGGCAGTTCTGCGATTGATTTAACCATTAGTAAAAATATAACCACTGATTTTTTTGCTAAATATGTGCTTTTACATTCATTTGCTGCTTCAAAGTGTAAAAAAGGGTCAAATGCAGCTGCTATTGGGAATGAACTATCTAAATTAATGAGAAATAGAAAAACGAGGCAAATATCTTGAAAGAAACAATTTAATTGAGTTATTTATAGTTTTTAACACATAAATATACAAATATTACATGAAATCTGAAGCCCGCATTAAATATTTGGCTATTTCCTAAAAAATGTAGGAGAGTTTTAATACCTTAATTTAGGTCAAACGATGGTTTCATCAATACCGGCTCAAGCAGAACCGCAAAAAAGAAGAGGTAATGATCCAATAAGTTGGTATTTACAGAATATTGGTAGGGTTCCTTTATTAACACCTGCCGAAGAAATTGAATTGGGTAATCAAGTTCAAAAAATGATGATCCTTACAGAAGATGGTCAAATAACTGAAAAAAATAAAGAATTTACAACGCAGCAAAAAAGAATAATAAAGATAGGCCGAAGAGCTAAAGAGAGAATGATGAAAGCTAACCTAAGGTTAGTTGTTAGTGTGGCAAAAAAATACCAAGGCAAAGGACTTGAACTTCTTGATCTTGTTCAAGAAGGTTCTCTTGGTTTGGAGAGGGCTGTTGAAAAATTTGACCCCACAAGAGGATATAAGTTTTCTACTTATGCCTTCTGGTGGATTAGACAAAGTATGACAAGAGCTATCGCATGTCAATCAAGAACGATCCGTTTACCAGTCCACTTAAGCGAAAGATTAGCATCTATAAGAAAAGTTAGTAGAGATCTAGCGCATAAACTCGGTGCTATGCCAAGCAGAATTGAGATTGCAGAAGCAATGGAAATCGATGTGGAAGAATTAGATTCTGTTTTAAGACAAGCTCTATCAACAAGTAGTTTAGATGCTCCAGTTAATGGGGATGATGGCAGGAGCTTTTTGGGAGATTTAATTGCAGATAGTAATAATGAAGAACCTTTAGATCAAGTCGAGCAGAAAATGCATCAAGAGCAACTTGGTAAGTGGTTAAGTCATCTAAGTGAGCAAGAACAACATGTACTTAAATTAAGGTTTGGATTAGAGGGAAATGAGAGACATACACTTGCAGAAATAGGGAGATTATTAGAAGTTTCTAGGGAGAGAGTAAGACAAGTTGAACTGAAAGCATTAAGAAAACTAAGAAATTTAACAAGAAAATTGCCGAGTGGTATTTAACTAATCTTCTGCCCAAATATATTTAGTCAACTCTTGAGAAGGTGGTTCAGGTGCCTCTAAAGCATTTTTTACTGAATCAGATATCTCTTCATCTATTTTCTTTTCAATACTTTTTAATTCTTCTTCCGTTGCAAATTTACCATCAATAATTTCTTTGGTTAATCTCTTAATAGGATCTCTTTCCCCCCAAAAATCCTTTTCTTTCTCAGATCTTAATTCATCAGGATCTGCAAGTGAATGACCTCTGTATCTATAGGTTAAGCATTCTAAAAGCGTAGGTCCCTCTCCTGCGCGCGCGCGCTCAATTGCTCTTTGTGCAGCCCCCCTAACTGCTAATACATCCATTCCGTCAACCTCCTCGCCATGCATCCCAAAAGCAGAGGCTTTTCTCCAAATCTCAGGATTGCTGGTTGCTCTATCATGGGCCATTCCAATAGCCCATTTATTATTTTCAACAACAAAAATTATGGGTAATTTCCACAATTGGGCCATATTTAAACATTCAAAAAACTGCCCATTATTGCAAGTCCCATCTCCAAAAAATGCTGCTGTTACTGAATCACTACTATTATTGCCAGCAACTTCTTTTTTGTATTTACTTGAAAAGGCTGCACCTAAAGCAACTGGAATACCTTCTCCTATAAATGCATATCCTCCCAATAAGTGATGCTCTCTTGAAAATAAGTGCATAGACCCCCCTCGGCCTTTACTACAACCTGTGGCTTTACCGAAAAGCTCACTCATTACTTCGAATGAGGGTACCCCCGCACTTAGTGCATGGACATGATCGCGGTATGTACTACAAAACCAATCATGTTTCTTTTTCATGGCTCCAATTATTCCAGTGCTGATAGCTTCCTGACCGTTATATAAATGAACGAAACCAAACATTTTACCCCTATAGTACATTTCTGCACATTTATCTTCGAATCTTCGACCAAGTATCATATCTTCATAGAGAAATAAACCTGTTTCTCGATCCAATTCGGCTTTTTTTATGTCTTGAAGATTTGAAATTCTCTCTACGTGTGTTTCCAAGAAAATACCTTAATGAAGTTTTGATTTGTTAACATTCTAAGCTGTGAAGGTCGATTTTTATGATTTTTTTTAATAACTCTGTAAGACCTTATGAAAAAAATTTTTAACTTGATAAAATTTATCTAAGAATTTTCAATAGGATATTTGTTTGGAACTTCCTTTAGACCATTTTCGTTTAATTGGCGTAAGCCCCTCTGCAACATCCGAGGAAATATTAAGGGCTTTTCAATTGCGGTTGGATAAGACTCCTGATGAAGGATTTACTTATGAAGTTTTAACTCAAAGATCAGAATTGCTTCGGCTTACGGCTGATTTGCTTACTGATCCAGAAAGCAGGAGAGAATATGAAAATTTGTTGTTGAATGGAGCATCTGGATTGGATTTTTCCTCAAATAGAGAAGTAGCAGGTTTAATACTACTTTGGGAATCAGGTTCACCAAAAGAAGCTTTTAAAATCACAAGAAAGGCTTTGCAGCCGCCACAAACACCCGCTTTAGGAAGTAGTAGAGAAGCAGATCTGACTTTGTTGGCTGCTTTATCAGCGAGAGACTCTGCAATTCAAGAACAACAAATTAGATCCTACTCAAACGCTGCAGACTTTTTACATGAAGGTATACAACTTCTGCAAAGAATGGGTAAGCTTGTTGAAAAAAGGAAAGAACTTGAAGAAGATTTGGTTTCTCTGCTTCCTTACAGGATCCTGGATTTACTTAGTAGGGATTTAAATGATCAGGAGTCTCATAAAAAAGGTTTAAGTATGTTGGAAAATTTAATAATCAAGAGAGGTGGTTTGGAAGGTAATAATAAATCTGAATATCGAAATTATTTAAATCAGCAAGAATTTGAAGCTTTTTTTCAACAAATTAAGCCATATTTGACATTAGAAGAACAGATAGATTTGTTTCTTGAATTACAAAAAAGAGGTTCATTAGAAGCAGGATTTTTAGCTTTTCTATCCTTGACAGCAATTGGGTTCTCAAGACGTAAGCCTGAAAAATTATTTGAAGCGAGGAGAATTTTAAAGAAACTCAATCTATCAGGTCTTGATTCAATGCCTATAATTGGTTGTTTAGACTTGCTTCTAGCAGATATTGATCAGGCCTCTGCAAGATTTTCCAGCAGCTCTGATGAAAACTTACGAGATTGGCTTAATAATTATCCAGGAAATAAACTAGAGGCAATATGTAATTTCTGTAAAAATTGGCTAGAGAATGATGTTTTAGTTGGTTATAGAGATATTGACTCAAAAGAGGTGGATTTAGATTCTTGGTTTGAAGATGAGGAGATTCAAGAATTTATTGAAAAATTAGAGAAGAAATCAAATAAAACTACGATGAAATCTAATCTTCAGAGCCAACTAATAAATAAAGTATCTTCTATAAAAATCACTGAAGATATTGATAACGCATTAGCCAATGTTGATGCAGGGAGATTACCTTGGCCTGGTGGCATAAAACAAGAATTCGAAAATCTTGATATCCAAGAAAATAAATTTAATGAGGAAACCTTTAAGAATAAATCAATAGAGGTTTATAAGTTTTTAATTGAAAAAATTGCTGAAATAAAGTTTAGTTTTGGGGAGTTTTTGGAGGATCAAAGGATTATTGATAGGTCTCCTTTTTTACTTTATCTATATGCTTTTTTAGTATTATTTGCATTTGGTATTGGCATTGGATTTTTCAGAAATAATTTCAAAAATTCAATTCAAGATGAAGCTGTACCGAACAAACCCTTAATGGCTGTAGATAAAAATCAAAAGGTAAGTAAGAAAGCCATTATTCCAGAAATAAAAAAAAATCCTTCAAATGAATTGAAGTCTATTACCAGCAAACCTAATGCAATTAGATCCTTTAAAGTTCCAGAACTTTCTAAAGCCTCCCCTTCTTTACAAGAGATAAGTAATTTAATTAATCTATGGCTTCTAAATAAAAGTAATTACTTGGCTGGAAAGAGTGAAATTAATCTTTCTAAAATAGTTAGTAATGGTTTGATTGATAGAACAATTGAAGAAAGAAAAAATGATATCAAGAAAGCAATCTATAAAGAAATTGATTCCCAAATCCAGAAGATAGATTTGAAATCACAAACTTCTTCTAGGATAGTTGTTTTAGTTGAATTAGATTATTTAGAGAGAATAATAAAGAATTCTGGAGAATTTGTAAGTGAAACATCATTGACTCCGCTAAAAGTTAAATATATTTTGGGTTTTTCTAATAATTCATGGAAATTGGTTGATTTTGTAAGTGGATTGTAAGTATAAACTTCTAGATCATTTATAATAACTAAAAATACTATGAAATAATGTTTGATGAACTCTCATCACGCTTTGAAGACGCAGTAAAAGGTTTAAGAGGCGAAGCAAAAATTAGTGAAAATAATATCAACGATGCCTTAAAGGAGGTGAAAAGAGCACTACTCGATGCTGATGTTAGTTTATCTGTAGTAAAAGATTTTATTTCAGATGTCAAAGATAAAGCTATAGGAGAAGAGGTAGTTAGGGGTGTAAATCCAGGTCAAAAATTTATAGAAGTTGTAAATAAAGAATTGATTAATATTATGGGGAATGAAAATTCTCCATTAAACGAAAATGAAAATAGTCCTACCGTTATTTTAATGGCTGGACTTCAGGGAGCTGGTAAAACAACTGCAACAGGAAAACTTGGTCTCTATCTGAAGGAAAAAGATAAAAAAGTTCTTTTAGTGGCTGCAGATATTTATCGACCAGCAGCTGTAGAGCAACTTAAAACATTAGGAAGTCAATATGACTTAGAAGTTTTTTCAGCGGAAGAAAAAAATAGCAAACCAGAA